>CAWHCI010000011.1:0-401513 GCA_963827775.1 uncultured Acidimicrobiaceae bacterium | reverse complement strand
CAGCGAATCCGATCGACGACCGGCGGAACCATGAAGATCCATCAAGGGCGAGGTGACAACCGGCAGAGCACCGTCGATTCTGATTCAGGTGTCGATCCTTGAGTGAGACGACTCCGAGCCTCGTGATATGGGCCGCCGACGCGGGAATCGTCCGATGGACGTTGAACGCTCGGCTTGTGGCTGCTACTGGCTTCGGTTCACGCCCGCCCGTTTCAAGACTGCAGCGGGCACTCCAACCTTGCGCCACGAGGCGTAGACGATCCCTTCGCGATCCGTAGGCGGCCGCGACGGCGATGAATTCGTCTTCGAGCGCTGCCATGTCGGTGTCGCTGTCGAGAGCGTCGCGTTCCGGCTTCAAGGTCACGTCGTTCTTGAACGAGCAGGAGTTCGTCGACGGGAGAAGCGTCGGTCAGCAACTCGTCGATCGCCGCGAGTCGCTTCTCCATGGACTCCGACGTGCGCTTGCGACCTCGTTTCGGCTTGTTCGCACGCAGCGCTTCGAGATAGGCGGGCAAACGGCGCGCCCCTCGCCACGTCCCAACTCCAGTGCAGCCTTGTGCTCATCAGACATCGACTTGGGGCCTCGTTTGGCCATGAATGCCACGCTACACGCACAAACACCTCAGTTGAAGCACCCACAGTGGTCAAGAACAACGTTCTTGGCTGCCTGTTCAGAGATGATGCGGCTCGGCGTTTGGACGTTGATGCTGATCACCTCAACGCCGCACGCTGACAGGACCGGCCTCTGGGCAGGCCAGGGCAGGCAGCCGAGCCTGACGTCTCGCGATATCGGCCAACCATGCCGCCGTCTCCGGTGTCGGGGTCCAGCTTGTCGGCGACCGAACAGATCGCCTCCCACTCGCTCCTGGTGTGGCGGTCCGCTTCGAAGACCGTAGAGAGTGTTTCGAGCATCTTTGGGCGGTTGCTCTTGCCAGCGCCCGTGCGGTGTGCGTGACGGTGCCGAACCGACTGGCGATAGGTGACAGGTTGATGATCCAAGAAGAGCAGGCTCGCCTGGGCGAGAGGTGTGCGGCGTAACGCCGGCGGGCCTCGCAGGCGTCTCGTGCCTAGCCGTCGCCGACGCCCTGGACGAGCACTGGGGAGGGGGCGTGGCGGATCACGTGATCGGACGTGGAGCCCATCACCGCGCGTCGGAGCCCGCTCCGACCGCTTGTGCCGATGACGACGACGCTCGCCGGCAATTGCTCGGCGAGGTCGCAGATGGCGGCGCCGGGTTCTCCGACCACGGCCATCAGCTCGACGTCGGCGAGTCCGAGAGCGTCGACCGTGGCGATCAGGTGGTCGCGGGCGAGTGCGTCACCGCTCGTCTCGACCTCGGCGTCGAGGTCTGCCCTGGTCGTGGCGTGGAAGCCGGTGCCAGTCGTGGTGTCGGCCGCAACCGGCGATTCGACCGTGACGACGACGGTTCGGTCAGCCGGTGCGAGGAGCGGGAGCGACGCTCGCAGCGCCTCGATTGCCAACTCCGAACCGTCGGTGCAGAGCAAGGTGATGCGTTCCATGACTCCAGTCTCGCAGCGCGAGCGACGCAACCGACGAGCCTTCGTCGCTGCAGTCAGAATCCGGTCCAGAATGGAATGCCGTAGAGCCAACGAAGCGAATCGCGGGAGCGATGGTGGTGGCGTAGATGATGCGGCCGCGTCAAGGCTCTGAGGTCACCGAACTCGCGCTATGAGGCAGATCGGTGCACGCGAGAGACGCCGTACCCGGGGGGTGGTCCGGGTCGTATCGAGCGTTCGACATGGGTGCTTGCGGCCGAGACGTCCATGTTTCATACCGCGCAACGGCAGTGCCGAACGTCCGAACTTCGTTGCGACCACGGCCGAGGTTCGGCAGGTGCTTCTGGCGTCACCATGATGGCTGGTGCGTCGCCGCAAGTTCTGCCCCGGGATTCGTGTGCGCAACGGTCAGGACATCCCACCAGCGCGTCGCCGGCTCCGCGTCCGGGGCACTCCGAGCCGGCGTCCTGGGACACTGGGCCGCGGGATTCGGTGAGATGCACCAGCAGTAGGTGGCGCCAAGCCACAGGCTCGTTGCCGTTGACTTGCTGTCGATGCCTCACGGTCCTGTGTAGCCGTTGCGACCTTTGACGGACACGCTCGCTCCGAGCCGCTTCGGGTTCGCAATGGCGCGTCTGAGGCCACGAGCCGGTTGGCCCCGGAGCGTCGTCTGGAGCTCACCGCCCATACGACCGACGACGTGCGAGTGCTCGTCGAGGGCTGAGCTCCCGTGGCCCGGTCGAAGAGGGCACTGGTAAGGTCGGCGTCGCGTATGGACATCTCGGCGGATCGGGTGCGCGACCCGGTGACGATGTCGATCGTCATTCCCTCTACCAGCGACGTGGCTCGCTGCTCCGATTGCTCGCGAGCATCGATGAGGCGCTTCCGGACGGGTCCGACACCGAGGTGGTGATCGTGCTCGATGGATCGACCGACGGGTCGTCGGAAGCTCTCGATCAACTGCGTCTCGGTGTCGAACTGCGCTGGCAGCGGCAGCCGAACTCGGGCCGATCGGCGGCTCGAAACGCCGGCGTGGCGATGGCGCGCGGCGACGTGTGCTGGCTCGTCGACGACGACATGACCGTGAGCCGCGAGGCGTGGATGGCGCATCGCGAATTCCACGCGGCATCGTCCGAACCGTCGGTGCTGGTAGGTCCGCAGTGGGAGCTCGACGCTGACGGCCCGCCGTTCGGATTCCTTCGTGATCGCGTCGAGCGGCTTGCAGGTGCGGGCTCGATCACCGATCCGTTCGACTTCTGGACGGGCAACGTCAGCATCCCCCGGCAGACGCTGATCGACGTCGGCGGCTTCTGCACGCAGTTCGTGGGGTGGGGCGAGGAGGACGTCGAGCTCGGGTTCCGCCTCCTGAAGTCGGGCATCCCGATCGCCTTCGACTCTGCAGCAGGCGGCCACCACGTTCGGCCACGACCGCTCACGCAGCAGATTCGTCACGAGCGCGAGCGGGGCCGCAACATCGTCCGGCTGTGTGAGGCCCACACGGAGGCGACCCGACGGATCATCCCGGCATCGGCGTTCATCGTCGACCTGCACGACCACAACATCCGGTCGCCGCGGATCTACGGCGCGATCGGCCGGACGACCGCGCTGCTGTTGCGCTCGAACCGCATCGCCGCCTCGGGTCAACGAGATCGCCTCTACAACATCGGGATGTCGGCGTCGCGGCTCGCCGGTGTGATCGAGGCGGGAGGGTCGGAACGACTCCAGGCGCGGGTCACGGTCAATCACCGGGCGTTCCGGAACGGTGACGGTGCCGAGACCGATCAGGCGGCCGGTAGCGAGCCGGTTGGCTCCGCACCGACGGGTCGCCGGTCCGAGTACGCGACATCGGGGATGCTGCGGCAGTCGATCGCACTCGCCGATCCGGACGTGCTCGCCCGGCGTGCGCGACGATGCGTCGCTGGTTCGCGGAGGCCGTTGCCGACCTGAATCGCCAGGGCCTGCATCGCGTGCCCTACGAGTTCACGCCGGCCATCGAGCGACTCGCGTGCGATCCGGCGCTCGTGGGCGTGGTCGAGGACGTTCTCGGCAGCGAGCGATGGGTGGCCTGGGGCGCGAACATCCAGATCGGCACGCCGAACGATGCGTTCGAGTGGCACACCGACATCGAGAGTGACTTCTGGCCGACGATCACGGTGGTGGTGGGCATCGCCGGATGTCGCTCCGGCAACGCCACGCGCTACATCCCGGGATCGCATCGGCTCCCGGTGAAGCCGGCCGAGTGCGGTGACGCCTCCGACGACGAGCTCGTGCTCGCGACGGCGACGATGCTGGACCCGGACTGCGACGAGATCGTCCGCTTCGACGGCTTCGGAGACGGGCGCTTCTCCGTGTTCGATGCCAAGGGTTGGCACTGCGGCGACACCGAGGAGTCGGTCGACCGTCTCGCGCTGTTCCTGCACTACCAGCATGCGGACCATCTGCGCATCCCGTACATGCGCGACTTCACAGCGGGCACCTGGTTCGACCACGCGGCTGCGTTCATGCCGAACCCGCGAATCGGTGATGCGTACGAGCACGCGGTGCACAGGGTGGCGGCTCATCGGGCGACGCGCTCCCAGCGAGTCCGGCGATCGGCTCGCCGAGCGGTCGGCAGGATGGCTCGGCGGAACGCTCCGCAGCCATGAGCACGACGAGCGAGGGCCAGGTCGGCGTCGGGCGGGCCGGTCGACGTGATCGTGCCGACCCGCGATCGTCCCGACGACCTGCCTCGTGTGCTCGATGCCCTGGCGGCTCAGACGCACCGTGACTTCCGGGTGCTGGTGTTCGATCAGTCTGCGGACACAGGGCAGAACAGCGACTCCGTCGACCGGCTCGACGACCCGACGATCGCCCACATCATCGACGATCGACGCGGGAAGAGCCAGGCTCTCAACGACGCGATCAGGGCGTCGAGGGCGCCGTTCCTCGCGTTCACCGACGACGACTGCGCTCCCGCTCCCGAGTGGCTCGAACGCTCACTCGCGACGCTCGCGTCGGATGACTCGATCGGGTTGCTGTTCGGCAACGTGATCGCCCACGAACACGACCCGAACGACGAGTTCGTTCCAGCCGTGACCTTCGAGCGTTCCGTGTCGTACCACGGGCCGGTGATGAGATCGCGCGGGGTGATCGGGATGGGCGCGAACATGGTCGTCCGCCGGTCGGCCCTGTCGTCCACGGGGCTGTTCGACGAAGATCTCGGGCCCGGCGGGCGATTGAGAACCGGCGAGGACTGCGAACTCACCTACCGGATGCTGCAGCACGGACACGTCGTGCTTTGCGACAGCGAGGTCGATGTCGTCCATCACGGGGGCCGTTCGTTCGTCGACGGCGTCGCTGCCGACTACATCCGCGACAGCTACTTCGCGATCGGTGCCGGATACGGCAAGCACCTGCGCACCGGCGATGTTCGAGCCGCTGCCGTGGCGCTGCACGAGCTCTCCAGGATCGGCGTGTTCGCCTTCGCGTCGATCGCACGACGAAGACGGCCGTTTCACGTGCGGCGACTCACCAGGTTCTCGGCCGGGGTCGTAGCCGGCTGGCGAATCGGTCCGAACTGGCCACCGCTCGACGTCCCGGCGCCACCGGGCGCCACCGAGCCGGGCGTCGCCGCCTGGACCGACCAGAACGCCCCCGGCAGTCACCTCCTCTAGGCAGAGAACGCGAGACCATCGTGAACCCTCAGGCGCCAAGCGTCCGAGAGGCCGTGGAGTAGCTCCTGACGCGTCCGTTCCGCAACCGCTCTCGGACGGTGCTGGCCGCCAAGACGGTGACGGGGCCGTGACGGAGGGCCGTCTCACATCGGATCGTCAACTGAAACGGCATCGCGGCGAACGTGCTGACGTCGGACCGTGGGCCTCGGCCGTCGTCGCGTGTTGCGTGCTGTGGACGGCAGTTGCGGCGTCGATCAAGCTGCGCCGGTGGCCTGCGATCTGAGTTCGGCGCGTGGGATGACGCGGATTGGGCGAAACTGGTGAGGTGATCATCGACTGCGCGGCTTACGTCAACGGCGAACGTGTCGACGTCGACCCCGACCCGGCCGCGCTGCGCCGGTGGTCGCCATGCCCGTCGCCGGAGTCGGCCGACGGGTCGACCCTTCCAACGACCGAGGAGACCGGCTTCCTGTGGCTGGGTCTTCGTGTGCCGGACGAAGACGAGCTGGGTGCGGCCTGCAACGCCCTCCAGCTCGACGAGGTGTCACCGGCGGAGGTCCTGGCCCCTCATGCACGGCCAGTCCTGAGTCTCGACGGGCCGACGGTGCAGCTGGTCCTGCGGACGGCTCGTTACGACGACAAGAACGAGACGGTCGTCCTCGGCGAGATGACGTTGCTCGTCGGGCCCCGTTCGATCGTATCGATTCGGCACGGTCAGGCCAGCCAGTTGGCTCAGGTTCGCAAGGCCCTCGAACGCGACGCCGACCATCTCCGACTCGGGCCGATGGCCGTGCTCGCGGCAGTCGTCGGCCGAGTGATCGACGATTATGGGCCGGCGCTGGACGGTTTCGAGAACGACGTCATCCAGGTTGAGAGCGACGTCTTCACCGAGACCCACCGCCAACCGGTCGAGCGGCTGTATCGGCTCAAGCGCGAAGTCCGCCGGCTGCTGGTCGCGATCGACGCGTTGCAGGACCCGTTGAACCGGCTGATCCGGGTGCTCGGTCGAACGTTGCCGCCCGAAGTGGTCGCCGACCTCAACGAAGCCGCCGATCAGCTCGACCGAGCGGTCACCCGCGCCAACTCGCTGTCCGGCCTGCTCGACGCCGCGCTGACGGCAAGCCTCACTCAGATCACGGTGCGCCAGAACGACGACATGCGCAAGATCAGCGCCTGGGTGGCGATGGCCGTCGTCCCGACGATGATCGCCGGCATCTACGGCATGAACTTCGACACGATGCCCGAGCTCCGCTGGGACCTCGGCTACCCCCTCGTACTTTCGTTCATGGGCGCCCTCGTCGCGGTCATGTACCGCGTCTTCAAGCGCAGCGGCTGGCTCTGAATTGGTCGTCATCGCGGGTCTCCTTGAGCGGCGTGCCGCGTCCTCTTGACGATCCCGAAGCGGACGGTCAACCCGGGTCTGGGTGCGTCACGGTGGCGAAACGGTCCGGTCAGCGTCACAGGGGCTGGTGAGGTCCCGGTGTGGTCAATTCGCTCAGCGTCGAGCTCGCGCCAGGACGGCCGCTACATAGGGGCGCTGATCGCCCTCGGGCGGTTGGCCGGGCAGGATGTGGTCGACGCTGACCATCTCGAAGGTCGGGGCGAACGCGGCTGGAAGGGAATCGACGGTGTACCGACGGACTGGCAGGCCAGCGCAATGATCAGGGCCTGCCGTGCGAAAGGTCGCGATCACGAGCTTGCCCGAAGCGGAGACGGCTCGCTCTGCCGCCGCACGGTACGCCTCGCGCTCGTCGTCTTCGACAAGGAAGTGGAACACGGCGCGGTCATGCCACAGATCCCAGGTGCGCGCGGGCACGCACCTTGTGACGTCGGCGTGGATCCACTCGACCTTGTCGGCGCGCGGCCCCAGGCGGGCACGGGCGCGTTCGAGCGCTTCGCCGCTGACGTCAAGCACCGTGACGTCGCGATAGCCGCGATCGAGCAGTTCGTCGACGAGTCTGCCGTCGCCCGCACCGACGTCGATCACCGAGTTCGCCGGCGTCGAGTGAGCAGTGACCAACTCCAGTGTTGACGGCGCAGGCTCGTACCAACCAAGCTCGTGGCTCGGTCTCGTTGCGTAGATCTCGTCCCAATGCCCTTCGAGGTCACGCCGAGACCGCCGGCGCTTGCGCCCGTCAGTCATCCGACTGATCCTTTGCAGACGCGATCATTCCTGGCCTCTCTCCCGACTCGCACCCCAACGGTCATCCGGTTCCCGTTCGTCGACAAGGGGACATCGGCCCGATCTCAATTCCACGCGTGCCGACCGGCGACGGTGGCAAGACGGACTCCAGGAATCACGGTCGCGCCGACCGCGACCCTCGCATTCCCTCCCACGAGCGGATCGTCATACGGGCGCCGCGAACCGTCCTTGAGTGATCCCGATCGTGCACCCACCTCGTAGCGGCCTGTCCGAGGATGGGCAGGATCACGCTGCCGGCTCATGAAACAACTCCGCGGGGCGCTGTCTACCTCGGGAACTCTTGCTTGTACATTTCGAAGTCCCAAGTGTCGAGGAACTTGCGGGCGGCATCGCGTCCGGACACGAACAGCTTGTCGCGCTGTTCGTCATCGAGGCCGAATGCGACTGGGGAGATCCCGAAGGTGTCGACGAAGATCGTCCGGGCCCCAATGTCGGGGTCGTTGATGTGGGCGCGGTCATGCCATCCGAGCAACGTGGACATCGTGGCGAACGTGTAGGACAGCGGCCCGCCGATCTGGGTCGGCCTTGGGTGATCGTCTGGGCTCCCGGACAGCTTGATCCCGAAGGTCGGCCAACGCGGCTCACGTCCTCCCTTTCGGTCGAACACGTCCACCGGGAAGTTGGACAGCATCCCGCCGTCGACGAGGGTCGAGGTGACTTGCTCGGTGTGATCGTCCGTCTGGTGGGTGTGCTCGATTCTGTAGGGCTCGTAGAAGATCGGGATCGCCATCGACGCCCGTACCGCATCGATGACCGACATCTCCTCAGGGTCGGCACCGTAGAACGACCGGCAGTCCCAAGGCAGCCGTACCAGTTCGTGTCGCGAGATGTCAGAAGCCATGACCACGAGCCGGAATCGCTCATCGTCTGGGATCGGGTTCTCGGGGTCCGCGGCCACACGCAGCCCAGCGAACGTCTCCTTCTCGTCCGGTAGCAGGTCCGCGAGGTATCGCCGCAGGTAGTCGCCTTCGTAGATGCCCTGCTGGAAGAGGATCGACAGTCCCTTGCCCAGAGGGCCGAGCTTGTCGATCCATGTTTCGTCCTGGAACAGCGAGTAGTCGGTCGATCGCATGACCTCCTCCATCTGCTCCGGTGACATCCCCGCCGCGACCAGCGCCCCGACGATTGCGCCTGCCGAGGTGCCGGCGACGCGGTTGAAGGTGTAGTCGCTCTCGCTGAGCACACTGATAGCGCCGACGAGCGCAATTCCCTTGACGCCTCCCCCTTCGAGCACCAGGTCTGCCACCTTCCCATGTGCACCAGTCATGACGGTCACCTCGTTCATCGCGTCAATTGCATCTGAGTCCGGCCGGGGGCACTCGCCTAGGACCGAATGGCATTTCCTCCGGACCTCAGTGCCGCAGGGTTCAAGGAATGGGTGTGCTCACCGACATCCCGCAGCTCGAGGCTGGCAAGACGGTGGTCGCTGTATCGACGACCAGAGTGAGGTGGCGATCGACTTCCCGGCGCCGAACCGGAGCGAATCCGAACGCGTCGCGATCGACTGAGAGCGGGCACTTCAGGCCAAGCCACTGCCTGTCCACACACGGATCGCCAACCGGACGCCCCGTCCGCATGCACCAACTCGCGTGGCGTCGTACTGTGCCCCATGGGCTTCGAGGTCGAAGATCTCAGCGACCAGCTATTGGCGAAGTGGTTGCTGGGCGCTGAGGAGTCCGATCGCGCTCACGCTTGGGCACGTCTCGTCGCGACGCTCGGAGCTTCCGAAGCCTCACGTCGTTGGCTGGCAGCGTTCGCAGCGTCGGATGCCGCTGAGACGTGAGCCGCTTCTTCTGTTCGGCACAGTGCAACGCCCGCGCTCCCTCACTCTGAATCTGGTGTCCGAAGCACGGACCGTTCAGTAGACGATCGCTATCGGTCGCCGCGGTTGCGTGTGCGGTTCGTTCCCCCGTGGTCACCGTCGTCTGCTCGGCCCCGTCGACGCCGGTCACCTCGCCCGATTCGGTCGGTGGCGTGCGGGTCGCCGTGTTCGCCTCGTCGAAGGTCGGGGTGAGGGGCGACGCCCTCCTCGTCGATCGCCGAGGCGTCAAGCGCCGGAGTCATCGTGGGGGCGACACGGCCGATGACGAGGTCCCAGACCACCTGTTGGTCGTCGAGCTCGATGTTCGAGGGGCCGAATCGAATCACGTCGACGATGTGGAGACTCCCATCGGTCTCCACGAGCGCCATCGGACGATCATGATCGTCTGGGTCCATGAGCCAGAATCTGCGCACGATCGCAACCTCGATCCCGACATCGTCTACGCGATGCCGGCCTGACCATCGCTCGTCACGACGGTCAAGGTCTCCCACTCGAACATCACGGGTTGCCACCCCGTGGTCTGCTCCTGCCCCACGTGTTGCCGGCCAGCTTCCGGGCTGGACGGCCCTATAACACTGACGCGACCGCGCTCTCCGCTTGCGGGGGACACCCGATCCCGATTGTTGTCGCCGACGACACCACGTTTGTCGAGCACCCAGGTAACGCAGGGAGCCCCCACGCCGCCGCCGACCGGCCCATAGAAAGTCTGCACCAGCCCTCGGGATGGTCAAGATCGTTCGTCCTCGCTGCGCTCCGGGCGCTCCACCTTGACCAACACCATCGGCCCGGAGCCTTCCGCAAAGAAGGCCTTGACGGACAACCCCACACAGGTAACGTTCGGCCCGTCGGCGACCACGGGCATCCCCGACGCGCCGGTCAGCGACAGGGCGAACGTTGTCTGACGCGGCACAAGGGACCCCGCGCAAGGGCCATATGTCCCTTCCGCCGACGACCATGGTCGGTGAGAGTGGAACTCGCCTGCTGACACGCGAACGGAGTCTGCTGACGTTGCCATCGCCACGAGATGACGCCCCTCCGATGCGGCACGGCCGCGACCGACAGCGCTCGCTGCCGGTCACGCTGTGGGCCGCGCTCCAGGTCGTCGCACACCTCCTGTCTCCGTGGCGTAGGTCGTCGGCGACTTCGGTGGGGGGCGCGCCCGCGTGAGCCCGATCCCTCGCTCCCGGGAGAAGACCTGATCCCCGACCCCGTCTGGAGCTACACCCGCGCGGTCGACGTCGACGCGCCGAGCGAGGCCGTGTGGCCGTGGATCGCCCAGCTCGGACAGGGCCGTGGCGGGTTCTACAGCTTCGAACGACTCGAGAACCTCGTCGGCTGCCGGATCGTCAACGCAGACGACGGTCCTTCCCGAGTACCAGAACGTTGCCGTCGGAGACGAGGTGCGGCTCCACCCGGAGACGCCGATGCAGGTCGAGCTGGTCGACCCGGGCCGGGCGCTCGTCCTGCGTGGCGCGCCGGGAGAAGGCGCCGATTCGGTGAACGACAGCATCTGGGCGTTCCATGTCGTGCCCGTCGACGGTGGACACTGCCGACTCCTCGACCGGGGCAAGACGACGTACGGCCCCTCGTTCCGGGACCGCCTCTTCTTCTCGACACTTCTGGTCGAGCCGATCGGCTTCGTGATGAGTCGGGAGATGCTCCTCGGCATCAAGGAGCGCGCCGAGAACATGTGAGGATCATCACATGCGATCACAACCGAACATCGTCCTGATCAACTGCGACGACCTCGGCTACGGCGACCTCGGCTGCTACGGCTCGGAGCGTGCACGACACGCCGGCGCTCGACCGGCTCGCGGCCGAGGGCATGCGCTTCGACCGACTTCTACATCGCCTCACCGGTGTGCTCGCCGTCCCGCGGTGCCCTGATGACCGGCTGCTACCCGCCGCGGATCGGCTTCGGCTCGTTCCACGGGGTCTGCCGGTGCTGTTCCCCGGCATGCGCGTCGGGCTGACCCGTCCGAGCGTCACGATCGCCTGCGCGATGCTGTCAAGGACGCCGGCTACGCGACCCAGATGGTCGGCAAGTGGCACTGCGGCGACCAGCCGGACTTCCTGCCGACGCAACCACGGGTTCGACCACTGCCTACGGCCTGCCCTACAGCAACGACATGGGCCGCCAGCAGAGCGGCATGCCGACGGAGATGCGGGAGGGCATGGAGTCGTTCCTCGGCATCAAGCTGCCAGGACGGCGACTACCCGCCGCTGCCGCTGATGCTCGACGACGCGGTGCAGGAGGAGCAGCCCGACCAGGCCGTCGCTCACCGAGCGCTACGTCGCAGGAGTCGGTGCGGTTCATGCGGGAGAAGCGGGACGCGCCCGTTCTTCCTCTACCTCGCCCACATGTACGTCCACCTGCCGATCTACGTGCAGGACCGCTTCGCAGCGGGCGTCGCGGAACGGCGCCTACGGGGCCGCCGTCGCTCGCATCGACTGGGCGACCTCGAGTGTTGCTGCACGAGCTCGACGCCCTGGGGCTCGACGACGACACGATCGTGATCTTCACGAGCGACAACGGCTGCGCTCGGCGACATCCGCCGCCGTGGGGATCGCCGGAACCGCTCGGCGGGAGCAACGATCCGCTGCGCGGCACCAAGGGCACCACCTGGGAGGGCGGCCAGCGGGTGCCGTGCATCGTGCGGTGGCCCGGTCGGATCTCCGCCGGCCGGACGAGTGACGAGATCACGACCGCCATGGACCTCTACCCCACCCTCGCCGCGATCTGCGGGGCGACGGTGCCGGCAGACCGTGTCATCGACGGCCGAGACGTGAGCGGGCTGTGGTTCGACGAGGCTCCGTCACCACACGAGGCGTTCTTCTACTACTGGATGAACGATCTCGAAGCGGTGAGGTCCGGCAGGTGGAAGTTGCACTTCTCGAAGCGGGGCGAGGAGCAGCGGGAGTTGTTCGACCTCGAAGCCGACGTCGGCGAGACGACGAACGTCATCGGTGATCGTCCCGACGTGGTGACACGGCTCGAGGAGCTCGCCGAGGGTGCGAGGTCGACGCTCGGCGACGCCCGGTCGGGCAGGATCGGCAGCGAGGTCCGCCCCATCGGTCAGGTGTCCGACGCGCAACCGCTCACCGAGTTCGACCCCGACCATCCGTACGCCGTCGCCGAGTACGACCTCAGCGATCGAGGCTGACGCCTTCGTACCACCCCGAGGCCGCCCGGTCGTCGGCCAGTTCCGTTCGCACGACGGACCTGGCGATCGTCGACGTCCCTCCAAGACGGCGCGCTCGCCGAGACCCTCGAACTGTCCTGCTCGACGTCGGTGACGATGTGCCCGTGGACCTCGCCGCCTTCGGCCCCACCCAGGCGGCGCGGTCGCGCTCGCGGCGGCCGGGGTCAGCGGGTGGCGCCCGGCGGGAACGACATCGGCATGATCCGCGGACCGCGGACCTGCCCGCCCGCCCACTTCATCGGCTCGCGATCGCTGACGTGGAAGTCGGGGATGCGCTCCATCCACACCCGCGAGCGCGGTGGTCATCTCGAGCCGGGCGAGGTTCGACCCGGCGCAGCGATGGATGCCCGAGCCGAAGGCGATGTGGCGGTTCTTCGCCCGGTCGATGATGAACTCGTCGGGGTTCTCGAACTGCTCGGGGTCGTGGCAGGCCGCCGGGAAGTTCATCAGGACCTTGTCGCCGCGGCTTGATGTGGACGCCGTTGTACTCGACGTCGGTCTCGGCGATCCGGGCCATGGTGACCGGCGCGTAGTAGCGCAGGAACTCCTCGATCGCGATCGGCAGCAGCTCGGGCTCGTCGTCGAGACGTGGCGGATCGTCGGGGTTGGTGCCGAGGTGCCAGAGGGCCGAGCCGATCGAGCTCCACGTCGTGTCGATGCCGGCGACGATCGAGCAGGTTGCAGATGCCGACGACCACCTCCGGAGTGATCTCGGCGTCGGGATCGTCGAGCTCCATGAACAGCAGCTCGGTCATCAGGTCCTCCTGGGGATCCTCCTGCCGCTTGGCGACCTCGGCGCCGATGAACGCCGATAGCTCGTCGCGTGCCTTCAGCCGCGACTCGGGTTCGAAGAGGCCGTCGCCGAGCAGAACGTTCACCCACTCCACGAACTGGTCGGCCATCCCCGGGTCGATACCGATCAGGTGGGCGATCACCCGGGGAGGGATCTGCTGCGCAGTACTGGACGGCGCCATCGCACTCGCCCCGACTCGATGAACCCGTCGATCAGCTCGTGGCACAGCTCTCGGTGTACTCGCTGTACTTGTCGACCGCGTCGGGGAGCGAACGCCGGGAGCAGCATGCGCCGCGTCCAGGTCTGGATCGGCGGGTCGGCCGTGATCGGCGCGGCGGCGATCATCTGCTCGTAGCGCGACATCTCCGGGGCGTTCGGGGCCGGCGGCATCACGAGCACCTGGCGCGAGCTCGAGCTCGGGGACCATCTTGGCCAGGGCGCGGATGTCGTCGAACTTGGTCGGGTTCCACGACCCGCCCAGTCGATCGGTGTGGGCGATCGGGCACTTCTCACGCATCTCGGCCCAGATCGGCACCGGGTTCTCGATGTAGTCGTCGTCGCGGATGTCGTAGTCGGTGGTCCAGTCCTCGACCGGGCCACCCGGCGCCCAGATCTCCTCGCTCGTCGCCAACTTCATCTTGGCGTGCATGTCCTCGGTCGCACTCATGGCCAGTCCCCTCCTGCGGCGGAGCCGACCCCCGTGTCGGCTCGTCGAAGCATCACTGTACGAGACCGGGGCATCCGGCGGCCGATCGAAGCCAACTCGCACCACCAACCGACCGCGCGGGAGCGGACGGCTCCACCCGGGTCGAACCTCAGGCGTTCGGCCCGGGAGTGTGGTCTCGGGGTGATGCGAGGAAGCGCGTGACCACGTCGTTCCATGTGACCGGATCCTCGAAGTACGGCGAGTGGCCCGACCCGGCGATCTCGACGACGCTGCCATCGGGGAGCATGTCGGCCGCGGCGTGGACCGCAGCGGGTGGAAACAGCGGGTCGCGGTCGCCCGCGATGCACAGAACGGGCATCGTGAGGCGGTCGGCGTCGGCCTGATCGTGCGTGGTGCCGAGGATCCGCGGCATCACCACGCTGGGATCCATCGTGCCCATCCCGCCGAGCTGCTGGTACAGCAGGGCCCGGGCCGGGTCGCGCTCCGCCAGCGACGGGTCGATCGCGGGGTGCGCGCCGAGGCGCTCGGGGACCTCCGGGGCTGGTGGCCGGGCAGCCATCGCCGCCGACACGGCGTCGGACGTCAGTCCGCCCAACGAGTCGGCGAGCACGAGCGCCCGCACCGCCGAAGGGCGCGCGAGCGCTGCGCCGAGACTCGTCCAGCCGCCCATCGACTGGCCGACCAGATCGGCGCGCTCGATGCCGAGGTGATCGAGGATCGCCAACAGGTCCGCAGCGGCGACGGTCGGACTCGTTCGGTCGGCGTGATCGGTCGAGCGGCCGAAGCCGCGATGGTCCCACAGCACGACGGTGCGGTCGCGAGCGAAGTGGGCCGCCTGGTGCATCCAGACCGCGTGGTTGCCACCGAGGCCATGGCTCAACACCAGCGGGACGCCGCCCTCGCCCAGCACCTCGACGTAGAGCGACTCGCCGTCGTGCTCGACCGTCAGGGTGCGCCGTCGAGGTTGGTCACCCGACGTTGCACCTGCGCGGTCGACCATCCGGCGAGCATAGATCCCGGGTCCGGGCCGCCGGGCGGGAGGCCCCTCCACCGCCTGTGGGAGACTCGGCACATGGTGATCACCCGGGAGAAGGAAACCGCGCAGCAGGGAGTGGCGGCTGCGGCCGACGGACTCGTCGCGGTGTCGCACGAGCTGTGGGACCACCCCGAGCTCGCGTTCGAGGAGGTCCACTCGGCCGAGGTGTGCAGCGATGCGCTCGACCGGGCCGGCTTCGATGTGACCAGCGCGATCGGCGGCCTGGACACCTCGTTCGTCGCCGAGCACGGCTCGGGCGATCTCGTCGTCGGCATCTGCGCGGAGTACGACGCCCTTCCCGACATCGGCCACGCCTGCGGGCACAACATGATCGCCGCGTCGGCCATCGGCGCCGGGATCGGCCTGGCGCAGGTAGCGGACGACCTCGGGATCACCGTACGTGTCTACGGCACACCGGCCGAGGAAGGCGGCGGCGGCAAGATCCTCATGGCCGAGCAGGGTGCCTTCGACGGCGTCCACCTCGCGATGATGGTGCATCCCAGCCCGTTCGAGAGCGACGTCTTCCCCACGCTGGCGAGCAGCAAGTGCTGCTACCGGCTCCACGGCAAGAACGCCCACGCGTCGCTCGCCCCGAACCTCGGGGTGAACGCGGCCGATGCCATCACGATCGCCCAGGTGGCCATGGGCCTGCTTCGCCAGCACCTCGAGCCGGGCGACCAGATCCACGGCATCGTGACCCGCGGCGGGGAGGCCCCCAACGTCGTCCCGGCGCTGGCCGAGGCGAAGTACGTGATGCGTGCTCCCACGCTCGAGGCGCTCAAGGAGCTCGAGCCGCGGGTCCATCGCTGCTTCGAAGCAGGGGCACTCGCCACCGGCGCCACGCTCGAGATCGACTCGTTCTCCCACGGCCGGTACAGCGAGTTCGTCCACGACGACGCGCTGGCCAACGCGTACCGGGCCAACGCCGAGCAGGTCGGCCGGGTCTTCAAGCCCCGGGAGCGTGGCGCTGCCGGTTCGACCGACATGGCGAACCTCTCGCTCATCATGCCGGCGATCCACCCGAGCATCGGCTTGGATTGTGCACCGCACGTCAACCACCAGCCAGAGTTCGCAGCCCACTGTCGAACCGGCGAGGCCGACACAGCGATCGTCGACGGTGCCACGGCCATGGCCTGGACCTGCATCGACGCCGCCACCGACCCCGAGATGCGCGAGCGCTTCCTGCAGGGCGACACGACCTACGGCGGCCGCGCCGACTACCCCTGGACCTGACGGCGACCACGACGCACGAGCAGTTGCCGCCGATCGACTCTGCACGACCCCGAGTCGACGGGTTGTCACGGGCGCCACTGGAAGTGGTGCGAGGTGATCGATATGGTGGGAACCGGCGGGCCGATTCACATGGGGGTGTGAACGATGCGACTCGACCATCTACACGAGCACATGTCGCGGCGCGATGCGCTGCGGCTCGGAGCTGCGGGCGCTGCGGCAGCGACGGCTGGAGCACTGCTCCCGTCGTCAACGGCGACAGCCCACGGAGATGACGGCGAACACGACCGTCACCATCCGCCGAAGCACCCGAAGCCGGGAGAGTTCACCGACGACATGTTCGACGTCGAGGCAGTGATCGCAGGCGGTGCCTGGCCCAGCCCGTACGGGCCCGATGATCAGCGGGGCACGTTCAACGAGGTCACGCCCGAGCGAACCGCTGCCGCACTGAGGCGACTGAAGCGGGGCCGCCCGGTCAACACGTACCAACTCGGCGAGGAGATGTTCAACGGCTTCCCTGCGTTCCCGAGCGAGCCGCCCCGATTGCACGACATGTTCCTCTACCTGCTCGGCTACGAGGCACCTCCGGGCTTCGTCGAGGCGGGGGGCATCCAGTCGTCGGCGACCGCGCCGCTGGGGCCGAACCTCGTCACCGGACACGAGGAGCGCTTCCGCGAGAACTTCACGTTGCAGATCGGATCGCAGATCGACGGCATCGGCCACGTGGGCGTCGGACCGCGGTACTACAACGACAACTACGTGCCGGACTTCATCTCACCGACCGGGCTGACGAAGCTGGGCAACGAGACGATGGGGCCGATCGTCACCCGCGGCGTGATCATCGACATCGTCGGCATGAAGGTGGCGGGCGGCGCCACCGACGACTTCTTCATCGCTCCGAACGGGCAGCCCGTGTTGCGTGACAACTACCGGATCACGATCGACGACATCCTGCACGCGCTCAAGCGACAGCGTGTCCGGCGCGGGATCGGCCCGGGCGACGTGCCGATCCTGCACACGGGTTGGACGCATCTGGTCCGGTCCGATCCGGGCCGGTACCTGACGCAGGAGCCCGGGATCTACCTCGCCGAGGCCCGCTACTTCGCCGACTGCCGCGTCGCGCTGGTGGCCACCGACACGTGGGGCCTCGAGGTGCTCGATCCCGCGGTGACCGGGGGCAACGCCTTTCCGTGCCACCAGGAGTTGTTCGGGAAGACCGGCGTCCGGATCGGAGAGTCGTTCGTCACCGACTCCGCCATCGCCGACCACGCCTACGACGGGGTCTTCATCGCGACGCCCGAGAACGCCCCGGGCGCGACGGCCGGATCGAGCGCCCCGGCGTTCCTGGGCCAACCGGGTCGGGCCCCACGCAGCTGAGCCACGACGCCCGATCGCGTGAGGACCGGAGTGGCCGGACCGGCCCGAAGCTCACGCGTTCGACGCCCTGGACGATGGTGTCGGAGGGGGGACTTGAACCCCCACGTCCTTGCGGACACTAGCCCCTCAAGCTAGCGCGTCTGCCAATTCCGCCACTCCGACGTGACTGTGTTTCGTGCGGCGCCAGGCTACCGCCTGATCAGACCTGCACGAACAGGAAACTCAACGCGACCACGGTGAAGATCCAGACGAGCGAAAACACGAACGTGATGCGGTTCAGGTTGCGCTCTGCAGCCGTGGAGCCGAGCGCCGCACCGGAGCCGCCACCGAACATGTCGGACAGGCCGCCGCCACGACCGCTGTGCAGCAGAATGCCGGCGATCAGGGCGAACATGGAGACCACATTGATCACCAGGGTGATGTAGAGCATGACTTCGCGCACGGGGAACGATCCTATCTGGTCCTCGCCGACTCCGGCTTCCAGCGATCCCTGCGATACAGCCACGTCGGGCTGCGACCGTCGGGCGGCCGCAGATCACCGCCGAGGCCGAGCGCATCGGCCCACTCCCCCATCACCCGATGCAACTCGTCGAACTCGACGGAACTCTCCATCGTGTCGACCAGCACGTACTTGCGACTGTTGATGTGCGCCACCAGGCCACCGCCACGGCTGTCGCGCCGCGTTCGCAGCATGCCCACCCGCAGGCGCCGCAGCCGGGTCACCCGCTCCCAGTCGATGAACTGATGACGCAGGGCCGTGCGACGCACCACACCGTCGCGCCGGAACTCGGCCGCGATCGGCAGGTCGAACAGGGCCACCGTGGCGAAGACCAGCGACGTGACCAGCAGGCCGACGGTGACCAGATTGACCTCGCTGACCGTGATCAGCGCAACGGCGAACGCCACGAACAGCGCAGCACCGAGGTACGACATCACGATTCCCGTCCAGGTCGAATGCAGCGTGATCGAGGGTCCGTCGTCGTCGGGAACCCTCGCCAGGATCGGCACGGCCGACTCAGGCAGACGCTCGGGCGGCCGTCACCTCGACGGGCTCACCGGGATCGAGCGGGTGATGACACGCCGAGAACGACCCCTCGAACCGCTCGACCAACGGCGGCTCCAGCTCGGCACAGATGTCGGTGGCCCGCCAGCAGCGCGTGCGGAACCGGCAACCGCTCGGCGGGTCGACCGGCGACGGCACGTCACCTTCGAGCACGATCCGATTCCGCTCACGCTCGCGGCTCGGCGACGGCACCGGCACGGCCGACAGCAAGGCCGCCGTGTACGGATGCGTCGGCGCCTTGTAGAGGTCCTGGCGTTTGGCGACCTCGACGATCTTGCCGAGGTACATCACCGCCACGCGGTCCGACACGTGCCGCACCACCGACAGGTCGTGGGCGATGAACAGGTAGGCGATGTTGCGTTCCTCCTGAGATCCGCTGCAGCAGGTTGATCACACCGCGCCTGCACGCTCACGTCGAGCGCCGACACCGGCTCGTCGAGCACGATGAACCCCGGATCGAGCGCGAGCGACCGGGCGATACCGATCCGCTGACGCTGACCACCCGAGAACTCGTGCGGGTAGCGGTTGCCGTGCTCGGGCCGGAGCCCGACGTCCTTCAGCAGACCGGCGACCTTCTCCTGCCGATCGGAGCCACTGAGGCTGTCGTGGATCACGAACGGCTCGGCCACGATGTCGTTGACCGGCATCTTGGGGTTGAGCGACGCGTACGGGTCCTGGAACACCATCTGGATCTGCTTGCGCAGGTCACGGAGATGCTTGCGGTCGAGACCGATCAGTTCGTGCCCGTCGTACCTCACCGAACCCGACGTGGGCTCGTGCAGCTGCAGCACCGCCCGGCCCGTGGTGCTCTTGCCGGAACCCGACTCGCCCACCAGACCGAGCGTCTCACCCGGCTCGAGCTCGAACGACACACCCGACACGGCGTGCACCTTGCCGATCTGTCGGCGGATCAGCCCGCCGCTCATGATCGGGAACTCCTTGACGAGGTCGTTCACCTCGAGCAGCGGCATCAGTTCGTCCCCTGACTACCGACCGGGCGCTTGAACGCCCGGAGTTCGTCGGACAGGCCGACGAGGTCTTCCCACCGGTGACACGCAGCCAGATGCGTCGGGCGGTCGGTGACCGTCAGATCCGGCTCGGTCGACGCGGCACTCGTCGATCGCCATGGTGCAGCGCGGCTCGAACGGGCACCCGTCGGGCTGGTTCACCAGGCTCGGCGGCGTGCCGGGGATCGGCGTCAACTCGTCTTCGTCCTGGTCGAGCGACGGGATCGAGGCCAGCAATCCGAGCGTGTACGGCATCCGCGGGATCTCGAAGATCTCGTCGACCGTGCCCTGCTCGACGAACCGGCCGCCGTACATCACGGCCACCCGATCGGCGACACCGGCGATGACACCGAGGTCGTGCGTGATCAGGATGATCGCCGCACCGAGCTCGTCCTTCACCGACATCAACGTCTCGAGCACCTGGGCCTGCACGGTCACGTCGAGCGCCGTGGTCGGCTCGTCGGCGATGATGATGTCGGGGTCGTTCATCATCGCCATCGCGATCATCACGCGTTGGCGCATGCCACCCGAGAACTCGTGCGGATACGCGTCGGCCCGCTGCTTCGGCTGCGGGATGCCGACCAGCTGCAGCGCGTCGATCGCCCGCATCTTGGCTTCCTTCGGGCTCACCCGGTGGTGCGCCCGGACGATCTCGCCGAGCTGCCGACCGACCGTGTACACCGGGTTCAGCGACGTCATCGGGTCCTGGAAGATCATCGAGATGTCGTTGCCGCGGAAGTGCCGGACCTCACGATCGGGCACCCCGAGCAGATCGTTGCCGAGGTACCGGGCGCGCCCCTCGATCTGCGCCGTCTTCGGCAGCAGCCCCATCAGCGCCATCTGCGAGACCGACTTCCCCGAACCCGACTCGCCGACGATGCCGAACACCTCGTTGCGGCGCACCTGATAACTCACGCCACGAACGGCCATCACCTGGCCGTCCTCGGACGGGAACGTGACGTTCAGGTCCTCGACATCGAGCAGGAGTTCGTCGCTCGGTGGGCCGCCGTTGGTCTCGGCGCTCACTGGCGCACCCGCGTCTGACGCGGATCGAACGCATCCCGGAGACCGTCACCGATGAAGTTGATGCACAGCGCGATCGTCACGATGAACAGGCCGGGCCACCAGAACAGCCAGGGGCGGGTGTTGAACGCCGTCTGGTAGTTCGACACCTGCCGGCCGAGCGAGATCTCGCCGCCTCCGATGCCGAGGAACGACAACGCCGTCTCGACCAGGATCGCCGCCGAGATCAACAACGTGCCGAGCACGATCACGGACCCGACCACGTTGGGCAGGATGTGTTTCCACATGATGCGGCTGTTGCTCGCGCCCATGGCCCGTGCCGCCTCGACGAACTCCTTCTCGCGCAACGACAGGAACTCCGCGCGGATGACACGAGACGTCGTCAGCCACGACGCGAGCGCGATGATCAGTGCGACCACCAGGAAGCTGTCGGAATCGAGCCGGCGGCCGAGCACGGCGGCGACCACGAGCAGCGGGATCGTGAACATCACGTCGACGAAGCGCATCAGCACGTTGTCGATCCAACCGCGGTAGAAGCCGGCGAGACCGCCGATGATCGTGCCGATGAACGTGGCCAGGAAGCCGGCGACGGCGGCGATCAGCAGGCTCTGCTGGGCTCCCTTGAGCGTGACGGCGAAGTAGTCGCGGCCGATGTTGTCCTGCCCGAACGGATGCTCACCGAGGGCGATCCCGTCGCCGTCGAGCCAGGGAACGACGTCGAGCGTCGGACTGCCACCGTTCTCGAGGATGCCACTCTGATCGGGCGGGTACTTCCACAGCGGCAGCCCGACGTAGGCGAGCAGCACCAGCAGGATGAGCACCGTGAGGCTGATCATCGCCAACCGGTGACGGAAGAATCGCGACATCACGAGTTGCCGCTGCGTCTTCGACTCGACCGTGAACTCGCGGTCGACGTCGCCGGCGATCGCTTCCTCGTCGGAGGCCCCCTCGATGACCCGGCCTGCGGCAATCGCCAGGTTGGGCCTGCTCGTCATCGGAGGTGACGGCTCTTCTTCGATCCTCATTCGCGAATCCTCGGGTCGAGATAGGCGTACATGATGTCGGCGAGTGCGTTGAGCAACACGATCGAGATCGATGTGATCACGAGGAAGCCCATGACCGGATACGGGTCGACGTCGATGAGACCCTCGACGAAGAGCGAGCCCATGCCCTTCCACGCGAAGACCCGCTCGGTGATCACGGCACCCTCGATCACGGTGGCGAAGCTGATGGTGACCACCGTCATCACGGGGATCAGGGCGGTACGGAACGCGTGACGCATGACGACCTGCGTGGCCGGCAGCCCCTTGGCCTTCGCGGTGCGCACGTAGTCGGACTTGAGCGTGTCGAGCATCGACGAACGTGTGAAGCGCATGAACGTGGCGAACCCGATCAGGGCGAGCGCCAGCGACGGCAGGATCTGGTGGCCCGCATAGTCGACCATGGTCTCCCAGAAGTTGCCCTCGAAGTTGGGCGACGACGGGCCGATCGTGGCGATCGTGCGACCCGGCTCCCACGCCGAGATGAACCGGTCGAAGGTCACGATGCAACCGACCAGGAACGCCGACAGCATGCCGGCCCGGATCGCGGGCGTGCGGTCGATCTCGCCGCCGACTGCGGCACCCACGGCGGCGCCCGTGCCGAGTGTGAGCACGGTGAGCACGAGCATCCGCGTCCAGCTCATGTCGTCGATCCACGATTCGAACACGATCGACAACACCACCGCGACAGCGGCTGCGGCGATGCCCGCGATCTGCACACGACGAATGCTGAACGGCGCGAACGCCATCGCACACAGCACGCCGCCGGCGATCGACAATGCGACCACCACCGGATACGACAGCCCCGGGTTCACCAGCCAATCGGTCGCGTCGAGGAGCGCCATCGCGATGGCCGACACGCCGGCCACGGCGGCGAACATGATCAGGCGTCGGCGACGGCTGCCGCCGATCAGGCCGGCGGCGATGAGGCCGTTGAGCGACGAGATGATGACGATGCCCGCTGCGGAGAAGCCGGGCTGCTCGAGGTAGTTGTTGAACTTGATCGCCCCGAACTCCTTGAGCATCACGGCCAGCCAGAAGACGGGGAGGGAGAAGAACAGGAACGCAGCGAACGTCGACACGTAGTCGAGGGTGCTGTACTGGCGGACGGCCGTGATGATGCCGATCACGAGACCGATCAGGATCGAGACCACCGTCGCGAGGATGATCAGTCGGAACGTCGTGCCCATCGCCTGCGACAGCAGGGCCCACACGTCCTGGCCTTCGCGGTTCTGACCGAAGTCACCGCGGAACAGGCCGGTCAGCCACTGGAAGTACCGCTCCATGAACGGTACGTCGAGCTCGAGCAGCCGGCGCATCTGGGCCATCTGCTGATCACGGTTCGGATCGGTCGACTGCCGGAACTCGGCCAACGGGTCACCGGAGATGGTGACCAGGAAGAAGCTCAGGAACGTCGACGCCAGGATGATCGGGATCGAAATCAGGAGGCGACGAACGATGAAGAAGAACATGATCTGAGGCGATGACGCAGTGTGCCGGGCCGACGAATCGACCCGGCACACCACTCTAGTCAGCGGGGTGGTTCACCCCATCGACTGCAACTCAGCTGAGCTGCCAGGTGCTGGCATTCCAGGTGAGCCCGTTCTGCGACGGGTTGTAGATGACGTTGCTGGCGTTGTCGCTGTATGCGGCGACGCCCGGGAAGCTGAAGACCGGGATGGTCACGAGGTCTTCCCACAGGAGCACGTCGATCTGGTTCGAGATGTCGACCTGAGCTGCGGCGTCGAGCTCCTGGTTCAGCGCGTCGAGCAGCGCGTCGACCTCGGGGTTTCCGTACCCACCGAAGTTGATGCCACCGTCGGTGCGGTAGATCTCCGACGATCCCGACTTCAGCGGGCTACCGGCCCAGGCGAACATCGCCACGTCCCAGTCGCCGGCCGACAGCTCGACGTCGAAGAACGTCTCCGAGCCGTTGTCGATGATGTTGAATCCCTCGACCGCGTTGCAGCTCTCGACCGTCAGGGCGACCTGGTCGGTACGACGCTGGTTGCCACCGTTGTCGAACCAGCCGATGCGGACGTCGATCGGCTGCGCAACACCCGACTCGTCGAGCAGCTGCTGGGCACGAGCGATGTCGACCTCCTGGTACAGGCCGCCGGAGTTGTCGACGTAGCCCGACTCGAACGGCTGGTTGTACCGGTTGTTGAGGATCTCGGCCGTCGGGTCGAGCGGCACGATGAGGTTCGACACCATCTGCTGACGGGGCAGGCAGAGCGCAAAGGCCTCACGAACCTGACGGTTCGCGAACGGCTCGTAGTTGAAGTTGAAGTCGAAGTGCTCCCAGATGAACTGAGCGCCGGTGTCCACCTGGACACCGTCGATGGCCTCGAGCTGCGCGAGCAGGTCGGGGCTCGGCTGCGGATCCATGGCGTTGATCTCGCCGTTGGCGAGAGCCTGGGCCTGCGCCTCCTCGGCGATGTAGCGGATCGTCACCGGTCCGTTGGCCTGGGTGCCCCAGTAGTTCGCGTTCGGGACCAGGGTCAGGCTGGCGCCTGCCTCCCACGAGTCGATGATCATCTTGTCGCCGGACGGCATGATCTCGGGCTTGAGTTCACCCGGGTTGAGGGACCAGCCCGTGTTGAAGAACTCGGCCATGGCCTCGATCGCGGCACGGTCGCCACTCTCGAACGCGCCGATCAGGTCGTCGACGCCGGCCTGCTGCGCGATGATGTGCGCGGGCAGCATGTTGGTGAACGTGGCCCGCCAGTCGGCGTAGATCTCGTTGTAGCTGGTCGTGATCGTCTTGCCGTCGTCGGAGCACTCCACCGAGTCGATGACGTCGAACCCGGTCGTGCCGGTGATCTCGAACAGTTGGACCTCCGACTCGGACTCCTCGTCGATGACGGGCTCACCGTTCTCGTCGAGCACGAGCTGACTGCCGTTGAACGCGGCCCAGTAGAAGTAGAAGTCGTCACAGTCGATCGGATCGCCGTCGGACCACACCGCGTCGGGGTTGACGACGTACTCGATGACCTGCGGGTCGTCGCTCACGGCCGTGGCGGAGACGAGCAGCTCCTCGTCCATCACCAGGTCGCCGGTCGGGCCGGCGAAGAAGAACGTGTCGGGGAGCACCTCGTTGATCACGATGGTGTTCTTGACCGAGTTGCTCGACGCCAGGTTGTTGTTGTAGTTGCTGAACTCCTGCGCATTGCCGTAGGCAATTGCGTCACCGGACGGGGCGACTGCGCCACCGTCACCGGTGTCCTCACCGGTTGCCTCTTCGGACATCTCTTCGGTTGCCTCTTCGGACATCTCCTCCGTGGCCTCCTCCGACATCTCCTCGGTTGCTTCCGAGGTCTGTTCGGCGGTGCTCTCGGCGGTGCCCTCGCTGCCCGAGTCGTCGTCGTCTCCACCGCAAGCGGCGAGAACGAGCGAGGCGGCAGCGACCGTGGCGAAGAGTTTCGTACTCCTGCGGGTCTTCACGTGGATCCTCCTGGGGGTTGATGGAGGGAGGGATGTCGTGTCGCACGGCGACCAGCGCAGGTTCTGTTGTTCACGGCCTGATCACTGATCTGGTGCGTCAGCGAACCCGAATCGTCCTCCCCGAGCAATTCGGGCCGCAGGCAACCTACCACCGCGATCTCCCGCTCAGTAGCGATACCGCCGTTTCGAAAATGTTAAAAGGTCTGGTCCAGATGTTCCGGGAAATGCCGCGGACTGGAGTCAATCGGCCGCGATCTGCACGATTCTGGCGAATTCCTCGGGATCGAGGCTCGCGCCACCCACCAGCGCGCCGTCGACGTCGGGTTGCGCCATCAGCTCCTCGGTCGTGCCGGCCTTCACCGATCCGCCGTACTGGATGCGCACCGACGCGGCGGTGTCGGCGTCGAACTGCGCACCGATCGCGTTGCGGATCGCGTGGCAGACGGTCTGCGCGTCGTCGGCCGTGGCGGTCTTGCCCGTGCCGATCGCCCAGATCGGCTCGTAGGCGATCACCATCGCCGCGACCTGTTCGGCCGTGACCTTCGTGAGACCCGCGGCGACCTGGCCGAGCACCACCGCCTCGGTCTCGCCGGCCTCGCGCTGTTCGAGCGACTCGCCGCAGCACATGATCGGCGTCATGTCGTGCTTGATGATCGCATGCACCTTGGCGTTGACCATCTCGTCGGTCTCCCCGAAGATGTCGCGCCGCTCGCTGTGGCCACAGATCACGTACTTCACGTCGAGCTTGGCCAGGAACGCCGGCGACACCTCACCGGTGAACGCGCCGCTCTCCTCGTGGTGGCAGTGCTGCGCGCCGAGCAGGATGTCCAGGTCGTCGGCCTCGATCACGGTCTGCACGCTGCGGATGTCGGTGAACGGCGGATGCACCGACACGTCGACACCGTCGTAGGTCTCCTTCGGGAATCGAGTAGTGCAGCTTCTGCACGGTCTGGATCGCCTCGAAGTGGTTGAGGTTCATCTTCCAGTTCCCGGAGATGATCGGGGTGCGCTTGGTGTCAGGCATTGGGGGCTCCTCTCAAAGCGGCCAGTCCGGGTAGGTCACCGAGCTCGAGCAACTCGAGGCTCGCTCCCCCACCGGTCGAAACGTGATCGACCTCGTCGTCGAGGCCGAACTGTGCGAGCGCGGCGGCCGAGTCGCCACCGCCGACGACGGTGAACGCCTTCGTGTCGGCCATCGCCTGGGCGACGGTGCGTGTGCCGGCGGCGAACCGTTCGTCTTCGAACATGCCCATCGGGCCGTTCCAGAACACCATCCGGGCATCCATGATCACGTCGGTGAACGCGGCAGCGGATCCCGGGCCGATGTCGAATCCCTTCGCCCCGTCGGGCAGACGCGTGCCCCACGTGGCGAACTCACCGTCCGCGTCGAGACCGACGAGGTCGTCGGGCAGATGGATCTTGTCGCCGCTCTCGTCGAGGATGCGGCGACACGTGTCGACCTGATCGGGCTCGAACAGCGAGTCGCCGATCGGCTCACCCCGCGCCGCGAAGAACGTGAAGCACATCGCACCACCGATCACGAGCGAGTCGACCGTCTCGAGCAGGGCCTCGACGACGCCGAGCTTGTCGGAGATCTTGGCGCCACCGAGCACCGCGACGAACGGCCGCTTCGGCTGGTCGCGCAGACCCGTCAGCACGTCGACCTCCTTCGCGAGCAACCGCCCCATCGCCGACGGCAGCGTCTTGGCGGGCCCGACGATCGAGGCATGCTGCGCGGTGCGACGCGCCGAACGCGTCGTTGACGTACAGGTCGATGCCCTCGATCAACCGCGCGACGAACGCATCGTCGTTCGAGGTCTCGCCGGGATCGAATCGCAGGTTCTCCAGCAACTCGACGCCCGGCGCGAGCTCGGCGAGCCGTTCACGCACCGGGTCCATCGAGTAGGCGGGATTCGGCTCGCCCTTCGGGCGGCCGAGGTGGCTGGCGCACACGACCTTGCCACCCGCCTGCTGCAGCCAGTGGATCGTCGGCAACGCCGCACGGATGCGGAAGTCGTCGACGATCTCGCCCGTCGTCGAGCGGCACGTTGAAGTCGGTGCGGACGAGGATCCGCTCCCCCTCGATGTCGCCGAGATCCTCGAGCGTCGGAATCCCGTTGATCATCGCGGTGACTCAGCGCTTGACCTTGGCGCCGACGAACATGGTCATGTCGACGAGCCGGTTGGAGTAGCCCCACTCGTTGTCGTACCAACCGCCGACCTTGACCAGCTTGCCCATGCTCATCGTGAGCCCGGCATCGAAGATGCACGAATGCGGGTCACCCGACAATGTCGCTCGACACGATCGGGTCCTCGGTGTACTTGAGCACACCCTTGAGCTTGCCGTTGGCCACCTTCTCGAAGGCGGCGTTGATCTCGTCGACCGTCGCGGACTTCTTGAGGTTGACCGTGAAGTCGGTCAACGAGCCGGTCGGGATCGGGCACGCGCAGTGCGTTGCCGTCGAGCTTGCCCTGCATCGACTGCATCACCAGCGACGTCGCGCGGGCGGCGCCGGTGGACGTCGGGATGATGTTGACGGCCGCAGCGCGAGCCCGGCGCAGATCCTTGTGCGGGCCGTCGACGATGTTCTGGTCGCCGGTGTAGGCGTGGACCGTCGTCATCATGCCCTGGTTGATCCCGAAGGCGTCGTCGAGCATCTTGACCAACGGGACGAAGCAGTTGGTGGTGCAGCTCGCGTTCGAGATCACCTTGTGCTTGCTGATCCGGAAGTCCTGCGTGGTTGACGCCGTAGACGAACGTGGCGTCGGCCCCGCTGCAGGGCGCCGACACCATGACGAGCGGTGCACCCGCGTCGAGGTGGGCGCTCGCCGCCTCACGGTTGTTGAAGAAGCCCGTCGACTCGATCACGACGTCGACGCCGAGGTCGCCCCACGGGAGGTCGGCCGGGTTGCGCTCGACTCAGCACCCGCAACGAGTCGTTGCCGACCTTGATGCTGCGGCTCGTCGCCGAGATCTTGTCGGGCAGCGTGCCGAGCACCGAGTCGTACTTCAGCAGGTGGGCCATCTCGTCGATCGAACCCAGGTCGTTGACGGCGACGAAGTCGATGTCCGCGCCCTGGTGCTTCGCCGCTCGGAAGAAGTTCCGGCCGATTCGGCCGAAGCCGTTGATGCCAACTCGCACCGTCATCTCAGAGGTTCCTTTCGGTTGGGATGTCATGGTGCCGGCACGGTGCCGACCCATCAAGACTTACCGGACGTCGACACTAGTGGCATCCGTCCGAACGACCTGAATGCGGTGACGAACGTCCCGAGTGGAGTCAGCGGGGCCTGATCCGGCGCGGTTCATCGCTTCGTGCCGACGTCACGGTGTGTCGTGCTCGCCACGATGCCTCGCGCCGCGAATCGCCGCGACAACTCCTCGGTCACGGCGACCGAGCGGTGTCGTCCGCCGGTGCAGCCGATCGCGATCGTGAGGTAGCTCCGACCCTCCGCCCGGTAGCGCGGCAGCAGGTCGATCAGCATCGTCTCGAGGTTGTCGAGGAAGGCGCTGGTCGCCTCGCGTTCGAGCACGAAGTCGGCGACCCGTGGATCGTGACCCGTGAGCGGGCGGAGCGCCTCCTCCCAGTGCGGGTTGGGCAGGAAGCGGACGTCCATCACGATGTCGGCGTCGAGCGGGAGGCCGTTCTTGTACCCGAAGCTCTCGATCGCGATCTGCAGATGCTCACGATCGGTCTCGTCGAACGCAGCGACGAGCCGCTCCTTGAGGTGATGCACGTTGAGCTCGGTCGTGTCGATCACGAGATCGGCTTCCGCCTTGACCGGTTCGAGGAGCCGGCGCTCGGTCTCGATCGCCTCGAGCAGGCCCTCCGCCGTCTCGGCGAACGGGTGCCTGCGCCGCGTGGCGTCGTACCGCTGTACGAGCGCCGGCGTCTGCGAGTCGAGGAAGAGCAGCACGACTCGATGGCCCGCGCCGCGCATCTTGGCGACCCCCGGGAGCACGTCGTCGTGGTTGCGGCCCGACACCAGGGCCAGACGGTCGATGCCGCCACCCGGCTGCGACGCGAGATCGACGATGGTCGGTGCCAACGAGGTCGGGAGGTTGTCGATCACGTAGAAGTCGAGATCGTCCAACACGTCGGCGGCGACCGACCGGCCGGCGCCGGACAACCCCGAGATCAACACGACATCGGCCACGACGGGGATCCTACCGAGCCGCTTCGTCGGTCCGCCGGAGGCGCAGGTAGAGCAGCCGGGGCACGGTCGCGGCCTCGGCGTACTCCGGGGCCCGTTCGAGGAATCCCGGTGGCGGCGCCGGCTCGACCATCCGCTCCAGCACGAGACCGTGCTCGGTGAGGGCGTTGAGGTAGCGGGACAACGGGCGGTGGATGAACCGGATGAACACGCCCAACTCCACCTGTTCGATCGTCTCGCTCTCCACGAGGTACGGGCCGATCCGCCAGTACTGTTCCGGGGGATCGATGATGTGGTCGTCGATCCAGCCGCTGCCGGGTGTCTGCAGCAGCGGGTGGTTCAGGAAGAAGCAGAACCGCCCGCCCGGTCGCACGACGCGCGCCACCTCCGCGATCGCCGCGTCGACGGCATCGATGTGTTCGAACACCAGACAGGCCACCGCCGCGTCGAAGCTGGCATCGGTGAACGGCAGCTCGTCGGCGGTCGTTCGCAGGTACGCCGCGCCACCACCACGTTCGTGGGCGATGCGGATCTGGTTCCAAGTCGGGTCGATCCCGACCACTCGTGCACCGGCCGACGCCATCATCCGGCTGATCTGGCCGTCGCCGCACCCGATGTCGAGGATGGTCCGAGCCTCCGCGAGTTCGGCCGCGGCCAGAGGGAGGATCTGCTCTTCGTACTCCGGGTCGGCACCGGCGGTGAAGCCGTCGATCCACCACCCGGCATGGTCCTCCCACAGATCGCGCGAAGGGTCCCGCTCGCTCGCCACCGCGCCGCACCCTAGAACACGCCCCCGTCGACGGCGACCATCGTGGTGCCGAGGCAGACGGGGTGGCGGTCGCTACCGTTCTGGCGTGCGTTCCACGCCCCCACGGCACCACCTCACCGCGATCTCGTTCGCCGCCGCGCTCCTCGTCGTCAGCGCCTGCTCGGACAGCGCCGAACCCGACATCTTCGAGGCGACCGACCCCGTCGACGTGACGTCGGTGGCCGTCACGTCGGCCGATCGGTGGGGCACCGGCTACGCGGTGGCCGCGCACCCGCTGGCGGACGACCGGATGGCCGTCGTGACGACGGCCGGGGTGTACCTCACCGACGGGTCCGGGGACGAGGCCCGCGAGATCGAGGCGTTCGGCGGGCCCGCACAGGTGCAGACGAGCGCCGTGTCACCCGATGGTTCGGTGCTCGTCGTCGCGACCAACACACCGGCGACCGTGCGCTGGTACGACCTCGTCGAGGGGCAGCCGACCGCGGCGCTCGACGTCGGTGTCGACGGCACGGTGCGCGAGTTCGCGTTCGTCGACGCCACGAATCGACTCGTCGCGGTCACTTCCACGGGTGTGGTGAGCTGGGATCGGTCCGCACCCGATGCGGCCGCGACGCCGCTCGCCGAGGGACAGATCGGACCGATCGCCCGGCTCGACGGGCGAATCGCCGCACCGGTGCTCGACACGACCGAGTTGATCATCACCGACGGCGTCACGGTCGACCGTCGATCGATCGCCCTGCCCGAGGGCGCGACGTTGTCGATCGCGAGCGCCTCGCCCGACGGCGGCACGCTCGGCGTCACGTCGGGCCTCGGATCCAACGAATTCGAACGCACCGACGCCGTCCACGTGATCGACCTCGCCACGATGGCGCCCACGGCGACCATCGAGTACGACCGCCCGATCCGACCACTCGAGTTCGCGATCACCTCGTCGGTGGTCGCGACCTCCGACGGCGCCGAGCTGACGATCAACCGGCTCTCCGGCGAGACGATCACCTCGGCGTCGCCGCTGCCGGACGACCCGATCCAGTCGGTGCTCGCGACCGACGCGGGCATCGCCACGGTCCACCGCAGCGGCGCAGTCGTCGCCTGGACCGCCGACGAGTGGGCACCGTCGGTGCTCGGGCAGGGCAACGTCACCCTTCGCTTCGCCGGTGCCCACGGCGCCGACATCACGTCCGTCGACTTCGACGGCGGCATCACCACGTGGGGAATCGACGACGGGTCGAGAACCGACGACCAGCAGTTCGCCACGGGTGAGGCCACGGCGTCGGCGGTCAGCACCGACGGCGGCCGGATCGCCGTCGCGACCGCGGCCGGGATCGCCGTCGTGCTCGACGACGACCTCGCCGAACAGGCCACGCTGGTGGTCGAGGGCCGGAGCCCCCGCATCGACACGGTCGAGTTCAACCCCGAGTCGGCGGAGGTCGTCACCGGACTGGCCGAGCGACTCGGTGACCTCGCGTTCGACGACTCCGTCAACTTCTGGGACGAGGACACCGGCACCCCGACCGTCACGATCGGCGGCGAGTCCGAGGACGTGGCGGGCTGCTCGTTCTTCGTGAATCGGGTCGGGTTCACGCCGGACGGCACGCTGATGAGCACGGTGTCGCACGACTTCAGCATCGGCATCCACGACGGCGTCACCGGTGACTACATCGTCACGCTGGAGCCCTTCGCGAGCAGCGTGCTCGACACCGACTTCTCCCGGAGCGGCGACCTGCTCGTCGCGTCGTCCGACGACTCGAGCGTGAAGGTCTGGGACACCGAGGACTTCGAACTGCTGACGAGCTACGTCGCCGCGCCCGGCGGCCTCCAGGCACTCGAGCTGCTGCCCGACGATTCCACCCTGGTCGCGAGCGACCTGAGTGGGCGTCTCATCGTCATGGACATCATGAGCGGCGAGATCCTCGAGGTCATCGCCGAACTCGGGTCGCGCACCTCGGCGATCGCCCTGTCCGACGACGGCGGCGTCGTGGCGGCGCCGTTCGGCGACGGCACGGTCGGTCTCTGGTCGACGACCTCGGGCGAGCAACTCACCACGCTCACCGGTCATTCCGGCGTGGTGACCGATCTCGACTTCGGGCCCGGTGACGACTGGCTGGTCACGGCCTCACGCGACGGCACGATCCGGAAGTGGGACCTCGACACGACGACGTCCTGATCCGGTGCGGCCCGGCTCAGGCTCGGCCGGCGACGGGCCGTTGGGTACGCTCCGAGGGTGAAGTTCTCCGTCTGGCCCGACATGAGTCATGCCCCCGGCGAGGTGTTCGACACCGCCCGATGGGCCGAGCAAGCCGGGTGGCACGGCGTCTGGTACGCCGACCACTACATGCCGAACACCGGGGACGAGACGCTCGCTCCCGGTGACACCCACGAGTGCTGGGCGATGTTGCCGGCGATCGCCGCGCTGACGGAACGGGTGCGAGTCGGTTCACTGGTCGCGCCGACATCGGTTCACCACCCCGCCGTGCTGGCCAACCGGGCCGCCACGATCGACCACATCTCCGACGGTCGCATGGTGCTCGGGCTCGGAGCCGGATGGCAGATCAACGAACACCACGCCTACGGCATCGAACTCGAGCCGCCGAAGCGGCGGGTCGATCGGTTCGACGAGGCGATCCAGATCATGCGCTCCCTGCTCGGCCAGGACCGCACGACGTTCGACGGCGACATCTACACGATGACCGATGCACCGTCGGACCCGGCGCCCGTGCAATCCCCGCTCCCGATCCTCGTCGGCACCGGTGGCGCCCGGATGATGAAGATCACCGCCCGTCACGCCGACGAGTGGAACACCTGGGGCGGCCCCGAGATGGCCGGCGGCGCACGCACACGGTTCGAGACCGCGTGCGAGTCGGTGGGAGTCGATCCGTCCTCGAAGTGGACCTCGGTGCAGGCGTTGGTGTTCGTCACCGACGACGACGCGACCGCCGAGAAGATCCTCGGCGGCGACTACGGGACCCGATCGATCGCCGGCACGCCCGATCGCCTCGTCGAGACGCTCGGCGAATACGGCGAGCAGGGCTTCGACGAGTTCATCGTGCCCGACTTCAACCTCGGCAGGACCCCGACGGCTCGCCGCGAAGCTCTCGAACGCATCGACGAGCAGGTCATCGGCCAACTCACCTGACCTCGACGACGCCGGCGCCGACGCGACCCGGCTCGGGGAATGTCGAACCTCGCACCGATCGGCGCAGATCTGCTCCAGTCCCCACGCGAACTCCACGGCGAGAACGTCGAGCTGCGGCGAGGACATTCGCCGGCTGATCGCCGATCACCTCCGCCGACTCGTCAGGTGTGGAACTTGGTGTAGACGGCCTCGGCGACCGCGTCGGGGAGGAAGCTGAGCGCCTGCAGCTCGTCGAGCTCGGCCCGCTTCACCTTGTTGACCCCACCCATCGCCTTGAGCAGCTTCTTCCTCCTGACCTCGCCGAGGCCGGGGATCCCGTCGAGCGAGCTGGCCGTCATCCGCTTCGAGCGACGCTCGCGGTGGAACGTGTTCGCGAAGCGGTGTGCCTCGTCGCGAATCCGCTGCAACATGAAGAGCGCCTCGCTCCCCCGCGGGATCTCGACGGGCGTGGACCGGCCCGGCACGAAGACCTGCTCGAACTGCTTGGCCAGACCGGCGACGGGAATCTCGTCGGTGAGGCCGAGCTCGTCGACGACTCGCTTGGCGACGCCGAGCTGACCCTTGCCGCCGTCGACGACCAGCAGCTGCGGCGGGTACGCGAACTTGCCGGGCTTGCGGTTGCCCTCCTCGTCCTCGGTGCCGATCGGCCGGTCGCGTTCGTCGAGGTAGGCGGTCAACCGCCGGGTCAACACCTCTTCCATCGCCGCGTAGTCGTCGTTGCCGTCGATGTGCACCTTGAACCGGCGGTACTCGCGCTTCGTCGGGCAGACCGTCCTCCAGCACCACCATCGAGCCGACGTAGTCGGTGCCCTGGAGGTGCGCCATGTCGTAGCACTCGATGCGCAACGGCGCCTCGGGCAGATCGAGCACCTCCTGGAGGTCGGTGAGCGCCCGTGATCGCGTGTTGTGATCGGACGCCCGCCGCATCCGGTGCCGGGTGAACTCCTCCTTCGCGTTGCGCTCGACCGTCTCGAGCAGCGAGCGCTTGTCGCCGCGTTGGGGCACGCGGATCTGCACCTTCGAGTCGCGCATGTACGTCAGCCACTCCTCGTACGTGGCGACGTCGTCGGGTTCCTGGGGTACCAGCACCTGCTTCGGGTAACCGGTCACGGGTTCCTCGCCGTACACCGCTTCGAGGATCCGATCGACGAGACCGCCGGGCGTCAGCTCCTCGACCTTGTCGAGCACGAAGCCCTTGCGACCCACGACCCGGCCTCTGCGCACGAAGAACATCTGCACCGACGCCTCGAGCTCGTCATCCGCGATGCCGATCACGTCGAGATCCTCGTTCTTGTCGGCCACCATCTGCTGCTTCGCGATGGCCTTGCGCACCGCGGTCAACCGGTCGCGCAGACGCGCGGCGCGCTCGAACTCGAGTTCGGTCGCAGCCGAGCGCATCTCGTTCTCGAGGCGGTCGACGATGTCGTCGGTGTCGCCGGCCAGGAAGTCACAGAGCTCACGGACGAGCTCGCGATAGGGCAGCTCCTCGATCTCCCCGACGCACGGCCCGGCACACTTCTCGATGTGGTACAGCAGGCACGGCTTGCCGAGGCGCTCGTGCTGGTTGAACTTCGACGGACTGCAGGTTCGGATCGGGAAGCTGCGCAGCAGCAGGTCGAGCGTGTCGCGGATCGCGTACGCGTGGGCGTACGGCCCGAAGTACCGCACACCCTTGCGTTTGCGGCCACGAACCACCATCGCCCGGGGCCACTGCTCGTCGACGGTCACGGCCAGGAAGGGGTACGACTTGTCGTCGCGGAGCCGCACGTTGAAGCGCGGGTCGTGCTGCTTGATCAACGAGTACTCGAGCATCAGCGCCTCGACCTCGTTGCGCACGATCGTCCACTCGACCGACTCGGCGGTCTCGACCATCTGCCGCGTGCGCGGGTGCAGGTTGCGTGGCGATTGGAAGTAGTTCGACAGGCGTTGACGAAGGTTCGACGCCTTCCCGACGTAGATCACACGCCCACGCGCGTCCTTGAACTGGTACGAGCCGGGATCCTCCGGGATCGTGCCTGCGGGCGGACGCTTGATCACCCTCGCCAGGCTAAACGTGTTGCCGCAGGATACGGTGATGCCCGATGGCTGGCCGATTCTCCTACTCGTCGCCCGAGAGCAGGTACGGGGGAACTCCCTGGTTCCGCGTCGGCGACATCGACGTCGGGACCGCCGTGCTCGTGTCGGCCGTGTGCGTCGTGTCGATGTTCGTGTGGGCCGTCAACCCCGACGCGCTCGAGCCGCTCGTGCTCGACGCATCGAGGGTCCGCTCCGGTCAGCTCTGGCGGCTCGTGACGTGGCCGTTCGCGAACGCACCGTCGATCTGGACCGTCATCACCATCGCGATCTTCTGGTACTTCGGCCGGGAACTCGAGGGGTTGCTCGGTCGCAATCGGTTCGCATGGTTCCTGTCGATCCTCACGATCGTGCCGGCGATCATGGCGACGATCCTCGACCTCGACGTCGCCGGGCTCGACTATCTCCAACTCGGCGTGTTCATGGTGTTCATCGCCGAGCACCCGACGGCCCGGTTCTTCTTCAACATCCCGGGGTGGGTGATCGGCGCGGTCATCGTCGGCCTGCAGGTGCTGCAACTCGTCGGCGCCCGCGACGGGAACGGGCTGATCTTCCTGCTCGTGCTCCTGGTCACCGCCGCCCTGGCGGCTCGCAGCTTCGGTCTCGCCACCCAGCTGCCCTGGATCCCGAAGCTGCCGATGCCCGGTTCCGGCACCCAGCGATCACCGTCGAAGCGTCGGCGATCCGGCGGCACGGCCACCAAGACGAAGTCACGCTCCGCCGTCGTCGAAGGGCCCTGGTCGGCCCCCGACGCGGCACCGTCGCCCGACGCGGTCGCGGCCCAGGTCGAGCTCGATCACCTGCTCGACAAGATCTCCGAGAGCGGCCTCGACTCGCTGTCGAGTGACGAGAAGCGCCGACTCAACGAGCTGTCGAAACGCCTCCGCTGACCTCGGTCGGATCAATCGCGGAGCTGCTGCTTCTGGACCTTGCCCATCGCGTTGCGCGGAAGCGCCGCGACCCGCCTGACCTCCCGCGGCCGCTTGTGGACCGACAGCTGGTCGGCCACGTGATCGATCAACGTCTGTTCGTCGGAGTCGTCACCCACGACGAACGCGACGATCCGCTCGCCGAGATCGTCGTCGGGAACACCGATCACGGCGACCTCGTCGACGGAGGGGTGTGACAGCAGCGCCGTCTCGACCTCGCCGGCGCCCACCTTGTACCCGCCCGACTTGATGATGTCGATCGACGCCCGACCGACGATGCGATGGAACCCGTCGGGCCCGATCGTCACCGCATCGCCGGTGACGAACCAGCCGTCCTCGGTCGTCGCCTCGGCCGTCGTGTCGGGCAGGTGCAGGTATCCGTCGAACAGCGTCGATCCACGCACCTGGAGGCCGCCGATCGTCACGCCGTCGTGCGCCACCGGTTCACCGAGCTCGTCGCGCAGGCGGGTCTCGACCCCCGCGATCGGTACGCCCACGTGACCTGGTCGGCGCTCGCCGTCGGCACGGGTGCTCAGCGTGATCAACGTCTCGGTCATGCCGTAGCGCTCCACCGGCACCTGACCCGCGAGCGCCCGCAGCTGTTCGAACACCGGTACCGGCAGGGCGGCACTTCCCGACACCAGCAGCCGGGCCGACGCGAGGCGCTTCGCGTGGTCGGGTTCCGCAGCGACGCGGGACCAGACCGTCGGCACACCGAAATAGAGCGAACCGCCGGCCGCGCGCGTATCGCTCGGGGGTCGGGCGGCCGGTGTGGTGCAGCTTCGACCCGACCCGCAGCGCACCGAGCACGCCGAGGATCAGACCGTGGACGTGGAAGAGCGGCAGCCCGTGCACCAACGTGTCGCCCGGTGTCCAGGACCACGCATCGGCGAGGCCGTCGAGGCCGGCTGCGATCGCACGACGGGGAATGACCACCCCCTTCGGCAGGCCGGTCGTGCCCGAGGTGTACATGATCAACGCCGTCGCCGTTCCGTCCGGTTCGCCACGTCCGGACGTGGCCGTGAGGTCCGACGCGACGGGCAACGGAACCCTCGGCAGATCGGACTCCGGCCACGCCGGATCACCGACGACGACGGCCGCCCCGGAATCGCGGAGGATGTGCTCCCGTTCCATCGGACCGGCGTCCGCCGGCACGGGCACCACCGGTACGCCCGTGCGCAGTCCTGCCACGACGGCGGTCACGGTCGCCAGGGTCGACGTCCCGCTCACCGCCAGAGCCGGCGCACCGGCGACGGCGACTCCGACCGCATCGGCAGTCCGCGCGAGTTGCTCCCATGAGCAGGCCTCGCCGTCGACGACCACCGCATCGGGGTGATCTCCGTGCATGCCGTCGAGCGCAGGAAGCAGAGTCGCCACGTCGTCATGGTCGCATCTCGCGCCGGTTCGACGCGACTCGTTCGGATCCTCCGGGAACGCCGGGCGCGGCTAGACCGGATGCGTGAACCCGAGCGAGCCGTCACCGTCCGTCGCATCCCACGTCATCGACATGATTCGACAGGCGGGGATCGACACGCTGTTCTGCCTGCCGGGCGTACAGAACGACGACTTCTTCGACGCCCTCGTCGACGCCGACGACATCCGACCGATCGTCGCCCGCCACGAGCAGGGCGCGGCCTACATGGCGATGGGCGCCGCCCAGGTCACGGGCGAGCCGGCCGCCTTCAGCGTCGTGCCGGGCCCCGGCATCCTGAACGCGAGCGCCGCGCTCAGCAGCGCCTTCTGGTCGAACGCCCGCGTGCTCGCCGTGGTCGGCGAGATCCCGACGTTCGCGCGTGGCCGAGGCTTCGGCGTGCTGCACGAGCTGGCCGACCAGCACGCCGTGCTCGGGCAGCTCACGAAGCACGCCCTGCTCATCGAGCACCCCGACACCGCGGTCGCCGACCTCCAGCTGGCACTCGACGAGCTCGTCGGCGGTCGACCCCGCCCGGTCAGCGTGGAGGTACCGGTCGACCGGTGGCGGTCACCCGCCGGCGGGGTTCTCGCAGCGCCGCGACCCGTGACACCGCCGATCGACGCCGACGCACTCGATCGGGCGGTCGATGCACTCCGGTCCGCGGAGCGTCCGCTCATGATCGTCGGCGGTGGCGCACAAGACGCAGGAGGAGCCGTGGGCGCGCTCGCCGAATTGCTCCAGGCGCCGATCACGACGCGCCGCATGGGACACGGGACGGTGCCCACCGCCCACCCGATGTTCGTGCACCTGCCGATCGGGCACCGCCTGTGGTCCGACGCCGATGCCGTCGTCGCGGTCGGGACCCGACTCGAATGGCCGCTGCTCCAATGGGGCACCGACGACGACCTCACGATCGTCAAGATCGACATCGACGCCGACGAACTCGATCGACACGGCGTGGGGACCATCGGCGTGCACGGCGATGCCGCCGCGGTCTGCGAAGCACTCGTGAGTGCGCTCGGCGAAGATGCACGGCGCCCGAGTCGCGCCGACGAGCTCGACCGTCTCCGCGACGAGTACCGCACGCAGATCGCCCACCTCGAGCCCCAGCTCGGATACCTGGCCGCCATCCGCGACGTGCTGCCCGACGACGGCGTCTTCGTCGAGGACGTCACCCAGATCGGCTTCGCCTCGCACCTTGCCTTCGACTTCCGACGCCCGAGGACGCTGCTGTCGACCGGACCGGCCGGCACGCTCGGCGCCGGCTACGCGCACGCCCTCGGTGCCCAGCACGCGCTCCAGCGCCGGGGCGACCGCAAGGCATTGCTCGTCGCCGGCGACGGCGGTTTCCTGTTCACGAGCAACGAGCTCGCGACGGCGGTGCAGCACGGCATCGATCTGGTGTGCGTCGTCTTCGACGACGGTGCCTACGGGAACGTCAAGCGGATGCAGGAGCAGAAGTTCGGTCTCGAACGCACGATCGCGTCGACGCTCCACAACCCCGACTTCGTCGCCTACGCACGCAGCTTCGGTGCGGTCGGGTTGCACGCCGCGTCCCCCGCCGAGCTGCGTCTCCGGCTCGACGAGGCCTTCTCGGCGTCCGGGCCCGTGATCGTGCACGTCGATGCCGGTCCGATGCCCGATCCGTGGCCGCTCTTCCTGCGCGGACCGGCGCGAGGCGCATCGTGAGGGCGCCGACGATCGGCGCCCTCGATTGTGGCTGGATGCGCACCCAGGAGCGCACCCTGATCGACGGCGGGTCCCGCGACGAGATCCGGATCCCCGTCCCGACCTGGCTGGTTCGGCACGAACGCGGCGACGTGCTGTTCGACGCCGGCCTCCATCCCGACCTCGCCGACGGCCCCGACTCGCTCGGCTCGCTCGCCAAGTTGTTCACGCCCGAGCTGGAGACCGACGGTACGGTCGGACCCAGACTCGAGCAACTCGGGGTCGACCCGGCCGGCCCCCTCACCGTGATCGTGTCGCACTGCCACTTCGACCACGTCGGTGGCCTGTGCGAGCTCCCCAACGCACGCCTCGTCGTACAGCGCGACGAGTGGCGAGCGGCGACGGGGGATTCGACCGCCGGCTACGACCGGTCGCTGTTCGACATCGGCCACGACGTCACGCTGATCGACGGCGCCGAGGACCTGTTCGGCGACGGGACGATCACGACCCTGCCGACGCCCGGCCACACGTGCGGGCACCAGTCGCTGCGGGTGATCACCGCCGACGGAACCGTCGTCCTGACCGCCGACGCGTGCTACTTCGGACACACGCTCGACGACGGCATGCTGCCGCCGTTCGCGTTCGACCACGATCGACAACGAGCGTCACTCGATCTCATCCGGGCCGAGCGGGCAGCCGGAGCCGCGATCGTTCCCGGCCACGACGCCGCCGTGGCGCTCGGGGCCTGACCTCGAAGGCGACGATCGGCACTGGCGGGGCCGGCGCAAACGGTGCACGCTGGGGGCATGGAGCTGAAGGCCGTCCCCGTCGCGATTCCCGACGAGACGAACGTGATCATCGGGCAATCCCACTTCATCAAGACCATCGTCGATCTCCACGAGACGCTCGCGGGTTCGTCGCCGCACCTCCACTTCGGCGCCGCCTTCTGCGAGGCGTCGGGTCCCAGGTTGGTCCGCCGCTCGGGGAACGACCCCGAACTCGTCGACGCTGCGGTGGCGGCTGCCCTCGCGATCGGCGCCGGGCACTGCTTCGTGGTGTACCTGCGCGACGGATACCCCGTGAACGTGCTGAACCAGCTGAAGCGCGTCCCCGAGGTGTGCCGCATCATCTGTGCGACGGCCAACCCGCTCGAGGTGTTGGTGGCGGTCACCGACGCGGGCCGTGGCATCGTCGGTGTGGTCGACGGCGAACCGCCGCTCGGCGTCGAGACCGACGACGACGTCGACACGCGGCTCGACCTGCTCCGGGCCATCGGCTACCGCGTCTGAGCGACCGGCACCCCGCCGAGCACGCTCGGTGACCACTCGTCGGCGACAACTCGGCAAGCCGTTCGGCACTGTGCGGCCCCGAACCGCAGGCGCACCCTGAATGGTATGAGAGCGTGGCCCGTCGCCGCCGTTCTGTGCCTGCTCGCCGCCTCTTGCGCGAGCCGACCGATGGTCGACGGTCGAAGCCCCACGACGGCTCCGCCGTCCCGGGCATGGCTCGTCGCCGACGCTCCGGATCCAGCGCTTCCACCGCGGCGATCTCCGATCCGGCTCGTCTTCGTGGGCGACGTCATGCTCGGCCGCGGGGTCGCACCAGTCGTGGCCGGCGATCCATCGAGCGTGTTCGAACGGCTGCGGCCCGTCCTGGTCGCCGCCGATCTCGCCTTCGCCAACCTCGAGTCGCCGCTCACCGCGCGACCGCACGTCGTCGGCGAGTACGCGTTGGAAGCGGACCCGGCAGCGGCCCACCTGCTCGCGGGAGCCGGATTCGACATCCTGGGCATCGCCAACAACCACGCGACGGATGGCGGACCCGACACCGTGCTCGACACGCTGTCGGCCCTCGACGATGCCGGTCTCCACGGCGTCGGCGGCGGCGCCGGAGCCGCCGACGCCGGCGCGGCACTCGTGACCGAGGTCGACGGGATCACGGTGGGGGTCCTCGCCCTCGATCTGGCGGGCGGCCGGGCAGCGACATCGACCACCGCCGGCGTCAACGGTTGGGATGCCGAAGCCGCCCGCTCTGCGGTGACCGACCTGCGTCGCACCGTCGACGTCGTGGTAGTGGGCCTGCACGGTGGTGTCGAATACCTGACGCGCCCCGATCCGGTGCTCGCCCATGTGACCCGTCTGTTGGCCGACTGGGGCGCAGACGTCGTGTGGGGGCACGGGGCGCACGTGGTGTACCCGGTCGAGGCGCACCCCGGTCCGACGCGAACATCGGTCATCGCCCCCGGCCTGGGCAATGCGTTGTTCGACCAGTCGTGGCCGCGCACCAGGACCGGGTTCGTGCTCGAAGTGATGGCGGACGAGGACGGCATCGTGGCGATGCGCACGGGTCGGCTGAGCATCGATGCCGGACGGTCGACATTCGAGGGATGGGACGATCCGATCGGTGATGCCGTCGCGCTCGACGCCGACTGGTGGGCGCCGATTCGTCCGTGGACTCCGATCGTCCCGACGCCCGCACCGACCCGGGCCGACAGCCCGCTCCCCACGCACTACGAGGAGGTCGCTCGATCGACCGGCGATGTCACCGGCACCGGCGAGAACGATCTCGTCGTTGCCTACCGTCGCCCGGCTCGGCCCGAGCGAGCGCACGACACCTTCGACGAGGTGGACTTGGTCGACGAGCAGGGACGCACCGCCCATCTGGCCGTCTACACGAGCGCCGGGCGGCTGCGGTGGGGATCGGCGCTGCTGTTCCAACCGATCGGTGCGATCGCCGTGTGCGACGGCTCGATGGCGCTCGGTTTCACGGCGCTCGACGACCCGACGATCGTCGCCGGCGGAGCGTGGCTCTGGGACGGTTTCGGGTTCCGCACTGCCGCCGCGCTGCCGAGTCCCGTCACGCCCGCCTGTGCCGACATCGACCATGACGGCCACACCGATCCGGTGCTCGTCGACCGCGATGTCTCCGCGGCGTCGACCGAGACACCGCTGACAAACGACACGAATGATTGAGATGGAACACGATGCAACATCGACCGCGCCCACATCATCCGGTGTTGGCGGTCGTGACCGCCGTCTCGCTCGCCGTCGCTGCATGCACACGTGGTGACGACAGCGCCACGACACCAGGGGTCGTCACCACCGCCACCGACACGACCGAGCCGACCGACGCGCCGACATCGACCGACGCGGCGACCTCGACCGACACGACGACCTCGGACTCGACGTCGATCACGACGACGGTTCCGACGGTCACCGGCGTGTCCGGGCTGCGCAGCATCGACCCGTTCGCGGCGTATCGGTGGGTACCGGCGCTCGCCGACGACGCGGTCTACCTCGGACCTTCGACGCCGACCTCCCTCGACGACGTCCTGCTGACGCCCTCGCAGTCGTCGCTTCGCGATCCGACCACGCCGTCGGCCGTCGACATCGTCGAGCGACTCGAAGCGAACGGGTTCGCCGTCGACGGCACATGGGGCTACCGCTTCTTCCACGATGGCTACAAGGGCGCGGCCTACGACGCCGACAAGCCCGTCTTCGTCACCACCGATGCGCTCTACCACTCGTGGCACCTGGTCTTCGACCGGGTGCTTCGCGACACCGAACAGCAGCGACTCCTCCCGATCCTCGAGGACTTCGTTGCCCGTGCGGTGGACGCCGCACGAGCCCAAGAGACGGCGCTCGCCGGGACCGGCGTGGCTGACGCCGCCCGCCGAGCGACCGCCTACTACGAGGCCGCGGCGGCGCTGCTCGGTCTCGATGTCGGGCCGATCAACGACCTTGCATCTGCGGAGATCGCGCTCGTCGAGGCCGCCGCGGGGATGCAGACCTCGCCGATCACCGGGTCGGCCGAATGCCGGGCCCCCGAGTCGTTCGTCGGGTGCGTCGACTTCAGCCTGTTCCGGCCGCGCGGCCACTACACGCGGACGCCCGATCTCGAACGGTACTTCCGAACGATGTCACTGCTCGGCCAGGAGGGGTTCGCGCTCGACGACGGCGTCGGCGTGGTACCCGGCCTGCTGGTGACCCGCGTCGTGCTCGATGATCCAGCCCTGCTGGCCGACTGGACGGCGCTCTACGAACCGACCGCGTTCCTCATCGGCCTCGCCGACGACGTCGACCCGCTGCAACTCGCGGCGGCCGCGGACGATGTCGTGCCCGGCTGGAGAGACGCTCCGACATTGCTGTCGACTGCCGACACCGATCGGATCGCGAACGTCGTGTCGGCCGATCACCCCGTTGCCATCGACCCCGAGCGCGCCGCCATGCGGGTGATGGGCGCCCGCTTCACACTCGACTCGTTCATCCTCGACCAGCTCGCGTGGCCGAACGTCGGAAGCGAGCCTCCCGATCAGCGCCGGGTGCACGTGTCGGCGCTCGACGTCGCAGCGGCGTTCGGGTCGCCCCTGGCGCGCGACCTTCAGCTCGCCACCGAGTCGATCTACGACCGCTACCAAGAGCAACTCGAGAAGATGACCGACGTCGTTGCGGCGAGGTTGCCGGATGACTGGGCCGGCACCGTCTACGACGCGTGGCTCGTCTCGATCGAGCCCCAGTTCCCGTCCCGAGGCCAGCAATATCCCGACTTCATGCGCACCGATGCGTGGGCAGCGAAGGCGCTCCAAACGGGGTTGGCCTCGTACACCGAACTCAAACACGACACCGTGCTCTACACGAAGCAGGGTGCGAGCAGTGAGGGTGAAGGGCCCGAAGGGCCCGACTTCGTGCCGCGCCACTGGGTCGAGCCCGACCCGGTCGCCTTCGGCCGCATCTCGGCAGCGGCCGGTCTCCTCCACGACGGGTTCGCCGATCGCGACCTGCTCACCGACGAGACCGACGACCTGTTGGCGACCCTGATCGGACTGACCGACTGGCTCGGTGGGATCGCAGAGCGGGAGCTCGACGGCATCGTCGCCACCGACGCGGAGAACGACCGGCTGCGCAACATCGGATCGGAGCTCGAGTACCTCTGGATTGCGTCCAGCGAGATCGACCTGAACGAGTGGGGTGGTGCGATCCCCGACCCGAACGAGCGGGCCGCATTGGTGACCGACATCTTCACGACCTCGTTCGACTACCTCCAGCTCGGCACGGGTGGGGTCGACACGATCCATGTGATCGTGCCCCTCGGCGACGGCCGGTTCGAGGTCGCACAGGGTTTCGTCTTCTCCTACTACGAGTTCTGGCGCCCCGCGACCGAACCACGTCTCACCGACGAGGAGTGGCGCATGATCGTGAGCGAGCGGCTGGCGCCACCACGGCCGATGTGGACCACATCCTTCCTCGTGGGCACCGAGATCGCCGACGGACCGTACGTGCAGTTCGCGACCCCGGCACTGCCGGCGCAAGAGGTGCCGCTCCGGTCGATCCTCGATCGGTACGAGGCCGGGTTCTTCCCGTACTCGCCCCCGTACTCGCTCGACTGTCCTGATTGGCACCAGTTCGCCCCGGTGTCCGAAGGCCTCGTGTTGCGGTGCGAGATCCAGCCGGAGCCGCCGGGCGACGTCGGCGTCTGGCACCTCGTCGTGCTCGACGACGTCGGGACGACGACGGCGTGGATGGCCGGAACCGACGGCGCCGACCGGCCGCCGGGTCCCGACGGTCTGCTGTGCCGCGAGTACCTCGCGCTGCCCGAGTTCGAGGCGGCGATGCAGACGTACGGCCAGACGCCGCCGTGGAACGACTCGAAGGTCGCGTACCAGTGGACGCTCGCGTACTGGTTCGAGCAGGGACAACCGGTGCGGATGGACATCGACGACAACGGCATCCCGTGCGAGTTGCTGTTCGACGCCGACGTGGTTTCCACCGTCTGGGCCGGTGAGCACTGATCGGCACCGGCCGACAACGCTGTCCATATGTCGTCCACGATGTCGGTGATGACACAGTTCTCACGGTGGACACGGACAATGATGTGTCATAGACTGTCCGGATGGACACCGCTCCCGACCCCACCGCGGACGCCCGGCGCGAGCACTTCGACGCACTGATCGACGCCGACGACCGGATCGAGCCGCGCGACTGGATGCCCGACGAGTACCGCAAGACGCTCATCCGCCAGATCGCCCAGCACGCCCACTCCGAGATCATCGGCATGCAGCCCGAGGGCAACTGGATCACCCGCGCCCCGTCGCTGCGCCGCAAGGCGATCCTGCTCGCCAAGGTGCAGGACGAGGCCGGCCACGGCCTGTACCTCTACGGCGCCGCCGAGACGCTCGGCACACCCGGGACGAGCTGCTCGAGCGGCTGCATCACCGGCCGGCAGAAGTACTCCTCGATCTTCAACTACCCCACGCTCACGTGGGCCGACGTCGGCGCGATCGGCTGGCTGGTCGACGGCGCCGCGATCATGCAACCAGGTGCCGCTGTGCCGCTGCTCGTACGGTCCGTACGCGCGGGCCATGATCCGGATCTGCAAGGAGGAGAGCTTCCACCAGCGGCAGGGCTTCGAGATCATGCTCACACTCGCCGAGCGGCACCGACGAGCAGCGCGCGATGGTCCAGGACGCGCTCGACCGCTGGTGGTGGCCGTCGATCATGATGTTCGGGCCGCCCGACGCCGAATCCGTCCACGGCGACCAGAACATGCGCGTGGGGCATCAAGCGCTTCGGCAACGACGAACTCCGTCAGAAGTTCATCGACGCCACGGTGCCGCAGGCCGACCTGCTCGGGCTCACGATCCCCGACCCCGACCTGCACCACGACGACGCGACGGGTCACTACGTCCACGGTGAGATCGACTGGGACCACTTCTGGGAGGTCGTCAAGGGCGACGGCCCCTGCAACCGGGAGCGCATGGCCACCCGGGTCGGCGCCCACGAGACCGGCGCCTGGGTCCGCGAGGCAGCGACCGCCTACGCCGAGAAGCAGGCGGCACGATCACCGGAGGCCGCAGCATGAGCGCAGCGAATGATGCACGGACGAGCGAGCGCCGGCGAGCCGGACGCGATCGGCTGCGGGGGCGCAGCCCCGGCGAGGTCGCAGCGTGAGTGCCGGTCGGGCCGACTGGCCGCTCTGGGAGGTCTTCGTCCGGGCCAAGCGAGGCGTCAGCCATGTGCACGCCGGAACCGTGCACGCCCCCGACGCCGAACTCGCGCTCCAGAACGCCCGCGATCTCTTCACCCGCCGGTCCGAGGGAGTCAGCCTGTGGGTCGTCCGGTCGAGCGACATCACCGCGTCCGATCCCGACGCCCGCGGCGAACTGTTCGAACCCGCCGAGGACAAGACGTTCCGCCACCCGACCGACTTCGAACTGCCCGACGAAGTCGCCAACATGTGATGGACGCCCTCCTGACCTACACGCTCCGCCAGGGCGACCGCGCACTGGTGCTCGCCCAGCGCCTGCTCGAGGCGGTCACGCACGCTCCCGAGATCGAAGAGGACATGGCGCTGTCGAACCTGGCGCTCGACCTGATCGGCCAGGCCCGGGCGCTGTACAGCTACGCCGGCGACGTGGAGGACGAGGGGCACGACGAGAACCACTTCGCCTACTGGCGTGACCAGCACGAGTTCTTCAATCCGCTCCTGGTCGAACAACCCAACGGCGACTTCGCCCAGATCATCGTGCGCCAATTCCTCCACGACGCCTGGGCACTGCCGTACTGGAACAGCATGCTGCAGTCGACCGACGACGCACTGCGCGCCCTGGCCGGCAAGGCCGCCAAGGAGACGGCGTACCACCTTCGCCACTCGCGCAGCTGGGTCGTGCGGCTCGGCGACGGCACCGACGAGAGCCACGCCCGGGCCCAGACGGCGGTCGACGAGCTGTGGAGATACACGGGCGAGCTGTTCGAGGCCGACGAGGTCGAAGCGGCGATGGCATCCGATGGCGTCATCCAGGCGCCGGATGCGCTCCGCGACGTCTGGCGTGGCACCGTCGGCGGCACACTCGAGGAGGCGACGCTGACGATGCCCGACGACGGCGTCATGCAGACCGGTGGTCGTACCGGACGGCACACCGAGTCGTTCTCGCGCCTCGTCGGCGAGATGCAGGTCGTCGCACGAGCCCACCCGGGAGCGGTCTGGTGAGCACGACCCTCGACGAACGGGTCCGCGAGATCGAAGACCCGGAGCTGCCCCACGTCACGATCGGCGACCTCGGCATCGTGCGTTCCGTCGAGATCGACGGCGGCACGGCCACCGTGTTGCTCACGCCGACCTACACGGGCTGCCCGGCCACCGAGCAGATCCGCGACGACGTCGCGGCGGCGGTGTCCGACGCCGGATACGAAGCCGACGTGCGGCTGGTGATGAGCCCGGCGTGGAGCACCGACTGGATCACGCAACGCGGCCACGAGCGTCTCCGCGCTGCCGGCATCACTCCCCCGCCGCCGGTCGGCCCCGAGGGCGCCACCCCGGTCTCGATGCCGGTCGCCTGCCCACGCTGCGACTCGCGACAGACCCGCCTCATCTCCGAGTTCGGCGCCACGGCGTGCAAGGCGAGCTACGTCTGCAACGCGTGCACCGAGCCGTTCGAAGCATTCAAGGCATTGTGATGACGAGCGACACCGGCACGACCGACGCACGACCGATATCGGCACGACCGACCCGGTGCCGGTCACCGACGGCTTCACGCCGCTCCGCGTCGTCGGCGATCGAGTACGACACCGACGACAGCGTGGTGGTCACGTTCGACCCCGGCGACCGACGGGTGCGGTTCGAACACGGTCAGCACCTGACCTTGCGCCACGAGTTCGACGGCGTCGAGCTGCGCCGCAGCTATTCGATCTGCTCCCGTGCACCCGACGGCCCGCTGCGGGTCGCGATCCGCCGCGTGCCGCAGGGCGTCTTCTCCACCTGGGCGTCCACCGAGCTCCAGGTGGGTGACGAGATCGACGCCCTGCCGCCGCTCGGCCACTTCACCCACCGGATCGACCCGACGCAGGCGCGGACGTACACCGCGCTCGCCGCCGGGAGCGGCATCACGCCGATCCTCTCGATCGTGTCGACGATCCTCGCCGCCGAACCCGAGTCGCGGGTGTCGCTCGTCTACGTCAATCGCACGAGCCTGTCGGCGATGCTCCTCGACGAACTCCACGACGGTGCGCGACCGCCACCTCGGCCGCCTCGCGATCACGTTCGCGTTCACGCGGGAGGAGTCCGGTGGCGAGCTCCTCAGCGGCCGACCCGACCGCGAGCGCATCGACGACTGGATCACCGCCGGCATCCTGCCGACGGACGTCGACCACGCCTTCCTGTGCGGACCGCTCGAGATGACCAACGACGCCCGCGACGCGCTCATCGCCGCCGGGCTCCCCGCCGAGCAGATCCACCGCGAGGTCTTCACCACCAAACAGCAGGGCACGGCGGTGCTCGCGCCGCAGGAGATCACCGACGACTCCGTCGTGGTCGCGAACGGTCGGGCCACGCTCCAGGGCCGCACGTCCACCTTCGAGCTCTACGAGGGCGACAGCGTGCTCGACGCCGTTCAGCGAGTGCGACCCGATGCGCCGTTCTCGTGTCGAAGCGGCGTCTGTTCCACCTGCCAGGCCGTCGTCCGGTCCGGCGAGGTCGAGATGGCCGTCAACTACGGCCTGACCGACGACGAGGTCGCCCGCGGGTACGTGCTGACGTGCCAGTCACGACCAGTGACGGCTGACGTCGACGTCGACTTCGACGCCTGAGCGGTCGCCCCGTCACGCCACCTTGCGCCGTCGGGTCAGTCGACGAGGAAACGGCCGTGCAACCACGTCGGATCCGGCACGAGTGAACCGTCCGGACGTTCGACCGTCGCCGCGAGGTGACGCTCGGCGGCATCGGCGCATCCCCCGTACACGAACGCCGCCAACGCCCGCGCCCGCGCACCTGCCCATCCGTCGGGCAGCAACGACTCGGGGAGCAACGGATCGACGAGCACGATGCGCCGGTAGGTGGCGACGAGCAGGATGCGAAGCTTGAACGCGTCGGCGGGTGTCGAGTGCGTCGAGCGTCGACCGATCGATGTCGCCGAATCGGTCGACGAACTCGTCGTAGCCTGCGGCGACCTCGTCGAGAGGCGCGCACCGGCGGGCCAGCTCCTCCTCGTCGATCGTGCTCGCACCTTCCACCAGACGGGAGCGGCTGACGAGCACGTTCCGGAAGCCACCCGCCTGCTCGACCACGAGCGCGGCCTCCTCGGCCGTGACCACCGGCGACGCCATCACGTTCGGTGCCACACCACCGAGGCCCGCCCAGGTCAGCCGCTGGCGGAGGCGCGCCCGCTCGGACGGGGTCGCCTCGGTCCCGTCGATCACCACGATCGTCCACGACCGGTCCCAGGTGGCCCGACGGGAGCCGTAGATCCGGGCGTCGGCCTGCCGGAAGAGGGGCACCGACCGTGTGGCCACGCCATAGAAGCTCCGGCGCCCCACCGCCCGGGTCGAGAGCAGGCCGTCGTTGACCAGCCGGGTGAGTGACGTGCGAACCAGGCGCTCACTCACGCCGAACGGTTCGAGCAGCGCCGCCAGCGAGCTCACCGACACCGCCGTGTCGGTGCCGTGCGGAAGCAGCGCATCGCCGAACACGGTGACCAGCAGGTTGCGCGCACTCGGTGCGCCATTCGAGATCGTCGCCGAGCGGAGGCGACCGACCGGGTCGGTCACGTGTCGTACACCAGGCAGAACTCGTTGCCCTCCGGGTCGGCGAGCACGATCCATCGGGTACCGACTTCGTCGATCAGGTCGGTGACACGAGACGCCCCCGAACCCAGTCAGGCGCTCGGTCTCGGTGGCGATCTCGTCTCCGACGACGATGTCAATGTGGAGGCGGTTCTTCGTGGGTGTCTGTGGGTCGTCGACCCGTTGGAACACGAGCTTGGGGCCGACCTCGCCCGCCGGCGGGGTGGCCGAGCGGTAGGCGCCGGCCGACCCGTGGGGCTCGTAGCGCATGGCTGCGACCCAGAAGTCGCGCAACGCGTCGGGGTCGGCGGCATCGATCACGATCGCGAGCTGGCGGGCCGGCATGTCGCAACGCTAGCGATCGCGCTCACCGGGGTCCTCGACCGGGACCGGGCCGCGGACGTCAGCGCCGAGCCTTGACCGCCTGGTAGCGGGCCAGTGCTTCTTCCCGTTCCGCTTTGTGGTCGACCATCGGGTCGGGATAGTCGGACGTCCCGAGCTCGGGGATCCACTTCGCGACGTACTCGCCGTCGGGATCCCACCGCTCACCCTGCGCGGTCGGGTTGAAGACGCGGAAGTAGGGCGCGGCGTCGGTGCCGGTCCCCGCTGCCCACTGCCATCCGTGGTTGTTCGACGCGAGGTCGCCGTCGAGCAGGTGCCGGAGGAAGAAGCGCGCTCCCCACCACCAGGGAAGGTGGAGGTCCTTCACCAGGAAGCTCGCGACGATCATGCGGACGCGGTTGTGCATCCACCCCGACTCGACCAGTTGCCGCATGCCGGCGTCGACGATCGGGAATCCGGTTCGGCCGGCACACCACCGCTCGAACCGCTCGCTGGCGGCGGCGTCGGTGTCGAGTTCGATGGCGTCGAACCGTCGGTCGAGGTTCTCCCAGGCGGTCTGCGGGCGGCGATGCAGCACGTCGGCGTAGAAGTCGCGCCACGCGAGCTCGGACTGGAACGTCTTGTGCGACTCGTTCCGGGCGTCCGACTCGGCGAGGAGTTGGCGCGGGTGGACGACGCCGTACTTGAGGTAGGGCGAGAGTCGGCTGGTGCCCTCGACCGCCGGGAAGTTCCGGCGGTCGCCGTAGTCGTCGAGGCCACCGTCGCGGAACCGTCGCCACCGGGCGATCACGTTCTCCTCGGTCGCCGAGGGGATGTCGATGCCGACGTCGGGGCGTTCGGGCAACCCGTCCGAGGGCGCCTCGATCCAGTCGGGCGATCGCGGCGCATCGATCGGATCATCCCAACCGTGGTCACGCCATCGACGCGAGAACGGGGTGAACACCGAGTACGGGTCACCGTCGTCCTTCACGACACGACCGGGCTCGACCGCGTAGGGCGAGCCGACGCCCCGCAACCGCCGCCCACCACCGACGAGCGTGTCGGCGACCTGCTCGTCGCGTCGTCGTCCGTACGGGCCGAAGTCCTTCGCGACGAACACCGTGGAGGCGTCGATCTCGTCGGCGATCGCCGGAACCTCGTCGACCGGATCGCCACGACGCACGACGAGTGCGCCACCGGTCGCGTCATCGAGGGCACGCAGGCAGTCGTGCAACAACGCCTGCCTCGGCGCACCGGCCCCATCGAAGGCCGGATCGATCACGAACAGCGGGAGCACCTCACCCGCTGCCAAGGCAGCGCCGAGTGCCGGGTTGTCGCGCAGGCGCAGGTCGCGGCGGAACCACATGATCGCTCTCGACGTCATGGGGCCATCATCTCCGTTTCGAGCACGATCCAAACCGGTGGACCGGCCTCACGGATGCTCGCTCGGACTCGGGGCGAGCGCGGTCGACGACCCGAGCAGCGTTCGCAGCACCTCGAATCTCGACTCGGCTTCGCGGCGTCCGAGCGCCCACCACACGACCACCACCACCGCCGTGAGCGTGACGAGCGCACCGTAGGCCAGCGACCATTCGAGACCGACGTAGTCGCCGACGAGGCCCGTGATCGGGCCGCCGATCGGGTACGACCCGAGGAACGCGACCGCCGTCAGCGCCAGGATCCGGCCGCGCATGTCGGGAGGGCACTCCTGCTGGGTGATCGCGTTCATCGACGTGACGAAGCCGGCACCGCCCAGCCCCATCGGCACCGCGAGCAGGAGTGCGAGCCAGACGGCGCCCGACCACGCGAGGGCGAACCCGGCCAGCCCGAGCACCATTGCGTTGGTGACCATCCAGCGGATCGTCACGAACGATCGACTCGCCGTGAGCAGCGACCCGAGCAGGCTGCCGATGCTCATCGTGGTCAGCACCCAGCCGAACCAGTACTCGGCGCCCCAGATCTCTCGTGACATCCGCGGGAACGCCACGTTGTGGTTGAAGCCGAACGTCGCGATCACCGTGAAGGCCAGGAACGGAACGAACAGGTTGGGCGAGCGCCGGATGAACCGCAGCCCGTCGCGCACCGGCGTGCCACCCCGCTCGGCGCGTGGGGCCCGGTACAGCCGGGACTGGTCGAGCAGGAACAGGCTGCCGAGGATGGCCACGAACGAGATCGCGTTGATCGAGAACAGCCAGCCCGTACCGAGCGGGCCGATGAGGAGTGCGGCGACCGCCGGGCCCGAAGATGCGTGACCCGGTCATCGTCGCGGTGTTGAGCGAGATCGCGTTGGCGATGTCGTCGTCGGGCACGAGCTCGGTCACGAACCCTCGGCGGGCCGGATTGTCGAACGCATTGATGACGCCCAGCGCGAACGTCAGCGCGTAGATGATGCCGAGATTGATCGTGCCGGTCAGGTCGAACGCGGCGAGCGCAACCGCCTGGACGGCGAGCGCCCCCTGTGTCCACATCGCCATCGTGCGCCGGTCGCGCTGGTCGGCGACCGCTCCGCCGTAGGCGCCGAGCAGGAGCATCGGCAGGAACTGGAGTGCCGTCAGCACGCCGATCGCGGTCGTACGACCCGTGAGCCGGTCGACGAGGATCGCGACCGCGGTGAACTGGACCCACGTGCCGATGTTCGACAGCAGCAGGCCGACGAAGAACAGGCGCGGCGTTCCGGTAGCGGAGTGATCGGAACGTCGTCGCCATGCGGGCCCGTCAGGCGGGTGCGTGCACCGGCAGGCGGGAGACGTCGATCTGGTACAGATCGGCGACGTTGCCGCACAGGATCGCCGAGCGCTGCTCGTCGGTCAGCTCGGCGACCTGCTCGGCGAGCATCTCCTGCGACCACGGCCAGGTGGTGTCGGAGTGCGGGAAGTCGTTGGCCCACATCAGCCGTCGCCAGTTCATGTCGTCCGCCTGTCGGAACGCCGTCCAGTCGTCCTGGAACGTGACGTAGATGTGCTCGGCGAAGTACTCCGACGGCAGCTTCGACAGCTCGACCCCGGGCGCCATCCAGTTGCGATGCCGGTTGTACGCGTGGTCCATCCGGTACATGTAGTGCGGCACCCAGCCGGCGTCGGCCTCGACGCACACGACCTTCAGCTCGGGGTGCCGCTCGAACACGCCGCCGAACACGAGCGTGCCCATGATGTCCTGGATGCCGCGGATGATCCCGAGGAAGCCGTTCAGGCGCGACCCGCGGGCTTGCCGTTGAAGGCGCTGCTCCGCGACGTCAGGATGTGGAAGCTGAGCGGCAGCCCGAGATCGACGGCGGCTTCCCAGAACGGATCCCACGCCGGGTCGTCGTAGTCGGGCGCCGTCGTCGAGCAGCGTGCCCGGCTCGCCGGGCATCATCACGCCGCGCAGGCCGGCCTCGTTGATGGCCGTCAGGTCGGCGATGCCCTCGTCGATCGTGCGCAGCGCGGTCTGGCCGCAGCCGAGCAGGCGGTCGGGCGCCTCGGAGCAGTAGTCGGCGATCCAGCGGTTGTAGGCGTCGAAGCACGCCTTCTTGAAGTCGATGTCGTCGTGGTTGCAGATCATCATCCCGACCGTCGGATAGATGACCTCGGCCGACACGCCGTCGCGGTCCTGATCGGCGAGTCGGTACGTCGGATCCCAGCCCGAGCGGTGGAGTTCGTCGAACGTCACACCGGCGATCGACAGCTCCTCCGACGGCTTGCCGGCAGCGGCCACGAGACCCATGGCGATCGGGCGACCCATCCCCGGGATGACGAAGACGTCGCCACGCTGGTCGTCGCGCACCATGTGCGGGTGCACGGTCGCGCCACGCCGGGTCGATGTGGGCGGTGTAGCAGTCGGGCGGCTCGGTGATGTGCGAGTCGGCGCTGATCACGGGAACGTCGAACTTCATGCCGGTGCCCCCTGTGCGCCGCGCACCAGCCGGCCGGGTGTCGCCCCGGTCGATTCGCCGTCCGCCATGCCACCTCGATGCCGGCCACGAACGTGTGCCGGTAGCCGGTGGCCCGTTGCAGCATGCGTCTGCCACCCGCCGGCAGGTCGGCCACGAACTCGGGGGCGTGGAGGCGCAGTCCGTCGAAGTCGATGACGTTCAGATCGGCCCGGTAGCCGGGGCCGATCACGCCACGGTCGAGCAGGCCGACGGTTTCGGCCGTCATCCGGCTCTGCTTGGCGACCAGCGTCTCGACCGGGATGCGTCCGTGCGGACGGTCGCGGCCCCACCACTGCAGGAGCGTCGTCGGAAAGCTGACGTCGCAGATCGTGCCGACATGGGCACCGCCGTCGGACAGGCCGGGGACGGCCGCCGGGTGCAGCAGCATCTCACGAACACAGTCGAGATTGCCGTTCGCCCAGTTGAGGCTCGGCACGTAGAGCAGCGCCTCACCATCACGTTCGAGCAGCCAGTCGTACGCGACGTCCGCCGCGTCGCGACCCTCCCGCTCGGCGGTCGCCGCGACCGAGTCGCGGGGATCCGGCTCGTAGTCGGGCGGGTCGCCGAGACGGAACATCTGCGGATACCACGCGATGACGCGGCTGCCGAGCTTGCCGTCCTTGTCGACGACGGCGCCGGCGATGATCGCCTTCCGGACGTCCGGCTGCCGCATGCGAGCCACCCGCTCCGCCACGGGCAGGACGGCGATGTCGCGGTACGCCGGGCTGTACATGAACGGATTGAGCGTCGCCTCGAGACCGAGCATGATGCCCACGGCACGGGCACCGACCTGCCCCCGCATCGTCACGCCCGCCGCCGTCGCCTCCGCGAACCGGTCGAGTTCGGCCTTCCAGTCGTCGGGTCGGCGGGGCGCCTGCGCGATCGAGACCGAAATGGGGCGGCCCGACTCGGCGGCCATGGCGTGGAACAGATCGAGCTCGCCGTCCATGTCGATGAAGTCGCTGACGACCTGCAACACGCCCTTGCCGGCGGCGCCGAGCGCCTGTGCGATGCCGACCAGTTCGTCGGCCTCGGCAGTGAGCGACGGTGTCGGCTCACCGAGGCTCGACTTGTGGTTGAGCGTCCGGCTCGTGGTGAACCCGAGCGCCCCGGCCTCCACGGCCTCACGGGCCAGTTCTGCCATCTCCGCGATGTCGTCGGGGTTGGCCGGCTGCTGGGTGGCCCCGCGCTCACCCATGACATGGAGCCGGAGCGCACCGTGGGGCATCTGCGCGCCGAGGTCGATGTCGCGTGGCCGACGGTCGAGGTCGTCGAGGTACTCGGGGAAGCTCGACCACTCCCACGAGAGGCCCTCGTGGAGCGCGGTACCCGGGATGTCTTCGACGCCCTCCATCAACTGGATCAGTCGATCGCGGTTCTCCGGGACGACCGGGGCGAACCCCACGCCGCAGTTGCCCATGACCACCGTGGTGACCCCGTGCCAGCTCGACGGCGCGAGCTGGGTGTCCCAGGTGGCCTGGCCGTCGTAGTGGGTGTGGATGTCGACGAATCCCGGCGCGACGAGGTGCCCTTCGGCGTCGATCTCACGCGTCCCCGAGCCGTCGATCCGGCCGACCTCGGTGACGATCCCGTCGGACACGGCGACGTCGCCGACGAATCGATCGGCGCCCGTTCCGTCGACGACGGTGCCGTTCCGGATGATGAGCTCGTGTTCGGCCACGACGCCCCCTTTCCTCCCCGACGACGCTAGCCCTGCCGAAGTGACAGACTGCGGTCGTGGGATACACGGCGGCACCAGACGGTTGGTGGCAGGACTTCGTGGAGGCGCTCCCGGCGCACACGGCGAAGCTCGCGGTCACGCGCAAGGACGGGAGCCCGCACGTGGCGCCCGTGTGGGTCGACCTCGACCGAGGAGCCGGGCCGGACGGCGAGGACCAGATCGTGTTCATGACGAGCGCCGACACGATCAAGGGCAAGGCGATCCTCCGCGGCGGACGGCTGGCGATGTGCTTCGACGACGAGCGCCCGCCGTTCGCGTTCGTGACGATCGCCGGTACCGCGACCACCACGACCGATCGGGACGAGCTGCAGCGATGGGCGGCCCGCATCGGCGGCAGGTACATGGGTGCCGAGCAGGCCGACGCCTACGGCCGACGCAACGCGGTACCACCGGCGATGGTCGTGCGGGTGACGCCGGTCGAGGTGGTCGCCAAGGTCGACGTCGCCGGTCAGGGCTGACGGGCGATGAGTACGGGCGACGACGATCGCCTCCCCGCGGCGGCCGCCGAGCCCCCTCCGCGACTCGTCGAGGACGTCCACGACGTGCTGACGCCGATGGGCGAGGTCCAAGCCCTCGGACAGTTCGCTCATGGGCTCGGAGCCCGACGGATGAAGATCGCGATCGGCGTGTTCGGCGGACTCGCGATGGTGTCGGCGTTGCTCGAGGCGCTGAGCTGACCGTGGCCGGCTGGACCTGCCCGGAGTGCGGCAGGTTCTTCGGCCGTGATCGGCAGACGCACGACTGTGCGCCCGGCCTGACGCTCGACGAGTACTTCTCGAGCGGGCCGGCGCACGAACGCCCCGTGTTCGATGCCGTGACGGCGCACCTCGAGACGGTCGGTCCGGTGCATCTCGACGTGGTGTCGGTCGGGATCTTCCTGAAGAATCCGCGCAAGTTCGCCGACCTGCGACCGAGGGACCGCTGGGTCGCCGTCGGGTTCGCCCTCCGGCGGCGTGCGACGCATCCGACGATCACGCGCAAGGTCGTCGAACACGGTGGGAAGTACTGGCACGTCGCGAACGTCGCCGACCCCGACCAGGTCGACGAGGCACTGTGCGACCTGCTCACCGAGGCCTACGAACTCGCCGCGAGGTAGCACACTCCTGCCCGGTCGCGCCGGCCGAAACGGATGATCGACCGACGTCGCCGCAGGTTCGTGTCAGTCGTCGAGCAGGTGCATCGCCTGCATCCGGTAGCCGGTGGCTTCCTCCCGGAACCGGTCGGCGCCGGCCTGATCGCCCATCAACTCGGCGGTGTCGGCGAGCTCGTCGAGCCGCGCCGCGGCCTGCAGCCGGCGGTCGAGGTCGGGCGACTCCATGGCGAGTTCCTACCAGGCCGCTCGCCCACGGAACACGCGGGCCGTCCGGTCTGTGACTTGTAATGAAGTAATCGTCGCGCGCACACTGGTGGCATGACGCAGCACTCCAGCATCGAATCGTGGTTCACCGGCCGGCTTCCCGACGAGTGGACCACCGCGGCCGAGCCGACGATCGTGACCGACCGCGAGGAGATCACGGTGACGGTGGCGATCGAACCGCCGCAACTCGCCGACGACGCGTCCGAGGCCGACCGCGCCGAGGCCACCGACGGTCGCATCTCGGCGTTCCGCGAAGACACCCGTGACCGCCGCATGAAGATCGCACGCGAAGCCGAGCACCGGTTCGAACGCAAGGTCGCGTGGGCCGTACGGGTCGGCGACACCACGGCGCTGTTCACGCACCTGGCAGCGCCGGTGATGACCCGGCTCCGCCAACCCGAGCGGCAGGTGCTCGACACCCTGGTCGCCGCGAACATCGCGCGCTCGCGCTCCGATGCGCTCGGGTGGTGCGTCCGCCTGGTCGGCCGCAACGTCGACGAGTGGTTGACCGAGTTGCGTGAGGCGATGGAAGCGGTCGACGAGGTCCGCGCCAAGGGCCCCGACCCCGACTGACGTTCCGCCACGTCAGCCAACGTTCAGGGTGCCCCGCACGTCGGGGATGCCCGTGGCCGCCGACGGGCCGAACGTTCTGGAGCGATCCGCCGTGCGCATCATGCCGGATCCCGGACGGGTCTGAGCGGGTCGCGTCCCCGCGAATATCGTGCACTGCAGTTGGGTAGATATGTGCGGGCTGGTGCCATAGGCGGGCGGGATTACCCAGCGCGGATATCGGGTGCCCTGCAACAGCGCATTGGAGACGGCTGTCACGGATGGTGGTCGGGGTAGGAACATCCACCAGTTCACCGTGTTGGTGGGCGCGGTCTGCCCCAACGGTTTGGTCGCCTTCAAGCCTGCAGCGACGGAACCGCATTCGTGAATTCCGCAGCCGACTGGGATGCGGCCCCTCCGGCGGCGGCGTGCTCGCCTCGGGCGGTGGGCTATGTCCCGCTCCACACGTAGAAGGTGCCGTCGCTGTCGAGGGCGACGATGTCGTCGCCGAGCACACCCATGCTGACGTAGTCGGAGATCGCCCCGTGGGTCTCCCACTGCGTTGCGTCCTCAGAGAACATCACCATGTTGCGGTCGCGCTCCGTGGATGCGTCCTCTTGGCTGGCGCTGACGAGGAACCCGTCGTTGGTGACGGCGATGTCACCGATGCGAGTTGTTCGCTGCTGGAATGTTGGGTCATTGGAGATCACGATCTCGTCCCAGCTCGTGCCGTTGTCGGTGGAGACCCACGCCGTCGGGTAGGCGGGGCCGTAGCGGTCGATCAGGAGCCAGGTGTCATCGCTGACGGCGAACGGTGCGACTCCCCAGGATTCCATTTCCAGGGCGAGGACTTCGGCCGGGGGAGGGTTCTCGGCGTTGATCTCGGTCCAGTGCAACCCGTCACCGGACGTGAACACCCTCGCAGGACCCTCGTCGGGCTCACCGCTCATTGCCATCCACCCCGAGCCATCGGACGCCACGGTGACGGATCCCCGACGCGGCAGGTCCGTGTCGACCCAGTTGCGGCCATCATCGGAGAACCACACCAGCGGCTTCACGTGGGGGACCCCTTCGGAGTCTTCGACGATGAGGTCGAAGTGGACGACGAAGCCGCCAGGGCCGGCGATGACGTCGACGTCAAACACGAGCCCCACCTCGTTGGCCGGGAGGTCAATCTGTTCCCAACTCGACCCGTCCGCAGAGAACGCAACCACAGGCCAGCCGGCCTCCCCGCCGTCGTCGACGACCGCAACAAAGCCCTGCGGACCAGCCGCCACCACGGGCTGCCCGCCGAACACCCCCGAAAGGCCGACGCCGGGCGCCCACTCGTCGCCGACGGTCCCGTCGTCGGCCACCACCTCCAACATGCCCCTGGCGGGCTCCCACTCGTACCCGTCATCGGAGTAGAACGCCAACACCGAATGATCGGGCGTCCTGCCCGGCGCCAGGCCGACGACCACCATCGTCTCATCCGCGGCAGCCAGCGACCCATAGATCATCGGCAGACGCCTGGCCGCCACCCACCGACTATCGAACTGCTGCCCAGCAGCCCCCTCGCCAGTGGGCACACTGGGCGTCGTTGCTGCCAGTTCGGCTTCCAGGTCGTCGATCCGCAACTCGGCATCCGCCAGATCCTGCGATGCGTCCTCGGCGCGGTCTCGTTCCAACACGGCCCAGATCCCAAGACCCGCTGCGGCCACCACAAGCACCGCGGCCGCAGCGAACCGGAACAGAGACACTCGACGGTCGCGCTGCTCAACGTCACCCGCGGGCGAGGATCGTTTCTCGACTTGCACCGTCATCGGGGTCTCCTTTCCACCTCAACCTCTCCTCCTGCTGCAGGCCCGGATGGCTCCGGAAGTCGGCCCAGAACCGTCCGCTCCCGCAATCCCATTGTCCCCACCGGGCGCGTGGAGAGCGCGTGAAGCCTCCCGGGCGACCCATCCGCTCACCTCCACCCTCACAGTGAGCTACGAACCCCAAACCTGCCAAGAGGCCAAAGCCACGACACGCACAACCGCCGAACCATCACGACTGATCGCGATCGACCATTGCCCCCAACCACCGGTTGTGGGTCACACACTTCATTCAGCCCGGCCCAATCGGCGGCCGCTGCATCGCCGGCGAAGTCGGTCGGGCCGAGACGTCGTTCCAGCAGCTCGTAATCACGTGGTCCGACGGCGGCCCCACCTGCTACGAGCCGGCGATGCGCGAGTGGGCAGCCGAGCTCGTCGACCGGGCCCGCCGCGACGGCGTCGAGTTGACCGGCGACAACGGTCTGCTCACCGCTTTGGTGCAGCAGGTGCTCCAGACCGGGTTGGAGGTCGAGATGACCGACCACCTCGGATATGAACGCCACGCGGTCGAGGGCCGCAACTCGGGCAACTCCCGCAACGGGTCGTCTCCGAAGACGGTGACGACCGAAGTCGGCCAGGTCCGACTCGAGGTGCCGCGGGATCGCAACGGCAGCTTCGAACCCGCCACCGTGCCGAAGGGGCAACGTCGCCTCGATGGCCTGTCGGGGAACGTGATCGTCGTTCTGTACGCGAAGGGGATGACGACCGGCGACATCCGCAACCACCTCGCCGAGATCTACGACACCGACATCTCGGCGGACACGATCAGTCGGATCACCGACGCCGTGTTGGACGACATGCAGATCTGGCAGCAGCGGCCACTGGAGCCAAGCTATCCGGTGATCTTGATCGACGCGATCGTCGTCAAGATCCGCGACGGCGCCAGTCGCGAACCGGCCGTCTACGTCGCGATGGGCATCAACCTCGACGGCGAACGTGACGTCCTCGGCTTGTGGGTCGGGCCGACCGGCGGCGAAGGAGCGAAGTACTGGGCCGGTCGTGTTGGGCGAGCTGCGCAACCGTGGCATCCACGACACGTTCATCGTGTGCTGCGACGGCCTCAAAGGTCTGCCCGACGCGATCCGCGCGACCTGGCCGCTCGCCGACGTCCAGCTCTGCGTCGTGCATCTCGTTCGCGTCGGCGATCAGTACACGTCGAAGAAGTACTGGGCGCAGATCTGTGCCGAGATGCGCGAGATCTACACCGCGCCATCGCTCGATGCCGCCGAGGCCCGCTTCGGCGAGTTCGCCGACGACCTGGCGGGACCAGTATCCGGCGATGATCGCCACGTGGGAGACATCGTGGAACGACTTCGTGCCGTTCTTGGACTTCCCCGTCGAGCTCCGCCAGCTGGTGTACACGACGAACAGCATCGAGTCGTTGAACTCGAGGTTCCGCAAAGCGGTCCGGCACCGGGGGCACTTCCCAACCGAGCAGGCCGCGTTGAAGGTGCTCTACCTGACCGCGATCGAAAGGAGGAAGAACCGCTCGAACCCGACCGGCCGGATCAACGGCTGGAAGCAAATCCTGAACATCTTGACCATCCACTACGGCGACCGCATCGAGGCCGCCCACTGACAACAACCATCACGCCCGGTTACACAACGGATCGGATACTCCCGTCCTTAGCGCCGACAGGAAGCACAGCCCAGTGGGGAGCCAGTCGGGCGATAGTTTCGAGCGATGAGTGTGCGCTGCACGATCCGGCTGCCGGCCGGTGCGTTCTCCTACCTCGAGGACGGCAGCGGGCCCCCGCTCGTCTTCCTGCGCGCCCTCGGCCGGAACGGCGCTGACCGGATCCCAACCATGCAGGCATTTTCCAGTCGCTTGCGCTGCCTCGCACTCGACCTTGGGGCCACGGTGAGAGCGTGCGATGCGAGCGCTACTCGTTCGAGGAAATGGAGACCGACGTCCGAGCGTTCGTCGATCGTCTCGAACTCGATCAGTTTTCAATCGTGGCGCACTCGATGGGGCAGACGTTGCGTGGCTCCTCGCTGCCCGCACCCCCGATCGAAACGCGCGCCTTGTCATCGAGGACACGGCACCACCGTCGCCAGCGGGGACATTCCCGGAGCCTCCGGAGTCACCGCACGAGCCGGTCGACTGACTTGAACAGCCCTGTCCCCGTCCTGGAACGGCATGTTCGATCGGCCCGACCGCGGGTGCGATCAGTATGCGGTGGTGCGGAGTATCGGCTGGAACAACTCGGTGCGGTGCTGGCATGCCGGATCGGCCGGGCATGCCGCGCAATGTGGCGGAAACGCCTCGGGGCAGCGGTGGCGCATCTGGAAGAGCAGGTAGTCGACGGTTCCCATGTCGCTGCCACTCCGCTCGACGAGTTCCCCGACCGCCTCGAAGGTCGCCCGGCGTACGACATCCTCCTCGGCGGGGGTGAGTAGGTGGCGCGATCTCAACGTTCGCTCCAGCTCGGGATCGTCGACGATTACGAGGCCCGTGCGCAGGCAGGTGCGTTGGACGTGATAGTCGACGATCGGCGGAGCATCGTCGTCGGGCGCGCCGAGCAGTGCGTGTTCGGGGCGCTGGCGGAGAATGACGCCGAGTAGCGCGGACTTCTTCCGGAGCGGGTCTTCGCGATAGCCACCGATGTGGTCGAGCAGGGACAGCAATGACCGCAGCGGTCGCGCCGTGCCGGCTGCTGCGTCGACCAACTCGCTCGCCGTCGGGCCCAGTGAGCCGAGCGTTCGCCCGTAGGCGTTGGCGAGCGCGACACACGACGTCGGAGAGGGGAATGGATCGTTTCCGGCGTCGTCGGCGGCGACCGCGTGCCACTCGTCCAGCGTCATCGATGCCTGATGCAGCGGGGTCGTCGCATCCGGAACGCGTCGCCCCCACCGCCGGTACGCGGCCCAGAGATAGTCGCTACCCTTGCGCTCGACGCCGTCGATGGTCGCGATCATCGAAGCAGCCCACGCACCGTCGCGGGCGTGCCAGAACCCGAACTGCTGCAGGGTTGCAGCGGCGAACCATTCGACCGTTGCGGGGTCGCCGACGTCGGGGAACAGCTCCCCGGTGAAGTCGAACGGGTGGAGCTCGGTCGAGTCGGCGATCAGCTCGGCCATGCGGTCTACCGTTTCGACGTCGACGCGCACCCGTTCGTCCGCGGCCGGTGACGGGGGTGTGCCCGGGCGCAACAGCGCCGCCGGGCCGATGGCGGTCACCATCTCGGCCGCAGCCGCGTTGCCCCATCGCGCTGCTTCGACCGGGTGGTCGCCGGCCAGCAGCCGGGCGATCGTGGTGCCACAGAACGTGTCACCGGCCCCGGTCGGGTCGACGGCGGCGGCCCACTGACCGGCGATGTCGCTGCGGTGGTCGCCCTGCAGCACGGTGACACCGGCAGCACCGTGGGTCACGAAGCGCAGGCGTCCGCTCTCTGGCGCTGGGTCGCCTCCGAAGAGGAGCTCGGCTTCGCCGGCGTTGCAGAACGACAGGTCGGCGAGATCGAGGGTCTCGCGGACGAGTGCCGTCTCGAGCTGTGCCGCCTTGGTGTAGGTGGCACCGACGGTGAGGCAGCCTCGCTCGCGCAGGGCATCGACGAACCGGCGCTGGAGGCGTGCGTCGAGGAATGGGACGCAGTAGGCGACGCCCGGAGCGTCGGCGAGGAGATCGAGCAGTCGCGGTGTCATGTCAGGTTCGGCACCCACGTCTTCGCGGAACGAGGTGACTGCCCCGTCGCGGTCGTAGGCGATCTCGAAGCGCGGGAGCTCATCGGGCGTCACCGTTGGCCCGACCCATCGGATCAGGTCGAGCGCCGATGCGAGCTCGGGCGGCATCGGGTCGGGGAGCGGGGCGAGCATCGTGACGTCGGCACCGGCCCGGGCAGCAGCGAGCGCTGTGTAGAGCCCTGCCCCGCCCGGCGTCGGTCGCGGCTCACCGTCGACGTGGATGCGATCGAGCGACGCACCGCCCACGACGAGCAACCGTGGCGTGCCGGTCGCCTGCAACCAGCGTTCCGCCCAGCTCACGAGCCGCCCCCGACCAGCGCCGGGCCGATATCGACGGCGGGGCTGAGGACCAGGATCGCGGCCAGCCGGGCAGTGTCCCGCTCCTTCATCTCGTGGCCTCCTCCGGATCGAACCGCCGGCTCACCCGCCTCGACGACTCCGAGTGTGCCGCCTGGGCCGACGGCGTTCGCTGATCATCGCATCTCCGCGCCCCTGGCTAGCCGCCGAGTGGCTGGAAGTTCGGTGGGCGCTTCTCGACGAAGCTGGCCACACCCTCCTTGAAGTCGGGGCGACGGACCGACTCCTTCATCAGGCGGATCGACTCGCTCAGCGCGTCGTCGATCGACATCTGCGGATGCGTGTACACCTGCCGCTTCATCACCGCCATCGACATCGGCGACACGTTCGTGGCCAGATCGGCGGCATAGGCGAGCGTCTCGTCCATCAACCGGTCGGGCTCGCAGACCCGATTGACGACACCGAGTTCCTCGGCCTCCTCGGCCAGGAAGATGCGGCTCGACATCATGAGGTCGAGCGCGACCGCCTGGCCGACGAGACGTGGGAGCGTCCACGACATGCCCCACTCACCGATCAGGCCGCGCCGGCCGAACGCGACGGTGAACTTGGCGCCGGCGGCGGCGAATCGGATGTCACACGCCAACGTGTGCACGAAGCCGAGTCCGGCACAGGCACCGTTGATCGCAGCGATGACCGGCTTCGGGATCGTCATCGCATGCGTGTGCTTCCAATCCACGCGCTCCGCCTCGGATTCGGCGCGCGGCGAATCGTCGTCGCCGAACCCGCCGGCGTCACCGATGCCCTGCAACATGTCCATGTCGGCGCCGGCACACCAACCTCGCCCGGCACCGGTGACGACGATGACGCGCACCTCGGGATCGGCGGCAGCGCGGTCGAGTGACGTGAAGTAGCCCTCGTGGAGTGCAGGGCTCCAGGCGTTCAGGCGGTCCGGCCGGTTGAACGTGATCACGGCAACTCGGTCGCGAACCTCGTACAGCACTGCGTCGTTCATCGGATTGCCCTCCTCCGACGACGCTACTCAGCGGCTGCGGCCACTGTCGGCTCGAACGGGCGAGCGGAGATCGATCACGCTGCGGCAGCGCTGCCGACGTCGAACATCGACGAGCGCGCTGCGATCTCGCGGCACGCCTGGACCAGGACCGACTCGAAGCGCTCGGGGTGGGTCACGCAACGATGGTGGCCACCGGGGAAGTGACGGAGCGTCGCGTCGGGGATGGTGTGGGCCAGCCAGACCTGATGTCGCGTGGGCACGACCTCGTCGGCGAGCGTGGCGATCACCGACGTGGGCACGGTGATCGATCCGATCCAGTCCCTCGCGTCGTAGCGCCCGATCTGATGGCCGGCCTCGACGACCTTGCCCCAGTCGTGTCGGGCCATCTGTTCGACGCCCCAGGTCATCTCTCCGCGCAGCCCGTTCCACTTCGCGAGGGCCGTGAGTGCCGAGCCGGCGACGGTGCTGACCGCACCGTGGCCCCGGACCACGGAGACGCCGGTGGCGGCGCGGAAGAGCATGCGCAGCCGAGCGGTCGACCTGAAGGCCGCGCTCGTCGAGCAGAACACGAGGCCGTCGACCAGCGAGCGATGTCGCTGCCAGAGCAGCTGGGCGATCGCTCCCCCCATCGAGTAGCCCACCACGATGAGGCGTTCGATGCCGAGGTGCGCCGCGAGCGCCGCGACGTCGTCGGCGCAATCCTCGAGACGGAACGGGTCGTCGTGCCGGATGCCACGCCCGTGACCCCGATGGTCGATCGCGATGACCCGGAAGTGTCGGGACAGGGCGTCGAAGTAGGGATGCCAGTTCAGATCCGCGGTCGCCGACCAGCCGTGCAGCAGGAACAACACCGGTGCGCCGGGCGGTCCGAATGCCTCGCGGACGAACGTCGCACCGCGGCCCGGCAGCTCGACCGCACGCCCGAGCGGGAGTGCCGGCTGGTGCCGACGTCCGATCGCGGTACTCACGAGCATGTCTCCGCCTTTCGCTCGAGTCGTCACACCAGTGATGCGGCCGACCCGTTGGAGATACATCGGCGGGAGTGCGCCGGCGCTGGAGTTGCGACTTCGTTACATAGCGTGTTAGTTATCTAGCTATACTTCCGGGCCTCCACCGCAAAGTCACCCGTCCACGAGCGAAATGAGCACCCCATGAACGAAGCACCCGTCACCCTCGTCGTCGGAGGCGGCTCCGGCATCGGCGCCGACGCCGCCCGCAAGCTCGCCGCGGAGGGCTACCAGGTCGGTGTGATGTCGTCGTCGGGCAAGGGTGAGGCCCTCGGATTCGAGCTCGGCGGATTCGGTTTCACCGGCTCGAACCTGGTCGTGAACGACCTCGAGCGGTTCGTCGGCAAGGCGATGCAGCGCTGGGGGCGCATCGACGCGGTCGTGAACGGCGCCGGGCACGGCCCGAAGGGTGACGTGCTCGAGATCAGCGACGACGACTGGCACCTCGGCCTCGACTACTACCTGCTCAACGTCATCCGGATGACACGTCTCGTGACGCCGATCATGGTCGAGCAGCGGCGGGGTTCGATCGTCAACGTGTCGACGTTCGCGGCCTTCGAGCCGGACCCCGACTTCCCGACGTCGGCGGTGTTCCGCGCCGGGCCTCGCCGACTTCGCCAAGCTGTTCAGCACCGAAGTACGCCGCCCACAACGTGCGCATGAACAACGTGCTGCCCGGTTTCATCGACAGCCTCCCCGAGAAGGAGGACCGGGTCGCACGCATCCCGGCCGGGCCGGTACGCCCGGGTCGAGGAGCTGTCCGAGGTGATCGCGTTCCTCGATCTCCGAGAAGTCGAGCTACGTCACCGGGCAGAACATCCGGGTCGACGGCGGCCTGACCGTGTTCGGTCTGACGGTCCGTCCCGCACGCCACGGGCCACTCGCAGCCAATACGATGGTTATTCCACCGCCCGACCGAGGAGCAGCGCCGTGACCGACATCATCGACGAAGGGGCGCCCACCGACGGCGCACCCGCCGAACCGATCGGTCAGCGGTTCGCGGACCGCGACACGATCTTCGGCGACTCGCCCGAGGGCGTCGACATCTGGCAGCGCGTGCCGTACGACCCCGCCGACTACGGCCCGGTCGACGACTGCGCCACCGACTTCGACCACGGGCACCCCGAGTACAACCCGCGCGCCCCCGAGATCTGGAAGGAACTCCGCGAGTCGGGTTGCCCGGTCGCCCACTCCGATCGCTACGGCGGCATGTGGGTGCCGATCACGCACGAGACCGTGCACGAGGTCGCCTACGACACCGAGAACTTCACGAGCCGCGACGGTCGTGGTCTCGGTCGGTCGACCCGGCGAGCTCGCCGATGCCGGCGCCGATCGGGGCGCGCCCCGCCGATCACGAGCGACCCGCCGTTCCACAGCATGGCCCGCCGGCTGCTGCTGCCGCCGTTCGCGCCGAAGCAGATCGAGCCGTGGGAGGGCGAGGTCCGCGCGCTGTGCCGTCGCCTGCTCGACGAGATGGGCGACATCACGCCGGGCGAAACGGTGGTCGACGCGGCCGTGCAGTACGCACAGCACATCCCGGTCAACGTGATCGGCCGCATGCTCGGGTTCCCCGAAGAGGACGAGGAGCTGTTCCGGAAGTTCGTGCACGACGCGCTCGAGCGGATCAACGAGGAGCCGGGCACGCGCGAGGGCATGGACGACCTCGGCGAGTACATCGCCGCACAGATCGAGGACCACCGCGAGAACCCGCGTGACGACCTGACGAGCTACCTGATGAACGTCGAACTCGACGGCAACAAGCTGACCGACGACCATGTCGGCGGGTCGGTGATCCTGCTGCTCATCGCCGGAATCGACACGACGTGGTCGGCGATCGGTTCGTCGCTGTGGCACCTCGCACAGAACCCCGACGACCGACAGCGCCTGGCAGACGACCCCGACGTGATGCAGTTCGCCGTCGAGGAGTTCCTGCGGGCCTACGCGCCGGTCACGATGGCCCGCATGGTCGCGAAGGACCACGACTTCCACGGCTGCCCGATGAAGCAGGACGACTGGGTCCTGCTTCCGTTCCCGGCCGCCAACCGCGATCCCGCACAGTTCGACGACGCCGACGGGTTCGTGATCGATCGCGAGGAGAACCGCCACGCCGCGTTCGGGCTGGGCATCCATCGGTGCCTCGGTTCGAACCTCGCCCGGCTGGAGCTGAGAGTCGCGATCGAGGAGTTCGTGCGGCGCTTCCCGAACTTCGAGCTGGCGGGCGACGTCAGGTGGTCGGTCGGACAGATCCGGGGCCCGCGGGAACTCCCGGTACGCATCCTCGCCGGGTAGCGCCCGGAGCGCCTCGTCTGCGTCAGGCGAGGTGGCCGAGCAACCGCCTGGTCACTTCCTGGGGGTCGTCGACCTCGAGCCATCTCGGGATCCGGAGCAGCCACCGGATCGGGGCGCTCGGACGCGTGATCATGAACGCCAGCGCCGACACGATCCGGTCGAGTTCGGCGACCTCGACCTCACGCGCACGCGCGTCGGCCGCGTGCAGCCGCACGGCCGTCGCCCAGGCCTGGTCTCGAGCCCGATCGAGCGAGAATGCGAAGAGCCGACCACCACCGGCGACGGCGGCCCACTGCGTCCAGCCGCTGACGCGGCCGAGGTCGCGGACGATGTCCGACTGCGTCTCCGCGAGGATGTCGTTGATCGCGTCGAAGTCCGGCCTGAGCGATTCGAGCGACCGTCCGCCATCGGTCAACTCGACGACGACCTGCGGCAGGTCGTGGTTGACATGGGCGTTGATGGCGAGCAGGAGGTGCTGGACGATGAGCAGCCGACCGTCGCCGGCGACGTCGAGCGTCGCCTGCCAGCACGCGGGCACCGGCCGGCTGCCGTGGCGCGGGCCGATGTACCAGTCGGCGAACGTCCGCGCGAACTCGGCCATGCCGTCGCCGTCGCCGAATCGCCCGGCCGCGATCGCGTGGTCCACCCGCTCGGTGACGCGGGCGTACATCGCCGCGAAGTAGCCGTCGGCACCGTCGGCCGACAGTGCCTCGGCGCGCACGAGGTCGATCGTCGGCCCGAGCACGCCCCGAACGTACCGCCTCGCGGACGACCCGCTCAGCGCATGCCCGAAGAGAGGAACCGGTTCGGGTCGACGAAGTCGGTCGGGACCAGCGTCGGCTCGCCGGTGGCGATCTGCGCGATCAACTCGCCGATCCCTGCGGCGTGCTTGAACGCGTGGCCACTCCCGCCGCCGCCCACGATCAGGCGCGGGTCGTGGTGCGGGCGGCCGATCTGGAACTGGCCGTCGGGTGACCGGGTGATCATGCAGGTCGTCGTGCGGGCGGGCACGGGGTCGATCCCGGGGAACGCCCGGCCGACGAGGTCGGACACCAACTCCCAGTCGCCGCGCGCTGACGTACCGGTCGACCGTGTCCGGGTCGACCGGACCGAAGTTGGGGTCGTCCTCCGGACCGATCTTGATGCCGAAGCCGTCACCCGATCCGTGCCCCCAGAGCCACTGATCGTCGTCCATCGCCCGGATGAACGTCGGGAACTCCTCGATCCCATGGGGGTGGTCGGCACCCTCGCGCTCGTCGAACCACGTCATCGGCGTGCGCTGCGGGTCGAGCGGGAGTTCCGGCACGAGCTTGCCGAGCCAGGGCCCGGTGGTGACGACGACCTGCCGCACCACGAAGTCGCGTGTCGCTGTCGCGACCCGAGCGCCGCCGTCAAGCAACTCGATGTCGATCACCCGGGTGTCGGTGAAGATCTCGGCCCCCGCCGAGCAGCGCCGCGTCGACGGCGGCCACGACAGCATGCTCGGGGAACGCGAGGCCCGCTTCCGGGTCCCAGACGCCGACGTGGTCGACCGCGATGCCGGCGTGCTGCGGGAACCGCTCGAGCAGGGCTGCTCGTTCGAGACGTTCGATCGGGAGGCCGTGGGCGGCCGCGGCCGCCAACGTTCCGCTGATGACGTCGCTGGTCTCCGGGCCGATCATCACGGCGCCCGACTGGCTGACGACGGGCAGGCCGGACGAGTGCTCGAGCTCCCGGAACAGATCCCGGCTGCGACGGGCCAGCGGCACCAGATCCGGGTGTTCGAGACAGGCCACACGGAAGATGCGGGTCGTCCCGTGCGTCGAGCCCTGCACGTGGCCGGGATGGAACCGCTCGATGCCGATGACCGAGCGGCCTCTCGTCGCGAGGCGCCACGCCGCATTCGACCCCATCGCGCCGAGGCCGACCACTGCGAAATCCGCGTCGAACTGCATGTTCCGATGCTGCCAGACGGAGCTGCGCGCCGAGCTGTCAGGTCCGACCGGTGACGACGACCACCTTGCGACGGCCCATGTCGTGGTTCGAGACGTCGGTCGAGACGAATCCGTGCTCGGTGAGCATGTGGGCGAATGCCGCGGCCTGGTCGGCGGTCCAGCCGTGACTGGCGGTGCCGGTCGCTCCGACCGGTGACCGGCGTTCCAGCGCCAGGAACACGCCGCCGGCCGTCATCACCCGTCGCACCTCGGTCAGCCCGGCCTCGAGGTCTGGCCAGTGGTGCACCGACGCGAGCGACCAGCAGACGCGTACGGACGCGTCGGGCAGCGGGAGGTCCTCGACGCCTGCCCGCGCCCATTCGACCTCGCCCGCCGGCCGACGGAGACGCGTGAGCAGGCGGGCCTCGCGCAGCATGGGCTCCGAGGGGTCGATGCCGGTGACCCTGATCCCGGCACGAGCGGCGTTGCGCACGGCGGTTCCCGGTCCGCACCCGATGTCGAGCACGTGATCACCCGGCTGCAGATCGGCGAGATCGGCGACGAGACGGGCGTCGTTGCCGCGACCGACGATCATCGTCAACCCCGAGATGTACCCGCTGGGCCCCGAGTGACGCAGATCGGCGTGGTGGTTCGGCGGCAGATCGCTCATCACTTCGGACGCTACCCGTCGGTTCCGGGGAGGTGTTCGTCGACTCGCCACCCGAAGGGTGCACCCGTGTGCGTCGTGGGCTTGGCCGTCGAGGGGCGGCCATGAAGTGATGTATGGTCCGCTCCCTGCAACACCTTGGGGGTGTGAGTGATGACCTGGAATCTGAACGGGACGTTCTACGAGAACTGTTCCTGTGACGCAATCTGTCCGTGCACATGGTCGAACATGGCTCGGGTCGCGACGAACGACGATTGCCGGGTTGCGCTGATGTTCGACGTCGATACCGGATCGGTTGACGGCGTCGACGTGTCGGGCACCACCTGCGTGATGATCGCCCAGACGCCGGCGATGATGCCCGACGGCAACTGGAAGGTCGGTCTGATCGTGGGCGACAACGCGTCGGATGAACAGACCGAGGCACTCACGAGCGTGTTCTCCGGTGCGCTCGGTGGTCCGCCGGCCGGGCTCGCGCCGCTGATCGGCGAGTTCCTCGGTGTCGAGAAGTTGCCGGTGACCATCACGACCGAGGACAACCGGCGTCACGTGGTGATCGGTGACGCGATCGACTATCAGATGACCAAGGACGTCTCGCCCGAGGGCGACAGGTGCAGCTCACCAACATCGTGGTGCACCCCGGGGACCGACGCTCGACGTCGCCCACGTCGACGCCGTCTCGAACAGTGCGTTCGGGATCGCCTGGTCGGGTGACGGGCTGTCCGGGTTCTCGAACCCTTCGCCTGGGCCGCCTAGACTCGCCGATGAAGACGACCGTGGCGGTGCTCGAAGCCGCGTCGCGTCCCGATCACCTCGCTGGTACTCGCCGCAGCAGCGATCCTCGCGTGGGCGTCACCATCTCGTGGGTTCGCGTCGCGGACATGGGCGCGATGCCGGGCACGATGGGGATGAGCCTGCTGTCGTTCGTCGTGATGTGGGGACTGATGATGGCGGCGATGATGCTGCCGTCGGTCGCTCCGTTCGTCCTGTCGTATCGGGCGACGCTCGTGGATCACCGGGCCACGCGCCTGACCGCGCTTGGCCTCGGCTATCTCCTGATCTGGACGGCGGTCGGCGTGCTCGCCTACTTCGTCGCCGACTGGTTCGGTGCTCTTGCGTCGGATCGACCGAACGTGGCACAGGGGGTCGCGGTCGGCACGTTCGCCCTGGTCGGACTCTTCCAGCTCACGCCGCTGAAGTTCCGGTGCCTCAGCCATTGCCGCAGCCCACTCGGCCATCTCTGCACTACCTCGGTTTCACCGGCAGATTCCGCGACGTTCGGGCAGGTGCCAGCCACGGTTGGTTCTGCCTGGGCTGCTGCTGGGCACTGATGCTGCTCATGATCGCGTTCGGGGTGATGAACGTCGGCGCGATGGTCGGGCTTGCCGCAGTGATCGCCATCGAGAAGCTCTGGCGTCATGGCGAGACATTCGCCCGCGTGGTCGGCGTCGCCTGTCTCGTCTTCGCCGTCCTGGTCCTCTTCGAGCCGGGTCTGGCGCCTGGACTCGACCCCGACGGAGTCAACCCGATGCAGAACATGGGCATGTGACGGCTGCGAGGATCATCGCCACGAGCTGGTGCGCACGCCGACATCGTCGCAGCGGCCCGCGCGATCCGTCCATGGGCGCATGTGGCCCGTCCGAGCGAGCGACCGCACGCCTGACCAGCGCTCGTCGAGCAGGCGTCGCCGAACCGGTCCGAGCGTCATCGTCGGGCGGTCAGTCGTCGAGCTTGAGGGCGCTGATGAAGACGTCGCCGGGGACCTCGACCCGGCCGATCGACTTCATCCGCTTCTTGCCCTCCTTCTGCTTCTCGAGCAGCTTGCGCTTGCGGGTGATGTCGCCGCCGTAGCACTTGGCGGTCACGTCCTTGCGCAGCGCCTTGACCGTCTCGCGCGCGATGATCTTGCCGCCGATCGCGGCCTGGAGCGGCACGTCGAACATCTGGCGCGGGATCAGCTCCTTGAGCTTCTCGCACATGCGACGCCCGTACGCCTCGGCGTTCTCGCGGTGCACGATCGTGGAGAGCGCGTCGACCGGCGATGCCGTTGACCAGGATGTCGACCTTGACGAGGTTGGCCGCGCTGGTAGCCGGTGAGCTCGTAGTCGAGCGTGCGCGTAGCCCGGCGTGCGCGACTTCAGCTGGTCGTAGAAGTCGAAGACGATCTCGGCGAGCGGCAGCTCGTAGTCGAGCTCGACCGCGCTCGGGCGAGAGGTACTCCATGCGCTTCATCTCGCCGCGCCGTGTCTGGCAGAGCTCCATCAGCGCGCCGATGTACTCCGTGGGCGTGATGATCGACACCTTGACGATCGGCTCCTCGATCGTCGTCGATCTTCGGCGCGACCGGCAGCTCGGCCGGGTTGTCGACACGACCGTCGACTCGCCGTCGGTCGTGCGTGACCTGGTAGGCGACGGACGGCGCGGTCGCGATCAGGTCGAGGTCGAACTCGCGCTCGAGCCGCTCCTGCACGATCTCCATGTGCAGCAGGCCGAGGAAGCCGCAGCGGAAGCCGAAGCCGAGCGCGCCGGACGTCTCGGGCTCGAAGGTGAACGACGCGTCGTTGAGCTTGCAGCTTCTCGAGCGCGTCGCGCAGGTCCTCGAAGTCGTCGGCGTCGATCGGGAACAGGCCGGAGAAGACCATCGGCTTCGGCTCCTGGTAGCCGGGCAGCGGCTCGGTCGGCGCCCTTCGACGCCGTGGTGACCGTGTCGCCGAGCGGGCGTCGCCGACGTCCTTGATGTTGGCGATCAGGTAGCCGACCTCGCCGGCGCCGAGCTCGTTCAGCGGCGTCGGCATCGGGCGCGCGGGCGCCGATCTCGAGCGCCTCGTGGTCGGCGCCGGCCTGCATGAAGCGGAGCTTGCGAGCCCGACTGCATGCGCGCCGTCCATGACGCGCACGGACGACGACGACGCCGCGGTACTGGTCGAACTGCGAGTCGAAGATCAGCGCCTGCAGCGGCGCGTCGGGGTCGCCGGTCGGGCGGCGGGATCCGCTCGACGATCGCGTCGAGCAGCTCGGGCACGCCCTCGCCCGTCTTGGCCGAGATCTGCAGGATGTCCTCGGCCGGCGATGCCGAGCACGTTCTCGATCTCCTCGCGACCGCGTCGGGGTCGGCGGCCGGCAGGTCGATCTTGTTGAGGCACGGCATGATCTCGAGGTCGTGCTCGAGCGCGAGGTAGGCGTTGGCGACCGTCTGCGCCTCGACGCCCTGCGCGGCGTCGACGACGAGCAGCGCGCCCTCGCAGGCGGCGAGCGACCGCGACGACCTCGTAGGTGAAGTCGACGTGGCCCGGCGTGTCGATCAGGTTGAGCACGTGGTCGTTCCACTCGACCGCGCGACGGTCTGCGGCCTTGATCGTGATGCCGCGCTCGCGCTCGAGGTCCATCGAGTCGAGGAACTGCGCGCTTCATGTCGCGCGCCTGCACCGCGCCGGTGAGCTCGAGGAGGCGATCGGCCAGCGTCGACTTGCCGTGGTCGATGTGCGCGATGATCGAGAAGTTGCGGATGTGGGACAGCTCCATGGCGATCCCCAACGCTACCGGTGGGGCTGCGCTACGAGAGTGGAACGACACCCGGCACACGCGCTCGATAGACGCCGGTGTCCAGGTAGGAGCGCATCCGAGCCACGACATTGCCGAGATACTTCGACACCAGGTTGCGACTCTCGCCCGACGTCATGTCGACCAGTTCGTTGAGCAGCACCAGCGTGCGCCCGGCCAGCGCGGCGTCGAACTGCTCGTCGGTGAACGGCGGCAGGTCGCGAACCGTCCGGTAGCCCTCGAACAGCGCCTGGCGCATCTCGGAGCGGCGCTCGTCGTCGGGCAGGTAGAACGCCGTGATCGCCAGATCCTGCGCCGGGACACCGATGCCGGCGTCGTCGAAATCGAACACCGACATCTTGCCGCGGAGCCACTTCACGTTCCACTGGTGCAGGTCGCCGTGGATCGGCATGCGTTCACCGGCCTCGATCATCTCGTGGAACGTCGGCTCGACTCGGTCGAGCACCTCGACCAGGAGTGCCCGCTGCTCGTCGGAGATCAACTCGTGACCGGGGCGCAAGCGGTCGGGACTGTCCATGAACACACTGTCGATCGCAGGGAACTCGACCCCGGCGGGCAACGTCCAGGCGCTCGCATGATCGTGGAGCATCGCCATCTGCCGTCCCAGCTCGAACGTGGCGGGCACCGTCGGTTCGTCGAGGTCCTTGCCGGGGAGCCACGACATCACCGCCACGTTCAGTTCGCCCTCGACACCGTCGACGGTCACCGGCACGTGCAAGCGCCCGTCGTCGGCCCCGAGTGGCACCGGCACGACGACCTGGGTGTCCTGGTCGATGGCTGCGAGCCAGGCCAACTCGGCGTCGAGTGCAGCGACCGGCTTGCGGCGATTGACGTCGATACGCAGGGCGAATTTCGCGCCCTCGGTCGTGTCGACCCGGAACGTGGTGTTGAAGTCGTGCATCAGCAGACGCAGGCGGGCCGGCTCGACCGGGTAGTCCGCGAGCGCCTCGAGTGCGACGGCTCGAAGACGGTTGACCTGGGCTCGATCCGAGAGATCCGCGAACGTCACGGCGCATGAGCCTACGGCGTGCAGCACGGTGGAGCGTTGGGGTTTGCGAGGGCCCGCCGATAGCCTCACTGCGCTGCTCGGTGGAGTCCCGCCGGGCCGAAGATCGACAACGAAACCCCAACAGTCAGAGGGAAACCCGTGGCCAATATCAAGAGCCAGAAGAAGCGAATTCTCACCAACGCCAAGGCCGCGGAACGGAACAAGGCCGTCCGCAGCGAGCTGAAGAGCCGGATGAAGGCGGCCGAGTCCACCATCGGTGAGGAGGCCAACGACGACGCCGTCGCGCGCCGCGATCAAGAAGATCGACATGGCTGCCCAGAAGGGTGTCATCCACAAGAACGCCGCAGCCCGCAAGAAGAGCCGCCTCATGAAGAAGGTCAACGCCGGCGCCTGACCCGCCGCACGACCTGACGAGATCTGAACGAAGCCCGGGGTCCACGACCCCGGGCTTCGTCGCGTCAGCGGTACGATCGCGCCCATGTTCACTCGGATGAAGCAGGGCTGGGCACTGACCAAGAAGTCGTGGTCGGTGGTACGGGAGCATCCCGGGTTGGCGAAGCTGCCGCTGACCGGCGGCGTGCTCGCCGTCGTCGCCGCGCTCGTGTTCATCGCTCCGGGCGTGTTCCTCGCGACCTCCGACCCCGACGCGACCCGACTCGTCGGGCTACGTGCTGATCGCCATCGGGTCGTACCTGGCTTCGTTCCTCGTCATCTACTACAACGTGATCCTCGCGGCAGCGGCCAACGACGCGCTCGAAGGCCGCGAGCCCGATGTCGACGCGGCACGGCAGATCGCGAAGAACCGTATTGCCGACGATCGCCGGCTGGGCACTCGTCTCCTCGCTGGTCTCGCTCATGTTCGCGATCCTCCGCGATCGTGGCGGCATCGCCGGCCGCATCGCGGCCTCGTTCGGTGCGGCCATCTGGGGCCTCGTGACGTTCCTGGTCGTTCCGGTGCTCGCGCTCGAGGGTGTCGGCCCCGTCGATGCGATCAAGCGCTCCGGCTCACTCGTCCGGCAACGGTGGGGGCAGCAGGTGACCGGCAACCTCGTGATCGGTGGCATCGCCACCGTGTTCACGTTCATCGGTGTCGGCGCGATGGTGGGCGGCGTCGTGCTGATCTCCGGCGGCACCGCCTGGGGCGTGCTCGGTGGCGTGCTCGTCGCTGCTCGGCCTCGTCGTGGCCGTCGGCGCGTCGATCTTCGCCGGTGCCACCCGCGGCGTGTTCGGTGTGGCGCTCTACCACTTCGTTGCCGAGGACCGGGCCGTCGGCCCGTTCACCGCCTACGAGCTCGCGAGCGCCGCGACACCGCGCCGCTGACCCGGAACGAACGCCGAGCGTCAGCGGCGAGCCCCGAGTCGGCTGAGCCGGGCGACGAGCACTTCCATCACCAACTCCGACGCCGAGATCGGTGTCGCCGCGGAGGTCGCTGTCGGCCTCGGCCAGCAGTTGGATCGCTCGCTGCACTCCCCCGCCGGCCAGCCGCCGGTAGTTCGCCAACGCCTTCTTGGCGGGATAGCCCGGGCCGAATGCCCATGGCCGCGGCCGCGTCCGGCCTCGTTGCGGGCGTCGGCGCCGTCGAGGCGGGCCAGCTTGCCGTAGTGGCTGTGCAGGATCGCCATGATCTGGAGCGGGTGGCGCTCGCCACCGTGGATCATGCGCGCCATCAGCGTGAGCGCCTTGCTCGTCTGTCCGGCGTCGATCGCGTCGGTGAAGTCCCACGGCGGCACTCCGCCCGCTTCACCGAGGAACGGTTCGACGTCGGCGGCCGAGATCTTGACGCCGTCGCCGTACGTGGAGCGGATCACCGGCGAGGATGCCCTCCAGCCGGCCGACGTCCTCGCCGAGCTGGTCGGCGATCCGGGCCGCCGCGGCGCCGTCGAGCCGAACCCCGTGCTCCTCGGCCTCGGTTCGCACCCACGTCTGCCGGTCCTTCGGGCGGTTGGGCGGACTCGTGCTCGTCACGTGGCCGCCCGTCGCCTTCACCCCGTCGGTCAGCTTCTTCGACAGTCGCCCGCCACCCGCCACGAGCACGAGGTCGGTCGTGTCCAGCGGGTTGTCGAGGTAGCCGATCAACGGCACGAGGTCGTCCGCGTTGAAGCGACCGACGTCGCGTGCGACGACCACCCGCTTGTCGGTCAGGAACGGCAGCGTCTGTGCGGCGTCGACCGCCTCGCGCAGCTCGTACTCCTCGCCGTCGAACTCGTCGACCAGGAGGCTGCGATCGCCGTCACCGACGAGCTGGGCGACGAGGTCGTGCGCCTTCGACCGCAGGATCGACTCATCGTCACCGGTCAGCAGGTGGACAGCCATGCGACCCCGATTCATAGCAGTGTTCGCGCCCGTGACGGCAACCAGTGGGTCATGCACGCCGCCGTCAGGCGACGTGGCGCATGACCTCCCGGGCCACGTCGCAGATGCACCCTGCGTGGTCGAGATGCGGATCACCGGCTGCGCCCGGGGTCGGGCCGCGGGAGCGGGCGAGCGACGTGCGCCCGCGAGCGTCGTCGGGCACCGGGAACCAACGACCGCAGAACACGGTGCCGACCACGTCGATCTCGTCGAGGCGCAGCGGGTCGACATCGAGCGGGTTCCGATCGACGACGGTGAAGTTCGCGATCTTGCCCACCTCGATCGACCCCAGCTCGGACTCCTTGCGCCAGGAGTGGGCCGCGTCGATCGTGACGGCCCGAAGCGCCGCTTCGACGCCGATCCGCTGCTCCGGGCCGGCGACGCGGCCGGACTGGGTGATGCGATTCACGGCGCACGACATCATCCCGATCGGGTCGCTGCGTCCCATCGGGAGGTCGGAGTGGAACGAGAGCGGTACGCCGCGGGCGAGCACCGATCGGTTGCGTGTCATCACATCGGCGCGCTCGGGGCCGAGGCCGACCTCACCGAACTTGTCGGCGAATCCGACCGGGTAGTACGGGTTCGAGCTCACGATGCAGCCGAGCGCCGCGATGCGATCGACCTGTTCCTCGGTGGAGTTGGCGAAGTGCACGATCACCGTGCGGTGGTCGTCGCGCGGGTGTTCGCGCAGCCGCAGTTCGACGGTGTCGAGCACCAGGTCGAGCCCGAGGTCACCGTTGACGTGCACGTGCAGCTGGAAGCCGGCCTCCCAGTAGAGCTTCGCCCGCTCCTCGAACATCTCCGGCGGCATGATCCACTCCCCGTGATGATCGGGGTTCGGCGCTCCGTCGCGGTCGAGGTAGGGGTCGCGCATCTGCATGAGCTGGCTGATGATCGCCCCGTCGGCGAACAACTTGGCCTGCTCGGGGAAGAACGCAAGCCGGCTCGCAGCCGACGATGCGTCGGGGGCCATCTCGTACTGCCGCACGGCCCGCGCCAGGGTGTCGTCGTGCGACATCCCCAGTTCGGCCGGCCCGCGGCCGTCGGTCAGGAAGTAGCTGAAGAACGGCGTGTCGTCGTGGCCGAGGATCTCGCGGTACAGGTCCCAGGCGCCCGGCGGGAGGATCGCCCCCGGTTCGTTGAACGCCGTGACGCCGTTCTGGTGCAGGTAGCGCACCATCTGCCGGAGCCCCCTCGTCAGACGCTCGGGGGTGAACAGCATCGGCGACAGCAGCGGCAAGATCGCCACGAAGAACCCGCGTTCCCAGAAGTGGCCGGAGTCGACGTCGGCGGTGTCGCGCACGTCGTCGGAGAGATCGGTGCCCCAGTCGTCGTCGAGGACACCGAGGGCCCGCAGGGCCGGCGTGTTCGCGTGGAACTCGTGACACGAGCGCTGCCAGACGCCGATCGGTCTCACATCACTGACCGCGTCGAGCACATCGCGACCGAGCTCGCCGTGCCAGAGCCGGTGATAGCCCCACGAGAACAACCAGTCGTCGTCGCCGGCGCCGTCGGCCCGCGTTCGCTCGTCGGCGGCGCGCAGCGCCGCCACGTACTCGTCGTGGGAGTGAGCGGCAGGAGAGGTGCGATCGGGCAGCACCCAGTCTTCGGTCGCGATCACCTCGGTGGCGAGGGTGGTGGCGCCGAGGATCGGATGGAGATGCTGATCGATCAGCCCGGGCAGGACCACGTGGTCGGCGAGCGTGTCGTCAACCACGTGGGGCGCATCACCGATCGCGTCGAGCACCTCGGCGAGTGAGCCGACCGCCACGATCCGCTCGCCATCGACCGCGACCGCCTCCGCGACCGGCCGGGCCTGGTCCATGGTGACGATGGTGCGTGCGGTGTGGACGGTGATGGTCACGAGAGCAGCTTCGCGAGCCCGCGACCGGGTGGGCGTACCGGGCGACCGCCGGCGGTGCCGGGGAATGCCCGTCTGCCGATGCCGAACCGCGGCTGCTGAGCGCCCTCCGCACGCGAAGTCTCGCGACTCGGCCTGACGTCCTCCTCGGACTCACCGCCGAGGTCGATGGTCACGTCCTTGGCCCGCGCGCCCGACCTCGGCCGGGCGTGCCGAGCGCGCCCGCTGGGCGGCCATCACGCCGGCACCGCCAACGGTCAACAGACCCCATCCGATCCAGGTCGCCGCACCACCCGGTTCGAGACGAGCGCCGAGCATCGAGATCGTGTCGACCCAGCGAACACCCACCCGGCACGGGAACATCACCACCGGCCCCATCGGCGGCAGCGCACCGGCGAGCAACCCGGCGGGCAACCCGTAGAGCATCACGAAGCCGGCCACGGGTACGGCGAGCAGGTTGGCCGGCACGCTGACCAGCGGCAGCCGACCGAACACCAGCACCGCCGGGATCACCACGCCGACCTGTGCGCCGAGTGTGACCCCGATGGGCGTTGCGAGCCACCCCAACGCCTCGAGGCGGCGAGCGATCCGCGGCCCGATCGACGACACACCGGCGGTCGCCCCGACGGAGAGCCAGAACCCGACCGACCGGACCAGCAGCGGGTCGACCAGGAGCAATCCGGTCACCGCCAGCCAGAGCAGGCGTGTCGGCGACCGTTCACGACCCAGCACGAATGCCGTCGCCGACAGCGACGCCATCGCCCCGGCGCGAACGATCGACGGCTCGAAGCGTGTCAGGCTGACGAACCACAGGATCAGGCCGAGCGTCACGACCCACCGCCACGCCGGACGAAGCACCCGCAGGAGCGGCGCCGCCGCCATCAACACGAACGATACGTTCTGCCCGGACACCGCGGTGAGGTGCGACAAGCCGCTCGCGCGGAAGCGTTCGATCATCTCGGGCGGTTGGTCACGGTCGTCACCGACCACCAACCCGCGGAACAACGCGCCGTCGTCGGCCGGAAGCTCGTCGGCCGCCCGTTCGAGCGCGGCGCGGACACGATTCGATGCGGTCGCCACCGGGCTGCCGGGTGACACGTCGCTGACCCAGTCGATGCGGAACTCGCCCACGACGTGCTGCCAGGCGACACGTTCCTGGCGTTCGGGCTTCAACGCCCGGCGCTGACCGCTGCTCGCCACCGACTCGCCCGCACGCCATGTTGCGACCCGCTGGCGGATTGCACGACCTCGCGCCCACATCTCGAAGCGCTCCCCCTCGATCTCGACGAGCACGCGGGTCGCCCGAGCGAACGGCTGAGGATCGTCGACCAGCGTGATGTGACCGTCGAACGCCCCCAACTGCCTCGGTGCGAGCTGCGACCAGGCGGTATCGGCGCGCGCGGTCGCCACGCCGCCCAGCAGCAACAGCACCATGACGGCGCGCCAGACGTTCGCCTCGGTGCGGACGCAGACGAGCCCGATCGGGACGATCGAGCAGACCACCACGGCGACGTCGTGCCACCAGCAACCGATCGCGACGACGGCGGCGCACCCCGCGACCAACCGATCGCCGATCGGATGACGTATGACGTCGGGCACGAGCCCATAGGCTCGACGCATCGAAACCGCCGTCCGCCACGACCATCCGGCCCCCGAGCCGGAGCCCCGGGCTGCGCCGCTCATGGCCGGACCACGGTGGTATCGCGCCCGCATCCGGCTGCTCGGACCGCTGTTCGGTCTGATCCCGATGATAATTCTCGGAGCGATCGCGATGCTCGCGCTGCAGCTCGGCGACGGCCGCACCTCGGGGTTGATCGGGCTGGTCGCCGGCGTGTCGGCGGCACCGGGGCTGCTTGATCGCCGGCGCTCCGTTCTCGGACGACGCCGCCTACCCGCTCGCCGTGCTCGCGAGCACCCCGTTGTGGTTGTTGCTCGGGCTGCTCGCGTCGCGCCGGGCCACCCGGTCGTCGATCGCGACGTGGCGCGACTACGCCCGTGAGATGCTCTGGCTGACGATCGCCGTCGTGCTGGGTGCCGGCGGCGCCCTGATCGCGGCCACCGCGAGCCTCGGCGAGTCGCTGATCGCCTGATCACACCGTCACCAGGTCGATCACCGCCGCCAACTTCGCCGGACCGATGCCGGGCACCCGCTCGAGGTCGGCGACCGTGGCGAACGGGCCGTGGCGGTCGCGATCGTCGACGATCGCCGATGCGGTGGCGGGGCCGATGCCGGGGAGCCTCTCGAGTTGTTCGACGGTCGCGAGGTTGAGATCGATCGGGCCGACGCTCGGGACGGGTTCGGGTGCGGCGGCACCGTCGCCGTCACCGCCCTGCGGCACCGACGCCGGGTCGACCTCGCCGGCGGCCGGCACGTACACGCGTTGGCCGTCGGTCACGGGTGCTGCGAGGTTGAGACCGTCGAGATCGGCCACACCGGTCGGCCCACCCGCCGCCTCGACGGCGTCGTGCACACGCGCCGGGGCGGCGACCTCGTAGAGGCCCGGCGTGCGCACCGAGCCCGCGACGTGCACGAAGACCGGGGCGGTCGACGGTGGCTCGGCCGCGACCGACGTCGGAGGTGTCGTCGGTGGCGCCAGCGTCGGTGTCGTCGGTCGAGACGCCGTCGAACCGACGAACGGGATCCCCGCCTCGGTGGTGGGCGCAGGCGTTCGGAGCAGCCAGGCGCCGCCGGCTGCGACGGCGACCACGCAGACGGCCGACACGACCAGGCGACCGACGCCGAACCAGGCCAACCAGGCGTTGAGCGACTCGCCGAGCCGCTTGGGCGGCTGGGGGCGAGGGGGAAGTTCCGGGGAACCGTTCATCGACGACCTCCTGGGACGGTGCGCCGTGGCGCACTGCTGCAGTGGAGGAAGCCGGAGCCGTCAGCGTACCGGGCGTCGGCCCGGTCGACTCGTCAGAACAGACGGGCGGTCAGCTGCTTGCGGTAGCTCGCCGTGCGCGGATCGTGGGGACCCATCAGCTCGAGGATGTCGACGAACTGCTGGCGCGCGTCGTCGTCGGTCTTGACCTGATCGAGCAGTGCGGTGAGCGTGGCGTCGTGATCGTCGTCGGGGGTGATCCCGACCCGGGCCTTGGCCGCGACGACACGCGTACGATCCGACTCGGGGACGCGCTCGAGGATCTGCAGCGCCTCGTCGGGCCGGCCCGCCTCGACCAGCAGATCGGCGAGCGCAACGACGGCGTCCTCGTTGCCGGGTTCGAGCTCGAGGGCCTCCCGGAGCGACACCTCGTCGCCGGCCTCGATCAGATCGGCGACCGCACTCTGCTCGGCCGTCGGCAGGAGGCGCTGGACGAACTCACGGACCTCGTGCTCTCCCTGGGCGCCCATGAAGGCGTCGACCGGCTGGCCGTCCTTGAACGCGACGACCATCGGGATCGACTGCACACGGAACGCCTGCGCGATGGCCGGGTTCTCGTCGATGTCGGCCTTGGCCAGGACGACCTGACCCTCGGTCTCGCCGACGACCTGTTCGAGGATCGGTCCGAGCGTCTTGCACGGGCCGCACCAGGGTGCCCACAGATCGAGCACCACGGCCGTGGTCACCGATCGCTCGATCACCTCGGTCTGGAACGTTGCATCGGTCACGTCGATGGCCATGAGACCACCCTATCGGCGCGTTCTGCGTCGATCCCTGGGCCCGTCAACGAGGCAGCGGTACCCTTCGAGACGTGATCGACGACAGTCTCCGCTGGTTGGGCCCGAAGCCCGACCTGAACGAGCCGGTGCTCGTCGTGATGCTGAGCGGTTGGATCGACGCCGGCGGCGCGGCGCGGGCCGCGATCGAGGCGATCGAGGAGGAGGCCGAGACCCTGCCGATCGCCGAGTTCGACGACGACACCTACGTCGACTTCCGTGCGAGACGACCGGTGATGGAGCTCCGCGAGGGTCTGCACTCGGTGCTGCACTGGGAACGGATCACCTTGTCGACCGGCCGCGACCAGACCGGCCGCGACCTGCTGGTGTTGGCCGGCCCGGAGCCCGACATGGCATGGCACCGCTTCACCCGCACCGTCGGGGAGGTCGCCTCCGAGTTCGGGGTCCGGCTGATGGCGCACCTCGGCGCCTACCCGTTCGCGGTGCCGCACACCCGGCCGGCGCGGCTCTCGGTGAGCAGCCCGTCGCAGGATGTGCTCGCGCGAGTCTCGTTCCTGCGCAGCTCCATCGACGTTCCGGCGGGCGTCTCGGCATCGCTCGAACGCGAGATGCACGAACGGGAGATCCCCGCGCTGGGCATCTGGGCACAGGTCCCCCACTACATCGCGGCGATGTCGTATCCCGCGGCCAGCGTGGCGCTGCTCGATGGGCTGCGAGAAGCCACCGAGATCGTCATCGACGGTGCCACGCTCCGGAGCGAGGTCCAGATCCAGGGCCGGCGCCTCGACGGGATGATCAGCGGCAACGACGAGCACGCCACGATGATCGAGCAGTTGGAGCAGATCTACGATGCCTCCGACGACGCGGTCGACGTCGATGTGGACCCGTCGGCTCTCGAGATGCGCTCCGGCGACGAGTTGGCCGAAGAGCTCGAACGGTTCCTCCGCGACCAGGACTGACGCCACGAGCGGCCCGGCCGGGTGAGCGGTGGCGACTGCGATCGGATCGTGCCGGCCCCGGATCGGTACGGTCGCGGCCATGAAGATCGACACCGGACTCGGCGGCTCCATCGTCAACGTCGGCCAGCGGGCCGCCGAACTCGAAGGCCAGGGATACTCGGGGGTCTGGACGGCCGAGACCGCCCACGACCCGTTCCTCCCGCTCGCCGCGGCAGCCGAACGGACCAGCGAGATCGAGCTCGGCACGTCGATCGCCGTCGCCTTCGCACGCAACCCGATGTTGTTGGCCAACATCGGGTGGGACCTGCAGGCGATGTCGCAGGGCCGTTTCGTGCTCGGGCTGGGCAGCCAGATCAAGCCCCACATCACGAAGCGCTTCTCGATGGAGTGGAGCCATCCGGCGGCGCGGATGCGCGAGATGGTCCAGGCGATCCGGGCGATCTGGGACACGTGGGAGAACGGCGCGCCGTTGCAGTTCCGCGGCGAGTTCTACCGGCACACCCTGATGACGCCCTTCTTCACGCCCGATTCGAGCGACCTCGGCGACTTCGGCGTGCCGAAGATCTTCCTCGCCGGGGTCGGCGAGTTGATGACCGAGGTGGCCGGCGAGGTGTGCGACGGGTTCTTCTGCCACGGCTTCACCACCGAGAAGTACCTCCGCGAGGTCACGATCCCCGCGCTCGAGCGGGGCCGGGCCAAGGCGGGCAAGACGATGGACGGCTTCGAGATCGTCGGGCCGTCGTTCGTGGTGACCGGCACGACCGACGAGCAGATGTCGAAGGCGGCCGCGGCCACGCGCCAGCAGATCGCGTTCTACGGCTCCACGCCGGCGTACCGCAAGGTGCTCGACGTGCACGGATGGGGCGGGATGCAGGACGAGTTGAATTCGCTCTCGAAGCAGGGCAAATGGGAGGAGATGGGCACGTTGATCGACGACGAGGTCCTCAACACGTTCGCGGTGGTCGGTGAGCCCGAGACCGTGGCCCCCGAGCTCGGGCGCCGGTATGCCGACGTGATCGACCGTCTCTCGTTCTACGCCCCGTACGAGAGCGACCCCGAACGATGGACGCCGGTGATCGAGGCCCTCAAGGCGATCTGAGCGTCACCACGGCATCGATCCCTCCCGACGACGCCGTTCTGAGTTCGATCGTGCCGTCGCCCGCGGCCACCAACTGTTGCGCGATCGCCAACCCGAGGCCTGAGCCACCAGGCGACGCATCCGTGCCACGCCAGAACCGGCCGAATGCGTGTTCACGGTCGACGTCCGACATGCCGGGGCCCTCGTCGACGACATGGAGCTCCACCGCCCGATCGAGCGGCGCGACCGAGATCGCGAGTTGCGACCCGCTGGGCGAGACCTCCAGCGCGTTGTCGACCAAGTTGTCGATGATCTGTTCGAGCCCGTCCGCGACGGCAAGCACCAGCACACTGCCCGAGACGTCCGCGGTGATGTCGACACCTCGCTCCTCGGCCAGCGGGCCCCAGTGCTCGACTCGCTCGAGCACGATGGCGCTCAGATCGACCGACACGGGCCCCGCTGCAGCATCTTCGGCACGCGTGAGCGCGAGCAGCCCTTCGATCATGCGATGCAGACGATCGGTCTCGGTCAGCGCCGCATCGACCGTTCGCTGCGCGTCGGGATCGGATTCCACCTGCTGTTCCAGCTGTTCGAGTCGCAGGCGGATCGCCGTCAACGGGGTGCGCAACTGATGCGAGGCCGTGCCCGCGAACGCTCGCTGACGGTCGACCAGCTGCTCCAGCCGACCAGCCATCGAGTTGAACGACGAGGCGAGCGACCGGACCTCGGGAGGTCCTTCGTCCGATTCGGCGCGGACTGCCAGATCACCGGCGGCCAACTCGTCGGTCGCTCGGCGGAGCCGACGCAAGGGACCCGTGACACTCGCCGCGAACACCCAGGCCACGGCGACCGCGATCAGGAGCGAGATCCCCGCCACGGCGAGCAGACCCCGAACCCGACCGGCGGCGCGGTCGGAGACCACTCGTTCGGGAGCGCTGATGCGCACGGCGCCCACACGATCGACGCCGGAGAGCACCGGAACCGCCACGTAGAACAGATCCTCGCCGAGCGTGTTGGAGAACCGCTCACCGGTGCGCGGCTGGCCGAGATCGAGCGCATCCTGGATCTCGGGCCGATTCGAGAAGTCCTCGTCGATGACCGACGGATCGGAACCGACGACACCGATGGCGTCGCGGTCGACGATCACCACACGCACATCCTCTTCGCGCGCATAACGGGAGACCGCCACGTCGAGCAGGGGTTCGTCCGCGGCCGTACCGTCCTCGAGCGCCTCCTCCGCGCGGCCGGCCAGGATGAACGCGTCCCGTTCCAGACCGGTGACCAGCCGGTCCCGTTCGACTCGGTTCAGATGTCCGGCCAGCGGGATGTCGTGCACCGCGAGCACGAGCGCCACCACCCCGACGAGCACGAGGAGCAGGCGGTTCCTCACGCAGTGCTCATTCGGGTACGTCCAGCCGGAACCCGACGCCTCGGACGGCAGCGATCCAGGCCGGGTTCCCCAGCTTGCGACGGAGGCCGGCGACATGGGCGTCGACCGTCTTGGTCGGTCCGAACCAGTTGGCATCCCAGACGTGCTCGACGATGTCGGTACGGGTCCTGACCGCACCGGCGTCCTCGGCGAGGAACGCCAGCAGTTCGAACTCCTTGGGAGTGAGCGCGAGTTCCGAACCCACGCCGTCGGCCACGAGCGTCACCCGGTGGGTTCGTCGGTCGATCGTGAGCGGCCCGACGGTCAGGACGTCCCCCTCCCTTGCGTCGCCCACGTCGTTGACCGAGCGGGCGCGCCGCGTCACGGCGCGGATTCGTGCGACCAGCTCGCGGAACCCGAACGGCTTGACGACGTAGTCGTCGGCGCCGAGCTCGAGGCCGAGCACTCGGTCGAGCTCCTCACCCCGTGCGGTGATCACGATGATGGGAACGTCGGACTCGGCGCGAATGGCCCGGCAGACGTCGTAACCATCCATGTCGGGGAGTCCGAGATCGAGCAACACGACATCGCCGAACGGGGCACGAATCGCCTCGGCACCGGTGGCGACGTGGTCGACCTCGAACCCGGCCGCGATCAGCGATTCGCCGAGCGAGTTCGCGATCGCGGTGTCATCTTCGACGAGGAGGACCTGCACGCCACCATTGTCGCCGGGCTGGTCGGCGAAGTGGGAGCTTCTTCGGTGATCTGCCGACTTCCCGATCGTTCTTGGACGTTTCTTGGACGAGTGGCGCCTCCCTGCTGGGACGGCCATCCGTACCTTGATGCCCAGACCCGGAACGGCGCAGCAGCGACCTCCGGATCCCCCACCACCACAGGACAGGAGTCCGCAGATGAAGACGAAACTCGCCGTAGCACTCTCGATGGTCGGCGTCCTCGGCGCCGGTTCGGCTGCCGCTGTCGTGAACACCCAGATCCTCGACGGCGGTCCGGCCGCGTCGGGGACGTCGGCGGCGATCCTTCCTCCCCCCTCGACCGTCGATGTCACGGTGCCCCCGGTGGATGTCACCCTGCCCTCGACCACGCTGCCCGGACCGACCACCGGGACCGAACCACTTCCGCCCGCGAGACCGATCGCGGTCGAGTCGCCAAGGCCGACGACGCCGGCGGCATCCGGGTTCCTCACGGCCTTCAACGTCGGTGACGCCGGCATCGTGACGGTCGATGTGCTCGATGGGCGAATCGTGCTCGTGTCGAGCGAACCGCTGCCGGGTTGGCGGGTCACCGATGTGGAACCGTCCGGCGGCGACGACGTGGAGGTCTCCTTCTCGTCGGACACCGTTCGTGTCGAGTTCACGGCCGAACTCGTCGACGGCCAGATCGTGCCACGGGTCGAGTCCGAGCGCATCGGCGGTTCGACCGCAGCAGCCGATCCGACACCGACCGCCCCGGCAGTTCCTGCACCCCCGCCGCCGGTCGATGACGACGACGAGTACGACGGCGAGGACGACGACGAGCACGAGGTCGAGGACGAGGACGACGACGACGACGACGACGAGGACCACGACGAGGAACGTGACGATGACTGAGCACCCCGAATCTTCTGCTCCGGGCGACGAACAGGCCGAGCGCCTGGCACGACTCCGAGCGCGGCGTGACGATCTCCCGGCACCGGAGCCGTCCGAATCGGCCACGAACATCCGGGTCACGCCGGTGGAACCGGTCGCCGACGGAGCGTCCCGTTCGGCCCGGCGCCGAGGACCTGCGACGACCGCGAAGATCGTGACGGTCGGCGCCTCGACGACCGCCTTGCTCGGCATGATGGCCGGCTACGGCATCGCCGGCCGTGCAGCCGCATCCGACACCGCCGAGACGCAGATCGCGGCTGCGGTCGACCCACCATCCCCCACGATCCCGCCGGGCGGCACGCCCGCCGCCGCCGAACCTGCGCGTGTGGTCGTCGTCGTCATCGATGCGACGAGCGGTGCACCGATCTCCGACGTCGACGCTGCGATCCTCGACGAGGCCGGCCTCGGCGGCACCATCGACCAGTTGCTGGACGGAGCGAACCGGCTCCGGCCGACATCGTCGACGGCACCGCCTCCGAAGGTCGAACTCCCCGCGTCGGCCGAGGCGTCGCCGGTCTCGACGGTCCCGGCCGTGGTCGCCCCGACCAGAGTCGATCTCGCTGTGCCCGAACCGCCGCGACCGGCACCTGCGCCCGCCGCCGCTCCCGCAGCGGCGCCGGCACCCGCACCTCAGGCCGAGACCAGTGGGAGTTGACACCGATCCGCGACTCGCCGCTCGAGCCGACTCGCGGGTCATGGGGTGCGACGCCAGCGTCGTCGTCACCGCGCACGACGGGCCCGCAACGAGCGCGGCGCTGGCACGACAGGGCGTCCATCGGCTGCACGAACTCGAACAGCGTTGGAGCAGGTTCGTCGCGACGAGCGAGATCTCCGGCCTGAACCGTGCGGGCGGCGAGCCGCGTGCGGTGTCGACCGACACGATCCACCTCGTCGAGTCGCTCGTGCGGGCGTGGCACGCCACCGATGGTTGCTTCGATCCCACGCTGCTCGGTGCGATCGTCGGACTCGGCTATGCCGCGAGCCGGGACGACGCGACCCGTCGCACGTCGCTTCCCGCCGGGACCCCTCCGCGGGGCCGCCCCGGCGAGATCGTCGTGGATCGCAACGGTGGGTGGGTTCGGCTGCCGGTCGGTACGGTGCTCGATCCCGGCGGGCTCGGCAAGGGCCTGTCTGCCGACCTCGTGGTCGGCGAACTGCTCGCAGCCGGCGCCGACGGCGTCGTGGTGACGGTCGGCGGCGATCTCCGCGTCGGCGGTTCGGCCCCCGATGGCCGGGCCTGGACGATCGGCGTCGCCGCCCACGGGGACGACGATTCCCGACGGCTCCGCGTCGTCGAGGGCGGGGTCGCGACCTCGACGACCCGGATCCGCACCTGGCGCCGGGGCGGCCGCCCGCAGCATCACCTGATCGATCCGTCCACACTCGAGTCGGCGTCGGGCGACGTGGTGTCGTGCACCGTGCTCGCCGGCACGGCGGCGTGGGCGGAAACCTTCACGAAGGTCCCGTTCGTCGACGGCCTCGCGGCCGGCATCGGCCGGTTCGAGGAGCTCGGACTGGCGGCATCGGTGACCACGGCCGACGGCGAGCACCACACCTCGACCGCATGGACGGAGTTCGCGCGATGAATCAGCAGGTGTGGTGGTATCTCTCACGCAGTTCCGGCATCGTGGCGCTCGTTCTCCTGGTGCTCAGTCTGGTCTGGGGCGTCTTGCTGGCCACCCGGGTACTCAGGCCGCATGACCGACCGGCCTGGCTGCTCGACCTCCACCGGTGGCTCGGGGGCACCGCGCTGGTGATGACCGGCCTCCATCTGCTCGGTCTGTACTTCGACGGATACATCGACTACGGCTTCACCGAGCTCCTGGTCCCGGGCACGAGCGAGTACCGGCCACTGGCCGTGTCGATCGGTGTGCTGTCGTTCTACGTGCTGGTCGCCGTCCAGGCGACCAGCTACATGCGCCGATGGCTGTCGAAGCGAGCCTGGCACAGCATCCACCTGCTGTCCTATGCACTGGTGTGGGGCGCTGCCATCCACGCCGGCATGGCGGGCACCGATACCGTGAACCGGGCGTACCAGACGCTCGCACTCCTGCTCACGATGCTCGCCGTGGCGGCGACCGTGATCCGCATCGTCAGCCCCGGTCGGACTCGTCGGCCCTCACCCGCGTGACGCCGTGCAGCCACCGACGGGCGTTCTCGCCGAGCTCGTCGGTGGCGTAGCCGCCCTCCTGCAGTACGACGGTCGGCAGACCGAGCTCGCTGATCATCGCGCCGCACCGCTCGAACCCGTCGGCGGTGAGCGCGAGATCGCTGATCGGGTCGTCGTAGTAGGTGTCGAGCCCGAGCGACACCACCACGATGTCGGCCCCGAACGACGAGACGTCGGCGCACGCCGCGGTCAACGCGTGGAGGTAGTCGTCGTCCTCCATGCGTTGCGGCAGCGGGTAGTTCGATGTCGCTCCCGCGCCGGAGCCGGCACCGCGTTCGTCTCGGAACCCGGTGAGATAGGGGTAGGCGCGGACCGGGTCGCCGTGGAGTGACACGAACTGCACGTCGTCGCGGTCGTAGAAGATCTGCTGTGTGCCGTTGCCGTGGTGGTAGTCGACGTCGAGCACCGCCACCTTGCTCCCCGTGCTCGACGCGAGATGGTGCGCGACCACCGCTGCGTTGTTGAAGAAGCAGTAGCCGCCGTAGGCGGCACGCGCGGCGTGATGGCCCGGCGGGCGACAGAGCCCGTAGGCGGCTGCGTCACCGCCGAGCACCAGGTCGGCCGTGGTGAGCGCGACGTCGACCGACGACCGGGCGGCGTCGAACGTGCCGTGCGTGAGGGGTGTCGTGGTCTCGAAACACCACCAGCCGAGCCGCATGCCGATGTCGGCGGGTTCGGCCCCTGGCTCCATGCCCTCACGGATCGCCGGGAGCGCGAACACGTCGGGCATGACGTCGCGCGTGTACGGGTTGCTCTGCTGGTACTCCTCCCACGCCGTCGCGAGGAATCGCACGAGCCCCGGATCGTGCACGGCCTCGATGGGTTCGGTTCCCCACTCGTCGGGGGCCACGAACTCGAAGTGGTCGTCCGCGGCGAGCGCGGCCTGAATCCTCTCGGCACGGCCCGGGTGTTCGAACGGCTCCTGGACGCGGCCACCCTCGATCTCGTGTTCCGGGTGGTGCAGTCGGTGCCGCAGCGTGTACACGACCTTCACCCGCTCATCATCCCATCGGGCCCCTTGCCAAACGAGGTCCGAATGTTACAGAATGGTGACAGCGGGCACGACTCCCCGGAGGTTGACATGACCGGTCACGGCACTACCCGTCCGACCTACACAGGCCATCACGTGCTCGACGAGCGCGGCGACGACATCGGACGCGTCGTCGACGTGATCTACACCGATCCCGACATCACCGACGACGGCTCGATGACCCCGCACTGGCTCGTCGTCGACCCGGGTCTGCTCCGATCGGCGCACTACGTGCCGATCGAGGGTTCCTACATCTCCGACGACGGCGCCGTCGTGATCCCCTGGGACAAGCGCTGGGTGAAGTCGGCCCCGAAAGCGAGCGGCGACCACTTGCTCACGCACGACCGGGTCGTCGAACTGGAACAGCATTACGCCCTCGAGTGATCGATCGATGACGTCGACGACGTCGGGGAGATCAGGCCCGGGTGATCAGTCGACGGTGTCGAGGAGATCGAGGTCCTCGGCGAGGTAGTGCTCCTTGCACTTCGCCCGCTGGAGTTTTCCGGAGCTCGTCTTGGGCAACGTGCCGGGCGTGACGAGCATGATGTCGCGAGGCGGCAGGCCGGAGACCTCGAGCGTGCGGTGATGGATGTCGTAGCGCACCGCCTCGAGGTCGTCGGCGCGCACCTCGGCGACGATCACCACCGACTCCTTGCCCTTGTAGCCCTCCATGCCGAACGCGATCACGTTGCCGGCGCGCACGCCGTCGCAGGCCACCGACGGCGCGTTCGATGTCTTCGGGGAACACGTTGCGGCCGCCGACGATGATCACGTCCTTGATGCGACCGCACAGGATGAGTTGCCCGTCGAGGACGTAGGCGAGATCGCCGGTGCACAGCCACTCGTCGTGGAACAGCGCCTGCGTCGCGGCTTCGCGCTTGTAGTAGCCCGGGCGTGACCGAGGTGCCGCGGAGCAGGAGCTCGCCGACGTGCCGTTCCGGCACGTCGTCCCGACGTGTCGGGGTCGACGATCTTCATCTCCATGCCGGGCACCGCAGTGCCGAGCATCGGCAGCCGACGCGGCTCGCACGGCGAGGTCGTCGGGGTCGACGATCTCGACCGGCTTGGCCACCCGGGTACGTTCGAGCACCTCACGGTCGACCGTGTCGCACATGAGCCCGGCGCCTCGCTTCGGGAACGAGGCACCGATGGCGGTCTCGGCCATGCCGAACGCCGGGAAGACGGCGCCTGCGTCGAACCCGAACGGCTCCGCGGCTGTCGACGAACGCCTCGACCGCCTTCGGGATCGACCGGTTCGGCGCCGCTGAGCGCGAGCGTGAGCGACGACAGGTCGAGACCCGTCGGCGCGCTTGAGCGCCCGGGTCGCGAGCACCCACGAGAAGTTCGGGCCGGCGGTCGCGGTGCCGCCGTAGTCGGAGATCCACTGCATCCAGTTGCCGGGGTGCGCCATGAAGTCCTGCGGCGCGGCCTGGACGAGCTCGACGCCCTTGGTCATGGGCAACGCCAGGAATCCGACCAGCCCCATGTCGTGATAGAGCGGGAGCCACGACACCATGCGTCTCGCCGACGCCCAGCTCCGCGGCCTCGCAGCAGGCGTCGATGTTCGCCGACAGCACCCGGTCGGGGATCATCACACCCTTCGGCTCGCTCGTGGAACCGCTGGTGTACTGCAGGATCACCAGCCGCTCGGGGTCGTGCTCGGGGCATCTCGAGACGGTCGCCCGACGGCACGTTCGGGCGCGCCGGGCAGCACCGCACCCATCGACTCGATCGGCGGGTCGCCCGCGACGGCTTCGTAGAACGGAGCGAGCTGGTCGTCGATCAGCACCAGCTTCGCGTCGCCGTGGCGGATGCGCGCCCGGGTCGAGTTGACGAACTCGTCGAGCGAACCCATCCGCATCGGAAGCGGCAGCACCATCGACGCGATGCCCGCCATCCAGCAGCCCCGGACGATCGTGATCAGGTCCCGGCTGGTCGGGCCCGAGCACGGCCACGTGATCGCCGGGCAGGATCCCCTTGGCCTGGAGCGCGGCGGCGACCGATCGTGCCTCGTCGTGGATCTGGCGCCACGACACGCGGACCGGACCGTCGGGAGCGACCGAGTGACCGACGAAACGGACGCCGGTACCGGAGTCGGCAGCACGCTCGAGACGGTCGATCGTCGACATCGACAGGGCAGTCGAACTCATCGCACCGACGCTACTGGCCCGCGCCACCGACGCGTCGACATCGCATCGACCACGGGCGGGTTACTGGCTGCCGCCGAGCCGACCCGGGAGGTGACCGTCGCGGTGTTTGCGGATCTCGTCCTCGTCACAGTCGCGGCACAGGAACTCGCGCTGCACACCTTGGATCGACATCTGCGTCCCGCGTGACTTCTCCACGAGCACCTTCGGCATCGCCTCCATGTCGAATCCGCCGCACTTCGGGCACGACGGCCGCGGGTCACGCGTGAACGTCAGGTCGCACGCGGCACAGTGCAGCTCGATCAGATCGTCGTCACGACGGGTGCCCGTGAGATGGTCGTCGACCCCGCACCGCTCACACACGATCTCGGTCGCCATGCCAGCAAGCTAGCCGTCAATCGCTGAGTCCTGGGCACGATCTCGAACGTCGACGCGGATCGGACACCGGCGCGATCGAGCGAGCAGGGGAGGCATCCCGAGCGGCACCGGATTCCGCTCCATCCGGCCCGATACAGATCGGCCCGAATTCCGGCGAGAGGCTTGACACCATCTCTACGCTGGGGCGTTGCACTGCCGATCGAACACATGTACGATGTCAGGATGTCGATGGAAGCCGTGCTCCCGTCCCGTCCGGGAGTCGCCGACGGGCCCGATATCGACAGCGAACTCGCCGAGATCGCCGGCGTGCTGAACGCCCAACACAGCCGGTTGGTGGCCCTCGTCGAGCGGGCGTTGGACACCGACCGCTGGCGAGCCGCCGACATCCACTCCCCCGCCCAATGGCTCGCCTGGAAAGCCGGTCTCTCACCACATCGGGCGAACGAGATCGTGCGCTGCGCCGAACGCCGCAGCGAGTTCCCTCGCGTGAGCGCCGTGTTCGACCGCGGCGAACTCGCCGTCGATCAGGTGATCGCCGTCATGAATGCACCGGCATGGGCCGACGAGCACCTCGCCGAGTTCGCAACCGTCACCACCGTGAGCCAGTTGCGCAAGACGATGACAGCGACAGTTCTTCGACGAAGGCCCCGAATCAGCACCGGTCGAACCGGCCGACGAGGAACCCGACCGGTTGGCGACGTCCGTCGACGAGTCCGGCCGCTGGCGAATCGGCGGCTCGGGTGACGTCGCCCGTGGCTCGATCGTCGATGCCGTGCTCGCCGAAGCGAAGGACGCACTGTTCGGACGCGGCAACACCGATGCCACCTGGTTCGACGCACTCGTCGAGATCAGCGAACGCTCGCTCGACGGCGTGACGGCGGCTCGTCGTGATCGCTACCGCACCTGGATCCACCTCGATGCCGATACCGGCCACGCCGGCACCACAGCCGGCCGGCCGATCCCCGACTCGGTTCGCGACCACATCCTGTGCGACGGGATCGTGCAACCGGTCTGGGAGCACGACGGCGTGCCGTTCAACGTCGGCCGGTCACAGCGCATCGTGCCCGACCGCACACGCCGCATCATCGAACGCCGCGACCAGGGCTGCAGAGTCCCGGGTTGCACCAACCGCAGGTTCGTCGAGATCCATCACATCATCCACTGGATCAACGGCGGCACCACCGACACCTCGAACCTGATCAGCTTGTGCGGCAAGCACCACCGATCCCATCACCGGGATCGGCTCGGAATCACCGGCAACGCCGACGACGAGAACGACATCACGTTCACCGACCATCTCGGACGAGTCATCGAACGTTGCGGACGACCCAAGATCCCCGATCGGCCTCCCGACGACCCCGATGGGAAGTACGAACACGCCTCCGGCGAGCGGCTCGACTACGGCTACTTCACCGGCTGGGTCCACCCCGACGTCTCGAGTGCCAGAAGAAACCGCCACCGAACGTGACCCGTGCGGGTTCACGTCGGGGGACCGACCGCGAACCTCCACCCACTTGCGTCCATCGTGGCGAGGATCGGACCGCTCCAGCCGAGCCGAAGCTCGCGGCTTCGCCGCCCTCGCCTTTGGTGTCGGAGGCGACTTGAACTCCGAAAGTCCGCTTGTCCGTCGTTGTCCGTCGTCGTCACGGTCGCCTCAGGCAGTGGTCGGACCCAGCGAACCAAGCCGATCGTGCGGCTACTCGGATTCCGGGTGATCGGTACGTACTCTTGCGAACGCCCTCCTCTGGACGTGGCCCACTGATCGCAGTGGCCGTGGTGGCGTGCTCGCTTCTCTCGTGTCGGCAAGGATGCAGACCGGACCGTCCCTGCCCACTCCGGCGAACCCGGCGTTTCAGTTCCCGCGAGTGCCGATGCCGCTGACGCTGCGACGACAAATGTCACGCTCGCAGTCGACAGCGACGCAAGCGATCAACCGACGCCTTCCGAGCTGCAGCGGGGCCACGAGGGACGGTGGGTGACCCGTACTGCAACAGGAGCTGGTACGGCACGGCCATGACCTCGAGGTTGACGGGATCTTCGGACCGGCGACCGAGGCCGCCGTCCGCTACTTCCAAGCTACGCACGGCCTGAGCGTCGACGGGGTCGTCGGACCGGACACGTGGGCCGCACTCACCGGCACGGTGACCGTCCCCGGAACGAGCCCACCGACGTCGGAGCCAGCAGCTGCGGCCCCACTCTCGGGCCCGGTGCTTCTGCGCGGTGATGGGCTCGGAGCGGCACGATTTGGCACACCGATGACTGTGGTGGAGCCGTGGTTGGTGCACGAGTTGGGTCCCGTGAGGACGGAGGTCGCGGTTCGTGCGCCGTTCGCAGGTTCCCAGCACTGGCTTGCTCGACATCGGGAGGCGGAGTCGGGATTCCGATCGCTACGGTTCACGGGGTTGGTGGTGATCTTCAGCGACGTCAGCGACTTCCGTTCCGGCGGCCCACTGCACCTCATCGCTTGGGAGACAGGTTCGAACGATCTGGCAGCGCCGGCCGGCCTGTCCAACGGGGTCACTACCACCGAGCTGCGGGCGATGTTCCCGACGGTTCTCCTCGGGTTCGCAGATCCGCAGCGAGGGGCCGGCTGGTTCGAGATCCCGACAGCGGCGACCGGCGAAGCCGGCCTGCGGGGTCAGACCTCGAACGACGTCGTGGTCCAGCTGGAAGCCGGCGCCGAGCCACTTGAACGGGACGACCTTCCCACGCCACCGGACCCACCGAGCGGACCACCCATCGCCGACCTCGGCCTCCGGCCAGACGGCCTCGGCCCGGCAGACTTGGACGGGCTCGCCGACCAACTGGTCCAGACGCTGTACGAACGCTTCGCTCCACCGGCCAGCGAGATGAACGTCACTACCCCGCCCGGGGAGTCGCTCCGATATCGGATGCCACTGGGCTACGCCGCCGAGGTGGCATTCCGCCACCTCACCTGGCACGACCCGGCGCTCACGATCGTCTTGAGCGATTTCGGCGCCCAAGAACCGGGCGCTCTTCAGCTGGTCAACTGGACGACGAGTAGCAGCCGGCTCGTGCTCGACGGCGGAATGGGCGTCGGAACCACGCTCGCCGGACTCCGCGCTCACTACCCGACCGCCACCATCGGAGTGATCGCCGGAGCATGCGAAGGTTCCTACCATCCGGCGAACTTCGACATCATCACCGATGTCGGCAAGGTGCACGGCGCCGTCGACTGGGACTGGATCAGCGAGCTCCAGCAGGTGCTCAACGAGCAGGGCGCGAACCTCGCCGTGGACGGCGAATACGGGCCCCGCACCCGAGACGCCGTGGCAGCGTTCCAGGCTGCCGAAGGAATCGAGCCAGACGGATCAATAGGCGGCTCGACCGGAGGACCGTGGGACAGCGGCGGTCACATCGGGCTACGGACCCTCGCCGCCTTCCAGTTGAAGCCACCAGGCATCGCACCGATCGAATCGTTGAATGCGGGAGGCCAAGGCAGCTGTTGACGGCCAGCCCTCCGAGGCGCGACGAGTTGGCAGGTCGAAGAGCCGCCCTCCATCGTGTCGAGAAGATGCAACGGCCGAGCCTCCATCTGCGGGCACGGGCCCCGGTTCAGCCGATCGTCGTCTCACCCATGTGCTGATCCCCGGTCACGTCGATGAGGACATCCACGTACTCGATGTCGACCGTTCCACCCCGTCGTCGACGACACGATCCCGGTGGCCGACCTCGACGTCGAAGAGAATCGTCCCGCGACATCTCGGGCACGTCGCACCCGCGTGGAGTCCGCACGGTCCACGCACCGACCTCAGCCGATCGAACGCGAGCTCGCAAGAGGTCTGTGCCATCACAGCAGAGTTCGGAACCACCTCGCCGAAATCGTTACGTCGGCCTCTTGCCACGGTGTTCGATTCGTAGGACTTTCAAGGTGGAGGTGAGGCGTCATGCGATGGCCCCGGACCGGAGCGGTGCTCGTGTTTCTGGCATCGACAGTCGCGGCAGCGGGCTGCGCAAGAGAGCAGGCCTCAGATCCAGCCTCGACCGCCCCACCGGCGGTGTCGTCAAGCCCCATCGACGACGAGGCACCGCTGGCGCCTTCGGGGACCCTGGGTCTGGTCGCTCAGGTGCCCGATCACGTCCGCTACGGACCCGACGGCGTCGTTGTCGTGCGGAGCGGCGTCGAGACGATGCTCGTCAATGAGCTGGTGGAGTGGGCGGGCAGCGACGGCACCGGCGGCGTCGTCTACTCGATCGATGAACAGGTGTGGTGGCGTCCGACCGAGAGCGACGACGCCGTCCCAATCGACGCCGATGGTCTGTATGCGCGGTCGATTGGTGGTCGTCCCACGTTGATCGCCAGAACGACAGAGCGGTGCTCGGGTGATGGGGGGTTCTCCTGGCTCGGCCTCCACGATCTCTCCTCGGGGGAGGAGGAGCGTCTGGCCTGCGTCGGCTGGGGCGGCGACGCGACCCTCGGGTTGACCGACGTCGGCGACGGTCGCTACGCAGTGAGGTGGCAGATGGATCTCGCCAACTACTCGACGATGCAGGGCTTGGGGGTCGGCGAGTTCGGCGGGAGCGACGCCGGCGAACCCGCAGGCCCGCTATGGAACGGCCTGGACCTTGCGGGAAATCCGTACCCCGACGCTCAGTCGTGCCGCGTGCTCCGTGAGGGTGAGCCGGCGGCCGCCTGTGACGTCCACGGGCGACTCTCGCCCGACGCGTCGTTGCTGGCGACGTGGTATCGCCCCGACTTCTCACTCGTGGTGGATCCGATGGACGTGCCGCCGGAGGTCGTCGCCGACGAAGCCGGATGGGTGGCTCGCCTCGACACGCTCCGTGCCGAGGTGGCGGTCCACGAACTCGACACCGGCACCGAGCGCTACCGCACCGACCTGGGCGCTCGGACCCGGATCGCCGACTTCGACGGCCGCTTCCTCGTGACTGCTCCGCGCTGCCCCGTCGCCACTGCCGACACCTGCGACGACGGCGACAATATCTGGATGATCATCGACACCAGCGCACAGCAGCCGCCGCTCACCCTGGTCGGACCACTCGCACTGCTCCGACCCCAGGGGACGGACGGGCCATCGGTCCAGATCGACACACCACAGCTCGAACGCAGCGACACCGGACCTTGGGTCAGCTTCCTGCAGCAGCGGCTCCAACGCGCCGGAGCCGACATCGCCGCCGACGGCATCTTCGGGCCCGCGACCGAAGCGGCCGTGAGCGACTTCCAGACAGCGCACGGTCTGCCCGTCGACGGACTGGTCGGACCGAAGGCCTGGGCCGCACTCACGACAGCCGGTCAAGGGGTCGAACCACCGCCGGAGACTTCAGCGACAACCACGACCACGGTCGCGACGACACCGACAGAACCGACCACGAGTCAGCCCGAGAGACTGTCCATCCTCCGCCCCGACGGAATCGGACCGGTCGACTTCGGAACCCCGGCAGACGACGCGGTCGAAGCCCTCTCGGCGCTGCTGGGCCCACGGGATGACGTGGCCACGATCCTGCCGACCGGTTCCGGTGAAGACGGATGCGTCGAAGGAGCAACTTGGCTCAGCTGCCTCCGCGAGCTCCGCGTGCACGAACAAGGACAACTGCTCACGTGGACCAGTCTCGGTCTCGACGTTGCCCTCGTCGACACCGACCAGGAGCTGGCAACACGCACCGTTGCAGTTCGGAGACTGGCACACAACGCCAGCAGACGATGGCATCGCACCCGCGACGGCCCACGGCTTGTTTGCGGGACTGAACGTTGGCGGACTGCGAAGCGCGTATCCCGGCGTCGGGTTCGGTTACAACGAGGGGCTGCTCGACGCGGTACCTACATCCGGGACGCTCCCGGCGGCGGCTACTGGGGCCGGCTCGACCCGAACCCGGCGACTCCGGGCTACGACTTCGACGAGCTCATTCGCGCCGTTCAGGCAGCGTTGAACGAACGCGGAGCCGACCTCGCCGTAGACGGCGAATGGGGCCCCCGGACCGAGGCCGCCTGGGAAGAGTTCCTCACGACCAACAACCTCCCCATGTTCACACTCCAGCTCTGGATGACACCGGACGTCGGCGAAGCCCTCGGACTGCCGCCTGACGGCTGGGCCCTTGCGACGGTCGAGCCCCGCCCGAAATGAACGCCGCAATGTCGGACAACCGACTCCCGCTCGGGGCCAGCGAATAGATGGGTCTTCGGCGGACTTCATGTACTTGTGAAACCGGCAGTGACGAGGGTGATGCCCTGGTCAGTTGGTGTCGGAGGACCGACGCGAACCTCCATGTCGTCGACGACATGAGCGGGGCTTCGCCGACCGATCGCCTTCAGGGCTCACTCACCGGTGGCTGCGGAGCACCCGAGCCGCGGCATCGTGGCCTGACCGGCAGGCGGCGACGAGGTCGACGCGCCAGTCAGCGGTCAGGAAGCCGGCGGCGAAGGCATCACCGGCGCCGGTCGTGTCGACACCCCGTTCGACCGGGGTGGTCGGAACGTCGAACCGGTCGTCGCCGGCGAAGACCACGACGGGATCAGGGCCCTGCTTCACCACCGTGATCGCCTCGCACAGCGGGCCCTGCACACCGAGCGCCGCCGCTTCGATCTCGTTGGCGAGCACGACCGAGGGACGAAGTTCGTCGAGCATCGACAGCACTCCGCTCACGCCGATCTGTTCGATCAGGGCCACCGACGACACGTCGATCGAGACAGCGACGTCACGATCGTGGGCCCAGCCGATCACGGTGGTCGCCGTCGTTGCGAGTGGGTCGACCGTCAGCGAGTACATCGGCACATGAAGGGTCGTGACGCCGTCGAGCCACGCTTCGCTCGGCTGGTCGAGCGCGAGACAGGCCGCCGCGGTCCGTGAGCATCGAGCGTTCCCCGGTCGGGTCGACCAGGACCACGATCGTGCCCGTCCGTCCGGCTCGCCGGACGAGACTCGCGTCGACACCCTCGGCCTCGAGCTCGGCGATGAGCGCGGCACCGATCAGATCGTCGCCGACCTGGCCGAGGAACCGGCAGGCGTGACCGAGTCGAGAGGCCATCACCGCGACATTGGCGGCGCTGCCACCCCGCCGGCGATCGATCGACGCGGCCGTGTCCGATGCGACGTTGACCGGATCGTCGACCCGGATCGCGATGTCTTCGACGAGGTCTCCGAGCGTGGCCAACACGTTCCCGAGACTACGGCGCGGATCACGGCCGGTCACGGTGCGTGGCAGGTGCGGCCCGGCTTCTACGGAGAGCGAAAATATCCGGCCACCGATCTGAGAGTCCGCGGTGAAGAATGGCCAGTGCCCCACCATCGGTGGCCGAGGTCAATAGGGTGGGGTCGCCCATCCGGTCGAACCGAGGACGAGATGATCCAGAACGCCAACTTCAGCTTCGACGACGTCGGCGGTCGTCTCCGTCGCAACTCCACGAGGCGCCGATCGTCGTCACCTCCGACGAGGTCGACGCCCGACTCGCCCCGTTCTACGAACGCACCGAGGGCAAGCCGGGCCTGCTCGAGTCGCTCGCCGGGCATCCGCGAGCGCCGGCAGTGGCCCGACGGCGTGTCCGTTCACCGACGCCGCTGCCGCCGCCGGCGAGAAGGCGATCGCCGCATCCGGCATCGATCGTTCCGAGATCGGCCTGATGGTCGACACGAGCGTCTGCCGCGCACGGCTCGAGCCGTCGAGCGCCGTCACCGTGCACGACGCGCTCGGCCTGCCGACCACGTGCCTGAACTTCGACCTCTCCAACGCATGCCTCGGCTTCGTCAACGCGATGCATCTCGCCGGCGTGATGATCGACTCGGGCCAGATCGACTACGCACTGATCGTCGACGGCGAGGGCACCAACCAGGTCTACGACAACACGATCAACTACCTCAACGAGCACGGCACCGGCATCGAGGACATCTTCGCCAACTTCGCCACGCTCACGCTCGGCTCGGGCGCCGCCGCGATGGTGCTCGGTCGCCACTCCGCCAACCCCGGCAGCCATCAGATGCTGAAGGGCTTCTTCCGGGCAGCCACCCAGCACCACGAGCTGTGCGTCGGGTCGCTCGAGGGCATGACCACCGACACCAAGGCGCTGCTCGACGCCGGCACCGAGCTCGCCAAGCTCGCGTGGGACGACGCCGGTGCCGGCGGAGTCGTGGGGCGGTCGCGACCGCTACATCCTCCACCAGATCTCCGAAGTGCACACGAACGCCATGCTCGACGTGCTCAACCTCGAAGCCGACGACCGTCCCCAAGACGTTCCCGTTCTACGGCAACATCGGCCCGGCTGCGATCCCGATCACGCTCGCCCACGTGCAGGACACGCTCGCCGTCGGCGACTCGGTCGTGTGCATGGGCATCGGCTCCGGCCTCAACGCCGGCGTCATCGAACTGCGCTGGTGATCCACACCGAACCGGCGCAGCTCCCACCGTCAGGGTTGGCCGGTCTCGACCCGGGCTGGTCGCGCCTCGTCGACGCGGTCGACGCCGACGGCGTCCGGCGCACGTGGCACGTGCTCGACAGCTGGACCGATGACGGCGACCCCCGCCTGACACTGCTGTGCGTTCACGGCAACCCGTCGTGGTCGTACCTGTTCCGCGAGTTCCTCGCGCACGGCTCCGTCCGACATCCGGGTCGTTGCCGTCGACCACCTCGACATGGGGTTCTCCGAGCGCACGGGAACGCTGCGACGCCTCGCCCGTCGCGTCGACGACCTCGACGCCGTCGCACGAGCGCTCGATGTCACCGGACCGGTGGTCACGGTCGCGCACGACTGGGGCGGACCGATCTCGCTCGGATGGGCGCAGCGCCACCGCGACCGGCTGCGCGGTGTGGTGCTCATGAACACCGCCGTGCACCAGCCCGCAGGTTCCCCGGCGCCCAGCGTGATCCGCCTCGTCCGGTCGAGGCCGATGCTGCGGCCGGTCACCACGGCGACCACCGCGTTCATCCGTGGCGCGTTCGCAGCTGTCGGACGAACGCCCCGACGACGCGGTCCGCGACGGGTTCCTCGCCCCGTACCGAAGCGCAGACCGGCGGACCGCGATCGGCGAGTTCGTCGCCGACATCCCGCTCGAACCCGAACACCCCAGCGCCGAAACGCTCGACTCGATCGCCGCCGGGCTCACCGACATGGGCGACGTCCCGGCGCTGCTGCTGTGGGGCGCGGCCGACCGCGTGTTCTCCGACCTCTACCTCCACGACCTCGAGGCACGACTCCCCCACGCCGACGTCCATCGCTACCCCCGAGCCGGCCACTTCGTGTCGGAGGACACCGACTGCCTCGCCGGTGCGCTCGACTGGATCGAGGCGCTCGACGGCGAACCGACCCGACGCGCGACCGACCGAACCGAACCGTCGACGCTCGTGCCATCGCGATCCGCGGCCACCCACCGACGACACCGGCCGGCCGACGATCGCCGAGATGACCGGAGCGTCGATCGACCGATCCGACTTCGACGCGCTCGTCGAAGCGACCGCGAACGGTCTGGTCGGCGCCGACGTACGGCCAGGCGACCGTGTGGCGCTGATGATCCCGCCGGGCATCGACCTCGCCGTCACCCTGCTGGCCTGCTGGCGCGCGGGTGCCGTGGCGGTGCTCGATCGACTCCGGACTCGGCCCACGGGGCATGAACGCCGCGATGCGGTCGGCCGATCCCCGGTTCCTGATCGGGATCCCGAGAGCGCTCGCCGCTTCCCGTGCGATGCGATGGCCGGGCCGGAGGATCAGCACGACGCCCACGAGTGCCGCCCGGGCACGCGCACTCGGCGTCGACACCGACCTGGAGACCCTGCGCGGCCGGCCGGGCGCGACGCTTCCGCCAGGTCACCGGCGGCGATGTCGCCGCGATCGCGTTCACGTCGGGCGCGACCGGTCCGTCGAAGGGAGTGCTCTACACGCACGCACAGCTCGCCGCGCAGCGCGATGCGATCGCCGACGCTGTACGACATCGACCGCGACGACCGGCTGGTCGCCGCGTTCGCGCCGTTCGCGCTCGTACGGACCACTCCTCGGCATCCCGTCGGTCGTCCCCGACATGGACGTCACGGCGCCGGCCACCCTGACCGCCGAAGCGCTCGGCGAGGCCGTCTGCCGGGTCGAGGCGACGCTCGTGTTCGCGTCGCCGGCTGCGTTGGCGAACGTGGTGGCGACCGCCGACCGGCTCACGCCGGCGCATCGGGACGCGTTCGACCGAGTCCGGCTGCTGCTGTCGGCGGGAGCGCCGGTCGGCCCTGCGCTGCTGAGCGAAGCGGCTGACGCTGTTCCCGAACGCGACCGCGGCCACGCCGTACGGCATGACCGAGTGCCTGCCGATCGCGAGCATCACACTCCCGGAGATCGAGTCGGCCTCGGGAGGCGACGGCGTCTGCGTCGGCACGCCGCTCCCATCGGTCGACGTTCGGATCCGTCCGCTCGACGGGGGCGACCTGACCCACGATGCGGGCGTCGTCGGCGAGATCGTCGTGCGTGCTCCACACGCCCGGCTGGGCTACGACCGGCTGTGGCACATCGAACACGACGCATCGCAACCGCGTGGTTGGCACGCGACGGGTGACGTCGGCCACCTGGACCACCTCGGTCGGCTGTGGGTCGGCGGCCGCCTCGGCCACGTGATCACGACTCCCGGACGGACCGGTGACCCCCGTCCGGCTCGAACAGCAGGCAGCGTCGCTGCGTGGCATCGCCGGCGCAGCGGCCGTCGGCGTCGGACCGGCGGGCACCCAGCAGATCGTGGTGGTGGCGCAGCCGAGCGAGGCTCCGAGATCGGCGCGGTCTGGCCGACCTCGACCTGCACGACCGCGTGCGCTCGGCGGTGAGCGAGCCGGTCGCGGCCGTGTTCGAGGTCGCCGCGATCCCCGTCGACCGTCGGCACAACTCGAAGATCGACCGCACCCGACTCGCCCGATGGGCCGCGACGGCGCTCGCCGGTGGGAGGATCACCAATCCGTGAAGGTCCTCGTCACCGGTGCAACGAGTCTGATCGGCAGGCACACCGTCGACGCGCTGACCCGTCGCGGCGACCAGGTCACGACCCTGCAGCGCGGTGATCACACGCACGTGCCCTCCGTCAAGGGCGCCATCACCGATCGCCTCGTCACCGAGCGGGCCTGCACCGGTCAGGACGCCGTGATCCATCTGGCGGCCAAGGTGGGGGTCACGGGCGACTGGGCCGAGTACGAACACACCAACGTGTCGGGCACCGAGGGCCTGGTGCAGATCGCGAGGAGTGCGGGGGTGCGGCGCTTCGTCCACGTGTCGTCGCCATCGGTCGCGCACGCAGGTGATCCGCTGGTCGGAGCCGACGCGGCGCCCGCCGACCCGGCGGCGACACGCGGCCACTACGCCACGAGCAAGGCGCTGGCCGAGATCGTTGCGCTCGAGGCCTCGTCCCCCGCGATGCCCGTCGTCGCGATCCGCCCGCATCTCGTCTGGGGTCCCGGCGACACCCAGCTCGTCGGCCGGGTCGTCGAGCGCGCCCGGCTGGGTCGGCTCGCGCTCGTGGGATCGGGCGCGGCGCTGATCGACACCACCTACGTCACCAACGCAGCCGACGCCCTCGTGGCCGCGCTCGATCGGGCGCCCGAGCTCGGCGGCCGGGCGTTCGTGGTGTCCAACGGCGAGCCGCGCACCGTGCAGGAGCTGTTCGGGCGGATCACGGCCGCGGCCGGCGTCGACTGGACGGCACGGCGTGTCCCCGTCGCCGTTGCGGTGGCCGGCGGGTCGGTCGCCGAACGCCTCTGGGAACGCCGCGGACGAACCGACGACCCGCCGATGACGAGCTTCCTGGCCGAGCAGCTGTCGACCGCACACTGGTTCGACCAGCGAGCCACCCGTGCGGCAATCGGGTGGACGCCGACGGTGTCGCTGGACGACGGCTTCCGAGCCCTCGCCGAGTGGTTCAGCTCACGTTGACCGGGTCGGGTGTGAACTCCAGCCGCCCGTGGTCGATGTGTGGCAGCACGTGGCGCACCTGATCGGGATCGCCCACGATCGCTGCGCCCGCGCCCGAGCGGGCACGCCCGACGCCCGTCCACAGCTGGCGCTCGACGTCGCCCTCATCGTCCAGCCGGACAGTTCGTCTCCGTCAGGTCGACGCGCGGACCCGGCTCAGACTCCGACGTTCGCGCGCGCGAACATCTCGCGAAGGGCGTAGGCCATCTCCTCGCGGACCGGGCCGCTCGAGATGATCACGCCGACCGCGTGCAGGGTCGTGTGCAGGTGGCCACGGCACTCGTGCAAACGGGTGTCGACACCCGCCGCCGCCAACGCCTCCGCGTACGCCGCGCCCTCGTCGCGGAGCGGATCGAACTCGCAGGTGAACACGGCGGCCGGCGGAAGACCGGCGAGCGACTCGGCGAGCAGCGGCGACGCCGCCGGATTCGGACGGTCGGCCTCGTCGGCGTAGTGATCCCAGAACCAGTCCATCAACGCCTTGGTGAGCACGTACCCGTCGGCGTTCTCGCTCATCGACGGGTACGTCGCGGTGCCATCGGTCGACCGGCGTGATCAGCAACTGCCCGGAGATCGCCGGGCCGCCCTCGTCGCGGGCACGCTGGGCCACCACCGCGGCGAGGTTGCCGCCGGCGCTCCAGCCGGCGACGACGAGCGGGCCGGCGAGCGCCACCGAGCTCGGCTCGCGTTGGTCGGCGACCCACTCGACGGCCGGCGAACGCGTCGTCGACCGCCGCCGGGAACCGGGCCTCGGGTGCGTGGCGATAGTCGACCGACACGACGAGCGCGTCGGACCGCACGCACAGGTCGCGGCAGAACGGATCGTCCGACTCGTGCGCGCCGAGCACCCAGCCGCCGCCGTGGAAGTAGCACACCACCGGGTGTGGCCCCTCGCGTAGCCGGCCGATACAGCCGGTAGTCGAGGTCGCCGGCGGCGCCGGGCAACGTGCCGTCGACGACCTCGCCGACCTCGGGGCCCGGCGGACTCTGCGCTCGCATGGCCGTCATGAACGCCCGCGCCTCCGGCACGGGCAAGCGTGTCGATCGGCGGGAGATCGAGCTCGGCCATCGTCGTGCAGCAGGAGCATCACGTCGGGCTGCAGCCGGTTGACCACGCCGTCGTTGATCTGCTCGCCGTCGGGGCCACGGCGAGCGGAAGCCGAGGTAGCCCTCGTTCGACGACCCGTCGCAGATCGCGCGATAGGTGTCGACGCCGCCGACGTAGGGCAGGAACACCCGCGGCTTGCCGGGGACGTTGGCGCCCATGTACCACGAGTTCGCCTTCGGGTACAGGGTGATGTCGGCGCAGTCGTTGACGTGTTGCACCCAGCCCGCCTCGGCGATCTCGGTCGGCTCGATCGTGGTCGTGACCGTGCTCGCGCAGGTCGGCCGAGCGTGTCGGCGATCCAGTCGACGTGCTGCTCGATCGACACCATCATGTTCGACAGCACCGACGGGCTGCCCGGGCCCGGTGATCATGAACAGGTTGGGGAAGCCGACCGACGGTGAGCCCGAGGTAGGTGAGCGGGCCGTCGTGCCCACTTCTCCTTCAGCGTGACGCCGTCGCGGCCCGCGATGTCGACCGCGACCAGCGCGCCGGTCATCGCGTCGAAGCCGGTCGCGAACACGATCGCGTCGAACTCGATCGACTCGCCCGTCGATGTCGATGCCCGTCTCGGTGATCGTCTGCGATCGGCGTCGACCGGAGGTCGACCAGGCGGACGTTCGGCCGGTTGTAGGTCTCGAAGTAGTCGGTGTCGAGGCACGGCCGCTTGGTGCCGAACGGAGTAGCTCGTCGGGCAGAGCAGCTCGGCCGTCTCCGGGTCGTCGACGATCGGCGCGGATCTTGTCGCGGACGAACTCGGCGAACGTGTCGTTGGCAGCCTCGGGTCGGCGACCAGGTCGGTGAACGTGCTCGCCGGATGCCGAGCAGCTCGCCCGCCTGCCCACGCCGCCTCGTAACCGGCGGCGCCGCTCGTCCTCGGCGACCGGCGAGCGCACTCTCGGTCGGCTGCTCGGTCGGGACGCCGGCTCGCGACCAGCCGGGCCGCTTCGCGGTAGGCGTCGCGGTCGGCCTGCGACCGCCGTCGCGCTTGGCGTCGGGGATCGGGCCGTTGCCGGCCGGCATCGAGAAGTTCGGCGTGCGCTGGAACACGGTGAGCTGGTCGGCCTGCGTCGGCGATGATCGGGATCGACTGGATGCCCGACGAGCCGGTGCCGATCACGGCGACGCGCTTGCCGGTGAAGTCGACGCCCTCGTGCGGCCACCGGCCGGTGAAGTACACCTCGCCCGCGAAGCGGTCGGCGCCGGCGATGTCGGGCTCCTTCGGCACCGACAGGCAGCCGGTCGCCATCACGTAGTGACGACACGTGATGACGTCGCCGCCTGTCGGTGTGGATGTGCCAGACCGATGGCGTCGTCGTCCCAGACCGCCGCGGTCGACCCGGGTCTCGAAGCGGATGTCGCGGCGCAGGTCGTAGCGATCGGCGACGTGCTGGAGGTAGCGCAGGATCTCGGGCTGGGTCGCGTACTTCTCGCGTCCACTCCCACTCCTGCTTCGAGCTCGGGGTCGAAGCTGTACGAGTAGTCGAGGCTCTGGATGTCGCAGCGGGCGCCGGGGTAGCGGTTCCAGTACCAGGTGCCGCCGACGTCGTCGGCGGCCTCGAGCGCCACCGCCGACATGCCGAGGTTGCGCAGGCGGTGGAGCAGGTAGAGCCCCGCCATCCCCGCTCCGACGACCACGACGTCGACGTCGATCTCCACCTGCGTGTCCGTGTCCATGGCATCCCCTCGCACTCACCACCGGCCTCCGGCCGCCCGCATCGATCATCCCACGGCCGACGCGGGCGTCCGTCACCGGGCGCCACCGATCCGCGCCCGCTCGCAGGACCGCCGGGTAGGGTCGGCCCGACCGCCGACGACCGCCGACGACCGAGGGGCACGACGCACCATGATCTCCGAACCGATGCAGGACGCGCTCTCCGAGCAGCTCAACCACGAGTTCTATTCGGCCTACCTGTACCTGGCGCTGTCGGCATCGTGCAGCAACGCCGAGTTCAACGGGGCGGCCCGCTGGCTGGAGACGCAGTACGAGGAAGAGATCCAGCACGCGACGAAGATCTACCGCTACCTCATCGATCAGGGCGTCAAGGTGCGGCTGGCGCAGATCGATCAGCCGCCGGCCGAGTTCGGTGCGTTGCTCGAGATCTTCGAGTTCTCCCTCGCGCACGAACAGTCGATGACGGCGAGGCTCAACGATCTCAGCGACCAGGCACTCGGCGAGAAGGACCACGCCACGTACAACCTGCTGCAGTGGTTCGTCAACGAACAGGTCGAGGAGGAGGCGACGCTCGGCGAGATCATCGCCAAGCTCCGGCTGGTGAAGGACGACGGCTACGGCCTGCTGATGATCGACAACGAACTCGGCACCCGCACCGCCGCCCCCGCAGCCGAGTAGCGACGCGGCCGGGCGTCGCAATCGGGCGTCGCAGCGGCTGACCGAGGCTCGGCACCCGATGCGTCCTCGACCTGAACCGCTGACCTCAGCGCCTCGGGCGCCTTTGGGTGGCATTCCCGCAACGGCGACCGAACCCTCGACGTCGTGCCTGCACACGATCGCGGTGAAAGTGCTTCCTCGACAAGGTGGGATGATGCGCTACCAATTGGCAGTCGAAGCTCCCACACTCCGCCGACGGTGCAGCGCGACGACGGGTCCTGCGGCTCGCGATCATCGCTCGCATCGCGGCGACCGGTCGTCCGATCGAAGTGACGTCGAGGGCGGTCGGTCGAGGACGGTGGCCCGGAGCGGTGGGCGGCCTCACCGCCGTGACCCTCTTCCGAACCCGTCGCGAATCTGATAATCTGATTTTATGTCCGAAATCACGGCGACCGAAGCCGCTCGCAAGTTCGCAGACCTCCTCGACGCTGTCGAACACGAAGGCGAGCGGTTCACGATCACTCGCCGCGGCAAGGCCGTCGCCCACATTGAACCCGTGACCCTGGGCCGTGGGGTCGACGCCAAGGAACTTCTCCGCCGGCACCATCCCGATGCCGAGTGGACTCACGATCTCAACGAGGTCCGCGACCTGCTCGAGGTCGAGACCCGCCCGTGAGCCTCGTGCTCCTCGACACCACCTTCCTCATCGACGCCGAACGAGACACCGCGCATCTCGACGATCTGATCGCTGATGACGACGACGTTGCGATCGCCGCGATCACCCTCGCCGAACTCACTGTCGGTGTCCAGCTCGCATCGCCGCGCCGGCGAGCGCGCCGTCAGTCGTACGTCGACGAGATCGCTGCTTCGATCCCTCTGCTGCCGTACGACGAAACGGTCGCGCTCCACCACGCGAGCCTGCTCGTCGCGGTGCGTCAAGCCGGCCGACCCCGCGGAGCGCACGACCTCATCATCGCCGCGACCGCCGCCGCCAGTGGGCGCACCGTCGTGAGCGCAGACCGACGAGCATTCGACGGCCTGCCCGGCGTCAACGCGACCGATCATCGCTCTCGCTGAATCACCCGAGCGAAACGAGCGGCCAAGGCTGCGAGGAGCAACGCCGGTGGTGGTGTTGAGGGCAGTGCGAGGCCAAGCAAGTGAACATGTTGCGCTCAACCGGGTGCGAGAGGCTCGACCGCCTGAGGATCCGCCGGTTCAACGCGCCATGAAAGGTCGCCGAGAGCGGAGGTACCCATCGATCGCAGCTCGATACCGACGCACGCGATTCCGACCCGACGACTCACGCTCGCGTGCGAGTTCGGCCCCAGTGCAGTGCCCGACAGTCGCGAGGCAGCGATGCCCCCGACCCGTCTGGGATCCGGCGATGTCGAGCGCCCAGGAAACTCTTGTACACCCCCATGCGCATGATGCCTGTGTGAACGATCTCGGCGTGCGTTCGGCGGTGGAGGTGCTGGTCGGCACCGAGCTGTCGGTGCCGACCACGGTGGGCTCGCCGGCGCGGCAACCGCCTTGGCTCGCATCCAGTCCTTCCTCGACCACGCGAAGGTGCAGATCAGTCGCCGAGGTCGCGAGTTGGCCGACTCGGGCGACACATCGTCGAATCACGTGCTCATCGACGAGGTTCGCTGCACCGGCTCCGACGCCAAGGCAACCGGTGGGCGCGATCGGGTCTGCGAGACGATGCCCGGCTTCGAGGCGGCGCTCGCCTCCGGCGATGTGACCGGCGCACACCTCGATTCGCTCGCCCGGCACACCAAGGGCCTCACCGACGAGGAGCGCTCCGACATGGCGGCGATCGCCGACGAACTGGTCGACGACGCCGGCTCGCAACCGCCGGCGCTGTTCGGTCGCATCGTCAAGGGCCGGGTCGACGAGATCCGCAGCCGACACCGACCCGACTCCGACGCCGAGGAACTCGAGCGGCAGCGGCAGCTCGAAGGTGACCCGGTGGACCGATCGCGACACGGGGATGCGCAACACGTTCATCTCGCTCGACCCGCTGCGCGACGAATCGTTGTGGGCCGTCATCGACGACCATCTCGCCACGCTTCGACAAGATCCAGCCAACGTCGGCCGGCCGTTCGCCGAGCTCCAGGTCGACGCATTGATCGCAGCCGTGTCGTCGGCACCGAGCGGGCGTCGGGTTCCCGAGATCGTCGTCCACACCGACGGCGAGACGCTCTGCAACGGGCGACACGCCGCCACGCTGTGCGAAACCTCGGACGGCGCCCCGGTTCCGGTCGCGACGATGCAGCGCTTCTGCTGCGAGGCCGTCCTGCAGGCCCTCATCGTGGGGCCCGACGGCCGGATCGACCAACTCTGCGCCGAACAGCGCACTGCCGGCCGAAAGCAGCGCCGGTTGCTCGAAGCGATGTACTCGACCTGCGCCCACCCACACTGCAAGGTGCGGTTCTCGGCGTGCCGGATCCACCACGTGGTCTGGTGGACCCGAGGCGGCAAGACGGTGTTGTCCAACCTGATGCCCCTCTGCGAGGTCCATCACCACCTGGTGCACGAGGGCGGGTGGAGTCTCGACATCGACGATCAGCGCCACGTGACGTGGACGAAGCCCGACGGCACCGTGTGGTCGACCGACATCGGCCCCAATCGACGACCCGAGCCTGGCGTCGCCGATCGGTGTGACCGACCGGCTGCATCGAGCACCACCAGCCCGACCGCGCGCGACCACCGAACGAACCGGGCCGCCGAACATCCGACAGACCGCCGCGGAGCCAGAACCGCCCGCGTGCGCCGGGTTGACGCCCCCGCGCCGGGAGCGGATGCTTCAGCATCGAGAAACCTCTCGTGCCGTCGGTCGCCGCGAGTGCGATGATGTCGAACATGGACACGCGACGTATCGAGCAGCCCCGGGCCGGCCGCTCCGTCGTGCGCGTCCGTCGACTTCCGTAGCCCGGGGCGACCGCCTCGGGCAGCTACCACGCGCCGGTAGCCCAGCGGAAGAGGCACAGGGTTCAGGTTCCTGGCAGCGTGGGTTCGAGTCCCGCTCGGCGCACATGGACAACGAACGAGGCACCGCATTCGAACACGTCGCACCGGGCACATGGGAGCGCGTCTCCACGCCGATCGTGGCCGGCGATCCGGGCCGCCCACGCGAATCGACCATAGGCTGGTCCGTCGGTATGAGCGAGCAGACTGACACGACCACCGACGCCCCGACCGGCGACACCCCTCCGTTCCGGTACTCGGCCGCGCTCGCGGAGGAGATCGAGGCGCGCTGGCAGGACTGGTGGGACGAACACGGCACGTTCGAGACCCCCAATCCGACCGGACCACTCGGCGACGCCGACCTGGCAGCCGATCGTGGCGAGAAGCTGTTCGTGCTCGACATGTTCCCGTATCCGTCGGGCAGCGGCCTGCACGTCGGCCACCCGCTGGGCTTCATCGGCACCGACGTCTACGCACGTTTCAAGCGGATGACCGGTCACAACGTGCTGCACACGATGGGCTTCGACGCGTTCGGTCTGCCGGCCGAGCAGTACGCCGTCGAGACCGGCCAGCACCCGCGCATCACCACCGAGCAGAACGTCGCGACGTACCGCCGGCAGCTGCGACGGCTGGGGCTGGCCCACGACCGGCGCCGTGGCGTCTCCACCACCGATCCGCAGTACTACCGCTGGACGCAGTGGATCTTCCGCCAGATCTTCAACTCGTGGTACGACCGCGACGCAGGACCGGGCCCGCCCGATCGACGAGCTGATCGCCGAGTTCGAGTCGGGCGAACGGGCGACGCCCGACGGCCGGGCATGGGCCGACGTCGACGCGACCGAGCGACCGCAGATCATCGACGACCATCGGCTGGCCTACGTCAGCGACGCACCGGTCAACTGGTGCCCCGGGCTGGGCACCGTCGCTGGCCAACGAAGAGGTCACCGCCGAGGGTCGCTCCGAGCGCGGCAACTTCCCGGTGTTCCAGCGCAACATGCGCCAGTGGATGATGCGGATCACCGCGTACGCCGACCGGCTGATCGACGACCTCGACCTGCTCGACTGGACCGACGCGATCAAGACGATGCAGCGCAACTGGATCGGTCGCAGTCGACGGGCGCGAACGTGCGACTTCGCCATCGAGGCCGGCGACCGCTGACCGTGTTCACCACCCGGCCCGACACGCTGTTCGGCGCCACGTTCATGGTGCTGGCGCCCGAGCACCCGCTGCGTCGAGTCGCTGACCACCGCACGAACAGTCCGACGGCCGTCGCCGACTATCGCCGGGCGGCCGCCGCGAAGAACGAGATCGACCGCACGGACGACACCCGCGAGAAGACCGGCGTGTTCACCGGTGCGCTACGCCGACCAACCCGGTCAACGGCGAGCCGATCCCGATCTGGATCGCCGACTACGTGCTGATGGGCTACGGCACCGGCGCGATCATGGCCGTGCCGTGCGGCGACCAGCGCGACTTCGAGTTCGCCCGCCAGTTCGCACTCGGCATCCGCCGCCATCCAACGGCCGCCGGCGTCGTGGTTCGAGCGACACCGCGATCGAGCGCCACCCCCAGCACGGCGCTCGACACCGGTCTGTGGCCCGAGGCCTTCGTCGGTGACGCGCCGTACGTCAACTCCAGCAACGACACACTCGACCTGAACGGCATCGACGAGCGCCGCCGAGGGCATCGCCACGATCAACGCGTGGCTCGAGGCCAACGACGCCGGGCGAGGCCACCATCACCTACAAGCTGCGCGACTGGCTGTTCAGCCGGCAGCGCTACTGGGGCGAACCCTTCCCGGTCGTGTACGACGTCGACGGCAATCCGCACACGCTGCCCGACGACGATGCTGCCGGTCGAGTTGCCCGACACCGACAGCTTCTCGCCGCGCACGTTCGATCCCGACGACGCCGATTCCAACCCGGAGAGCCCGCTCGACCGACTCCGCCGAGTGGGTGAACGTCACGCTCGACCTCGGCGAGGGCGAGCAGCCATACCGCCGTGACACCAACGTGATGCCGCAGTGGGCCGGTTCGTGCTGGTACCAGCTGCGCTACTGCGACCCCACCAACGAGCAGGTGTTCATCGACCCGGCGGTCGAGGAGTACTGGATCGGCCCCGCACCGACCGCCGACCCGACCACCCCGGTGGCGTCGACCTGTACGTCGGCGGCGTCGAACACGCCGTGCTGCACCTGCTGTACGCCCGGTTCTGGCACAAGGTGCTGTTCGACCTGGGCCACCTGTCGTCGAAGGAGCCGTACGCCCGGCTGTTCAACCAGGGCTACATCCTGGCCGCGGCCTACAAGGACGACCGCGAGATCTACGTCGACGCCCGACTCGGTCGAGGAGCGTGACGGCGCAGTACTTCGCCGACGGCCAACCGGTGACCCGCGAGATGGGCAAGATGGGCAAGAGCCTGAAGAACGGCGTGTCGCCCGACGAGATGTACGACGAGTACGGCGCCGACACGCTGCGGCTCTACGAGATGGCGACCGGCCCGATGGACGCGTCGCGGCCCTGGGAGACCCGTGACGTCGTCGGCATGTACCGGTTCCTGCAGCGACTGTGGCGCAACGTCGTCGACGAGGACACCGGCGAGTGCATCGTCGCCGACGTCCAGCCCGACGACGACACGACGCGCCTGCTGCACCGCACGATCGACGTGGTGCGCACCGAGATGGACGCGCTGCGCTTCAACACGGCGATCGCCAAGCTGATCGAGCTCAACAACGCGGTCACGAAGCTCGACGCCACGCCGCGGGTCGTCGCCGAGCAGATGGCGTTGATGGTCGCACCGCTGGCCCCGCACATGGGCGAGGAGCTCTGGCATCGCCTCGGCCACGACGGCTCGCTGACGTACGTCGACTTCCCGGTCGCCGACGAGCAGTACCTGGTCGACGACATGATCGAGTACCCGGTCCAGGTCAACGGCAAGGTCCGCGGGCGCATCACCGTCGCGGCCGATGCCGACGCGGCCTCGGTCGAAGCCGCAGCACTCGCCGACGACAAGGTGCGCGCCGCCCTCGGCGGCGCGACCCCCAAGAAGGTCATCGTCGTGCCGGGTCGCATGGTCAACGTCGTCATCTGACCGTTCGCCCGGCGGTCCGTCGACCGCGGACCGGCGACCACGAAGAAATCTTCGCGACAGGGACCTTTTTCCCTTTACGCGGCAGCCCGGCGGCGCGACACTGTCTGTCAGATCCCACGAGGTGCAAACTGGGGACGCAGACCCACGACATCGCCACGAGCGACGAACGTGGCTCCTGGTCCTGAAACTGTTCCGGGTCGAACGGAACCACCTCGTGGGTTCTTCGCGTCGGCACGCAGATGCTGGGCGCCCGCCGGAACCCCGTCACCTCGCTATCGGTCGATCTGCCTCAGCCAGGTTCCGGGGAGATACATCGCCGCGTCGACGATGTCGAGCACCGTCGACACGACCGGCACGAGTTGGTCGGCGGCCACCTTGTCGATCGTGTCGCTCGCGTAGAACAGGTACTCGGGGAACGAGATCAGCGAGAAGCTCGGCACGCCCTGCAGGAAGTACGACTGCGTCTCCCCGAACAGGGGCAGCACCCCCGCCTTGGGGATCATGGTCGACACCAGATCGTTCGACTCGATCGCGTCGACCGCCGCGTCGAAGAGGAGCTGGTTTCGCGGGGTGTACAGCACTCGTGGCTCGACCTCCCCCGTGTCGACGAGGTCGCCGTCACGTCCCACGAACCGCTTGCCGATGTGTTCGACGCCGATCGCCAGGCACGTCCGATCGAGCAGCCCGGGATGTGCCGCCGAGAACTCGTTGGCTCCGTACGGGTAGTTCCACGCGTCGTGGGCACCGTCGATCACGAACCACAGATCCTTCTGGATGTAGTTCGACGGGAACCTGCTGTAGAAGGTCGCGAGCCCCATCACCGCTGCGACACCGGCTGCATCCTGCACGGCGCCGGACCACCCACCGTCGTGGTGGGTGTTGACGATGATCGCGTCGTCCTTCTGGCCCGGCACGTGAACGACGACGTTGCCGCTCGTCGACGTGCGCGCCTCGCCGCGCATCACGATCGTGCCGCCGAGCGCACCATCCTGCAGGCGCGCCACGAGCTCTGCGCCGACCGAACCCCCGAGGAAGACGCCGGGGATCCGGGGGTGCACGCGGCCGGTCGGGTCGGCGAAGAACCGGTCGTCGTCGGCCTCCCGACCGCGGAAGATCGCGACGAACCCCGTGGCACCTCGTTCGGCAGCCTCGTAGTAGGGCGCCGGGAAGTTGCGGGCCGCCGGGCCGCCCTGGCCTCCGAACGTTCCAGCCGCCATCGCCCCATCCGGGTCGTAGCTGTAGTCCGCGACGGCGGCGACGGCGCTACCCGGAAGGACGGGGCCGCACTGCAGATCCATCACGACCACCTTGCCGGCGACGTCGACGTCCGACCCGAGCGAATCACCGACGTACACGAGTTCGCCGGACACGCCGTCGTCGCCGGTGAACGCCGCGCCGTTCATGAAGTAGCTCGGCACGACCTCCCCGCTCACCGTCAGGCTCCAGTCGTGGCAGTGCCGGGTCTCGACCTCGAACGTCTCGTCGACGGCGGTGACCCCGTGCCGGGCGTACTCGTCGTCGATCCACGCACGTGTGGCGGCATCGCCGGATGTGCCGACGCGCCGGAACTCCTCGTGCTGCTCGGTGATCTCGACGATCCGCTCGGTCCACCCCATCAACTCGTCCCGGCCGACGAGGTTGGGACGGGCTCGGCGAATTCGCGGCGGCCGATCGCTCATGAGGATGTCCTACCCCACGGGCCGATGGTCGGGCGCCGCGGTCGTTGCTCACTCGATCAACTCATACGTCGCCTGGCCCTCGACCCACGCCCCGGGCGAGCGGTCGGCCCACTCGAGTGGGGGCGGACGTTCCGCACACAGCTCCACGTGGACCGTGCCCGTCCGTTCCCAGACCTGGCCGGTGTAGCGCAGCTCCAACACGACGTACTCACCCGTCACGGATCGCCACTCGCCTCGAACGTCGCCCTCCGCGGTGATCGGCGCGTCGAGCCGCACGAGACATGACGGCTGCACGTTCTGTCCGGCGATCCACGATTCGACCGTTCCGTTCAGGGTGTTTCGTCCGCCGGGCCCGGGTCGCTCACGGTCGAAGCCACCGCGGATCCTGATCCGCTGCCGGGTCTCGCCCACGACCGATCGTTCGGGAGCGTCACTCATGTGACCAGCTTGCACCGACGCGCCTTCGGCGACAAGACGTCCACTGCCGGCCGGCCCACGGGCAACGCGCCGTTCCCGAGGAACGACGTCGACGGACCCGAGGAACGACGTGCGAGCAACCCCGACCTCCCGCTAGACGAGGATGTCGTCGAGGGCGGCGAGCAGGAGGGTGACGTTGCGTTGGCGCGCCGTGTGACCCATCAGGCCGATCCGCCAGCCCTGGCCGGCGAGTTCGCCGAGCCCACCGCCGATCTCGATGCCGTAGTCGAACAGCAGCCTCGTCCGAACCTGTGCCTCGGTCATGCCGTCGGGCAGTCGGTCCGCAGGCACCCACACCGACGTGAGCTGCGGCAGCCTGCTCCCCTCCTGTGCGAACAGCTCGAAGCCACGCGCCTCGAGACCGGCCTGCAGCGCATCACCACACGCCTGGTGGCGATCACGGACCGCCTCCGGGCCTTCGTCGAGCATCGCGCCGAGGCCGGCATGGATGGCGTACAGCATCGAGATCGGCGCCGTGTGGTGGTAGGCACGAGCGCCCTCGCCCGTGACGTAGCCGGCGATCATGTTGAGATCGAGGTACCACGACTGCGGCCGCTCACGGATCCGGTCGAGCGCGCGGTCCGACACCGTGAGCGGGGCGAGACCGGGTGGCACCCCGAGACACTTCTGGGTGCCGCTGTAGGCGATGTCGACAGCCCACGCGTCGATCTGGAGGTCGATGCCGCCGAGCGAGGTGACGCAGTCGGCGAGCAGCAGGGCGTCGCCCTTGCCGGCGCCCAGGACCGCGAGGTCGTTCCGGACGCCCGTCGACGTCTCGGCGTGCACGACCGCGATCACCGCCGGGGACGGGTGTGCGTCGAGCAGCGACTGCGGGTCGATCGGGGTACCCCAGGGAGCGTCGACGCGAACGACCTCCGCGCCGCACCGTTCGGCGACGTCGCACATCCGGCCGCCGAACACTCCGTTGACGCCGATCACCACGACGTCCCCCGGGCCCACGAAGTTGACGAAGGCCGCTTCCATACCGGCCGAGCCGGTGCCCGACACGGCGAACGTCAGCCGGTTGGTGGTCCGGAACACGGTGCGGAGTCGGTCGCCGACCTCGTCCATCAGCCCGATGAAGTCGGGATCGAGGTGTCCGAGCACCGGTCGGGCGAAGGCCTCCATCACCTCGGGGTACGGGTTGCACGGGCCGGGGCCCATGAGGATCGGATCGCGATGTGTCACGGCGGACACCGTACGTCAGGCGTCGGCGACGAGGGCGATCTCGGAGGCCTTCACCGACGCCCACAGCGAACTGCCGGCTCCCGCCTCCAACGACGCGAATCCGGCGGCGGTCACCTCGACGACGAAGGGATGCGGATCGCCCAGACGCACGCGAACCCGCCCGTCTGCAACATCGACTCCGGTGATCGTGCTCTCCCACACGTTGCGCGGGCTGCCCTCCGGGCGCTCGCGGTGCAGGGCGACGGCCGCCGGTCGCACCGTCGCCACCACCGGGCCGTCGTCCACGTGGTGGGCGCCGACGAACAACGTGCCACCGCCGTCGACGTCGAGATGGTCGCCCACCAGCCGACCGCGGACGAGATTGGTCCCCATCAACTCGGCCACGTAGTCGGAGCGCGGGTCGCGGCCAGTTCGGCCATCGTGCCGGTCTGCGTCACCCGGCCGTGCTCGACGACCACGACGTGGTCGGCGAGCGCGTGAGCGTCGACCGGGTCGTGGGTCACCAGCAGGCGGTAGCCGTCGACCGACGCGATCCAGTCGCGGAGATCCCGCCGCACCGCGCCGCGGGCCGACACGTCGAGCGCCGCCATCGGCTCATCGAGCAGCAGCACGTCGGGCTCGATCGCGAGTGCGCGACCCATTGCGACGCGCTGTGCCTGCCCGCCCGACAGTGAATCGGGCCGGCGGTCGGCTGCCGCCCCGACTCCGAGGCGCGCCATGATCGAATCGGCCGCTTCGTGCGCCGGACGCGCGACACGCCGGCGGCTCGCAGCCCGAACGCCACGTTCTCCCGGGCCGAGAGATGCCCGAACAACCGGTACGTCCTGGAACACGACCCCGACATGCCGGCGTTCGGCCGGCACGAAGATGTCATCGGCCGGCGCGTCCCAGACGACACCGTCGACCTCGATGCGACCGGTCTCGAGCGCCTGCAGCCCGGTGATCGAGCGGATGATCGTGGTCTTGCCGGCACCGTTCGGGCCGACCAGAGCGACCGTGTGCCCGCGGGGCACCTCGAGGTCGACGTCGATGTCGAGCTCGCCGGCTCGCATCGTGCCGGCGATGCGAAGCGTCACGCCCTCGCTCCGAACGCCGCACCGACCCATCGCTCACGAAGGCCCAACAGCACGGCGAACGAGACGGCGACGAGCACGATGCTCAACAGGATCGCCTGGTCGGGATCGTTCTCCAGCGCCAGGTACGTCGCCAGCGGCACCGTGCGGGTGGTGCCGGGAAAGCTGCCCGCGAACGTGATGGTGGCTCCGAACTCGCCCAGCGCCCGGGCCCACGTGAGCACGATGCCCGACACGAGCGCCGGACGGATGCTCGGCAGCGTCACCCGCCGGAACACGTACGCCGCGTGACGCGCCGAGCGTCCGGGCCGCCTGTTCGCCGGACGGGTCGAGACCACGCAGCGCAGCCTCGACCGTGAGCACGAGGAACGGCATGGCGACGAACAACTGAGCGAGAACGACCGACGCGGTGGTGAACGGCAGCGACACCCCGAACAGCTCGCCGAGCGGCCGACCCACGACGCCGCGACGTCCCAGGGCGAGGAACAGGGCGACCCCGGCCACCACCGGTGGGAGCACCATCGACAGCGTGCACAACGCCCGCACGATGCCGCGCCCGGGCAGGGAGGATCGCGCCAGCAGCCAGGCCAGCGGCACACCGATGCCGATCGCGATCAGCGTGGTGATGACCGACGTCGTGAGCGACAACCACAGTGCCGTCCGCACGCTGTCGTCACGCAGGATCGCGCCGAACGACGACCATGGCGCGCGCACGATCAGACCCACGAACGGCAGCGCGAAGAACAATGCCGCCAACCCGCCGAGCACGAACACGATCGCCGGGGGCGACGGTGCCGCCCGGTCGTTCGCCCGACCGGAACGCGAGGCCGAACGGACCGTCACGGCAGCTCGAATCCTGCGTCGATCAATGCTGCGGTTCCTTCCGCCCCCAGGACGAAGTCGACGAACCGCTCGGCGTCGGGGTCGGACGTGAGCGCCACGATCGGGTAGCGGGCAGTCACGTTGCAGGCCGCTTCGATCTCCACCGCGTCGAGACGGTCGTCGATGTCGGTGCGGTAGACGAGGCCCGCGTCGGCCTCGCCCAGCGCGATCTTGGTCGCCACCGAGCGAACGCTCGGTTCGAACGAGGCCGCCACGACGTCGGCCCCGGCGCAGTCGAGCACCTGCTGCGCGTAGGCCCCGGCCGGCACCTCGGGGGCAGCGAGGACCACGACCGGCCCGTTCTCGAGCCCGGCCAGGTCGCCGATGCCGAGCGGGTTGCCCGACTCGACCGCGATGACCATCGAGTTCAGTGCAAAGACGGAGGGCGCTTCCGGCACCGGACGGTCGCCGACGACGCGTTCCATCTGTTCCGGATTGGCGGTGGCGAACACCTCGGCGGGGGCGCCGTCGACGAGTTGTGCCGCCAACGACGACGAGCCGCCGTAGCTGAGCACGACGTCGACTCCCTCGTTGGCCGCTTCGTACTCGTCCTCGATGCGGTCGAACGCGTCGGCGAGCGAGGAGGCGGCGTAGATCACGAGTTGATCGTCCGACGATCCGCAGGCCACGGAAGCGAGCGCCACGCAGGCCGCCGACACCGACGTGACGGCGATCCGGGTGACGGGCATCATGGTCAGAGTAGTCACGTTCTGACTATCCGTCCCAGCGCTCCTACACTTCGGGGCATGCCGGAGCAGCCGCTCGCACTCGCCGATCATGCCTGCCTGGCGCTGATCGCGGAGGGCCCCGTGCACGGGTGGGCGATCGTCAAGCTGCTCGCACCCGACGGTGACGTCGGACGGATCTGGTCGCTGAGCCGCCCACTGACCTATCGGTCGATCGACCGTCTCGTGACCGACGGGTTGGTCGAACGGACCCCCGTCGGCCGACGCGCCGAACTCCGGATCACCCGCGCCGGGCTCCGAGCGGCCCGCCGTCTGGCGATCCGAACCCGTCGAACATCTCCGCGACCTCCGAACGGAGTTCCTGCTCAAACTCCATCTCGACGAACGCGCGGGAAGGTCGTCGCACGAGCTGGTACGCCGCCAGTTCGACCAACTCCGTCCGGTGATCGAGGCGCTCACGTCGGCACCCGCCGACACCGTCGTCGACGTGTGGCGCCGGGAATCGGCGCGCACCGCACAGCGCTTTCTCACCGAAATCTCCGACGGCATAGTCTCGACGGCATGATCATCCACCGCAGCCCACTCGCCGACGTCGAGATCCCCGATGTGCCGATCACCGAGTTCGTCATGCGATGGGCCGACGAGACACCCGACCGGGCCGCGATCATCGACGGCCCATCGGGCCGCACGTACACGTTCGCCCAGCTGCGCGACCTGATCCATCGCTTCGCGGGAGGTCTCGCCGAACGCGGCTTCGGCAAGGGCGACACGCTCGGCCTCATGGCACCGAACATCCCCGAGTACGCGATCGTGTTCCACGGCGTGGCCGTCGCCGGCGGAACGATCACCACGATCAACCCCACGTACGGGGCCGAAGAGGTCCGATTCCAGCTTCGCGACGCCGGAGCGTCGATGCTCATCACGATCGGCATGTTCGCGGAGACGGCACTCGAGGCGATCGAGGGCACCGACGTCGACGAGGTGCTGTCGCTCGACGGCGGCGGCGAGTCGGGTGCCGAGGTCGGCGATGCGATGGCACTGCTCGGCGAACCGATCGCCCAGGCGCCGGTCGATCCGGCCACCGACGTCGTCGTGCTCCCGTACTCGTCGGGCACGACGGGGCTGCCGAAGGGCGTCATGCTGACGCACCACAACCTGGTCGCGAACCTCGCGCAGGCAGGGCCGTGCATCCAGTTCGCCGACGAGGGCGAAGCAGCGTTGTCGTTCCTGCCGTTCTTCCACATCTACGGCATGCAGGTGCTGATGAACGCGTCGCTCGCGAACGGCGTCACCGTCATCACGATGCCGCGATTCGATCTGGAGATGGCACTCTCGATCGTGCAGGAGCGCAAGGTCACGCGGTTCTTCGCCGTGCCGCCGATCGTGTTGGCCCTCGCGAAGCACCCGCTCGTCGACCAGTACGACATGAGCTCCCTCAAGCAGGTGTTCTCGGGCGCCGCACCCTTGGGCGCCGAGCTCGCTGCGGAGGCCGCGGAGCGGGTCGGCTGCGAAGTCGTGCAGGGCTTCGGCATGACCGAACTGAGCCCCGTCAGCCACTGCACCGTCGTCGGCGACTTCCGCCCCGGCACGAGCGGCGTCACGATCCCGAACACCGAGTGCCGGCTCGTCGACCCGGACACCGGCGAGGACCGTGGCGTCGGCGAGGAGGGCGAGTTGTGGGTGCGCGGCCCGCAGGTGATGGTCGGGTACCTCAACAACGACGACGCGACGCGGAACACGATCGACGACGACGGTTGGCTCCACACCGGTGACGTCGCGGTGATCGACGAGCACCACCACGTGTCGATCGTCGACCGCGTGAAGGAACTGATCAAGTACAAGGGCTTCCAGGTGCCTCCGGCCGAACTCGAGGCGCTGCTGATCGCTCACCCCAAGGTGGCCGACGTGGCGGTCATCGGCATCGCCGACGAGGAGGCGGGCGAACTCCCGAAGGCGTTCGTGGTTCCGCAACCCGGGGTGGAGTTGACCGAGGACGAGGTCAAGGCCCACGTGGCCGAGCACCTCGCCCACTACAAGCACGTTCGGATCGTCGAGTTCACCGACGAGATCCCGAAGTCGCCGAGCGGGAAGATCCTGCGGCGCTTCCTGCGCGATCAGTCCTGACCAGACCGCCGATACTGGTCAATTCTGCTGCGTTGAGCGGGCACGACGTGACCTGCCGTGACGAGCTCCCGCAAAGTTGCGGCATTCCTTCAAGAAGATGTCACAGAGTTCACCACATGCACGCAGGGTCGACTACTCTGTGCATCCGATGAACACAGGAACTCACGCTCTGCAGACGGCCGCCAAGCGACTGTCAGGACTCGATCGACGCCGAACGCTCGGCGTGATCGTCGCCACGATCGGCGCGATCTCGATGTCGATCGGCCTGCTCTCCGGGCCGGCGACCGCATCGCCGCCCGGTGCCTTGCCGTGCCCCCCTGGCGCGACGTTCATCTACGACGAGGACTTCAATCCGCCTGCGAACACGATCCAGGTCCCCAACACCCCGGTCACGTATGTCGTGGTGCTCCTCGAGAACGGTGGAACGGCCACCCTCGGCAACGGGTCACCGCTCAACAACCAGACGATCGACGTGCTCGGCGCCACCGGTTCCGCGGCCGTCCACGCCCACTTCTGCAAGGGTGACGAGACGCCGCCGACCGAGCCCACCACACCGCCGACCGAGCCCACCACACCGCCGACCGAGCCCACCACACCGCCGACCGAGCCCACCACACCGCCGACCGAGCCCACCACACCGCCGACCGAGCCCACCACACCGCCGACCGAGCCCACCACACCGCCGACCGAGCCCACCACACCGCCGACCGAGCCCACCACACCGCCGACCGAGCCCACCACACCGCCGACCGAGCCCACCACACCGCCGACCGAGCCCACCACACCGCCGACCGAGCCCACCACACCGCCGACCGAGCCCACCACACCGACCACGCCCGAATCGAGCATCGCCGACTCGTCGACGACCACGACGTCCACCGTCGTGCAGTTCCCGCCGACCGTGCCGCCGATCACGCAGCCGCCGGTGCCGCCGACCACGTCGAGCGGCTCGGTCAGCCAGGAACTGCCCCGGACGGGCACCGACAGCGCTCGTGCGCTCATGACGTTCGGCGCCCTCATGATGCTGATGGGCGGCGTGCTCGTGCTCAGGTCCCGACGGGACTACGAGTTCGGCTGATGCCCGGGCGCCCGGCGCCCTGAGATCGTCCCGGATGTCACGGTGATGCAGGTGGAAAGACCGCCTGCTTCACCGCCGGGTGCAAGGCGATGAGCCGCCTCGCCCGATCCATCTGGACGTCGGCACGCTCACGCGTCGGCTGACAGCTCGGGCACCAGGTGATCGAACGTTGCCACGGCGTCTGGCGACCGCTGCGGTACTCGAGCCTCGAACCACAGATCGGACACGGGCGTCGCCCCACGCCGTGGACCCACCGGGCGTCGGTCTGGAGCCGCCGGCCCGTCGTGTTCTGCGGCCCGCGCTCGGCGTTGCTGCGGATGAGCGCGGTTCCGACCGCGACGAGGTCGGACAGTCCTCCGATGCTCCCGATCGGCTGGAACGGATTGACGCCGGTGATGAACGGCACGTCATTGACGTAGATGTTGCCGAAGCCGGCAACACAGCGTTGGTCGAGCAGCGCCCCGGTGAGCGGTTGCGCCGCATCCGCGGTCAGGAGACGAGCGATCTCGTCGACGTCGGGCGGCCCGGCCGGGCTGCACAGGTCGGGTCCGAGTCGGTCGGTGATCTCGTGTTCCTCGATCGTTGGCAGGACACCCAGGATCGGCACCTCCACAGCGGTCAGGCGGCCCGACTCGAACCACAGTTCGACGCGGCGTTTCCACTCCGCCTCGCGGGAAGGTCGACCGACCTCGAAACCACCGGTCATCATGAGGTGGGCGTGCAGCGTGCGACCGTCGTCGAAACGCACGAACAGGTGTTTGCCGTACGCATCCGCCTCGAGCAGCACGGAGCCGGCGAGGTCGCAACCCACGAGTCGCGGATCGCGCATCGCCGCCCGCTCGACCCGTGCTCCGGCGAAGCGCTCGTCGATCCGGTTCGCGAGGCGGCGGAGCGTGTCGCCTTCCGGCATGTCCCGAAGCGTACGCGAGGTCTCGTCAGGAGGCGACGGTGACCCGGCCCGAGCCGAAACAGGTGAACGACGACGCCACCGCCCACCGGCTCAGGTCGTCGTCGGCCAGCCATCGTTCGCGCACGTTCGCCACGGCGCAGGCGATCGGCTCACCGGCTGCGAGCTCACGATGCACCTCGGCGACGAAGTCGGCGCACTCGAGATCTCGGACGACCGTGAGCGGCGCGACGACCGAGGCGGCCCCGCGAGCGAGCAGGACAGCCGACAGACCGAGCACCTCCGATCCGTCGGTGGTCCCCTGCGCTCCCCCCTCGCAGCTCGACAACACGACGAGCTGCGAGCGCACCCGCTCGGGGACGACGTCGACGAGCGACGCCTCACCGTCGTGCAGCCGCAACGTCGACAGCAGGGGGTGATCCGAGCGAAAGGAGCCATGGGCGGCGACGTGAACGACATCCGAGTTGAAGAACATCGAACGAACGGTCGGCGTCGTCGCACCGGCACCGGCCGCAACGGCCGCGCTGCCATGCGACGCTTCGATTCCGCGCCGCTCGGTCTCGGCCCCATCGACTCCCGGACCGATCACGAGGGCGACGGAGCGAGCACCGACGACCGCCCGGCGGTCGGCTTCCAGCCACACCTGGGCGTTCGGAGTGAGCGAGGCGGGACGACCGGCAAAGCTCGGAAGCCCCGACCAGGGAATGCCGTGAAGGAGGTCCACCGGTACGAGCACCACGCCCCGGCCGTGGGGGAGACCGAGCGGTTCGATCAGCAGACGGTCGAGTCGTTCCATCGCCCGCTCGGCCCGTGCGCTGGACGCGTCCGGCTCGGACGCCGCGACGTCGAGCCACACGAGCACGCTGTCGCGGGCGCGAACGACCTCGCTGCGCTCGCCGATCTGGATGAGGCGGCTTCCGTCGGCATCGAACACCACCGCCCAGATCTCCTCGCCGACCACGACCCACTCCACGAGGGTCCGGTCGCCGAGGCGAGCGCTCAGCTCGCTGCGCAGACCGATCGCACCCTCCTCGGTGAGCGGGCGGTGGCGCTCACGTGCCAGGAGCTCGTCGTGCAGGGCACGGGCGCGGGTGCCCTCGGCTGCGGCCAGCACGGTGTCGGCGTCGCGCTGCGACACGGCCAGCTCGATCATGAGCTGGCTCAGGTCGTGGCCGAGCCGCATCGACGCCGACCGTTGCTCGAGCGACGACGCTTCGGCGACGATGTCATCGAGCAGTCCGAGCCCGGAACGGCAGGCACCGAGCGCACCGTCCACGTCGCCGTCGACAGCTCGTACCAGGGCCTCGGCATACCATCCGGGCAACGCCGTCTGGCGCTGCCCGTCCAGCGTGCCCAGCCGGAGACGATCGAGATCGACGCGAACGTCGTCGATCCGGCCGACTCGCGCCGCGGCCTGAACCCGTTCGATCACCACCTCGTCAGCGCGGGACTGCCAGCCGCGGGCTCGAAGCTCGCTCGCGAGCGCCGCCGCGTCGTCCAACGCCCGGTCGCCGTCGTCGCCGGCGCGTGCACCGCGGAGCCGCGCCACCACACTCACGGCAGCAGCGTGGGCCAGCATGTCGTTCCGGCCCGACTCGGCGAAGGTGTTCGCCGCTCGTTCGGCAGCCGTCAGGGCCGACCTCACCTTTCCGGCGGCGAGGAGTGTGCGTGCGACCATCAGCTGTGCGTCGCCGATCAGCATCAGATTTCCACTCGGCTCCACGAGTTCGACGGCGGCGCGCCCTGCCTCGACGGCGTCGAGCAGCAGGCCCGAGTGCATCATCACCTCCGCGCGGTCGATCTCGGCGTGACCGACCGTCCTGGCGGGATTCCCCGCCCGTTCGAAGAGATCCCTCGCCCGCTCGAAGGCTCGGAGAGAATCCGTGAGGCGACGGGCTCTGCCGAACAGCACGGCAAGGTTGGCCACGCTCAACGCCTGAGCAGCGGTCATCCCGAGGGACTCGGCGATCGACTCCGCGAACTCGAAGTCGGACTCCGCCTCACCGAGCCGTCCCTGTTGGAGCAGCACCAGCCCACGGTTCTGGTGGACGCGCAGGCGATCGCGTGCCTCGCCGCCGTCGTGGAACAACCGTTCGCTGACGTCGAACGCCGCCAGCGCCTCGTTGAGTCGCCCAGCGTGATGGAGCACGTAGCCGATCTGCATGCGGTAGCGACCGAGGGCGACCCCGCTCGTCTCGGTCGCGAGCTCCTCGAGCCCCTCCAACGCCTCGTCGAGGTAGCCGGCTTCCGCGAGGATCACCGATGCCGACATCGAAATCGCCGAGCGGATCTCGTGGTCCAACGAGGCGGACAACTCCAATGCGGCCCGGGCCGAAGCGAGGGCATCGCGCAGGTCCCCCAGTTCATAGAGCGATCGCGCTGCGGCACTGTGCGCCAACGCACGCTCGATGTCGCCGGCCGAACCGTCCTCGAGCACGGCGTGCGATTGAGCGAGTGCCTCGGCCGGCCCTCCCTGAACCAGTCGATCCCAGAACGCGATCTCCGAAATGCCCCCGCCTTCACCCATGGCCACGTGTCATGCTCTCATGGCCAGCACCCTGCCGTCGAAAGGTCAAGCATGCAACCGCCAACCACGCCATGGGACCGTCGTGTTCAGTTCCGGACCGATTCGGCCAACGGCTCCTTCGCGTATCGACCGAACCAGGTGATCACGACACGAGATGCGCTCCCGCTCATCGCACGGCGCCTCGGCAAACGTGTCGACGACCTCGAGGTCGAGGCGATTCTCGACGATCAGCCGAAGCCCGGAACGCCGGGTCCCGTCGGCACCCCGACGAAGGTCGCGTCCTCGGCGCCGGCCACGCAGGCGCCCGCCTCCGAGTCCGGGGCGACGGAGACCGCAGACACCGGCGGACCGGGCGAGGTCAACAGCCTGGCAGCAGCTGCGGCCGAGGCGGCCGCAGCGGCCGTCGCCGCAGCAGCGAGTGCCGATGACCTCGTACTCGTTCGAGGAATCCCCGATCCGATCGCGCTCGGTGCGGAAGTCCGATCGCACGGGTTCGCGGCGCAGCCCAACCACGTGCTGTTCGTCCACCCGATCGGCCGAGCGGCCTCATCGGGCAATCCGTACCCCGGCGGTACCCCGTACCCGGGCGGTACCCCGTACCCGGGCGGTACCCCGTACCCGGGCGGCACCCGTACCCGGCGGCACCCTCTACCCGCGGCGGTACCCCGTACCCGGGCGGTACCCCGTACCCCGGCGGCACCCCGTACCCCGGCGGCACCCCCTACCCCGGCGGCACCCCGTACGCAGGTGGCCACGGACGACACTGCTGTTGCGGGCATTCGGACTGCGGCGACTGGACAGGGCAGATGGTCGGCTCCCGCGAGTCGTCCGCATCCCCGGCGGTCGCTCCGACCGAGGACGAGCTGTCCGGCCGACAGCCTCGCACCGATGCAGCGGGTGAGCGGCTCACGTGCAACGTGCTCGTGGTCGACACCGGCGGATCGAGCGACATCTACCGAGCCGGCAGCGACGCCGGGCCGATCAATCGCGGGATGCCGAACTCGCCGAACGCCAACTCCGGCGCTGCATCGTGCCGTTCCCACCACCCGATCCCGACAGCAACAGAGATCGATGGGACGCCGACCGGAACGGCAAGCTCGATCCGGCAGGCGGTCACGGCACCTTCATCGCCGGCATCTTCTCCAATCTGGCTCCCGGGAGTCGCGTCACTCCCGTGCGGGCGCTCAGTTCGTACGGCGAGACCGACGACGCTGCGATCGCCAAAGTCCTGAGCCAACAGTTCCCGAACGACGGTTCGACCGAGCCGCCGTATGACATCGTGTCGATGTCGTTCGGTGGGTTCTGCGACGCCGACGATCCGCCGATCGCGATCGCCTCCGCGATCGCCAGGATTCAAGCGCGCTACAACGGGCACGCCAGGGCCGCCCGGGTGGCAGCGGCCGAGGCGGCCGAGGTGGCGGCGCGAGAGCAGGCCGAGGCCGACGGCAAGGACTACGTCCCGCCTCCCGACACGACCGACGAACTCATCCGTGACCGCGTCGTCTTCGTCGCCTCGGCCGGCAACGACGCCTCGTGTCGTCCGACGTGGCCGGCTTCGTTCGAGAACGTCATCGGTGTCGGCGCGATCGGTCCCACCGGGCCGGCATGGTTCACGAATCACGGCCCGTGGGTCAACGCATGCGCCCCCGGCGTCGATGTCGTCAGCACGTTCTTCGACATCGGCAGTGACGCCGGCCACGACGCCGAGGACTTCGACGGGTGGGCGAAGTGGAGCGGTACGTCGTTCTCCGGTCCGATCGTCGCAGCGTCGATCGTGTGGGAGTGGATCAACCGCGACAAGCAGGGGCTTCCCGGTGATGCCGCAGCCTGGCTGCTCGACCGCCCGGGCCACTTCCGCTATCCGGGACTCGGCACCGTCGTCAACACGCCCTGACCTTGCGCTCACGACCGACGCGAAACGGCCGCCCGGATCGATGTCCGGGCGGCCGTGCCGCGAGCGACCGTGCCTCCGCCGGCGTTGGTCGCAGGTTCCCGCGTGTGTCGTCAGCCCGTGATCCAGGGGGTGACGACGACCCCACTCGGGAGATCGACCTCGACCCGAGCCGGCAGTTCCGGCGCAGCGACCACGAGCTCTCCGAAGTCGTCGGTGCGGTGATCGTCGACGGTTCCCTCGGTGGCGATCCGGCACGGCACCGACACCGGGGGTTCGATCATCACGATCAACGTCGCCGGCGTCAGGTGCACTCGGAGCACGAAGTCGTCGGCGCCGAACCGGAACGACCGACGGTCGGAGCTGGTACCTCGAACGCCGACCAACTCGTCGGTCGCCGAATCGAACAGCAACTCGGCGAGTTCGGCATCGGCGTGTCGCCAACCGAATGCGGCACGGGCTGCTTCGCTCAGATGCGGCGGAATCGGTTCCGTTTCGTCGAATGCCTTCCCGATCCGGTCGAGCAGCGTGTCGGGAGCGTCAGGCGTGTCGCTCATGGCGTACCTCCAGGGGTGTCGTCGAGCAGCGTTCTCATCTTGTCGAGGCAGCGGCGCCGGGACGGACCCAGCGAACCGATGGGCCGATCGAGCACGTCGCTCGCCTCGTCGTACGGCACGGGCGGATCGGCGAGCACCAAGACCGTGATGATCTCGCGGCAGTTCTCGTCCAAGCGGCCGAACGCCGCCCGAACGACCCGTCGTTGCTCGTCGGCGACGATGTCGTCGGAATGCTCACCTGCGTCATCGCTCAATGTCTCGAGCAGGTCGCCGACGCCACCGGACGATCCCCACGACTCGGTCAGCGACACGTGGTTGCGGCCCCGTTGCCGCACGATCTGGCGGACCTCGTTGCACGCCGTGGTGGTCAGCCAACCGGGGAGCTTCTCAGGTTCCCGGATCGTGTCGAGACGTTCCGCCAGCCGCAGCCAGGTGGCGGCGAACACGTCGTCGCGGACCTCGCGGTCGTACGTCATCATGTTGACCGACTTCCACACCACCCGCTCGAGACGGGCGACGAGAGCGTCCCACGCGGCACTGTTGCCGTCGAGCGCCCCGGCAACCAGCGTCGCGAGGGGCTGCTCGGGCGAAAACCGGGACTCAGACGCCATGCCGGGGACTCTACGCCGGTCGGCACCGGCAGCATCGATGTCGGGCCCATGCAGGTCACAGATGCGGAACCGGTCCCACTGATACGCGATGTCGGAAGATTTCTCCCCGGGATGCCCGTCAACCGGCGGCGAGCGCCGCGATCTTGCGCACCGAGTTCATGTTGCGGGCCGTTGCGGTGACGTCGAGCGCCCGCTCGAAGACGTCGATCGTGAGCTTCGAGCGGCCGGATCCCTCGCGATAGGTGACGTACGCCTCCCTGCGGTCCACGACGAACCGATCGGGCTCGAACCGGGCGGCATCGATCGGCGGCGACCCGCCGCGCTCGACCGAGCGGTCGAAGAACACCACGTGCAGGAACTTCGGCTCGATGGCACCGTCGTCGGGATCCGCGGCGGCAACCTGCTGCATCTCCGCTCCGGTGCGCACGACGACCGGCACGGTCATGCCGTGGCGGGATGCGATGGCCGACGTCAACATCGCTGCCAACTCCGCCGCGTCGTCGATCGAATGGTCGAAGACGATGTTGCCGCTCTGCACGTAGGTGACGACGTCGGTGGCGCCCTCCGCGGCCATGGTGGCTCGGAGGTCGGCCATGGCGAGCCGACGGGCACCCCCCACGTTGATGCCGCGCAACAGGGCGACCCACCGCTCAGCCATGACGCTCCACGACGGCAGCGTATCCGTCCCGAACGGCCCGCTTGACGACCTAACGGTCGTTAGGTAGGTTGGTGGTGTGTTCACCGCGGCTGCAACCTCGACGTCCTCCGATTCGACGTCCGCCGATTCGACGTCCTCCGCGTCGATGTCACCCGATTCGGGCCGTGACCGGATCATGGACGAGGCGGCCACGCTCTTCCTGCGCCACGGCTACGAAGGCACATCGCTCCGCCAGCTCGCGGACGTCGTCGGCATGAAGGCCGGCTCGCTCTACTACCACTTCGCCTCGAAGGACGAGCTGCTGACCGAGATCCTCCGGCGCGGCATCGACGTGATGCAGCAGGCGTTCGATGCCGCCGCAGCCGCCACGGATCGTGATGATCCGGAGTCGCGTGTCGGTGCCCACGTCCGTGCACACCTGGCGGCGTTGTTCGAGAACGGGCCCTACACCGCAGCACACGTGATGACGTTCCGCACCTCGCCCGAGGTCGTCCGCGAGGCCGTCGTGCCGATCCGCGACGCCTACGAGGCCCGCTGGACGGGACTGCTCGTCGAGTTGCAGGAGGCCGGACGGATCCGATCCGACAGCGATGTCCGAATCGGTCGCTTGGCACTGTTCGGCGCCATGAACTCGTCGGTCGAGTGGTTCGATCCCACCCGGGGCAACCTCGACGAGTTCGCTGCGTCGATCACACAGCAGTTCTGGAACGGAGTCGCCGCATGAGGCAGATCGTCTCGCACATCGATCCTGCGTCCGAGCAGTTCACCGAGAACTATGTCGTCAACGTCGGCGACACCCTCACGCTCCGTGATCGCCAGCAGTGGGCCATCGACGGTGGACCGGGCCGCGACCGCTCGATCGAGCGTCACCGGTCGCGCGGCAAGGTCATGGTGCGCGACCGGATCGACATGGTGATCGACGAAGGCACCGCATTCATGGAGCTGTCTCCGCTGGCCGGCTACGGGCAGTACGACGATGAGGTCCCGGGCGCCGGCATCGTCACGGGGATCGGGGTCGTGCACGGCGTGCCGTGGATGTTCATCGCCAACGACGCCACCGTGAAGGGCGGCTCGCTCGTGCCGATGGCGATCAAGAAGCACGTGCGGGCGCAGGACATCGCCCTCGAGAACGACCTCGGCGTCATCTACCTCGTCGACTCCGGTGGCGCGTTCCTCCCGCTCCAGGACGAGATCTTCCCCGACAAGGACCACTTCGGCGGATCGTTCTATCGTCAGGCCCGACTCTCGGCGGCCGGGCTCCCCCAGCTCTCGGTCGTGCTCGGCGGATGCACCGCGCGGCGGCGCCTACGTGCCGGCACTGTCCGACGAGGTGATCATGGTCGAAGGCATCGGCCGCATCTTCCTCGGCGGCCCTCCCATCGTGAAGGCGGCGCTCGGCGAGATCATCGAGCCCGACGACCTCGGCGGCGCCCAGCTCCACACGTACACCTCCGGGGTCAGCGACTACCTCGCCCAGGACCGAGCACGAGGCCTACGGCAAGCTGCGCGAGGTCTGCGAGACCACCTCGCGCCGACGCATCGACGAACGGCAACCGTGGGTCGACTGGATCCACGACGTCGAGCCACCCGCCCACGACATCGGCGAGCTGTACGGCGTCATCTCCGCCGACGATCGCATCCCCTTCGAGGCGATCGAGATCATCGCCCGGCTCGTCGACGGCTCACGCTTCCACGAGTTCAAGCCCGACTGGGGCGAGTCGATCGTCACCGGGTTCGCCCGCGTCCACGGCTACCTCGTCGGCATCATCGCGCAACAACGGGATCATCTTCAGCGAATCGGCCCTCAAGGCGACGCACTTCATCGAGCTGTGCGAACAGCGACGAGTGCCGCTGGTGTTCCTGCAGAACACCTCCGGCTACATGGTCGGCAAGGACTCCGAAGAGGGCGGCATCGCCAAGAACGGGGCGAAGATGGTCGCCGCCGTCGCCAACGCAACGGTGCCCCGGTACACCATCCTCACCGGTGGCGCCTACGGGGCCGGCAACTACGGCATGTGCGGGCGCGGCTTCCAGCCCCGCTTCCTGTTCGCCTGGCCGAACTCGCGAATCGCCACGATGTCCGCCGAGACCGCGGAAACCGTTCTGGTCGACATCCGCCTCGCCGGGATGAAGGGCGACGAGACCACCGACGAGCACATCGCCGAACTCCGTGCCGAGGTCCGCGACCAGTACGAGACCCAGTCGAACCCGTACTACGCCACCAGTCGCCTCTGGGACGACGGCCTCATCGAACCCGAACAGACCCGAGACGCGCTCGGCCTGTGCCTGGCGCTCGCCGCCCGCCAGGACGAACCCGCACCGGGCCCCGGCCTGGTCTACCGGATGTGACCACGATGACGACCCCGAACCCGAAACGAGTGAACAGAGCGAACGGAGCGAACCGGGTTCGCTCCGTTCGTCCGGTCGGAGTGGCGCGATGAGGGTGCTGATCGCGAACCGGGGCGAGATCGCCCGGCGGATCATCCGCACGGCGCGCCGGCTCGGGCACGAGACCGTTGCGGTGTACGGCGACCCCGACCGCACCGCCGCCCACGTGCAGGAAGCAGACGCCCTGTTCCGGCTCGGACCGGCATCTCTCGCCGAGTCGTACCTGTCGCAGGAACGGCTGCTCGAAGCGATCCGAGACACGGGCGCCGAGGCGGTTCACCCCGGATACGGCTTCCTGGCCGAGAACGCGGCGTTCGCCCGCGCCGTCGTGGCGGCCGGCGCACGGTGGATCGGCCCACACCCCGAGGCGGTCGAGCGCATGGGTTCGAAGATCGAGGCCCGACGCATCGCCGCCGACGCCGGGGTGCCGATCATCCCCGGCTACGACACCTCGCAGGACCCAGACGATCTCGCGATCGCAGCCGCCGAGATCGGCTTCCCCGTCCTGGTCAAGGCCGCTGCGGGTGGCGGCGGCAAGGGCATCCGCATCGTCCACTCCCCCGACGAGTTCGCGGCGGCCCTGGCCGAGGCATCGGCGGAGGCCGAGCGGAGCTTCGGCGACGGGGCGATGATCGTCGAGCGGTACGTCCAGCGCCCCCGCCACGTCGAGGTCCAGGTCGTCGGCGACCGCCACGGCAACGTCGTGCACCTCGGCACGCGTGAGTGCTCGGTCCAGCGGCGGTACCAGAAGGTGCTCGAGGAGGCACCGGCGCCGAACCTTCCGGACGCCACCCGCGAGGGCTTGCACGACGCGGCGGTGTCGTTGGCGACGGCGATGCGGTACGACTCGGCCGGCACCGTCGAGTTCATCGTCGACGACACCACCGGCGACTTCTTCTTCCTCGAGATGAACACCCGACTCCAGGTCGAGCACCCGGTCACCGAGGAGATCACGGGCCTCGACATCGTCGAGCTGATGATCCGCTCGGCCCAGGACGACCCTCTGCCGATCGACCAAGCCGATGTGACGTTCTCCGGCCACGCCTTCGAGTGCCGGATCAACGCCGAGAACCCGGCCGACGGCTTCAGCCCCGACATCGGCACGGTCGACACGCTCCAACTCCGCTACGACGACGACCGGCACGTGCCACCGACCGGTCGCTTCCGCTGGGACGCGGCCGTCCGGGAGGGCGACGAGGTCACACCGTTCTACGACTCGATGATCGCGAAACTGATCGTCTGGAACGATGATCGGCCCGCCGCGCTGCACACCCTCCGCGGATGGCTCGACGGCCTCTGGCTCGAGGGGCTGGTCACGACCGGCCCCTTCCATCGCTGGCTCGTCGATCAACCACCCGTCGTCGACGGCCGGGTCACGACCCGGTTCCTCGACGAGACCGAGGTACCGGCCGATCCGGCGCCTGCCGCTCCGTTCGCCGCCGCCGCCTGGAACGACATCGGCTGCGGCGCCGAGAGCGGCCGGCCATCGCTGTTCACCCAGCTCGGCGAGCGCCGATTCACGCCGCACCGCCCGAGCGTTCCCGACCACCGTGCGATCGGTCGACGGCGTCCTGCACGACATCGCGCCCGCCGACTTCCCGCCCGATGCCCTGCGCCACTGCGACACGGCACACGCACTCGACCGCCGCGTCACGATCCGCCTCGACGGCTACCCGCACCGCTTCACCGTGCCGCGTCGTTCCGAGATCTGGGCCGGCGAAGCCGTGAGCGGCGCGGCGCACGGCGATGCGGTCAGCGCCCCGTTCCCCGGCGCGGTCACCGAGATCGCCGTCCGGGACGGGCCAGGCCGTCGCGGCCGGCGACACCTGCGTCGTCATCGAGGCGATGAAGATGCTCCACACCCTGACCGCCCCCGTCGACGGCACCGATCAGCCGAGATCACCGTCGCCGTCGGCGACCAGGTCACCGGCCAGCAGGTGCTGGTCACGTTCGACACCCCCACCTCACCGAAGGAACCGACATGAGCCACCGCAACATCTACATGACCGACGAGCTCCAGGCGATCTACGACCAGACGGTCGACTTCGTGGCCAAGGAGGTGACGCCGCACGGCGAGCAGTGGGAGGACGACGGCAAGGTGCCTCGCGAGGTGCTGCAGCAGATGGGTGCGCTCGGCATGTTCGGTCTGCGTGTCCCCGAGGAGCTCGGCGGCCTCGGCATGGGCATGCTCGCATCGGCCACGTTCTCCGAGGCGCTCGGTTCGTCGACCTACGCCGGGTTCGACGTCACCGTACTGGTGCACACCGACATGGCGGGCCCGCACCTCGTCAACTCGGGTTCGCCGGAACAGCTCGAACGCTGGCTGCCCGGCGTGCTGTCGGGTGAGACGATCCTGTCGATCGGTGTGACCGAGCCCGACGCCGGCTGCGACGTCGCCGGGATCCGCACCAGCGCAGTGAAGGACGGCGACGGCTGGCGGATCAACGGCGACCAAGACGTTCATCACGAACGCCGTCTACGGCGACCTGACGATCGTCGCCGCCAAGACCGACCCCGACAACAAGTACGGCATCACGATGTTCCTCGTGCCGGCCGGCACCGAGGGCTTCTCGGTGGCGAAGAAGCTCGACAAGCACGGCTGGCGATGTTCCGACACCGCCGAACTCGTGCTCGACGACGTGTGGGTTGCCCGACGACCAGGTGCTCGGCACCGTGCACCGCGGCTTCTACGAGACGATGAAGAACTTCCAGAACGAGCGCATGGTGCTGATCGGCATGGGTGTCGGTGCCGCCCAGGCGGCGATCGATCAGACGCTGGCGTACACCCAGGAACGCAAGGCCTTCGACGGACACCTGTACGACCTCGGCGCGATCCGCCAGCGGATGGCGATGAACCAGGCCAAGGTCGACGCGGTGCGGGCATCGATGTACCACGCCGCGTGGCTCGGCGATCAGGGCCGCGACAACGTCAAGGAGATGTCGGGCGTCAAGGCGTTCGGCGCCGAGGCGATCAACCAGATCATGTACGACTGCGTCCAGTTCCACGGCGGCATGGGGTACATGCGCGAGACCCCGGTCGAGCGCATGTACCGCGACGCCCGCATCCTGCCGATCGGCGGCGGCGCGACCGAGGTCATGCTCGAAGAGGTCGCCAAGCGCTCGATGAGCAGGCTCCTGATGCACCGTCCGGCCCGCTCGCTCACGTGCGGTCGGTGCTCTTCGCACCGGCGGTACGCCCCGACTTCCTCGCGAAGCTGCCGAGCCGGGGCGCCGACGCCGTGGTGATCGACTGCGAGGACGCGACGCCCGCCGTCGCCAAGACGAGGGCCGGGCGAACGCTCGCCGCCTCGCGCCCGAGCTCGCCGCCGCCGGCTCGCAGGTGATGGTTCGCGTCAACGCCGCGCGACCGAATGGTTCGCCGACGACGTGCGCGAGCGCCTGACCGGCGTGCTCGACGGCCGTGGTCGTGCCCAAGGTCGAGACGATTGCCGGGCTCGATCGGTCGCGAACGCGCTCGACGGCGCCGGCTCGGTCGAGCTCGGCGTGATCGCCGGGATCGAGACCGCGCTCGGCGTGGCCGATGCCCGCGCACTCCTCGCGCACCCGGCGTCGTCGCCGCGCTACTTCGGCGCCGAGGACTTCATCGCCGACATGGGCGGCGTGCGGACCGAGGGCAACGCCGAGGTGCACGTACGCACGGTCCGCGGTCGCGCTGGCCGGGCGACTGGCCGGTGTGCCGGTCCTCGACCAGATCGTCGCCGACTTCCGCGACGACGACCGCTTCCGTCGCGAAGCTGCCGAGGCTCGGTCCCTGGGCTACGTCGGCAAGCTGTGCATCCACCCGGGACAGGTCCCGCTCGCGAACGACGCGTTCGTGTCCGTCGGCCGACGAGGTCGACCGGGCACGCCGGCTGCTCGCGGCCTACGACACCGCCGCGGCGGACGGTGTCGCCGCGATCGACTTCGAGGGCCAGATGGTCGACGAACCGCTCGCCGCCCAGGCCCGCCGCATCATCGCCCTCGCCGACCGGCCGTAACGCTTCGGGTCGGCTTCGAACGTCACGCGGGGCGGCGGTTCATCAGAGCGTCGCGGACGGCTCGGCACACCAGCGTGTCGTGCTGGTTGAATGCCCGGTGCTCGAAGGTGACGATCCCCTGGGTCGGCCGGCTCTTCGACGCACGGGCGGCCGTCACCTCGGTCTCGACGCGCAGCGTGTCGCCGTGGAAGACCGGCGCCGGGAACACCACCTCGCTGAACCCGAGGTTGGCCACCGTGGTACCCAGCGTCGTCTCGTGCACGCTGATCCCGATCACCATCGCCACCGTGAGCATCGAGTTCACGAGCGGCTTGCCGAATTCGGTCTCCTTCTCGGCGTAGTCGAAGTCGAGATGGAGCCAGGCAGGGTTCATCGTCATCGACGTGAACATCACGTTGTCCGACTCGGTGATCGTGCGGCGAATGGCGTGCTGGATCACGACCCCCGGCGCCAACTCCTCGAACCACTTCCCCGTGTACGGTCGCTCCATCACGCCGATCGTACGCGGCCGGTCAGCCGATGTCGCCGCCCGCCGGACGAACCGTTCGAAGCCGGCTCCCGTTCACGACCCGCCTTCTCCCTCGATGACCTTGACCGTCACGTCGTCGGGGTCGACGCCGAGGTGACGGTACAGGTTGCGGGCGAACCCGTCGCCGGTTCGCCCCATGGTCGTGGCCATGATCTTCTCGACGGCTCGTCGCCCGAATCCGGGAATGGGCAGATCGATGCACAGGATCAGGTCGATCGCCAACTTCGACGACTGTGCTCCGACCCTGGTGATCTGGTACGTGCCGTCGACGCCGGCGTGTTCGGTGCTGCCCGGTGGTGGGTCGTGCCGGTAGTCGATCCGGCTGATCGGTACGAACGTCATGCGCTCGGTGAACGTCGGGGCGACCTCGAGGCCGAGCCCCGAGATGCCGGCCAGCGTCCAGGTCCAGACGTCGCCGCGCGGGGAGATGCGATCGAGCAGCGGCGTCAACTCGGCCAGCAGATCGGGGTCGGTCAGCACGTCCCAGATCCGCTCCGGCTCGACCGGAACCGTGGCCACGGATCGATTGCGCGAGCGGAACTCGGTCACGATGCATTCCTACCCGTTCCGGGACGGTCCGAACCACTGGATTGCCGCGCGTCCCGGACCCGCTCGTACACGCGGCGCGGCGCAGCGACGAGGCCGGCGACCAGTGAGCGGCGATGCACCGACGTGGGTTCGTGTCTCAGGCGCCGCACCGACAGCCAGGTGGCGCGGGCCATGGTCGCGACCGAGCCGAAGCGGAAGACCACCCACAGCCGATTGCGCTCCTGCAGGAACAGCGTCTCGTCCCGGCGCGCTGGCCGTCGACGTGCCGCGCCGGTGTTCGACCGTCGACTCCGGTGCCACTCGGTAGCGCCAACCGAGCGAGCCGCCACGCAGCGCCAGGTCGACGTCCTCGTAGTAGAGGAAGTATCGCTCGTCGAACCCTCCCGTCGTGTCGAGGAACGCGGCATCGAACAGCACCGCGCCGCCGGTGAAGACGTCGACGTCGCGGACGGTGCGGTCCGTCGGCAACGGGCCACCGTCGCCGATGTCGGACCCGGCCCCGTACCGATCGAGCTCCACTCCGAGGCTCACGACGACATCGGAATCGGGACCGACGAGGGCCGGTTGGACCGCACCCACGTCGACCTCGTCCAACGCGGCGACGAGCGGTGGAAGCCATCCCTCGCTGGACCACCACGTCGTCGTTGAGGAGCGCGATCGCCGTGGCGCCGGCGAGCGACGCGAACCCGCGATTGGCCGCGGCGCCGTAGCCGAGGTTGTCCATGCGGATCAGATCGATGCGGTCGGCGAGATCGGCGGCGACGACGGCACCACCACCCGTGTCGACCACGACCAGCCGGTCGAGAGCCCCGTCGCACAGCGATCGCAGACACCGGTCGAGCACCTCGGCCGGCGCCGAAAACGTCACGACGACAGCGGCGATCACGCAGCGAACGGTACAGTGCCGAACCGTGACTGCCTCCACCCTCGTGACCGGAGGCGCCGGCTACATCGGCGCCCACACCGTCAGGGCGCTCCGGGCCGCCGACCGACCGGTCGTCGTGCTCGACACCCTCGAGCTCAGCACCGCCGACGCGGTGCTCGGTGCCGAACTGGTGGTCGGCGACATCGCCGACGAGGCGCTGGTCGAATCGGTCTGCCGCGACCACGACGTCGACACCATCGTTCACTTCGCCGCGTACAAGAACGTCGGTGAGTCGATGGTGGAACCGTCGAAGTACTTCCGCAACAACGTCGACGGCACCGTCCACCTGCTCGATGCGGCGGCGCGTGCCGGCGTGGGACAACTCGTGTTCTCCTCGTCGTGCTCGGTGTACGGCACCCCGGACCACGTGCCCGTCGACGAGTCACAGCGCATCGCTCCCGAGTCGGTCTATGCCGAGACGAAGGCCATCGTCGAGCGTGTGCTCCACTGGTACGGCGTCGTGCACGGTCTTCGGAGCGTCAGCCTGAGGTACTTCAACGCGGCCGGCGCCAGTTTCGATTCGCGCATCGGCGAGGACTGGACCTATGCGCTCAACCTGATCCCGGTGGCGATCCGCGCGCTGCTCACCGACGGACCGCCGCTCCAGGTCTTCGGCACCGACTACCCGACGCCGGATGGCACGTGCGTTCGCGACTACATCCACGTCGACGACCTCGCCGGCGCCCACATCGCAGCGATCGACCATCTCGCCGGCGGCGGCGAGACCACCGCGGTCAACGTGGGAACGGGTGTCGGCTCGTCGGTCAAGCAGGTGCTCGACGGCATCGAGGCCGTCGCCGGTCGACCCGTCCCGCACGAGCTGGCGCCTCGCCGCGCCGGCGACCCGAGCTCGACGTACGCCGACACCGCACGAGCCGGCACGGTGCTCGGATGGGAGCCGAGGTACGGCCTCGACGAGATCCTCGACACGGCCTTTCGCTGGCACCAGCAGCAGTACGCAACGACGGGCTGACCATGTCGTCGGAGGTGTATCGCGAGCCGGTCGACCCGGCGGCCGACAACAACCCGCACAGCTACGCACTCCAGATGACCGGTCGCGGCCACCGGGTGCTCGAGGTCGGGTGTTCGGTCGGCCACGTCACCGAGCAACTGGTCGCCGCGGGGAACAGCGTCGTGGGCGTCGAGATCGACCCGGAGGCGGCCGAGGCCGCACGCGAGTTCGCCGATCGGGTCCACGTCGTCGATCTCGACGTGACATCGCTGTCCGACATCGAGCACGAGCAGTTCGACGTCATCGTCTTCGGCGACGTGCTCGAGCATCTCCGGCATCCGGACCGCACGCTGAGCGACGCGCTCGCGCTGCTGGCCCCCACCGGTCGCGTCATCATCTCGGTACCGAACGTCGCGCACGTCGACGTGCGCCTCATGCTGCTCGAAGGTCGCTGGACCTACCAGCCGACGGGCCTCATGGACAACACACACCTGCGGTGGTTCACGAAGGAATCGCTGCACGAACTCCTCACCGACGCCGGGCTCCGCGCCACGCGGCTCGAACGTGTTCGCATCGGTCGATTCGGGAGTGACATCGAGTTCGACCTCGATCGCTCGCGAGCCGATGCGGTGAGGTTCATCGAAGCCGACCCCGAGGCCGAGACGTTCCAGTTCGTCGTCGAGGCGATCCGGCACGACGACCACGGCGAATCGGGCGACGATGTCCTCGCCACCGATGGCGACGTCGACTGGCCATCGTTGGACCAGGCGGCTCTGCTCACCGAGGTCGCGGGCGAAGCTGCGGAGCTCCGGGTCCGCGTCGACGAACTCGAGGCCGAACGACGAGCACTTCGTGCCCATGTGGAGGCGTGGGAGAACTCGACGTTGGCTCGGATCAGTCGACCCGCACGATCCGTCTGGGGTCGGCTCCGACGAGCGATGCACCGGTGACCCCGCTCTGCGTTCGACGTCCCGCACCACCCCCGACCGCCCACTAGAGTGCGCAGGCGTGACCACTCGGGCCTGAGACTGCCGACGTTCACCGAATCAAGCGATCGATGCCCGACGACCTTCCTGTGACGATGCCCGACGAACCACGGACTCCGCTGCGGATCGGTGTTCGTCGTGCCCCTGGCGCCTCGTCGGACGCCGCCGTTGCGACGATGGAGGCGCGCATCGTACGTTGCGAGCTCGAACGACGGCTCGGAGCGCTCTCGTTCGACCTCAGAACGGAGGGCGAACCCGTCGGGCCGTGGCTGCCCTGGCGGCATGCGACGTGGTCGACGGCGGTGGACGCGACGGTCGAGCTCGGCGAGCTCGGCGACCTGGCAGACCAGCTCGTGAGCCTGTTCGGCCGAACCGTCGACCCGGTCGCCGCCGAGGTCCGGGAGCGGATGCTCGAACACCTCGCGATCCTTCCGATCGGCGATGAACCACTCACCGACGAGCGGCTCGCCGAGCTCCTCCCGCGACCGGCACGGCCCACCGACGTGTGGCTCGTCGTTCGTTCGGCCACGACGCTGGCAACGTCCGAACCGGCCCACCGCTCGCTGCGTGTCGACGCAGACGCCGAGATCGTCGCCCGGATCGACCGCTGGCTGGATGCGGCCGCTGCGTCCGTCCCGGACGACGCGCACGGCGACACGGTCACCCGGCTGCTCAACGAGGTCGCCGAGCTCCGCGGACGTCTCGCCCAGACGGCCGACGACGTGCGTCGTGCCGAACGAACCGCGCTCGACCGCCTGGCCGACGTCACGGCGGAGCGTGACATCCTCCGCGAACGCCTGGACCGAACCGAACTCGATCGGCCCGCCTCGCCCGAACCGAACTCGATCGGCCCGCTGTGACCCACGGTCGGCACCTGTTCCACACCGGGTCGCCGTCGCCGCTCGTCGACGTTCCCGTGCATGCCGATGCCGACGACGACACCGAGCGGGCCGGACCCACCCTCGACGTGTCATTCCTCGTCGTCACCTACGGCACCGGACCGATCGTGGTCGAGGCGATCACCTCACTCGTCGCCGGGATGGACGGCATCGACCTCTCGTTCGAGGTCGTCGTGGTCGACAATCGGCATCCCGAGGCGACCACCCGGGCGCGCAACGAGCTCGCGCTGTCGACGCGCGGTGTCCGTGTGCTGTCGCCCGGACGGAACCTCGGGTTCGGCGGCGGCTGCGAGCTCGGTGCGCTGTTCGCCCGCGGGCGGGTGCTCGCCTTCGTCAATCCCGATCTCGTCGTCGGCCCAGGCTGGATCCAACCGCTGATCGAGCGGCTGGAACTCGGCGCGTCGATCGTCGCGCCGGTGATGCTCGACACCGACGGCACGATCCAGGAGGCCGGCCGGATCGTGCATGCCGACGGGTCCACATCGGCGATCAGGGACCCGGACGCCCTCGCCGGCGGCGAGATCCGGCCCGACTACGCCTCCGCAGCCTGCTGGCTGATCCTCCGCGACGAACACGAGCGGCTCGGTGGCTTCGACCCGGCGTTCCATCCGGCCTACTACGAGGACGTGGAGCTGGCCATGCGATCCGCTGCGCTCGGCGGTGGGCTCGCCGTGGTCACCGACGTGGCCGTCGTGCACCACCGAGGTCTGGGAACGCACGCGACCTCGCGCACCGCCGACACCTCGGCCCAGCGAGACGTCCTCCTGGCGCGAGCTCCCCAGATCAGGTGGACGCAGCCGGCGCGCCCCGGCTCGTTGCGTTGATCGCCGCCGTCAGCACGCCGACCAGGTCGGCGTCGTCGCCGCTGTGCATCGACAGCACACGATCCTCGGGCACGTCGGGGTGGCGCTCTGAGGTCAGCACGACGTGTCCCGGTACCAGGTTCATGAGCCCGAGTTGGGCCCGCGACACCTCCTGGTCGACGGCGTAGACGACGACATCGACCTCGCCGGACTCCCATGCCGAGACCGAGATCCGCGAACGGGCGAACGGGACACCGATCGTCACCGAGCAGCGCCGGCTGATGGGCGACCGAGTACGCGGTCACGTGAAACCGATCGTCGGCCACGAGCGGATGCAGCACGAGTTCACGAAGGCGTTGCGCCTCGCCCCGCCGATCGTGGACCAACGAACCGACCACCGCGACCCGCAGCCGATCACCGCCCGGTGGAACCCGGGGCGGCAACGCGTCGATCCGCCGCGAGGAGGCCGTCGTACACCTCGACCAGACGGTCGACGGCCAGGTCCCAGCTGAACTCGGGATCGGGGACCCGTTCGAGCACGGCGATCGTGTCGTCGTCGGTGAGCGCCCGTTCGAGCGTCGCCGTGACATCGGAAGGATCGAACGGGTTGAAGCGCGGCACGGACGTCGACGATCACCTCGGGCAGCGACGAGTTGTTGCTGCAGATGACCCTGGCTCCACACCGCCGGGCCTCGAGCACCGGCAGGCCGAACCCCTCGTAGTACGTCGGGAACATCACGAGCTCGGCGCTCTGGTAGAGCGCCACCAGCAGGTCGTCGGGCACGAACCCGGTGAACACCACGCGGTCGCCGACACCGGCTTCCTCCGCCGCCAGCCTCCAGCTTGGCGCGCTGATCGTCCGTCAGCCGACAGAAGAGCACGAGTTGGTGCCGGTCGCGAACGTCGCTGTGGCAATCCGGCGAACGCCTCGATCGCTCCGATCGAGTTCTTGCGCCAATCGGCAGCAGTCGGGCACCAGGACGTACCGAGCGCTGAGTCCCGGCCACTCGCTGCGCAACGAGGCGATGCGATCGGCGAGCGGTTCGGTCCGGGCGGCCGGAACTGCGCGAGACCCCGGCGCCGAGCACCGTGACCCGACGCGGGATCGACGTCCGAGGTGACTCGATGACGTCGTCGGCCGCCGACTGCGAATCGGTGACCACCGCATCGGACGTCGCGATCATCCCCAGTCGACGTCGGTACGCGCGCGCTCGCGAACCGGTCGGCGATGTAGTGCTCGGGGAAGAGGTACGGGATGAGGTCGTAGCAGGTCGTGACCAGCCGGCGCGCTCGCACGGGCGGAAGCTGATCGACGAGCTCGGGCAGCTCGAACGGCGAATTGACGTGCAGCACGTCGACGACTGCCCGGCGACCGACGAGAACGACCGCAGACGGTCACCCAGTCCGAGTTCGTCGAGCCGTTCGGTCCGCGGCAATCGATCGTTCCACAGGAAGAGATCGACGCGATCGCCGTGTGGACCGGCGATGAGGTGTCGGACCACCTCCGTGACGAAACGGGCGATGCCCCGCTCGCTGTTTCCGATGCTCTGCACTGCCTGCAGGTCGAAGGCGATCATCGCTGTGTTCAGTCCGAGCCGGACGTCTCGACGTCGTCGAGCATGGCCGCCGCGACCACGTCGGTCGAGCCGACCCACGAGCCGCTCCAACTCGGCGATGCGAGCGTCGACCTGCTCCGAGATCCGAGCGAACCCTCGACAGCACTCTGGCGTGATGGACCGATTGTTCGACGAGATCGGACTCGAGGTCGGCGAGACGCCTGGAGCGATTCGATCTGCCCACGAGCGTCGGTTGCCCGGACCTCGGCCTTCACCATCTCGAAGTGCTGGTTGAAGAAACCTCGGAGCGGCGAACTCGCTCGGCGAGCGGCTTGTCGTGGGGAGGGAACGTTCATGGCGGTTCGTCTGTGCGGACGACGGTGGTCGGCCCGAGCACGGCCGCACCTTCACAGGATGGCGGCGAGGTTAGCGCCGATCTCCTCCCGAGACGGCGAACCCGCGCACCCGCTCGCGTCGCGCGCCGAGCGAGCCGGTCGCTCCACTCGGGATCTTCGAACGCACGCCGGAGGAACGCAGCCGCCTCGTCCAGGTCCGGGTCGGCCCAACACGCCGGCGGCGAGTACGCGCCCTCGCCGTCGCGAACCTCGATCAACTCGACGTCGACCAACGCAGCGCAGTCGTCGTCCATGACGTCGAGGTTGCCGCCGTACCGGCTGGCCACGACGAGCGTGCCGAGTGCCATGGCATCGGCGAGGTGGAGGCCGAGCCCCTCGGACCGATGGAGGCTGAGCATCACGTTCGAGGAGGCGATCAGTTCCGCGAGCGCGTCGTCCCCGAGATGCTCGTCCCGCAGGATGATCCGCGGATCACCGCCGGCCGCCGCTCGGAGCCGATCAAACTGCTGCGGCCGCCGATCGCCGTTCAAGGTCTTGACGGTCAGCCGAACGCGCTCGTCGTGCGGAAACGCCCGACGGAACGCCTCGATCGCCCCGATGGGGTTCTTGCGTTCCATCACGCTGAGGAGATCGAAGCTCACCAGCACGTCGAACGTCGACGGATCCGTGTTCGTGCCGCGGAGGGCCCGGGAGCGGCAACGGCAGCGGTACGAGCTGTACGGGCGTGTCGGTGGCCGAGCGGTACGCCTCGGCGACGAAGCGCGTCGGAGCGAAGATCTCGTCGACCAGCCCGATCCCCCACTGCTGCTCGTCGGGAACGAGTGCGAGCTCCCAGAAGAAGTAGCCGATCGTGCGCGTCGCTCGTTCGAACGGCTCGGGAAGGCGACTGCGCACATCCGCGAGCTGCACGGCCGTCACCACGGCGATCGTGGTCTCGAACACCTTCCGGCGTGTCGGCACCGGCGTCACCTCCCGGCCCTGTCCTGGCACCGACCACTCGCTGACCTCGATGCCGCCCGCCCGCAGCGTTGCCACCAGCTCTCGTGCCCGCTCACCGAGGCCGCTCGTCGCATCGAGGTAGCCGACGACATTCACGCCCGTGCGCCTCGCGCGCCGACGACCGACTCGCATGCGCCGCCACGGACGCGAGCCGACGGCACCTGCGCTCACGTCACCGAGCCCGGAGCTTGCCCACGACCCGCGAGAACACGTTCGGACGGGTGAGGACGGGTGGGGCACCCGAACGGAACGGCCGCTCCAGCCAGTCGTGGTGACCCGGTTCGAGATTCGGGTTGTAGTACGGATCGTGGTTGATCTCTCGGTGCCAGCGAGCGTTGATGAACTCGTACTCCTCGGGCCGCAAGACGCTCTGACGGGTCCGGCTCTCGAAGTGATACCAGGATGCCCACGGCGTCCAGACGATGCGATGACCGGCGGCCCGGAGCTTGAGGCAGAAGTCGACGTCGTTGTAGTTCAAGGGAAGTTCCTCGGCGAAGCCACCGACGTCCACGAAGGCCGACCGCTCGACCATCGCAGCCGCGGCGGTGACACCGCTGCACTCCCGCTCGACCGCGAGTGGGCGGAGCGGCCAGGGCCCGGGTGAGTCGCCGCCCCACCCGAAACAGATGTGCATCAGGTCGTGGTGGTACACGTGACCACCGTGCTGCAGCGTGCCGTCGGCGAACAGCAGCTTCGCGCCGGCCATCGCCACGCCGTCGGCCATCACGTGCGACACGAGTGTGGCGACACTCGTCGGCTCGATGAGTTCCGTGTCGTCGTTGAGCAGCAGGAGGAGATCGCCCGTCGCCCGGAGCGCGCCGATGTTCATCTTCTCCGAGAAGTTGAACGGCCGGTCGTAGCCGACCAGGACCAACCGGTCACCGAGCAGGCGGTCGAGTGCCTGCAACACCGGCACCGGCGTCGCCGTGTCGTACACGACGACGAACTCGAGGTTGAGGTAGGTCGACCGCTCGAGCAGGCTCCGAACCGCGTCGACGACGAACGCGCGCGACGTCCCCCACACACGGCCCGACGTGCCACGGGTCGGGATGACGACCGACACGAGGGGTTCGTCGTCGAGTTGCCGGATCACGCGATAGCAGCCGTCCTCGGCGGTCATCTCCACGGCGGCGTCGATGCCGACCCGGTCGCAGTGGTCGGCGACGGCGCGGACGCCGGCCTCGAACGCCCAGCGCTTGTTGTCGCTGCTCGACGTGACGCTGGCGGGTGACTGGCGCCAGTGGTAGAGCACCAGCGGCACGTGGGCGACGTGCCGCGCCCGTTCGGTCAGCCGCAGTACGAGATCGTGGTCCTGGGCACCGTCGTACCCCTGTCCGGAAACCACCGACTTCGTCGACGAGCGACCTCCGGGCGACGAGGAAGTGCGTGATGTAGTTCTGGCTGCGCAGTCGCTCGGGCGAGAAGTCGGGTTTGTACGACGGCGACGCGTACCGCCCGTCGACGCGGAGCAGATCGTGGTCGCTGTACGCGACGTCGGTGTCGTCGGCGCATGCGGCCAACATCGCGCCGAGCGCTGACGGATCGAGCTCGTCGTCGTGGTCGAGCAGTGCGATCCACTCGCCCCGAGCGTGGGCGAGCGCATCGTTGCTCGCGGCGACGATGCCACCGTTCTCCGATCGTTCGACGACTCGAACCCTCGGATCGGCCGCCTCGGCCGCGCTGAGCATCTCGTGCACCCAGGGCCGGGTGGACGCGTCGTCGACCAGGATGTGCTCCCAGTCGGTGAACTCCTGCTCGGCCGACCGATCGCAGACAGGCCTCGAGGTGGTCGGGTTCGGGGTCGAAGACCGTCGTGAGCACCGAGATGCGAGGACTCATCGGGTCAGCTCACAGCAGGCGCGACCGCATGGCCCGTCCGACGCGCCGGCGGCCCGAGCGAAGCGAGTTGTAGACGAGTCTGCTGGAAGTGCTCCTGGTCCTGCCGAGCCCGCGCGAGCGCGACCTCGAGTTCGGCGACTCGGCCGCGGTGGACCCCCAGTTCGGCCTCGGCCCCCTTGCACGGCGTCGCGGGCGGCCAGCAGGTCGTGGCGCAGATCGGCGTAGCTCTGCTCGATCGGCCCGACCAGCTCGCGGAGCCGGTCGATCTCGGCCTGCAGCGCGGCAACGTCGTCGTCGGTCGGTGTACCTGACATCGTCGGCGAGTGTACCGGCGCCGCCCGGGCGGCCCGGGGCATCCGAACGCCCGCGACGCCGGTCAGTAGCCTGGCCGGGTGCTCGAGCCACGAACCGACCGACGACGCGAGGCGGTCGGCGCCCGACGCGCTCAGGATCCTGGCGGCGGTCGGGGTGCTCGCGCTCTGCTGGCTGCTGCTGATGCCACCCGGGTCGGGACCCGACGAGGCGGGGCACCTCGTCCGCGCCGGTGCCGTCGTCAGAGGCGACCTCGGCGACGAGAACTTCTACACGCTCCCCGACCGATACCGGGTGGCGGAACCTGGCTGCTACGCATTCCAGCCCACGGTCTCCGCGGAGTGCAGTGCGGTGCCGGTCCACACCGGCGCCACGCTCGACCTCGCCACGAACGCCGGGCCGTACCCCGTCTGGGGACACGCACTGTTCGGCGCCCCCACCCTCCTCCCCGGCCTCGACCCGATCTGGTGGGCACGCCTCGTCGGAGCGGCCGCCGCCGTCGCCCTCGTCGGGCTGTCGTTCGTGCGGGCCACCGGCGTCGCGCCCGCTGCGGCCGTGGGTCTGCTGATGGGGATCACGCCGATGGCCTGGTCGACGTTCGGCACCGTGAACCCGTCGTCGATCGTGATCGCCGGCGCGATCGCGCTCTGGACCGGGCTGCTCCTCCCCGATCGACCCGACCGTGCAATCGGCGTCACCGCGACGTTCCCGAGCGCCGGGTGGCTCACCGCGGTCGGGTGGGCTGCGCTCGTGCTCCCGCGCCGCGACGGACTCGTCTGGGCGTCCATCACCCTGGTGATCGCGCTGGTGGCGACCCGGCGCACGTTCGTCGAGTGGTGGCGACCGCTGACACGCGTCCAGCAGGTGCTCATCGTCGCCCCCACCGTCGTGACGATGCTGTGGGGCGCGCTCAGCGACTCGAGATCGACGCAATTCGTCGTGATCGCACCGGTGTTCGTCCTCGTCGCCGAGGGCTGGCGCTGGTGGTGGCGGCGGCCGGCGCAGACGCCCGCGACGAGGTTCGGCGCCTCGGTGGCACTCGGCGCGCTCGGCGTGCTCGCAGCGTTCGGTCTCATCGCCACCCGCCCGGGCGGCTGGAACACCACGCTCGCCATCGACATCGTGATGCAGACCGACGACAACCTCGTCGAGGCGATCGGAGTACTCGGTTGGCTCGACACGGTCGTGCCGGCCGTCGTCGTCGATCTGTGGCTGGTCGCGTTCGGCATGCTGCTCGCCGCCGCCCTCGCACGCCGTCGCTACTCCGCGGTCACCTGGGCGGTCACGCTGGCCGCGACGATCGTGGTGACCTCGTGGGTGCTCGAACTCGTGCAGGGCAACCCGTCGGGCCTCTACTGGCAGGGGCGGTACTCGATCCCGCTGCTCGTCGGAGTGCCCGTCCTGCTGACGAGCGGGATGCGACGGGCACGCGAGTACCCGGATCTCACGCTCGGAGTGGTCGGGCTGCTCGCGCTCGTGCTCCTCAACGTGGCCGCCTGGGCCGCCGCTCGCCGGTTCGGCGTCGGCACGAGTGGCTCGTATCTCCCGACGCGCTGGGACACGACGATCCAGCCCGTCGCCCCGGTGTTCCTGCTGACCGCCCACGCCGCCGCGACGGCGTGGCTGGCCCACCTGCTGATGGGTGTTCCCCGGTCGCCTCGCACGGTTGAGAGATAGCCTCACGGCGATGTCCTCACCGCGGGCCAACCTGCCGAACCGGTCGTCCGCGTCTCGCACCTGTCGAAGCGCTTCCGGCTGTTCCACGAGCGCAACCAGTCGCTGAAGCAGTCACTGCTTCAGCGCAAGCGCAGCTCCTACGAGGACTTCTGGGCCCTCCGGAACATCAGCTTCGACGTGCTCGAGGGCGAGACGTTCGGCATCATCGGGCACAACGGCAGCGGCAAGTCGACGTTGCTGAAGTGCCTGACCAAGATCCTCCAGCCCGACGAGGGCACGGTGTCGGTCAACGGGTCGATCTCGGCGCTGCTCGAACTCGGCGCCGGGTTCCACCCCGAGCTGAGCGGCCGTGAGAACGTCTACCTCAACGCCGCGATCCTCGGCGTGTCGCGCCGACAGGTCGCCGAACGGTTCGACGAGATCGTCGAGTTCTCCGGGCTCGAACAGTTCATCGACACGCCGGTCAAGAACTACTCGTCGGGCATGTTCGTGCGGCTCGGGCTTCGCCGTCGCCGTCAACGTCGACCCCGACGTGCTGATCATCGACGAGGTGCTCGCCGTCGGCGACGCCGACTTCCAGGCCAAGTGCGGCGACAAGATCGCCGACTTCCGCGACCGCGGCAAGACGATCGTGCTCGTCACGCACGGCATGTCCGACGTCGTGCGCCTCTGCCGGCGCGCCGCCTGGATCGACCACGGCAACCTGCGGATGATCGGTGCGCCGCAGGACATCACCGACGCCTACATGCAGACCACCCACGAGGGCCGATCGGTGCAGTACCTCGACGGCCTTCGGTGGGGTACCGGCGAGGTCCAGGTGGCCTCGGTCGAGATCCTCGGCGCCGACGGTGAGCCGGTCGACTTCGCCCGATCCGGGGAGCCTCATGCGATCCAACTCGTGCTCACGGCCGAACAACCGGTCATCGCTCCCGAGGTCGTCATCTCGATCTTCGACCAGAACGCGACGCTGGTCTCCGAGGTGAGCACCCGGACCCGCGATGCGTTCATCGACCAGGTGCACGGCGAGCGTACGATCGCCTTCGAACTCGACACGCTCCCCCTCACCGAGGGCACCTACGAGATGAGTTGTTCGATCGTCGACGAATCGGGCCAGCGCGAGTACGACGTGCGGAGCCGATTCGTCCGGTTCGACGTGCTCAAGGGCGAGTCGGGCGACGAGGGCCTCGTCACCCTCGGCGGCACGTGGAACGTCCGACGGCTGACCGAGGCTCAGAGCTCTTCGGCGAAGCGGCCCTCGAGCCGTCGAACAGCCACCATCCGAACGAGCAGCAACGAGGCGTATGCGCTCAACAACCCGTAGTCGATCAGCCGGGGCATGCGCAGGTCGTACAGCAGGTTGCGGTAGATCCGCACGACGACGGCCATCGGCAGGTCGTTGTAGATCCGCACCAGGGTCGGATAGTCGGCCAACTCTCGCTCGACGAGTTCGGGCGTGTACACGATCGGCGTCGAGAAGAACCAGACCTGGACGAGGATGCCCCACAGGTACGTCATGTCCCGGAAGTACACGTTGGCGGCCGCCAGACCGAGCCCGAACCCGGTCGCGAAGATCGCGACCAGGAATGTCGTCACGATCACGAGCGGCAACCAGGGCAGCACCATGTTGCCGAACACGATCAGCGCCGACGCTCGAGCACGGTGAGCTCGACGGCCAGCGTGAAGAGGCCGGCAATGATCGTGGCGATCACCAGGTGCTCCCTCGGGAACGCGACCTTGCGCACCAGGGCCCCGTTGGTGACGACGCTCCCCATGGCCTCGGTCACCGACACGTTGAAGAACGTCCACGGAAGCAGTCCGCACAGCAGGAAGAACGCATACGAGCTCAGACCGCTCGGGTCACCCGGCGACGGGTTCGCGTCGAGCACGATCGAGAACGCGAACGTGTACACGATCATGAACGCGATCGGGTTGAGCAGCGACCAGCCCCACCCGAGCAGGCTGCGCTTGTACCGGCCGCGCAGCTCGCGCAGCGTGAGGTTCCAGAGCAGCTCCCGGCGCGCGAAGAGTTCACTCGCCGACGACATGGACCGGGAGCGTAGTGCGAGTCACCCCGCGATCGGCCGGGTCCTCGACCGCTAGCCTCACGCCGGTGCCGGACACCACCGACCGTTGCCTGACCGTGGCGATGCCCTGCTACAACGAACACGGCACCGTCTCGCGAATCGTCGACGCCGTGCTCGCCTCCCCGCTCGTCGGCGAGTTGATCATCGTCGACGACGGGTCGACCGATGGCACGCGCGATGTCCTCGCCGGCATGGACGACGACCGTGTGCAGGTGATCCTGCACGACCGGAACCTCGGCAAGGGGGCGGCGTTGCGGACCGCCTACGCTGCCGCGAGCTGTCCGTTCGTCATCGTGCAGGACGCCGATCTGGAGTACGACCCGGCCGACTACCCGGTGATGATCGGACCGCTCGCCGACGGCAAGGCCGATGTGGTGTACGGGTCCCGATTCATGGGCGCAAAACCACATCGCGTCCTGTACTTCTGGCACTACGCGGGCAACAAGTTCCTGACCACGGTGTCCAACATGGTGACCAACCTCAACCTCACCGACATGGAGACATGCTTCAAGGCGTTCCGCCGCGAGGTCATCCAGGGCATCGAGATCGAGGAGTCACGTTTCGGCGTCGAACCCGAGGTGACCGCCAAGATCGCCCGGCTCGACCTCGCGATCTACGAGGTCGGGATCAGCTACGCCGGCCGCACGTACGCCGACGGCAAGAAGATCGGTTGGCGCGACGGCTTCCGCGCACTGTTCTGCATCGTCGCGTACTCGCCCGCCGGCGAGGCCCTGCGACTCAAGCGGCTGCTCCCCGCCGCTGACATCCGGCGGCATTCACCGTCGGTCGCCGGGCCACGGCAAGGCGGGATGGAGTTCGCGGAGGTGGGCTGCCATCTGATCAGCGACGAGGTTCGTCGTGGCGATCATCGACTCGGGCTGGGTGCGGTACCGCCCGAGCATCTCGGCGAGGTGCACGCCGCGCTCCCCGGCCGCTGCGAGCCGGAGCCACAACTCCCAGTCCTCCCAGCCGAACACCAGCTCGTCACCGACCCGGTAGCCGCCGTGCCGCCGCCAGGCATCGAGGCGGATCATCGCCTGTGCGTCGATGTAGTTCGACTCGCAGAGTCGTTCGACATTCCAGGCCATGGCGCTGCGCACTCCGGCGGAGGCACCGAACTCCTCCAGCGACGAGAATGCGAACGCTGCGTCCGGATCGTCGTCGAGCGCGGCGGACAGCCGGGCGATCGCGTTCGGATAGACGAGGTTGTCGGCGTCCATCACCATCACCAGCTCGGCGCGTGCGTGCTCGAACCCGAGGTTGCGCGCCGCAGGCAGGCCCCGATTGACGTCGCTGCCCAGCAGCACGATCGGCGTGTCCCGGTGCCGTTCGATGAACCGCTTCACCACGTCACGACCGTCATCGGTCGAGTGGTCGTCGATGACGATGATCTCGAGATCCGTGCCGGTCGACGCCACCACGGATTCGAGTGTGTCGCTGACGAGATGGGCGTAGTCGTACAACGTGATCACCACGCTGACCCGTGGCGACGCACCGTCGTACGAATCCGAACGAACGATCTCGACGTGGTCGTCGACGCCGTGAACGGCGAGCGATCGGGCCCGTTCGATCCGCCGCTGCAGCGCCGTCTCGGCGACGAGTGCCTGATAGAGATCGGCACGGATCTGCCGGTTCGGCCGGAACGCAGGCAGCAGCGGGTGCTGCTGGGCGACGATCAGTCGGCGGCGATACCGGGGCACCCGCCGAGTGACCACCGGAGCCGGATCGAGCCGGTCGAGGCGCTCGAGGACGGGCGCCAGCGACGACCGCAGCGGAAACGAGTCGAGCGCGGCGACTCGCGCCGACTCGCCGATCCGCTCGCAGCGCTCCGGATCGGCGAGCAGCTCGGCGAGGGCAGCCTCCGGATCGTCGGTCGCCACGAAGTGCTCGCCGTCGACGAACGGCTCGTGTCCCGTGACGGGTTCGGTCACGATGCAGCACCCGTTCGCCATCGCCTCGATCATGCGTGCCCACTCGAAGTAGCCCGGACGGGCGTCATCGCGATGGATGTTCAGCAGGATCCGGCTGCGTGCGAGCAGCCGGTACTTGTCGTCACCGAACACGAGTCCCGGTTCGCCGCGCCGCACGGGCCGGGTGAACGAGAACAGACGGAGTTCGACGTCGCGTTCCCACAGCGTCGGCGCGAGCTGTGCCAGCCGTTCGGCGCGATGGTCGGTCTTGCCGCCGAGGAACAGCACGTCGACGTCGCGTTCGACCGTGGCCGCCCGCATCGACGGGACCGCGCCCAGTCGCAGGTGGTGGGCCTCGATGCCGGCATCGCCGAGGGCGGCCACGCCGTGAGCGTTGATGTCGAGCACCAGCGGGCTCGACCGGGCCGTGATCACGCCGAGGTCGAACCACGGCGTCCCCGGCTGCTCCGTGCAGACCGGCGACGCTGAGCTGCGCGGCCCGGTGGATCGTGCGATCGTCGAAGTCGGACAGGAGGTAGAACTCGTGCGGCGCCACGACGAGGTTGGCGGCACCGGCGTCGTCGGGTGGCGACCCGTCGGAGACCAGACGAGCCTCACGGCCGGTCGCGCGACCGGCCTCGACGATCCACTCGGCGATGTCGGCCATGAACGCGTTGCCCTCCGGGGCGACGAACACGTTGAGCGGTCGCATCGTCTCAGCGGGGTCGCAGCCGTCGGAGCACGTCAGCAGGTGTTCGTGCCAGCTTGAGCACGGCACGTTTGACCACGAGCGGGCGGTTCGGAGCATGTACCACGCTCGCCACCATCGAGCGCACGAGGGCACGCCGGCTGGTCGCCTCGGGCAGCTGTGCCGCCAGGGCCCGCAACTCGGCGCGCCGCTGCTGGGATTCCCGCTGCAGCTCGTCGAGGAGCCGTTCGATCGCGGCCGTGTCGGTCGGATCGACGGTGCGGTCGTCGATCCGGTCGTCGACGGGGTCGGCCTGCATCTCGACGAGGCTACGGCGTTCGACCATCGCCGGCGAGTACGCTGCACCCAGATCGCCGATGACTGAGATGACCCGACCCACGGGCGCGGCGCCCGAGGCTGCCGTGCAGCCGTATCCCGAGGTGGTCGAGCGCGTCATCGGACGGGCCGGCAAGCCGCTCGGCTGGATGTGGGATCGCGGCTTCCGATTCCTCTTCGTCCTCGACGCGCTCAGCCTGTTCGCGTCGATGGTGCTCATCAACCTCGCCCGCTTCGGCTGGACCTGGCCGACCTACCCACGCAGCCACTACTGGATCGGGTTCGGCATCGCCACGGGGATCCACCTGACCGTGAACTACTTCGCCGGCCTGTACGAGCGCGAGCCGCGGCTCGGGTACCGACCCTGGCTGCCCCGGGTCGCCGTGGCCACGGGGATCGCCGTCGCACTCGACGGCCTCGCAGCGGTGCTGTCCGACCGCTACCTGATGCCTCGCCTGAACCTCGGCGTGCTCCTGGTGGTCGCGTCGTTCTGGCTCACCGCCAACCGAACGATCAGCCGGTACCTGGCCAACCGCCGGAACGGCCCGTCGCGGCTCCTCCTGGTCGGGCACGGCGAAGCGGCCGAGCTCGCCGAGCGACACTTCGCCGACGCGGACGAGGCCACGGTCGTCGGCGCGGTCGAGCGCACGTCCGAGTTGTTCGACCGTGTCAACGCGACCGACGCGACCGACGTGCTCCTGCTCGATCTGTCGGCGTTCGAGTCGGCGTTCCCCGAACCGTTGACGGCGCTCGACCTCGAGGGTGTCGGCGTGCACCAGCGCGTCAGCGCCCGCGAGACGCTGCTCGGCCTCCAGTCGGTGCGCGAGATCGCCGGCATGCCCTTCACCCGGATGCGCACGCACGCGATGGCCTCCCACCAGCTGCGTCTGAAGCGGTTGTTCGACATCGTGGTCGTCGTCGCGTCGGCACCGATCGTGCTCCCGGTGGTCGGCGCTGCTGGCGTTGTACGTCCGCGTCGTCGCCGGCTCGCCCGTGCTGTTCCGCCAGACCCGGGTCGGCCTCCGTGGCCGCCGGTTCGACGTGGTCAAGTTCCGCACGATGGTCCGCAACGCCGAGGAGAACGGCGCGCAGTTCTCGACGACGGGCGACCCCCGGGTCGTGCCCGCGCTGCGGTGGATGCGGTCGACGCGCGCCGACGAGCTGCCACAGCTCTGGAACGTGCTCAGGGGTGAGATGTCGCTCGTCGGACCGCGCCCCGAGCGACCCGAGATGATCCTGACGATCGAACAGGACGTCGCCGGCTACGCCCGCCGCCACGAGCTGCCGCCCGGCATCACCGGGTTCGCGCAGATCAACGGGCGCTACGAGACCGACGCGGCGTTCAAGCTGGGCTACGACCTCCAGTACCTCGTGAACTGGTCGATCGTGCTCGACATCCAGATCCTGCTGCGCACCGTCTGGGTCGTGCTCAGCCGCCGTGTCTGAGCGCCGGCGCTGCGTGCCGCGGCATCGATCCCGACGTCGACGGCTGGCCGACCGTCTCGGTCGTGATGCCGGTCCGGAACGAGGGCCCGCACCTCGAGCGGGCGGTCGCATCGATCCTCGACCAGGACTACCCGAGTCCGTTCGACGTGTGCCTCGCGATCGCGCCGTCCGACGACGACACCGACGGCGGTCGCGGCGCGGCTCGCCGCCGCCGACGAGCGAGTCGGCGTCGTCGACAACCCGGCCGGACATCACGCCCGCCGGGTCTGAACGCCGCGATCGCGGCGACGACCGGATCGATCGTGGTCCGGTCGACGGCCACGCCGAACTCTCCGACGGGTACATCCGACGAGCCGTCGAGACGATGTGTCGCACCGGAGCGGTGAACGTCGGCGGCATGCAGGTGCCGTCGCCCGAGACACCGTTCGAGGAGGCGGTCGCCGCCGCGACGACGTCGTGGATGGGCACCGGTGGCGCCACCTACCGGGTCGGCGGCGACCGAGGGCCCGGTCGACACGGTGTACCTCGGCGTGTTCGACCGGGCGGCCGGCGACGCGGTCGGCTGGTTCGACGAGACGTTGATCCGCAACCAGGACTACGAGCTCAACATCCGCCTCGCGAGCGGCCGGCGGCACGGTCTGGTTCGATCCCGGACTGCGTGTCGGCTACCGACCCCGTGGGACGCTGGCGCGGCGCTGGCCAAGCAGTACTACGAGTACGGCTGGTGGAAGGCCGAGGTGCTCCGCCGTCACCCGGACTCGCTGCGGCTCCGACAGTTGATCCCGCCCGTCGCCATGCTCGGACTCGTCGCGAGTTCGTTGCTCGCGATCCGGCGACCCGTCGCGGCGCTCGTGCCGGTGGCGTACGCGGTCACCACCCTCGCCGTCCAGCGACGAGCTCCGTCGCCGGTGCGTGCGGCGCTGGCGACGATGACGCTCCATGCGGCCTGGGCGACGGGACTGGCCGATGGGTTCACCCGTCGGCGCCGTCCCGCCGCTGCGTGACCGGGGCCGGTCGACCCGTCCGGGGTCAGGCGACCCGCGATGTCGGCTGACCGTCCGGAGGCCGGGCACGTCATCGGTCAGCCCGCGACCCCCGCCGCCACGCCGCGATCCGATCCTCGATCGATCCGTCGGCCAGCAGCTCGTCGCGGACGAAGAGGATGTTGAACTGCCACCGCGACTGCATGTCGCGAGCGACCGCCCGGAGACCCCGGCGGGCCAGTTGCTCGACCACGTCGGCGCCAGCCAGCGCTGGCCGACCCAACGTTCCACCTCCTCGACTTCGACGATCACCAGGTCGGTTCGACCAGCGTGCGATGTCGCCCCGCCGAGCACCTCGGCGACGGCTCCTTCCACGTCGACCCACATCGCGACCCGACCCTCGACCGCGATCTCGTCGTCGAGCATCGCGGCGGCGACCGTCACCTCCTCGTAGCCCGGGTCGTGGTCGGGCCGCACGAGCAGCGACCCCTGACCGTCGGCCATCGGAGTTCCGTCGTCTCGTCGCCGGACGAGGAACGTCGCCTCACCCGTGCGTCTCCGACAGTGCCGTGTGCCGATAGTCGACTCCGGCCGCCTGCAGGGCGCCGCGACGAACCGCCGATGGGTGTACGGATTGGCCTCGAACGCGACGACCGTCGGCGATCGCCGACTCGACCGCACGGACCGACGCCGAGGCTTCCTTCGCCCCCGCCTCGACGAACACGTCCACGTCGGTGGCCGAGCAGAGCGCGAAGAACAGCTCGACGAGCACCGCGGTCGACGCGGTGCGCTCCGTTCAGCGATGACGGCGTCGACGCGATCAGCACCCGGTCGATGGCCCGGCCCGAGTCGGCCGCCGACTCGGAAGCGCGTGCGAGCCGACGTCAGCGCCGCGTGCCGCGAGGCCGCGTCGCAGGACGGGAAGCGCGACGCGCGAACGACGAACCGTCGGCACGGTCGACGACTCGGCGCACGCCGGCTCTCATCGAGTCGGAACCTTCCCGGTGGGACGGACATCATCGGTCGATCACCGTGGACGCGTCGACGGCGTCGATCGCCTCGAGGAACGTCGCGTCGTCGATCGCCCACGTGTTCGAGCCGGTTCGCATCTGCAGGAAGTTGAACCGATCGGCCGAAACGTCGAGATCCCGCGCCGGTGGCATCGCGCGAGGAAGGCCCGGTCCTCGCCGAGCGAGATGTCGTCGAAGCCGTTGATCGCCGACGCGGTCACGATCGATGACCAGCGTGCCACCGGCCAGCGTGCCCGAGTAGCGGAACTCGTTGCCGGGAAACCGGAGGTAGCGTGGCGTCGGTCGCGACGAGCCGGGCGTAGTACGAGTGCTTGCCGACGACCCCGGCACCCGCGTAGCCGTGCGCCCGGAGCGAGTCGGCGAGGTAAATCCGGGCCGTACAGGTCGTCGTCGTCGAACTTGGCGACGAACCGCGCATCGGTCGATGTCCATCGCCATGGTTCAGCGCCGACCCGAGCGACGTCTGCGCCGGCGGGTGGACGCACGCATCGACCGACAGTCGAGCGCGGCGAACGACCGCTCGACGGTCGGCGATGTCGAACTCCGCACAGTTCGCGACGAACACGACCTCGAGGTCGACGTCGCGCTGTCGCGCGATGTTGGCCACGACGGCGTCGAGCAGGTGGGGTCGCATCGACACGCACACGATCGCGACGCGCCCCTCGGGGATGCGGCGTGAGTGCCCCGGTAGTCCTCGTGGCGCCGACTCGGTCTGCTCCGTCCAGGCGTCGGACATCGGCGCGTCGTGGCATCTCCGAGACTCTCGAGCGCCGAGACGGCGCCGAGCCGTCGCGTGCACGATCCGACGCGACGTCGGCGGATCGTCGCCAGGCGCTCCGACGAATCGCAGCAGGCTCATGTGTCGACGCCGTCGTCGTCGCTCCGATCGCTCATCGTTCCCACGGCGCCGCGATCGGGAGCACCTCGTCGAAGAAGTCGGCGATCCGTTGCTCACGGTCGAGCTGATCGCCCATCCGTCACGCTGCGTCTCGTTGATGCAGTACGTGTCGAGATCGGCGTCGAGCCGGATTCGGTCGAGATGCCACTCGAGTCGACCGGACTCGACGTGGACGTACTCGGTCGCGATCTCGCCGAGCACCGCCCGTCCGGTCGCCAGTGCGTAGTGCTGCGCGAACGACGCCGCGATGCTGAGATCGCTCGGTGATCGGAATCGGCTGTGCTGCGTGGCGTCGCACGATGTCGGCGAACCGCTCCTCCATGTCGCCCATCGCCGCTCGGCTCAGCGGGTACGGCGAGTGGTACGGCTTGCGCCGTGACGACCCGACCGAAGTGCTCGCGCAGCAGTTCGCGCCCGCGGAGTGCGCCGGTGTCGACCGCGAGCGTGTGCGTCGTCCTCCACCCCGGGCGGGCGCGCACCGCTCTGGAACACCAGCGGCAGCCCGTTCGGCGTGAAGAACGCCTCGGGCCGCAGCGACCGAGCGACGAGCATGTCGTCGTTGAAGTAGACGAACTGCTCGGCGAGTCCGTCGATGTGGTGCAGCGCCGCCTCGATCGCATGCGAGTTGAACGTCGGCAGCGCGTCGGCCGGGAGGATGTCGGCGTGGTCGACGATGCGGATGCGCGGATCGTCGCCGAGCCAGTCGGGCGCTGTCCGGCGGTGACGATCCAGATCTGGCGGACCCAACCGCAGTACGCCCACACCGACCGCAGCGAGTACCTCAGCTCGTCGCGGCTGTGGTAGCGCGCCGGGTCGAGCGCGGTCTCGTCGATCGAGCGACCCGTCGCCGCCGCCGTCGCCCGGAACGCCGCCTGCCAGTCGCGGGTCGGAGCCGTCGACCCAGGTGTAGACGATGTCGATCGGGTCGACGACGTGCTCGAGGTTGGCGCCCACCGGGAAACGCCGTCCGGCCCGGGTACGAGCGACCGTCGATGACCTCGACCGTCGTCGGGCAGCGCGGGTCGAACCGTTCCTGGCTCGCGGATGCCGACCTTCTCCAACTGGCCCGACGTGCCGAGCTCCCAGAAGCTGATCGTCGGTTCCCTGCTCGCGGCCGACCGCCCGATCCGACCAGCGGTGCGCGCGGAACACGACCCATTCGCGAGCCCGACGGACGTGGCGGTCGGCCGCGGCGTCGGCAAGCGGAACGATGCCGTGGCGGCCGCCGTCGACCCACTCGACGTACCAGCCCGGGCTCGTCGAGTCTGCGGCAAGCGCCGTCGACGTGCCGCCGGACGATCGGCGAGTTCGACCCCGAACTCGATGCCGTCGCCCCGGCGGTCGACGGCGAAGTGGGCGACCCCGGCGGTCGTCAGGACCGGCACTCACGGTCGTGGCGACGTCGTGGCCGAGCGTCGAACAGCGACATCGGCGAGTGGTCCGGCGGTGCGCGATGCGCCGCGCCCCGAACGCGGCCGACTCCGAGGCACTCCTGCCGACTGCCCGCGAACCGGCCGGAGCGCGGCGCACGACGCGCGTCGACATCGTGCTGCGGAGTCGCAGCCTCGTGCGTGTCGCGGTAGCAGATCGGCGACCGGAGGCGGGAGGCGACGATCGACCCGATAGCGCTGCAACAGGCCGCGGAGTCGCTGCAGACGGGAACGACATCGATGCGATGCTAACGGCGGCTCCGCGTCGGCCCGAGAGGCTCGGACGCGACGCTGGGTCAGATGATCGGCGGACGACCGAGCCGCGTCAGTCGCCACACGCCGCGCCAGGAGATCGGGTCGCCGGTCGACGTCGATGCGCCAGCCCGACCGCCAGCCGCGGACGTATCGCCGCCGATGCTCGCCGGCCGGCGCTCGCACAGACCCGAGCACCAGCCAGGCCGTGACGTGGACGATCGCGACGGGCCAGGGCAGCGTGCGGCGGGCGATCAGCACCCGGTTGCGCCCGGTCAGTTCCCATCCGTCGGGGTGGCGTTCGATCTCGGTGCGGGGATGGAACACCTCGACGTCGGCGAGGTACCGGATGCGCCAGCCGGCGTCGACGAGTCGCCAGCACAGCTCGACCTCCTCGTGACCGTAGAACAGGTCGGTGAAGTAGCCGCCGACCTGCGTCGTACGCCTCGCGCCGAATCGCGCACGCCCCGCCGAGGAAGAGCGCGACGTCGCCGCTCCGCTCGGCGTCGCGCCCGCCGAGGCGCGGGACGTGGCGGCGCGCCGTCTCGCCGTCCTCGTCGACGAGTCGGAGCGCCACGGCGCCGAGGCCGGGTCGGCGTCGAACGCCTCGACGATCCGTCGAGCTGTCGCCGCGGAGCTCGGCATCGTCGTCGAGGAACCCGACGATCTCGCTGCGATCCGATCGCGGCCCCGGCGTGGCGGCCCCCGGAACGCCGAGGTTCTCGGGCAGCACGATCACCGGCGCTGCAGCTGCCCACGGCGTCGACCGTCCGCGCCGTTGGCCACGATCGTCACGTCGTCCGGGGCGAGCGAGTCGATCGGCCCGCTGCAGCTCGACCGGCCGGTCGCCCATCGTGAGCACGACCCACTCCACCGCCGGCACCGCGTGGGAGCGTCGACCGGTTGCTGCCCCATCGCGGCGACGCTACAGGCGTCACGCCGCCGAGACGATGAACGGCCCGGCTGAGACGGGTTGATAGCGTGATCTCGATGTCCGTCTCGATCGGCAGCCGCGAGCTGCCCGAACTCCGCGACGCCCACGAGGCGGCCAAGCTCGGCCCGTACCTCCGAGACGTCTGGAGCCGGCGGAGCTACATCCGGCACGTCGCCGTCAACGAACTGCGGAACCGCCAGATCACCAACGTGCTCGGCAACCTCTGGCACCTGCTCAACCCGGCGCTCACGATCGGCGTCTACTACCTGATCTTCGGCGTGATCCTCAAGTCGGACCGGGGCGTCGACAACTTCCTGCTGTTCCTCACGATCGGTCTCTTCGTCTTCCAGTTCAGCCAGAAGTCGACGATCGACGGTGCCGAGTCCGTCGTCGACGAACAAGGGCCTGATCAAGGCGGTCCGGTTTCCCCGGGCGATCCTGCCGCTCACCTCGACCGTCACCGAGGCCCTCGCATCGATCCCGACGTTCGCGGTCGCCTACGTCGTGGCGCTCGTCGACCGGGGAGGACATCACGCTGGCGATGGCTGATGCTGCCTCCGCTGCTGGTGCTGATGACGGTCTTCAACGCCGGCACAGCGATGATCGCCGCTCGGCTGACCACCCACTTCGCCGACACGACCCAGATCCTGCCGTTCGTCTTCCGGCTGCTGCTGTACGTGTCGGGCGTGATCTTCAGCGTCGACGCGTACGTCGACAACAACGGACTCGTCGAACACCCTGTTCACGCTCAACCCGTACTACTGCTTCATCACGCTCGCACGGTGGTCGCATCATGGGCGGCGAACTCTGCAGACCGACCTGCTGCTCTCGGCCGTCGTGTGGTCGGTCGTGATCGTGTCGTGCGGATTCGTCTGGTTCCGCGCCGCCGAGGAGAGCTACGCCCGTGACTGAGCTCGCCCAGACGCGATCGTCCGTCGACGGCCCGACCGCACGACGCCGGTGGCCGTCGAGATCGACGGCGTCGACATCAAGTACCGGGTCTACGAGGAACGCTACTTCAGCGCTCGCGAACTGTGTCAGCCGCGGCTTCAAGGGCCGCAAGTCGATCGAGGTGCACGCCGTCAAGTCGGTGTCGTTCGACGTGCACGTCGGCGAAGCGGTCGGCATCGTCGGCTCCAACGGATCGGGCAAGTCCACGCTGCTCCGGGCGATCGCCGGGCTGCAGTCGCTCGAATCCGGCAGCGATCCGGGTGCGCGGCGACGCGTCGGGCTGCTCGGCGTCGGCGCGGCGCTCAAGCCGACGCTGTCCGGGTACCGCAACGTCATGCTCGGCGGCCTCGCGATGGGCCTGAGCAGCGAGGACGATCGACGGCGAAGATGGACGAGATCGTCGAGTTCTCCGGACTCGGCGACGCGATGGGACGGCCGATGAACACCTACTCGTCGGGCATGCGGGCGCGGCTGGCGTTCTCGATCGCGACGCTCCGGGTCCCCGACATCCTGCTGATCGACGAGGCACTCGCCGTCGGCGACAAGGAGTTCCGCCAGAAGAGCCTCGAGCGCATCCGCGAGATCCAGACCGCGGCCGGCACCGTGATCATGGTCACCCACAACCTCAACGAGATCCGCGAGACGTGCTCGCGTGCGATCTGGCTCGACGACGGCGTCCTGGTCGCGAACGGCGGCGTCGCCGACGTGCTCGCTCGCTACGAGACGAGGTGAGCGCGACCTGGTGGCGTCGGGTCCGTCGCCTCGGCCGACTCACCGGTGTGCTGGGGCGTCGAGCTACGGCGGTGCCTGATCGCACGGCGGGAGCTGGGACCCGGGCTCGATGCGGCTGCCTACCGGGCGGAACTCGCGACGATCGGTCCCACCGGATCGGGCCGCGGATGGCTCCCCACCAGGGCGTTTCGTGGTGTGTCCGGCGTCATGCGACTCCTCGGCACCGACACACGGTCGGTGGCAGTGTGGGAGCACGCCGTTCGAGCTCGGCCGCAGGACCGTGACCGATGGCTGGGACTGGCGGCGGCGCTCGGGTCCGCCGGCGCACCCGGACCGGTGATGATCACGGGTGTCGGTCTCACGAATCGGCCGACGGCGGCTCGCGAGGCAGCTGAGTACGCGTGGCAACGATCGGTCGAACTCGGAACGACGGTCGACGCGCTCTGCGGGCTCGCCGAGATCGCACGACTCGACGAACGTCTCGACGACGCCACCGCCCACGCCGGTCGGGCCGTGCAGCTCTTCGCGGACGATCCCAGGTCGTGGATCACGTTCGCTCGCGCCCACGCCACGCGGGCACAGCGTGCCGGCGGCCTCACGGGTGACGACGTCGAGACGGTTCGTCACGCGTGGTCCGAGGCACACCGACTCGGCGGGCCGACGCGACGGCAGGCACGGTTCCACCTCACGCGCCACCTCATCCGCTTCGAGCACTGGACGGAGGCGTTCCACGCTGCGGATCCGGACACCGGCCCGGTCTCCACGGATCCGGACGGGCTCGAGGCACTCGTGGCGGACGCTCGATTCACGCCGCGAGCCGACTGGTGGTACGTCGCATGGTGGCGGTTGCAGTCGACGGGTCGCGCCCGCCGAGCGTGGGACGCCCGACGGCGCGAGGCCGAGGCGCGACTGGAGGCCACGGCATCGCGGTTCGACTCGATCGAGACGATCCGGACCAACGTGCAGAGTCTGGTGGTGCTCGATCGCATCGATGCCGCGCTCCGGATGGTGCACGATGCGCTCCGGATGCCGGAACCGACCGGCGTGCTGGATCGTCTGCGCTCCGACCTGCTCCTGCGAACCGGAGATGCCCGTGGCCTCGTCGAGTGGACCACACGCCACGACAGCGGTCTCGCATCGGAGCCCGAACGACGATTCGCCGAGTTGGTGACCGGTCGGAACGTGGCGGTGATCGGTCCCAACGCCTCGACGGCGGCACGACTCGAGGCCGCGTCGACGGCGGACGTGGTCATCGACACGAAGCGATCGGTCCGCGACGACCTACGATCGGCGGCCGCGCACATCTCGTACTATGCCGACACCTCCGCTGCCCTCCTCGCCGATGAGATCACCGACCAACTCGGGGACCGAACGCTCGACCTCGCGGTGCTGCGACCGACCGCGGTCGGCATCCCCATCACGAATGATCCTCGCGTCCGCATCCTCGCCACCGAGGACTCGCTCCCGATGGGAGTGTCGCACTTCGCGATCGCCCGCATCGTGCACGACCTGCTCCGCTACCGGCCCGGGTCGGTGGCACTGGTCGGCGTCGACATGTTCACCGACCCGACGGTGTACCCCGAGTCGTACCGCCGCGACCTCGGCCTGTACGACCGCGCCGGATTCGCCAAGGTGCTCCGGAGGTTCAACCATGACCTGGTCGACGACTTCATGATGCTCTCGGCGCTTCGACGGCACGGCCTCGTGCACGCCGACGACGTCACCGGCGCCGTGCTGGACATGGACGTGGAGAGCTACCTGCGCTCGGTGGAGCGAGCAGACCGACGAGCAGAGGGATCGCAGCGGTGAGCTTCTCCCCCACCGGCGTGTTCCATCGCGTTCGGCCGTATCTCGGACGGGCCAAGCGGGCGGCGGTTCAACGCCGCGACGACTGGTCGCCCTCGGGGTCACCGAATCCGGTCGAGCCACGCCCGCCGGATGCCGTCGCCGCGACCCGCACGTTCTTCGCCGCGCTCGCGCTCGAGAAGCGTGGGCAGCGCGATGCCGCGGTCGCACGGCTCGCCGAATCGCTCGAGCTCGACGGCCGCTTCGAACGCCGCTGGAACGTGCGACGCCGACCTGCTCGTGTCGACCGGGCGTGCCGATCTCGCGATCGATGCCTATCGGACCGCTCACGAGTGCGATCCGAGCTCGTTCAGACCACTGCTGGCCATCGTGACGCTCGAGCTGCAACTCGACGTCGACCTGGGCGATCCCGACGAGGCGGTCGTCGAGGCCAGCCGGATCGCCATCGGGCAGGTGACGGCCGATCCCCAGCTCGACTTCCTCATCGCGGTGTCGCAGAGCCGGGAGCTCGATGACCGTGTCGCTCGCGAGCGGTTCCGGCGGTCTCTGGATGCGGAACCCGATCGCCCCGAACGCCTCCTCGCCTACGCTCGATTCGAGGCGGAGCGGGGCCGCTGGGACGAGGCGGCTGACGCCTATCGGCGCGCGATCGCCACCACGGACACCGGCGACTCCCGCTCCGAGGTGAGCGTGGCCCATCTCGCCGATCAGCTGGGCCTCGACGAACCGGCGATCCGCAACGACGACTGGGGTGCGCTCGCCTCCGTCGCCCGGATCATGGTCGACGACGACCCCGCCGGGTGCGAAGGTCACCGCATGTTGGGGCTCGCCCTGTGCGAACTCGAGCAGTGGACCGACGCACTGGCCCCGATGCAGGAGGCCGTGAACTGCCGGCCGACCGATCTCCACGTGCTCGAGAAGCTGGCGCATTCTGCGTCGCAGGCCGGGCGTCACGACATCGCGGTCGACGCCCGGCAGCGAAGCCTCACCGTCGATCCGACGGCGCGGCGGTTCCATGCGCTGGCGGTCGACCTCCAGGTCGCCGGGCGCGAGGAGGAAGCGGCGAGGGCCTTCGAGCACTCGGTCCGGCTCGGACTCCCGAGCTCGACGTGGTTCGAACGATTCGGCGCCGCGCAGCGCCGGACGAGCGCCTGGTCCGGCGCCGCCGTGCTGTACCGCTGGGCGCTCGAGCGGCATCCCGACGGCGCGCATCTCTGGTATCTCCTCGGGTTCTCGTTGGAGCACGCGGGGGAACCGGTCGAGGCCGAGCATGCCTACCGCCGCGCCATCGACCTCCAGCCCGACAACGCCAACTGGTGGTTTCGGCTCGGCTACCTCCTCGAGCGGTTCGGTCCGCCTCGCACCGTCGTGCAACCGCGAACCGGCCTCGAACAGAGCTCGGCGGGGGACTACTCCCAGGCCGCTGACTGCTACCGCCGCGCCATCGAACTCGACGGCACCCGTGTCGCATTCCTCCGGCGGCTCGCCGGCGTCGAGGAACTCCTCGGCGACCTCGACTCGGCCCAGGCGACGCTGGAACGAGCGATCGAACTCGACGCCGACGATGCGACGACGTGGCACCTGCTCGGCCGGACGATCGCCACGAGAGCGAACCGCCGAGGCATGTACCACACGGAGGAACACGATCAACTCGAACGGATCTGGGGGAAGGCGATCGAGCTCCAGCCGTACCGATCCGGGCCGCGCGACCAACTCACGCCGTGCCAGCATCAAAGCGGCACGGTGGAAGCTGGCCAACGAGGTCGCCTGGTTCCCGGTGCCGTCCTCGGCGCCCGCCGCGTGAGCGAGTATTGCGCCGATACATGGATGACGACGGCGTTCCGGTCGCGGAACTCGCATCGGAGTTCGCTCGACCGAGCGACGAACTGCTGTGGGTGCCGAAGGAGTGGTGGTTCCCGCTGCACTGGAAGCTGCTCACCGAGAACCATTTCACGCTCGTGTACCGGGCGAAGGAGCTGATGGCCGAACGTACGCTCAGCGACGGCGCCGGATCTCCGAACGAGAACCTCCCGCAGTACCTCGAGCACGCCCGCTCACTCACGTTCCTCGGTCGGAACGACCTCGCGCTCGACGAGCTGACTCCCAGTCTCCTGTCCAACATGTCGGATCGGATCCGCCGCACGTTCAGCCGTCAGGCCGCCGATGTCTCCCTGTTGCTCGGCGACCCCGGCCCTCATGTCGAGCTGCTCCCCACCGACCTCGACCCCCACGTGCGCGCCGCCGAGGCGGCCTTCGACGAACTCGTCCGAGGCCGCCGCATCGCGATCGTCGGGCCGGGTCAATCCGATCTCGGCAGCGGCGCAGAGATCGACGACCACGATGTGGTCATCCGCACCAAGTTCGTGAGCGATCAGCTGGACGACCACGTGGCCATGGCAGGGTCGCGCACCGACGTGTCGTACTACGCACTCGGGAGCGCCCAGTTCATGCGTGCGGACATCATCGAGGCCATCGAGACGGGCGGACTGAAGATGGCGGTGTTCCGATCGGCCACCTACACGCCGGATCCGCCGTACCTCGTTCGACCCGGCGACATCCGCTACGTCCCGTCCGAGTTCACCGCCGGACTCCGGGCGAGCCAGTTCGCGATTCAGCGGATCTTCTACGACCTGCTGCGCTACGGACCCGCGTCGATCAAGGTGTTCAACATCGACTTCTTCCTCTCGCTCGACTCGTACCGCCCCGGCTACCTCGCCGAGTACGCGAATCGCGCCGAACAGCAGGGGTTCATCAAGGTGCTCGGAGCGTTCGGCCACGATTTCCTCGCCGACTTCAGATTCACGCGGGCGATGCACCGATTCGGGCTGCTCGACGTCGACGCGAACGTCGAGCGCATCCTCGAACTCGAGCCGGACGAATACCTGCGCGCGCCCTCGATCGACGAAGCTGAACGCCCAGAGCCGAGCGCCAATCGTTCGACGACATCCGGCGCGTGGCGTCGACCCCGCCGACGCACGACGGCGCTATCCTGCGGGCGCGGCACCGGCGGCTCGAATCCCTCGGATCGCACGCCAGACCGCCCACCACCGCACAAGGAACACACCTTTCATGAGTGACGACTTCGATCTGAACGGCAAGTCAACATCCTCGTCACCGGAGGTACTGGCTCGTTCGGCAAGCGCTTCATCGCCACGGTGCTCGAACGCCACGCCGTCGAAGATCATCGTCTTCAGTCGAGACGAACTGAAGCAGTACGAGATGCAGCACATGCCCGAGTTCTCGACCTCACAAGACGATCATGCGGTACTTCATCGGCGACGTACGTGACGAGGCACGACTGCACCCGGGCGATGGAAGGCGTCGACGTCGTCGTGCACGCCGCCGCGCTCAAGCAGGTGCCCGCCGCCGAGTACAACCCCTTCGAAGCGGTCAAGACCAACATCCTCGGCGCCGAGAACGTGATCAATGCCTCGATCGACCACCGGCGTGCAGCGCGTCGATCGCCCTGTGCACCGACAAGGCGGCGGCGCCCATCAACCTCTACGGCGCGACGAAGCTCGCCTCGGACAAGCTGTTCGTCGCGGCCAACAACTTCCGCGGCAAGCACGACATCCGTTCTCGGTCGTGCGGTACGGCAACGTGATGGGCAGCCGTGGCTCCGTGATCCCCTTCTTCCGTCAGGCTGCGGCGATCCGGGTCGTCCTGCCGATCACCGACGCCGAGATGACCCGCTTCAACATCACGCTGCAGGAGGGCGTCGACTTCGTGCTCGACTGCTTCGACCGCATGTGGGGTGGCGAGATCTTCGTGCCCAAGATCCCGTCGTATCGCATCCTCGACGTCGCCGCGGCGATCGCTCCGGAGGCCGAGGTCGAACATCGTCGGCATCCGACCCGGCGAGAAGCTCCACGAAGAGATGATCACGAAGACCGACTCGCTCTCGACGATCGAGTTCGACGACTACTACGTGATTCTCCCGTCGCTACCCGAGCTGGGACGTCGACGAGTTCCGTGAGCAGAGTGGAACCACACCCGGCCGCCCGTGCGAGACCGGCTTCTGCTACGACAGCGGCACCAATCGCGACTTCCTCACGGTCGAGCGAGCTCCGCGACCTGATCCGGACCGAGCTGCCGTGACGTCGTCGTTCGTCCCGTACGGTCGTCAGACCATCGAGCAGGCCGACATCGATGCCGTCACCGAGGTCCTGCGGAGCGACTGGCTGACGACCGGGCCGATGGTGACGCGCTTCGAGTCGGAGTTCGCCTCGTTCGTCGGCACCGAGCATGCAGTCGCCTGCGCCAACGGCACCGCGGCGCTCCACCTGTGCATGCTGGCGGCGGGCATCGGCCCCGGTGACGAGGTGATCGTCACGACGATGACCTTCGCTGCCAGCGCGAACTGCGCCCGCTACGTCGGCGCCACGGTCGTGTTCGCCGACGTCGATGCCGAAACGCTGACGATCGACCCGGCCCACGTCGAGTCGCTGATCACGCCTCGCACACGAGCGATCGTCGCCGTCGACTACGCCGGCGTCCCGTGCGACCTCGCTGCGCTCTGCGCCATCGCCGAGCGCCACGACCTCGTCCTGATCGAGGATGCCTGCCACGCACCGGGAGCAGAGTTCGGCGGGCAGCGGGTCGGCGGGATCGCCCACATGAGCACGTTCAGCTTCCACCCCGTCAAGCACCTCACGACGGGCGAGGGTGGCATGGTCACCACCAACGACCAACTCCTCGACCAGCGGCTCCGTCTGTACCGCAACCACGGCATCGAGACCGACTTCCGCCAACGGGAAGAGCGCGGCACCTGGGTGTACGACATGGTCGACCTCGGGTTCAACTACCGGCTGCCCGACGTGAGCTGTGCCCTCGGAGTCGCCCAACTGGGCCGACTTCCCGTGTGGGTCGAACGTCGCCGCCAGATCGCCGCGTCGGTACGACGAACTGTTCGCCGGTGACGAGGCGATCGTCACACCGCCGGTGCCCGAGGGCCGTGTGGCGTCGTGGCACCTGTACCCGGTCCGTGTGCGCGGCGACGACGTCGCAGGGCTCCGCGAACGGGCCTTCGACCACCTCCGGAGTCACGGCATCGGCGTCAACGTCCACTACCGCCCCGTTCACCTCCACACGTACTACCGGCAGCTGGGTCATCGTGTCGGCGAGTGCCCGGTCGGCGAGCGCGAGTACGAGGGATTGCTCTCCCTTCCGATGTGGCCCGGGCTTCGAGACGATGACCAGGACCGCGTCGTGAGCCTGCTGACCGATGTCGTCGCCAGCGGCTGAACCGAACCCGAACGCCGGCGTCGTCGGACTCGTTCCCGCGCGAGGCGGCAGCAAGCGGATCCCTCGCAAGAACATCCGGCCCTTCCACGGCCGACCCATGATCGTGCACACCATCGACACCATGACTGCGTCGCAGGTCTTCGATCGCATCGTGGTCTCCACCGACGACGACGACGTCGCACGGGTCGCGGAACAGGCAGGCGCCGAGGCACCGTTCCGGCGTCCCGCCGAGCTCGCCGACGATCATGCGGGCACGGGCGCCGTGGTCCGCCACGCGATCGACGAACTCGAACAGCGTGGTGGCGAGGTGCGGGCACTCTGTCTCGTCTACCCGACGGCGGTGTTCACGACCGCGGACGACCTCGTGGAGGCCGGTCGGCGACTGGCCGCCGGGACGCTCGACTACGTGTTCTCGGCGACGCGGTATGCGGCCCCGATCGAGCGTGCGCTCCGACGGCGAGACGACGGCACGTGTGCCATGGTCTCGCCCGAGCACCTCCTGACCCGGTCGCAGGATCTGCAGGAGGCGTTCCATGACGTCGGCCAGTTCTACTGGGGTACCGGTGACGCGTGGCGAGCGGCCGTTCCCGTGATGCAGGGCCGGTCCGAGATCTTCGAGATCCCGCCGTGGCGCGTCCAGGACATCGACACGCCCGACGACTGGCATCGCGCCGAGTTGCTCTTCGAGTTGCTCGAACGGGTGGAATCCGGTCGATGAGCGACGAGCGGGTGTTCGTCCGGGCCGACGCCGGGCACAGCATCGGGCTCGGTCACATCGTTCGCACGCTCTCGCTGGCGAGGCAACTCAGACGTCAGGGCCGACTCGTCACCTTCCTGACGGACAGTCCGTCCAGCGTCGTGTCCATGCTGCACGAGCAGGGATTCGACGTCGTGGAGTTGGAGTCGGGTGTGCTCGGGCAGGAGCGTCCGGGGGACATCTCCTCGGTCGACGACCAGCTCGCGGATGCGGCGCGTACCGCATCGATCGTCGCCGACGAGAGCAAGATCCTGGTGGATCACTACGGCCTCGATCACACCTGGGAGCGCGCCGTCGCCGACGATCCCGGACGTCTGATCGTGCTCGACGACCTGGCGAACCGGCCGCATCACTGCGGCCTGCTCTCCGACCAGAACTGGTACGGACCACACACCCGCGACCGGTACGCACACCTGGTCGAACCGGGTTGCCGGCAGCTCCTCGGGCCCAGGTACTGCGTGTTGCAGCCCGAGTACGAACCGCACCGCCGGGCACGGCGACCGGTGCGTCGACCTCCGGAGCGCATCGTGGTGTGCTTCGGAGGCACCGACCCCGCTCACGAGTCGGAAAAGGTCCTCGCCGCGCTCGCCGACGTCGCGCCCGGCACGTTCGAGATCGACGTCGTCGTCGGCAGCCGGACACGTGCCACCGACGAGCTCCGCGATCTGGCCGACGCCGTCGCAGCCCGTGTGCACGTCGCCGTACCGTCGCTCGCTCCGCTCCTCGCCGGCGCGGATCTCGCGCTCGGAGCGAGCGGGGCCGCGACGTGGGAGCGACTGTGCATGCGGCTGCCCGGCCTGGTCGCGACCACGTCTCGACACCAGTCGGGGGTGACGGAAGCGCTCGCGCGGGACGGGATCACGAGGTGGTTGGGTCTGACGTCTGAGACGACGGAAGCCTCGTACCGGACCGCACTCCAGGAGGCGCTCGACGATCCGATCCCCGTGCCGCCGGACATCGTCGACGGGCACGGAGCGGCGCGACTGGCCGAGGTGATCGCGCCCACGCCCGACCGGGACGTGCGAATCCGGCCGGTCGAACCGTTCGACGTGCCGATCCTGGCGGGGCTCACCGCGGAGGCGAGCGGCCGACCCGACGATCTCCTCGCAGGACCCGACGCCTGGCGGCGGGAGAGCGACCGGCTTCACGATCACGATGCAACGACGGACGTCGTGCACGAGGTGATCGAGATCGGCGGGACGCCGGTCGGCGCCGTCATCGAACGGCCGGGGACCTCCGTGACGATCGCACTGATCGATGCCGTCGAGGGACGCGACCTCGATCGAACGGTGCTCGATTCGCTCGACGCGGATTGGGACGTCATCGGCATCGAGGAGCGCTCGCCACGCGGCACGTATCTCCGCGCCCGGGCCGGCACCCACCGGTAGGGTGCTGAGCCGAACGTTCCGTCACCACGACCAACGGGGGTGTGTCATCTCGAAGTCCGTGCTCATCCTCGGCACGCTGTACGGCCAGGCAGATGCGATCACCCGGCTGCGATCGAGGGGATGGACGGTCTACGCATGCGGCCACCGGCGTGACGGTCCGGGCGTCGACGCCGCCGACGAGTTCTTCCTGGTCGACATCCTCGACGTCGACGCCGTCACATCGCTGGCGGGCCGGCTGCAGGTCGACGCCCTGTACTCGGTGGGATCCGACAATGCGATGCCCACCGTCGCTGCCGTCTCCGAACGGCTCGGTCTCCCCAACTTCCATTCGGCCGAGATCACCGAGACATTGCATCAGAAGGTCCTGCTTCGCAGGTTTCTCGACGCCCACGATCTGAGCCCGGTCGAACACCGCGTCGTCCGTTCGGGCGACGACGTCGTGGGGTTCGCCAACTACCCGGCCATCGTGAAGCCGTCGGACAGTCAGGGCCAGCGCGGCATCCGGATCGTCGCGGACGAAACGGAGGCTGCAGCCGCCGTGCCGGACGCTCTCGCGGTCTCCGCCAGCCGCTCCGCGATCCTCGAGGAGTTTCTCGTCGGGCCGGAGATCTCCATTCACGTCTTCGTCGTCGACGGGCATGTCCGGTTCCTGCTGCCCAGTGACCGCTACGTCTGGCAGGGGCCCATGACGGGCGTCCCGTCGGGCCACGGCGTGCCCGCCAGGTTGCTCGAACCCGCCGTTCGGCCGGCAGTCGAGCAACTCATCGACGCCGTGGTCGAGGCGCTCGGCGTCGGCACCGGACCGCTGTACTTCCAGATGATCCTGACCGACGACGGGCCGCGCATCGTCGAGATCGCACCGCGGCTGGACGGATGCCATCTGTGGCGGCTCGTCGAGCTGCACACGGGTTTCAACATCCTCGATCGATGCTTCGACCTGCTCGCGGGCGAGGCCTGGGAGCCGATCGCGGCCTGGAGCGACGAACCTCGGCTCGAGCTGCTGTTCGATCTCGGCCCGCCGGACGTACCGGTCGATTGGGGCGCCATCGAGGGCGCCGACACCCCCGAGGTGTTGTTCGAAGAACGTCAGGTCGCCGACGGTGCGCTGCCCCGCGACGCGAACGGCGTCGTCTCCCGTCTCGGCTACCGGATCGTCGAAGCACCGTGAGCACCGTCGCGGTCACCGGAGCACGAGGCTTCCTGGGCCAACACGTCGTGGCGGACCTCGAACGGGCGGGACACGCCGTCGTGCGGATCGGACGCGCGGAGGACGGGTCGCTCAGCCGCCTGTCGGGGCCGTCACCGGCGACCGCATCGTTGTTCGACGGCGTCGACGGTGTCATTCACCTCGCCAGCCTGCTCTCGCTCGGTACGGAGTCCAACGTCGCCGAGTACCTCGACGTCAACGTCGCCCTGTCGGAGCGACTCATTCGCGACGCGGCGGCCGCCGGCGCCACCTCGTTCGTGTTCGCGTCCTCGCGCCTCGTGTACCCGGCGCACCTGGGCCGGGAGGCGACCGAGGCCGACGCCGCTCCCGACAACGCCTACGGCGTCAGCAAGTTCCTCGCCGAGCAGGTGCTCGCGTACCAGGCCACGCGTCTCGGGATCGATGCGACATCGCTCCGGATCTCGCAGCTGGTCGGACCCGGCGACAACGGGCGCGGCGCACTGGCCTCGTTCGCGCGGGCGGCGTTTGCCGGAACGGCGATCACGGTGACCGGCCGCGGCCTCGCCGTTCGAGACTTCCTCGACGTCCGCGACGCCGCCCGAGCGCTCCGTCTCACGGTCGAGCGTTCGCCCGAGGCCGATGCGCTCAACATCGGCTCCGGCGGCCGGACCATCCTCGAACTCGCCCGGTGCGCAGCTCACGCTGCCGGGCGGGACGACGCCAGTGTCGTTCACCGACCCGTCGACGACGAAGACCGCTCGTTCTGGGCCCTCGACACGTCATTGGCGCATCGCACGATCGGCTGGGAACCCGAGTTCACGCTCGAGCAGACGCTGACCGACCGCTGGGCACCGACGAGCTGAGTGCCGACGAGCTGAGTGCCGATCCGGCTCCACGGCTCGCGCTGCCGGCCACCGGTAGCATGTCGGCCATGAGCATCAAGATCGGAACGCATCTCGTCGGTCGCGATCATCCGCCGTTCATCATCGCCGAGATGTCGGGCAACCACGACGGAGATCTCGGCCGTGCACTCGAGATCGTCGAGATGGTCGCTGCGAGTGGGGCGCACTCGCTCAAGCTCCAGACCTACACGGCCGACACGATGACCCTCGACGTCGATCGCGACGAGTTCACGATCTCCGACCCCAAGTCGCTGTGGTACGGACGCACGCTGTACGACCTCTACGAAGAAGCACACACGCCCTGGGAGTGGCACGAGCCGATCATGCAGCGAGCCGCCGAACTGGGCGTCCAGTGCTTCAGCACCCCGTTCGATTCGACGGCGATCGAGTTCCTCGAGCAGTTCGATCCACCGTGCTACAAGATCGCATCGTTCGAGAACATCGATCTCCCGTTGATCCGCGCCGCCGCGTCGACCGGTCGACCGCTGATCATCTCGACGGGTATCGCGACGTTCGACGAGGTCGACGATGCCGTGGCGGCGGCGCGCGGTGCCGGATGCAGCGACCTCGTCCTGCTCAAGTGCACCAGTGCCTACCCCGCATCGCCCGACGACATCCACCTCAACACCCTCGCAGCGATGCGCGACCGGTACGGCTGCGAGGTCGGCCTCTCCGACCACACGCTGGGCCTGGGCACCTCGATCGCGGCCGGTGGCCCTCGGCGCCACGGTGATCGAGAAGCACGTCACGATGCGGCGAGCCGACGGAGGGGTCGACTCGGCGTTCTCGCTCGAACCCGACGAGCTCGGCGCGCTCGTCGTCGAGTCGGACCGCGCCCGACGGTCGCTCGGCGGCGTGCGTCTCGGCCCTTCCGAGCGCGAGCAGGGTGCGTTGCTCCGCCGCCGATCGCTCTACTTCGCGGCCGACATCGAGCAGGGCGAGGCGATCACGCCCGACAACGTGCGCTCGATCCGGCCCGGCCTCGGACTCCCTCCGAAGCACTACGACGAGCTGCTCGGCAAGGTCGCGACCACCGACATCCGGAGAGGCACGCCCACCAGCTGGGACCTCGTCGCCGACGCTCCGGGTTGAACGCCGTCAGCGTCCGCCGTGTCCGCGCCACCCGAGCTCACGCGACGGACTCCCTTCCCGAGACACCGCCGCACGCCCGGCGGGCGCCGGGTCGACCCGGCGCCCGCCGACGTCGACCGACCCGGAACCGTGCCGGTTCCGGACGCACGTGAGGCGGTGAGCGGTGCCGAGCGGAGCTGAGCCGGTCGAGTCGGATCTCGTCGTGATCGGAGCCGGCGCGGCGGGCCTCATGGCGTCCTGCGTGGCGCATCACGAGGTTCCGACGCTGCTCGTGACGGATCGCGGCATCGGGACGTCGAACAGCGCGGTCGCACAAGGCGGGCTTCAACTGCCGGCTTCGGACACCGCGGCGATCGAGCGCTTCCGCCACGACATGCTGCGATCCGGTGGCGCGACCGTCGACACCGAACGTCTCGACCACTTCGTCACTGCCGTCCGGCCGACCGTCGAACTCCTGCAGGCGTGGGGACTCGAGTTGGATCTCGACGGCGCCGGCCGGCCGATCAAGCGACTGGCCGGCGGGTTGAGCGAGCCCCGCGTGGTGACGTCGGGCGACCGCATCGGTTCGGCGATCCTGAGAGTGCTCAGGAAACGCGCCGAACATCTCGAGGTCCCCGTCGCCACGAAGCGCCAGATCGTCGACCTGCGACATCGGCAGGGCGCGTACGTGCTGCATGACCAGCACGGTGGTGAGATCCGTGCCCGCGCCGTCATCGTCGGCGTCGGTGGGGGCGCCTACGAGTTCGCCAGACACGCCGGCCGGCCCACGTCGAATCCACCGAACACGAACACCACGCTCTATGCCGCACTGCGCCGGGTCGGGCTGGCCGAGGTCGATCGCGACCTGTACCAGTACCAACCGTACGGCATCGTCGAGCCGGACGGGACGATCACCGGCAAGTGCGTACCGGAGAGCGTCGTCGAGCTCGGCGTACGAGTCCTCGACCGCGACGGAACGGTGGTCGCGCCGACCGACGCCGATCGCCGAGCCCTGACCGCGGCGATGTTCTCGACGATGGATGGTGACGCCGCCGAGACGGCATCGAACGGAGAGCGGGTGCTCCGATTGACGCTGGGCCGGGTCGATCCGGAGCTGCTCCGGCAGCGGTATCCCCATCTGGCCCGGGTGTTCGAGCGATCGCGCCTGGACAACGGCGACGTGTTCGTCGTGCCGGTGCTCCACTATCAGCTCGGCGGGTTCGCCGTGGCACCCGATTGCTCCACGCCGATCCCGGGACTCTTTCTCGCCGGCGAGGTGACCGGCGGGCTCCACGGGCACAACCGGCTGATGGGCAACGGCATCACCGAAGCCGTCGTCGACGGGTTCGTCGCCGGCGAGGCCGCGGTCGCCTACCTCACATCGTCGACGGATCGTTGAGGACGTCGTGCGGCGGCCAGAACGCCAGGTTCGCCCCGCCCTCGTCGACGACCTCCAGCGCCGAGTAGGCAGCGCTCGCCCGTGCGATCGCGTCGGATCGCGTGGAGCCGGTGACGATGAAGTAGCCGACGCGGCCCATGGAATCGGTGATGTCGGCCTGGACATGCCCGGGAGCGACGTACCAGCCACCCTCGTCGATGCCCCCGTCGGCGGCGAGCGCCTCCATCGACGACAACTCGCTGACCGCCCCGGGTCGCGCGACGATGAAGTTCACCAGCCCGGCCGGTGAGCCGGACGACCGATGGGAGGATGGTTCGAAACCGAGTGCGAGGTCGATCGACCGATCGATCGGATGCAGGTCGATGAGCCTCGGGAACAGCTGGGCCTCGTGGCCCCCGCCGACCCGGGCCGCCGCCTCGACGACCCGCACGCCGTCCTCCGTCACGATCGATTGGATGTAGAGCGGCCCCGAACGCAGGTCGTAGGCGGTCGCGACACCCCGGGCGATGTCCGCGCACTCGTCCCGACGGTCGGCGTGCATCGAGGGGTACACGTGTTGCAGGCAGATGCCGAGGCTCGGTGGCGGGTTGAACGTGACACGATCGAGCACCGTGGCGTGCTCGACCTCGCCGTCTCGCATCCAGGCATTGATGGTCAGCTCGGGACCCACGTGGAACTTCTCCACGACGACCGTGCCCGTCGGGGACACCGCTCGCGCCGCCTCGACCGCGGATGCCAGATCGGCCCGATCGTGCACGATGGACAAGCCGCGTTGCCCCTGGGAATCGGCGGCCTTCACGACGACGGGGAGTTCGACGCGCCCCGTCGCCGAATCGGTGGTGGGAGACGACTCGGTCATCGGCACGTCGGCAGCAGCCAGGGCCTCGCGCATCGCCGACTTGTGCGTGGCCCGCAATGCACCCTCGCTGGACACGTGACACGGCAGTCCGAGGGCCTCGGCGACGCGCGCCACGGCGACGATCGCCTGGTCGGTCCCGACGGTCATCACGCCGTCGACGTCGAACTCCCGAGCCGTCTGCAGCATCAGATCGGTGTCGAATGCGTCGGCGAGTACGGCGTGCGACGCGAAACGCTTGCCCGGCGAGTCCTCGTAGTAGTCGGCGGCGACCGTCTCGATGCCGCGTTCCTCGGCACGGCGAATCAGCGGCGTCTGGTGCCGTCCGGCGCCGAGGATCAGCAGCCGGAGGCGGCGATCGACACTCACGATGGGGGTGCCGCGTGGAAGTCGAGCAGCGTGTCGCCACGCAGACCTCGCCGAAGCGACTCGCAGGGCAGCACGTCCGTGACCGCGATGTTGGCGAGGTTCACGTTCGGGCCCAGCAGACGGATCAGGTAGGTCTGGTGCTCTTTGTGGGGCGCTTCGAAGACCAGGAGGTCGACGTCGAATCCGGCGTCGAGCACCTCCTCGACCAGACCCGTGCGCATCTCGCCGCTCGTCCGGTACAGCCCGGCCGTGCCCGACTCACGGCCCTCGAGGATCACCCGCGACGCTCCGGCTTCGAACTCGTGCTCGATGGACTTCACCCACTTCGCCGGAGCGACCACGACCGAGGCGTCCTTGCTGCCGACCTCCGACAAGACGGTGAACTCGGACGCGAAGTCGCTGATCATCCGGAGCTTGTCGGCGGCGGGGATCTCGGCGGTGCCATCGCTGATCTCGACCGTGGTCACGTTCAGGTCGCGCAGGATCGCGCGGTAGTCGTCGACGCGATCGTGCAGATAGAACAGCTCGAACAGCGTCCCACCGAAGCACACGTCGATGTCGTGGCGTTGGTACATCGTGATCTTCTCGACGAGGTTGTCCGTGATCAGACTGGTTCCGAAGCCGAGCTTGGCGACGTCGACGTGCGCGGCACACGTGCGCAGGTGGTCGTCGAGGAACTCGACGCCCCACCCGGTGTCGATGACACTGGTCAGGCCGCAACGACGCGGCTTCGACTCGCGCTGCACGTTGGCGAGGATGTCGGTGGGGTTCATGCTGGCGGTGCGTCCTTTCGCGGCGCGGCGGCTCGTGCACGCTGCACGAGCCGGGCTTCGTAGTCGTGACTGTCGTGCTCGTCGAACGTACGACGTGCTCGCTCGGCCTCGGCGCGAAGGCTCGTGATCATGGCCTCCACCTCGGTGGCACCTGCGCCGCCGAACGTCACGCGGCCGGCGACGGCCTCCCGCGGGTCGAGCACCCGCACGATCGTGTCGTCGTCGAGATCCAGAGCGAGGCCGACCTCCTCCGCAGCCCTGCGGAGATCCGAGGCCTCGAGCCGATTCCGTCCGTGTTCGAGCGCGTGGCGGACGGCGCGGCCGACCGCGTTGTGAGCGGTTCGGTTGTCCACCCCGGCGGTGAGCGTCAGATGGTCGCACAGTTCGGTGCTGGTCGTGAACCCCTCCGAGGCCGCCGACGACATCGCCTCGGGGTCGAACGTGGTGCTGTCGAGCACCGCGGCCATCAGTTGCGCACAGTCGGCCGTGTCGTCGAGCAACCTCGGTGCGTCCAGATACGCGAACGTCCGGCTGTCGGGCTGCCCCGACGACGTCAGCTGCGTTGCCGTCACCCCGGTGACCGTCCCGAGCGCGTGACGGGCGGCTCCACGGAGGAACGTGAGCGAGTACGGGTTCTTCTTGTGCGGCATCACCACACTGGTTCGGCTCTGGTCGTCGGCGAGTTCGGCGAACGCGAACCCCTCCGTGGTCCAGAGCTGGAGCTCTTCCGCGAGACGGTCGATCGACGTCATGACCTGCACACAGACGTGTGCGATGTCGATCGCCATGTCGGGCGCCCACATCGCGTCCCGGGTGTGGCGCATCACCGTGCCGAACCCCAGCAGGTCGGCGAGCAGGTCCCGATCGATCGGCAGCCGGCTGCCGTTCGTCGATCCGGATCCCGCGGGGCTGCTGTCGACCAACGTCAGTGCCCGGTCGATCCGGTCCAGGTGTCGAGCGCACGGTGCAAGGTGGCCGAGCAGATAGTGCGCCAAGGTCGTGGGGTGGGCGCGATGGAGGTACGTCAGATCCGGCATGAGCGTTGCCACGTGCGCCTCGGCGACTCGTGCGCCGACCGAGACGAGTTCGGTCACCGCGATGCCCAGTCGGAGGAGCCGCTCTCGACAGGCGATCTGCCACGCGATCGTGGACGCTTCGCGGCGGGCACGGCCGGCATGGACGTGGCCGGCCGCTCGACCGATCCGGTCACGGAGCATCCGGTCACGGTTGTTGTAGATGTCTCCGACCGACGGATCCAACACCAGTCCGTCGAAGTCGACCAGTGTGAGGACGCCGTCGAGCAGTGCTCGGCGATCGGCTTCCGGCAGCAGTCCGGCCGCGTCGAGCGCCAGGACGTGGGCGAGATCCGCCATCGCCATCCCGGTCCACAGGTACGGCGCCGCCTCCAGTTCGTGCGCGAAGGCGGTCCGTGCGAGCAGGTCCGACGGCCCGGATCCGAGACGATGGCCCGATCCGAGTGCCTCGCTGCTCACGGCGCCAGCTCGTCGGTCAGAACGGGTCCGACGGTGTCGCGCACCGACCATCGGGGCGGTCGGCGCACCTCTCGCACGATGACGTCGACATAGTTGCCCAGGATCCCGAAGGCGAGCATGTTCATGCCGCCCACGAAGATGGTCGCGAGCATGACGGAGAGCCACCCGCTCGGGGAGTCGGCACCGAACATCCACCGCACGAGCAGTGCGCCGCCGGCGATGAACGCCATCGCGGCCAGGATGAGACCCAGCGCGCTGATCAGCTTCAACGGCGCCGTCGATCCGGAGCTGAAGTTCCGCACCACACGTCGGACTCCCTCGGACACCGTGAAACCCGACACGCCGTGGCGCCGCTCGCCCGGTTCGACCTCGACGTTCGCGACCCTGGCCGACACACGGTGCAGCATCGGCCCGACCACCGGCGACCTGGTCTCGTACGAGACCAGTGCGTCACAGACCGGTCGACGCATCACGCGGAATGCCGTGTGCCGAAAGCCCTTCGGCGTCCCCCACGCGACTCGGTCGGCCAACGCATGGATGCGACTGCCGAGGTCGCGGAACAGGCTGCGTTGCACCGGCCACGTCGCGACGACCGCATCCAGTTGCTGATCGTCGAGCGCGTCCAGGAGCCGCGGCAGCTGGTCGGGTCGATGTTCGAGATCGTCGTCCATCGTCACCACGAGGCCGCCGCACGCCTCGGCCAGGCCGCACATGGTTGCCGTCGGCTGACCGTGGTTGTGCAGCAGGTCGATGCCGCGTACGCAGGGGTCCTGCGCGGAGAGCGACCGGACGACCGCCCACGTGTCGTCGGGGGAGGCATCGTTGACGAGCACGATCTCGTAGCTCATCGATCGTTCGTCGAACACGGCGCCGAGCTCACGCACGAGCTCGGGAAGACTCATGGCGCCTCGATAGGTGGGTACGACGACCGAGATGTCAGGCGTCTCATTTGCTCGCACCGCGTGGCCTCCTTCAACCCAACATCGCACGTGACCGCTGGCGCCACCCGTCGAGCCGGCGGCCTTCGCCACCGGGCAGGACCGCGACGACCAACACCGTAGCGTGGGCACACGCCAACCAAATGGACAACGGCAGGACCTCGTCGATCGCCCCGAACGCCGTCAGGACCAGCCCGCTGACGGCGGCGATCGACCATGCGGCAACGATCCGATGCGACCGGGCCTCGACCACCAATGCCACGGTCGCGATCATGGCGCACACGGCCAGGACCGCTGCCATGGCCAGCAGGGCGTAGCTGCCACGCCCGACCTCACCGCGGATGCCGAACGCCGAGCCGATGATCAGGTCGCCGAGCAGCGCGGCACCCACACCGACAAGGGGAGCTGCGACGACCGCCGCGACGACGACCGTGCGCCTGGTGCGGGCGAGGACCACCGCTGGATCGGCGGCGGTCGACAGGGTCACCGTCAGTCTCGGCACCAATGCCTGCAGGATCACGAACGGCACCCGCACGCCGGTCAACACCAGGAAGAGCGCGGCCACGCTCGTGGGGCTGCCACCGGCGAACGCGAGGAGCAGCGGAGATCCGAACATGAAGGCGTGTCCGAGGAACCCGGCGACCGCCGATGCGCCCAACGCACCGTGACGCACCGGCTGCACCTCGTCGCCGACGTCGTCCGCGCCCACTGCGAGCAGCACCACCGCGAATCCGGCGAGCAGGGAGACCGCGAACCACTCGGCGTCCGCACCGACGATCACGAGCACGCCGACCACGGCCAGGCGAATCAGGTTCTCTCCGGAGATCGCGGCCGCGAGTGCGATCAGGCGTCCACGTCGCGCCAGCACGCCGCGGCAGGTCCCGTTGGCCGTCGTTCCGAACGGCAGCGCGGCAGCGGCGAGCGGCCACGCCAGCGAATCCGTCTGGAAGATCGACTCGCGCCAGATCGTCGACACGGTGAAGAGCACGACGGACACGGCCGTGACCGCCATCAGCACCGACCGCTGCGAGGGCCGGAGCAGCGCACCGACACCGACCGGGTTGAGCGCCGCCCACTGCTGGAAGGCGAAGGTGAGCGCCGCCGCGAGCACCGCCCACATCGTCCAGAGCTGTGCCAGAGGGGCCATCGCCTCGAGGCCGAGGTACCGCTCGGACACGATCAGCGTGAGCGCTCCGGCGGCGCCGGTGAGGAGCGCTGCGCCGACGATGAGCCAACCGTGCCGACCGCCGACGTCCGTCGGCCCCGAGCCGGACGAAGGACTCACGAATTGGCGTCGACGACCGACAGGAACGCGTCGATCGCGGTGTCCTGGACCTGCTGCTCGAGCGAGGTGTAGAACGGCAGACGAAGCAGCCGGCCGCTGATGTCGTCGGTGACCGGGCACTCGTGGTCGCGATCGGAGAAGCGACGGCCGGCCTCGGAGGAGTGGAGCGGCACGTAGTGGAAGGTCGCCTGGACCCCCAGTTCGCGTAGCCCGGTCAGCATTCGGTCCCGCTCGGCCCGATCCCGCATCAGGACGTAGAACATGTGGTGAGCCGAGTCGCAGTGATCGGGCACGTTCGGCAGATCGAACCCGAGCGAATCGGCGTGCGGCCGCAGGGCGGACTCGTAGCGGGCCCACACGTCGGCGCGGCGCTGCTGGATGCTGTCGGCCTTCTCCAGCTGTGCCAGAAGGAAGGCGGCGAGGATGTCGCTCATCCCGAACGACGATCCCGTGTCCTTCCACGAGTACTTGTCGACGTCACCCAGGAGGAACGCTCGACGGTCGGTGCCCTTGTCGTACAACACGTGCGCCCGATCGACGTCGGATTCGTCGTTGATCAGCAGCGCTCCACCCTCGCCACAGATGATGTTCTTCGTCTCGTGGAAGCTCAGGGTGGAGAACCGTCCGAACGTCCCGAGGGCCTGGCCCCGGTACGACCCGAACAGTCCGTGCGCGTTGTCTTCGATGAGTGCGACATCCGGACGGTCGACCAGCACGTCGCGGAGCCCGTCGAGCTCGGCACCGACGCCGGCGTAGTGAACTGCGACGACGGCCCGGACCGACTCGTCGAGGAGCTCCTTGACGTGGGCCGGGTCGATCCCCAGCGTCCGGGGCTCGATGTCGGCGAACCGCAGGTTGACCCCCTGGCGGGCGTAGGCGAGCGCCGTCGTCGTGAACGTGAACGACGGAACGATGACCGTGTCACCAGGCTTCACGTCGAGCATCAGCGCGGTCATCTCGAGTGCATCCGTGCACGACGTGGTGAGCAGGACATCGAGGACCCCGACGCGCTCGCGGAGCAGCTCGGATGCACGGCGGGCATAGGGACCCGACGACGAGGTGTGACCCGTTCGCACCGCGTCGGCGATGTAGTCGAGTTCCGAACCCTCGAGCGACGGCCGGTTGAATCGAATCGTCACGTCGTCTCCAAGCGCGCCTCAGTGGGTTGACACGATACCAGTCGTCCCCACGGAGCCGGGGGGCGAACGAATGACGACCGCGTCGACGTCGGGATCACGCGCTCGCCTCGACGGTCGGCCGATCCGTTCGTCACCGAGCCCGTGCCCGTGGTTCGGAGCGTCACTCGGGCTGCTGCGTGCGCTTCGTACACACACCGATTGCGTGCGTGTACGGCACGTGCAGGAGATCCGAGCGGGTCACGTACGTCACATCGTCGAAGACCGAGCCGGCGATGCCGCGCACCTCGTCGACCGTTCTGACGTTCTGGCCGCGGTCGCGCGAGATGATCGCGCGGGCGACCTTCGACTGATCGTCGCTGAAGCACGGGTCGATGGTGATGAGGCGACCACCGTCACGCAACGCCGCGTGTGCCTCTTCGAACAGCGCTCTGGCCTGATCGTCATCGAGATGGTGCAGGACGCCCTTGGCGATCGCCCGGTCGAAGTGTTCGCCCGCGTCACGGCTCGCGCCCACCGCCCCGACCCTGAAGTCTCCGTGCTCTCCGTGCTTCGCCCGAGCGGCTTCGATGTACGCCTCGCTCAGGTCGTACCCCACGTAGCGGCAACCGACGAGGTGGGGGGCCAGGTCGCCGGTCCCGCATCCGATGTCGATGACGTCGTGCCCGGGCTCGCACTGCAGGTACTCGTCCATCAGGATCTTCCGAGCGTGCGCCGAACCGACCATCGTCTGCACCGACCGGTAGACCGTCGGCATCGACAGGATCGATCGCCAACCAGTCGTCACTTGAGCCATAGCGTTCAGTCCTTCGGGTCTTGCGTCCAGGGTGCTCGGACACGAACCCGCAGCGCCCTCGTCGACCGGCGAACGATACCAGCACGCACGGGCGACTATCGTCGGTGAGATGTGGTCGATCGATATCGATCGGCACGAGATCCCGCTCGGCTCGGCGTTCGACGGAGCGAACCGCAACGGGTCCGCGTCCTCCAACCCACCGTAGACGCCGTGAGCACGAATGGATTGCTCGACGAGTTCGACACCACTCGTCTCGACAGCGTACGACCACCCCAAGATCCGAGGCCGGCGGACCGCTGCCGGCCCCCTTGATCGCGTCATCGAGCGCCGCCGCGAACCCGGCAACACTGGGCCCGACGACGGTCACGCTCGAACTTCGTTGGATCACCCACGCCGCCAACGGCCGGCTGTCGAACGACGGATTGGACTCCGGCGCAACAGTGCCGGCGTGAGCTGCCGGCGCCACGCCGCGCCCGTTCCCGCGACGTGAGCCGTCACGGTCGACAGGATTCCCCACTTGAGAGACCAGTCGGACGCGATGACCACACGCCTCCGTTCAAGTCCTAAGCTCGCCGGTTACCCATGGACGAACCCGCCACCCTGACCGTCTCCGACGTTCACGAACTCGCGACGACCGGCGGAGAGCAGGTTCGGCAAACCGATGATCGACGGGCCAAGGGGGCTCGCGCCGTCTCGACGCTTGGCCCGCCGACGATCGTGCTGGTCGTTGCTGCGGGCAGCCTGGCGAGAAACGGCGTCGCACTCGAGGCGATGGCCAAGTTCGCGGTGTATTGGATATTCGGCCTGCTCGTCGCCGGAACACTCGTGTTCCGTGCCCTGGTTGGCCGACGGGACCGGCTGTTCGACGATCTTGCATTCGGAGCGGCTACCGGCGTCACCATCGAGATCGTCGTGTGGAGCCTACTGCGGCCACTCTCCTCGACGACGCTGGTCACCTGGTGGGCACCGGCGGTGTTGATCCTGTTCGCGGTCGTTCCTGCGCTGCGCCACCATTGGAGCATCGAACAGCGCGCCACACCCGTGGGATGGGGCAACTGGGCCGCCGCAGCCGTGTGCATCTATTCAGTCGTGTCGATCGATCGGAGCGGACTTCGCACCACACCGCTCCCGCCGGATGCCGGCAGCGTGTATCACGACCTCTGGTGGCATCTTGGTCTCGTCAACGAGATGCTTCGGGATGGGGCGGTTCAGACGCCTCAGATTTCCGGCGAGGGCCTGACGTACCACTACTTCGTCCATGTCCACACCGCCATGGCGTCCCAGGCGACTGGCATCTCCACGGAACTCGTCTTTCTGAGGCTGTATGCGATTCCGTTGGCGATCGTCTTCGTCGCGGTGATGTGCGCAGTTGCTCATCAGATCACAGGGGTTCGGTGGACGGGCCCGCTGGCTGCCTGGCTGACGCTGGGTGCGATCGTGGGCGAGTCGATGTGGCCGGGACTCGGATTGGTCGCCCGTACCCCGCTGACCGTCCGCAGCCCGTCGCAGCTGTTGGCGAACGTCTTGGTCATCGTCGGCGCCGGCGGAGTACTCATGGCTGCCCAGCGATCACTGTCTCGTTCGGGATGGGTCTGGCTGGCCGCGGTCCTCTTCGTCGGCAGCGGCTCCAAACCGACCGTCATTTTCACCCTCATCGCCGCCGTCACGGTCAGCGCCGTCGCGGCGGTTGTGTGGGATCGATCACGCCTTCGACCGCTCGCAGCCGTGGGTGCTCTCCTCGTGGCCACGTTCCTCTGGTCGATCCGCTCACGCGGCAGTTCTCCCGGTGGCCGCATCACGCTGTTCGGATCGCTTCGCTCCAACGACGTCTACGGGACTGTCGTGGTGGACGAGTCGATCCGTGGCCTGAATCGCGGGCTCCTGCTCGATTCGCTGACCTCGGGCACGGCAGCGCTGGCAGCACTCGCCGCCATCGCCGTGATCATCGGGACCCACGGGGTCCACTTCGTCGGCTTCATCACGCTCGCCCACCACAAGACCCGGAACACGATCGTCCCATGGTTCCTCGCGGGCGGGCTGTCGGCGGCCCTCGCTGGGTATCTGGCCATCGATCAGGTCGGACTCGGTCAGGTCTATTTCATCCACACCGCAGTGGGGTTCGGATCTCTGCTGACCGTCTGGGCTCTCGCAATCTTCATGCCGCGGGATGGAAAGGGCCACGCTCACGGCCATCTGGGCGGTGGGATTGCTCATCGGTGGAGCGACAGCACTGGTAGCGCGCGCAATCTCGCGGGGCATGGCAGCGTCGGACCAGTTCGGCATGCTCGAGCGAGCGGCATGGCCGTTCGTCACCATCGCCAGCGGGTACGGGATCGGGATCGCCCTCTGGAAGGTACTGTCACTCGGACGGCGACGATCGGGGGACGTGGCCGCACTGCTCATCGTTGCGACGATCGGCACGGTCGCCTTCTCGTCGCTGGCAACGATGACCACCAACTTCGTCGAGTGGATTCGAATTCCTCCAGACGACGCCGTCAGTACCGACGACGTCAACTACGTGTCGACGCCCGAACTCGAAGCCGCGATGTGGCTGCGCGACAACTCCGGTATCTCAGATGTCGTCGCCACCAACCTGCACTGTCGACCTGCCGGCGACGAACGCGAGTTCTGCGACGCGAGGGGCTACTGGTTCGGCGGCCTCAGCGGGCGTCGAATGGTGCTCGACGGCTGGGCGTACACCGGGGAGGCGATCGCGCTCCAGGGCAACGAAGGTCGCTCATCGCGCGCCAGCCGTCACCCTGGCCGGAACGACTCGAGCTCTCGCAACGAGCGGTCGACGATCCGACACCTCAGGTACTCGACCGACTTCGGTCGGAGTACGATGCTCGCTGGCTCGTAGCGGTCCATCGGGCGGGAACACCCTTGCCCCGGCTCACAGATCTGTCTGAGCTCGTCTTCGAGAACGAAGCCGTCTCGATCTATCGACTCCCGTGACCTCGTCGTGGCCGCCGAACGCGTGCCTCGACCCACCGACACAACTGTCGTCGACTCGACAACCGGACACCCGACCAACACGAACCGCTGAGATCAGCCGGCTGGGGCGGTGCGGTCTCGGGCGCCGACCGGTCATCAATGCAGCCTCTCGGGCGGGCAGGCCGAACGACGCACGGGGCGGAGGCGGGTAGGATCGATCGAGTGGCCGTGAGCGCCGCGGACGAGACTGGCCGAACCGTCTTCGCCGCCCCCGATGAGTCGCCTGACAGGTCGCACGTGTCACACCGTTCCTGGCGGTGGACGCCCGTGGTGCTGGTGGCTGCGGTCGGCTCGCTCAGCCTGCTCCGCAACGACGTCGGTGTCGGTTCGATCGCCATCTTCGTGGCCTTCTGGGGGATCGGCATCCTGCTGCCCGGCTCTCTCCTCGTCCGAGCGCTGCTACCGCCCCGCTACTACCTCTTCGACACCCTCACGCTCGGGGCGATCACCGGCGTCACCGCCCAGATCCTGTCCTACCTCGTCCTCCACCTGATCGGTCTCGGAGCACTTGCTCGCTGGTGGTTCCTGCCCGTGTTGATCGCCTTCGCAACCATTCCGACCCTGCGGACCCACTGGTGGGTCCGACACGCTCGGCGGGTCTCGATCGGTTGGAGCTGGGCGGTGGCCGGTCTCGGGCTCCTCGTCATCGTGGCCAGCGACGGGGGCTGGTTCAGCCCGAACCCGCTCCCTCCGGCAGGCGGGACGGTCGACAGGGACGCCTGGTGGCACCTCGCCGTCGTTCACGAACTCCTGCGAGAGGGACCGGCCCAGATCCCACAGGTCGCCGGAGAGCCGTTCAACTACCACTTCAACGCGCATGCGCACATTGCGGTGGCCACACAATCCACGGGGCTCGACCCCGAACTCCTGCTCCTCCGGCTCTGGTTGATTCCGCTCGCTCTCCTATCGGTCGCCATGCTCGTCCTCCTCGCGGTCGAGGTCGTCGGGCTCCGATGGGCAGGGCCGATTGCCGTGTGGCTGGCGGTCGGGGCGCTCGCTGGCGGCTATCTGTGGGGAGACTTCATCGTGCTGTCGAGCACTCCGATCCGCAGCGGCAGTCCTTCCCAGATCCTCGCCCTGCCGATCATTTCGGCTGCTGCGTGGGCGATCGTTCGCAACTGCTCCGATCCGATGTCCGACGACTGGCCTGGTTGGGTTGGTCCTCATCGTGATCGTTGCCGGCGGCGCCAAACCGACCATCGTTCCGACCTTGATCGCCGGCACCCTCATGGCGGCCGGAGCCTTGGTCGTGACGAACCGCCGACGTGCCGCGCAGCGTGATCGTGCTCGCAGGCGGACTGCTTGTCGTGTCCAGCTCTGGTCGATGGTCGTGAGGGGTGGTGGTGCACCACCGACGTTCACGATCCTCGGCACGTTCAAGAGCCTGCCGATCTATCGGGAGGTGACCGGTGACTCGACCTACCGAGGCGTCAACGACGGTCTCCTGCTCGACTCGCTGAACTATCGAGCCGCCGTCTTCGCGGCGATCGCCACGGCGATCTGGCTGGTCGGGTCGCAGGCGATACGACTGATCGGTCTGGTCGCACTCGGCCATCCACGCACCCGACGTGACCCGTCGGTCTGGTGGCTGGCCGGGGCACTGGCCAGCGGGCTGGTTCGTGTTCGCCGTGCTCGACCTGTCGTCGTTCGGACAGCTCTACTTCCTCCACATCGCCCTGCCATTCGGTGCGATCCTGACGACGTCGCTGCTGTTCGCACTGGCGCAGCCACTCTCCGCCGGCGCAACGACGGCCCTCGTGTCGATCGGTGTCGGTGTCGGCACGCTGATGGCGATCGTTGCCGGGGCGGTGACCGAAGCGGCGTCCGAGCGAGACCGAATTCGGCGTGATCGATCGTGTGTTCACCCCGCTCGCGATCGTCGCCGCCGTGTCGGCCGTCGGCGTGATCGTGTGGTTTCGAGTCGGCCCACCGCGGAGTTGGGCCGGCGGCGGGCTCCTGCTCGCCGTGGTGGTCGTCATCGGGATCAGCGTCCCGACGGCGATCAGCTCGACGTCGAAGCAGGTCGTTCGTTGCGGCACGATCACCTCAGGTCGCCGTGGCCGACGAGACCGCACTGGAGTATCTGAGCCCCGGCGAGCAGGAGGCGGCGATCTGGCTCCGAGAGAACTCGGAGACGTCGGACGTCGTCGCGACCAACTCCCAGTGCGCCCCACCGACCGATAAGCGCCCGGCGTGCAATGCGATCGGCTTCTGGATCGGCGGGCTCACGGGCCGCCGCATGGTGCTCGAGGGGTGGGGGTACACCGCACCGGCACACGCCGCCCACGGGGTCGACGGCAAACATCGCAACCGCCAGCCGCCGCCGTGGCCCGAGCGCTACGACCTGTCGCACGCCGCCATCGAGGATCCCTCGGCCGCGGTGTTCGAGGAGTTGACGGACCGCTACGACACGCGCTGGCTCTTCGCCGTCCGGCGCGCCGGCGAGCTGTCTCCGGACATCGAACGGTTCGCCCAACCGGTGTTCGACAACGGAGAGGTGTCGATCTTCCGTCTCGACGGGGACTGACGTGCGCGCGGCAGCCGCCGCTCACGACTCGGCCCGCCGGACGGCGACGCTGCCCGGATCGGGAGCACGTCGCTCATCGCGAGCCCGGCGTCGGCAACCGCATCGATCGCCCTCAGCCCGAGCGGATCCGCTCGACCCATCCCATGAGGATCGCGACGGCCCGCGGGTCGTGACGCAACCGGTGGCCGGCGCCCTGGAGCAGCGAGAGCTCCGCGGAGCCGTGCGCCTGGGCGAGTTGACGGGCGTCGCTGGTGGGCACGCTCTCGTCGTCTTCGCCATGCATCACCAGCAGCGGTCGCGGTGCGAACCTGCGGGCGGCGACGGTCGGCCGAAATCGACGGAACGCCCGCGACCAGTCGTCCATGCTCAACGGGAAGCCCGGCGTGCGGACGGCGCCGATGTCGCGAGCGTGGTCGAGGAACCGGCGTGGGTGGTCAGCCCAGTCGTCGAAGTCGGCTCGGGGTGACAGCAGCGCAGCAGCAGCGACCCGTGGGTCGTCAGCAGCCACACAGATCGCGATCGAGCCGCCGGTGTTCGTGCCCACCAGGACCACCTTGGACACGTCGAACGTCGTGATCACATGGTCGATCGCGGACCGCAGATCGTCGATCCAACCCTGGAGCGAGAAGTCACCGGTACTCGTACCGCAGCCCCGGAACGTGAAGGTCATCGCCGGCAGCCCGATCTCGATCGCGATCCGGTCGACGAGCTGCGGGAACGTGCCGCCCGACCGCCGGGCATCGATCGGCCCGATCGGGAACCCGTGGCACAGGATCAGCCCGGGGAGATCGGGGTCGCTCACGGCGCTGCTCGACGGCTCCTTGAGATGGCTGGCCAACGTGAACGGGCCACTCTGGAACGTCGAGTCCACCGGGCCGACCTCGTTGCCGCTTCAGGCGCGTGGCGTGCGATGGAGACGGCGTGAGCGGCGCGTCGCAAGGGTGTACCCGCGATTGCGGGCCTCGGCCAGCGTGTCGGGCGCGAACTGGATACCGACACCGAGATCGACGAACTCGTTCACCACGGACTCGTCCGTCCACTCGCCGAGGTCGTACACGAGTTGGGTGCGCTTGTCACCGAGGAACCGGGCGTGCTCGAAGCGGGAGGGGCGATCCATGAGGGCACATCGTACGCGGAACGAGGGAGTGCGGTTGCACTCCCTCGTTCGCATTTCTGACTGTTGGGACCGAACACAGCCTGGTGTTCGCCGATGGGACGAGCTTCGGCGGCGTGTTCGGCGGGGTTGGCGAGGATTCGCCAGGCCGTCCAGCCTGTTGACCTAGCGGCCAACCACCTCCAGGGTCCCGAAAGAACATTCACTCATTGTGTGGACCACCTCCTCTCTCTGGTGCCGAGCACAGTAGCCGACACACCGGGGAGACGTCACGTCGGTTCCGCGACCTGGCGTCATCGCCGGATCGACCGACACTCAACGTGCACGTTCTGCCACGCAGGGGGACACGCGGACACAAGCCGGCGCCGATTTCACATTTCCTTTGCATTGGGCCTCTGGAACGAGCCCAACTTGGGCAGTACGGTCGTTATATGGCGCTGATATCACGAAGGTCAACGAGTGCCCGAGCAGTCCAACGCCTCGACGAGGTGCACGAGTCCGTCGTCGTGTTACCGAACGGAAAGACGCTCGATCTCGGCCGACAACGATGGGACGGCATCCTCGACGCCGAGGAGATCGCCTACTGTCGCGCGAACGGGATTCCGCTCGGGTACGACACCGCCCAGATCGGGTGGGTCCTGTTCGACTCGGAGGCACCGACCTTCGGTTCCGACGGTACCGAACGGTCCCACGCCGGCGTCACGTTCCGCCGGTGGGGCGCACACGACGCTCCCGCCCACCGCGCACTGCTCGGCGACCGCGCCGTGTGGGAGCACCTCCCCGAGGAATTCCCGGAACCGTTCACCCACGACACGTCCCGTGATCTCATCGCACTCGCGAACGCCGAGATCGGCCACGAGGTCGTCGCCGTCGAGGTCGACGGTGATCTCGTCGGTCAGTGCCTCGTCCGGTTCGACCACGTCGCCACCCCGCCATTCACCGCCGAGGTCGCGTACTGGCTCGGCCGCGAGCACTGGGGCCGTGGCGTGATGTCACGGGTCCTGCCCGAGTTCGTCGATCGCAGCTTCGACCGGCACCCGATCGAGGAGATCTACGCGTGGATCCGACCCGACAACGTCGCCTCGGTGCGTGTCGCCGAACGGGCGGGCCTCCGTCGGACAGCGGTTCGCAACGAGGCGGAACTCGCAGCTTCGCACGGTCGCGCCGGATTCCTCCGGTGGAGCGTCAGCCGCCCGCGGTGAACCCGTCGGCGAGCCCGCCGGCCCCGTCGCAGCTCAAATGACGTCGTCGAGCAGCTCGACACCGATCCGCTCGGCTGCGGCCAGCAGATACGCGACGAGTGCGTCGTCGCTGATGACCACCGTCTCATCGATGTCCTGACGGGCGTCGACCGCCCGGTCTGGCTGGAGACCCTGTTCGTGCATCCATCGCAGGTGGGCACGAAGCAGCTCGTCGACCTCCGCGGGCGTGAGCCGGGCCTGGCTCTCGACCGGTAGCCGGTCGGCCGAAATCGACGGAACGCCCGCGACCAGTCGTCCATGCTCAACGGGAAGCCCGGCGTGCGGACGGCGCCGATGTCGCGAGCGTGGTCGAGGAACCGACGTGGGTGGTCAGCCCAGTCGTCGAAGTCGGCTCGGGGTGACAGCAGCGCAGCAGCAGCCACCCGTGGGTCGTCAGCAGCCACACAGATCGCAATCGAGCCGCCGGTGTTCGTGCCCACCAGGACCACCTTGGACACGTCGAACCTCGTGATCACATGGTCGATCGCGGACCGCAGATCGTCGATCCAACCCTGGAGCGAGAAGTCACCGGTACTCGTACCGCAGCCCCGGAACGTGAAGGTCATCGCCGGCAGCCCGACCTCGATCGCGATCCGGTCGACGAGCTGCGGGAACGTGCCGCCCGACCGCCGGGCATCGATCGGCCCGATCGGGAACCCGTGGCACAGGATCAGCCCGGGGAGATCGGGATCAGCCACGGCGCTGCTCGACGGCTCCTTGAGATGGCTGGCCAACGTGAACGGGCCACTCTGGAACGTGGAGTCCACCGGGCCGACCTCGTTGCCGCTTCAGGCGCGTGGCGTGCGATGGAGACGGCGTGAGCGGCGCGTCGCAAGGGTGTACCCGCGATTGCGGGCCTCGGCCAGCGTGTCGGGCGCGAACTGGATGCCGACACCCCGCCAAGCAGCTTCCGAGATTTCCGTCGGACAGCGATGACGCCCCGGTTCGGGCACCGGTCCGGCGTCGCCGGCGCTCCTCCGATGAACGAGTCGGTGGCGGTCGGCCCACGATCGAAGGGAGATGGCAACGGTCGCCGGCGCAGTAGCATGGCCCACCGTGGCAGCCTCCGCAGCAACCGACAGGCTGAGACGCGCCCTCCGCCAACGCATCGACGAAGTCCGGGTCGACGAGCTCGCGGAGAAGATCGGTGCCGACACCGGGTCCGACGCCGCGGATGCGGCGGAACGGATCGTGACCTACCTCAACGAGTCGCTCCGAGCGCTCGATCTCGTCGGCCCGCATCTGCAGCGGGAGTGTCGGCTCATCGAGGTCGGCAGCGGCATCGGCTTCTTCTCCCGATTCCTGTTCGACGAAGGGTACGACGTCGTCGAACTGGAGCCGGTCGGCGCCGGGTTCGAGTTCATCGGAGCTGCCAGGCGAGTGCTGCAGACGGAATCGGCGGGCCCCCGGCATCTCTCGATCGGGGTCGAGGAGCTGGATCCACGTCGACACGGCACGTTCGACGTGATCTTCTCGTTGAACGTTCTGGAGCACGTGCCCGATTGGCGCCGGGCGCTCGACACCGAACTCACCGTGCTGCGTCCCGGCGGGGTCATCCTGCAGTCGTGCCCGAACTACACGTTTCCCTACGAGCCCCATTTCGGCATTCCACTCGTTCCATTCGTTCCGAGCGCCACGTCCCGCCTGCTCCCGAGTCGGATTGCGTCGTCGCCACTGTGGGCATCGCTCAACTGGATCACGAGTCGACAGGTCGGCACATGGGCTCGAGCGAACGATGCCGTCGTCGAATTCCGAAAGGGTCAGCTCGCCGACGCGCTCGAACGCATCACGACCGACCCGGATTTCGGCCGACGGCACGCCGGCCTCGTCGCCCGAGCCGCGACCCTCCTCACACGATCGAAGCTCACGTCGCTCATTCGCAGGATGCCGGTGGCGCTCGGGTCACCGATGGAGTTCGCAGTACGGCACGACTCCTGACTCGACGGCCTACAGCACGTCGTCGAGTGGGGCTTGCGGACCCACGGCGCCGATCGCCTCGAAGTACTCGAGGTGGGCGTCGACGACGTTGACGGCGTCGACGTCGTCGAGCAGCTCGACACCGATCCGCTCGGCTTCGGCCAGCAGATACGCGACCAGCGCGTCGTCGCTGATGACCACCGTCTCATCGATGTCCTGACGGGCGTCGACCGCCCGGTCTGGCTGGAGACCCTGTTCGTGCATCCATCGCAGGTGGGCACGAAGCAGCTCGTCGACCTCCGCGGGCGTGAGCCGGGCCTGGCTCTCGACCGGTAACCGATCGGCGACGAAATCGACCGCCTCGTCGAGCTGATACACCGCGCGCGGCGCAACGGCGTCGAGGCGGTGCGCTTCCCGACCGACCGTGCCGGCGGCGATGGCGAACACCAGCAAGGCGGCGACGGCGGCGAAGACGATGGTGATGCCGTCCATGTTCGTCGAGCCTACGAGCATCGACGTTTGAACCGATCCGCCGACGGCCACACTCGACGTTGTCCATCACCGCACATCAGGAGGACCGCCGATGACCCAACCCGACACCGACCGCCACGACCTGACGGGCCGTTCGGTGCTGATCGCCGGCGCATCGGGCGGACTCGGCAGCGCGATCGCCCGCGACCTCGCCGGGCGAGGTGCCACCCTGACACTGGTGGCGCGCCGTCCCGAACCCTTGCAGGCGCTCGATGTCGACGGCCACCGTCTCGCCCTCGACCTGCGCGACCCGGGGTCGTGCACGACTGCGGTGCGAGCGGCGATCGATCACGGCGGGGCGCTCGACGTGATGGTGAACGCCGTCGGCGTCGTGGCGTTCGGACCCGTCGCCCACCTGTCGGTCGACGCGATGGAGGAGTTGTTCCTGACGAACACGTTCGTCCCGATCGGGCTCGCCAAATCGGCGTTGCCCCTCATGCGACCGGGCGGCGTGATCGTGAACATCTCGGGTGTGATCGCCGAGCAGAACCTGCCGGGTATGGCTGCCTACGGCGCATCCAAGGCCGCCGTGCGGTCGTTCGACGAGGCGCTCTCACGTGAGGCACGGCGAAGCAGGGTTCGGGTGATCGACGCCAGGCCGCCGCACACCGAGACGGGGCTGGCCACCCGGCCCGTCGAGGGCACGTCACCGAAGATGCCCGGCGGTCTCGATCCGGCGCACGTCGCGAGGGTGATCGTCGACGCGATCGCCGGCGAGGCGTCCGACCTCCCCAGCGACGCGTTCTGACGCGGCGAGCTCGGCCCCGGCACGCGGCGGTGCCCGCGGCCGGGGCCGCGGGCACCGCCTCCGCCGAAGGTGTTCTTCGTCAGTGGCTCAGTGGATCCTCCCCTCGACGAAGAACTTGACCGGGTCACGGTCGGTGACGAAGACGTCGTCGGGCGACCACCCGTACACGTCGGAGTACATGTACACCTGACCGGGGATGTGGGCCACCTCGGTGGCCGGCTCACAGGACATCGACTCGCCCGGCTGGAGCGTGGTCTTGGGACACGGCCGGACGCCGAGCGTGTCATCAACCACGACGATGTCGTCGATCACCGTGTTCCCGGTGTTCGTGACCTCGTAGGTGAACGTCAGGAGGTCGCCGATCTTGAAGACGGGTCCCGGCGCGTAGTCGGCGTCGTAGCCGTTGACGTACTTCTCGATGTCGATGTTCGGGTACGGCTTCTTCGGCTTGACCACGAAGTTCACCGGATCGGTGTCATCGACCGGAATCCCCGCGCCGATCGCCGTGACCGTTGCTTCCATGAACATCGCACCGGCCTCGATCACGACCTCGGTGTTCGGACCACACTCGATCGTCTCACCGACCGCCAGCGTGTCCTGCGGACACACGACCGGACCCAACGTCGAATCGACCACCGACACCTCCGTCAACGGCACGTCACCGGTGTTCGTCACGACATACGCGAACGTCACCGTGTCACCCACCGTCACCGTCGGACCCGGCGGAACATCGGCATCGAACCCATTCACCGACTTCTCGATGTCCACCGCCGGCATCGGCGCCGGAACCGCCACGAAGTTCACCGGATCGGTGTCATCGACCGGAATCCCCGCGCCGATCGCCGTGACCGTTGCTTCCATGAACATCGCACCGGCCTCGATCACGACCTCGGTGTTCGGACCACACTCGATCGTCTCACCGACCGCCAGCGTGTCCTGCGGACACACGACCGGACCCAACGTCGAATCGACCACCGACACCTCCGTCAACGGCACGTCACCGGTGTTCGTCACGACATACGCGAACGTCACCGTGTCACCCACCGTCACCGTCGGACCCGGCGGAACATCGGCATCGAACCCATTCACCGACTTCTCGATGTCCACCGCCGGCATCGGCGCCGGAACCACGACGAAGTTCACCGGATCGACGTCATCGACCGGAATCCCCGCGCCGATCGCCGTCACCGTTGCTTCCATGAACATCGCACCGGCCTCGATCACGACCTCGGTGTTCGGACCACACTCGATCGTCTCACCGACCGCCAGCGTGTCCTGCGGACACTCCACCGGACCCAACGTCGAATCGACCACCGACACCTCCGTCAACGGCACATCACCGATGTTCGTCACCACATACCCGAACGTCACGGTGTCACCCACCGTCACCGTCGGACCCGGCGGAACATCAGCATCGAACCCATTCACCGACTTCTCGATGTCCACCGCCGGGTTGGCCGGCTCCTCGGCGAGGTAGTACACGGGATCCGAGTCCGAGACCTCCTGCGTGACGGGGAAGAACGAGTCGCCACAGCGCTTGTCCTCCTTGCCGTCCTCGAACTTGACGATCTCGTAGCGCTGCGAGCTGCCACGCCGTGTCGACGCCGAACTCGGGGCCGTCCTTCTCGCCCCAGCCGCCTTCGAACTTGTCGGAGCACGACAGGTGCACGTCCATCCCGGTCGGGTTCTCGACCGACGATCCACCGGCGTCCGCGAGGAAGTAAGTGTTGTCGTCCGGCGCGACGCCGGCCAGCGTGATGCCGTTCACGAACGTGAAGCTGTACTGGCGTCCCTTCCCGCTGCCACGGAATCGGATCGGTGATGCCGGGTGCGCCGGTCTCACCGGTCGCCGTGACGTCGGCCTCCATGAACTTCTGACCGGGTGACGTGACGACCTCGGTGTTCGGGTCGCAGTCCATCGACTCACCGACGTCGAGCGACGTCGCGGGCAGGTGAGCGGGCCGAGCGTCAGGTCGACCGCAACGACGTCGTCGAGCGGCACCTCACCGGTGTTCGTGACGACGTACGTGAACGTCACCGTGTCACCGACGGCGACCACCGGACCGGTCGGGTCATCGGCGTCGACGCCGTTGACGAACTTCTCGATGTCGATCGCCGGGACGCCGACGGGCGTCGGCGGACCGAAGTCGTCGCCGCACGACTTGTCGACCTCGCCGTCCTTGATCTTCTGGATGCTGTAGCGACCTGAGCTGCCACGCCGTGTCGACCGACTGATCGGGGCCGTCCTTCTCGCCCCAACCGCCTTCGAACCTGTCGGAACACGACAGGTGCACCTCCATACCCGGTCGGGTTCTCCACCGACGGCCCGCCGGCGTCGGCGATGAACGCCGTCTTGTCCGGCGACGTACCCGGTGAGCGTGATCCCGTTCAGGAACTCGAACTCGTACTGGTAGAACTCGCCGTCGGGGATCGGCGGTGCCGACGGATCGAACTCTCCACTGCAGGTCTTGTCGACCTTGCCGTCCTTGATCTTGTCGATACTGCACGACCGCAGTTGCCATGCCGTGTCGACCGCCGTCTCCGGGCCGTCCTTCTCGCCCCAGCCACCCGGGAACTTGTCGGAGCACGACAGGTGCACCTCCATACCCGTCGGGTTCTCCACCGACGGCCCACCGGCCTCCGCGATGAACGTCGTCTTGTCCGGCGACGACCCGGCGAGCGTGATCCCGTTCAGGAACTCGAACTCGTACTGGTAGGTCTCGTCAGCCGCCGATGCGGGTGTCGACACACCGACGGCGGCGATCATCGACACGACCGCCGCCAGGCCGATCTTCCGGATGCGTAGACGTCTTGCTCTCGACGCGACTGACATGAGCCCTCCACTGGTTGTCCATTGCGTGGGATTCCACGCTCCCTACCAGTGGCGTCCGAACCCTCGTTTGATACACGAGGGACCGAAATTCTGCGGGGCGGTCAGTCGAGCTCGTCGATGCTGCCGAGGATGTCGATCAGACCGTGCTTCACCTTGTTGCCGCGGCCCGGTTTGTGACTCGACTTCCTGATGGCTTCGATCACCTTCTTCGGCTTCGCGTCCGGTGCCAACGCTGCCAGGAGCGCGGCCTGACCGGCGACGAAGGGAGCGGCCATGGAACTCCCGCTCCACGTACCGAACCCGCCACCCGGCAACGCGCTCAACACGCCGACGCCGGGGGCGGCGACCTCGACCCAGTCGCCGTGATTGGCGAACGGCGCCAACTGCTCGGCGCTCCGGTCGTGGGCGCCGACGGCCATCACGTCCTTCTCGGCCGCCGGATACCGCTTGTGAGCGAGACCCTCGTTGCCCGCGGCGGCCACGACGATCACCCCGCTGTTCTTGGCGTACTTCAACGCGTCTCGCAGCATCTTGGACTTGGACTGATGGTCGAGCCCGAACGACAGGTTGATCACATCGACACCACGGTCGGTCGCGTCGAAGATCGCCGCGGCCACGGCGAAGACTCGCCCGGTCCCCTCGGAATCGAGCACCCGATACCCGACGATCTCGGCATCGGGCGCCACCTGCGCGACGATGCCGGCGACGTGCGTGCCGTGGCCCCACGACTCGTCGGGCAGGCCGTCGTCGTCGGCATCGAGCCCGGCCCGATCGTCGTCCGCGTCGGGGTCGTCATCGACGAAGTCCCAGCCGGATCGCGCTCGACCGTCGAACAGTTCGTGGTCGGGGTCGATGCCGGTGTCGAGGATGGCCACGACGGCGCCCTCGCCCGTGCCCGCCTGATGGACGAGGTCGAGTCGCAGCGGATCGGCATCGGGGTCGGTCGGCTCCCCGCTGACCGCGACGGGCCGTTGATCGGATGGCCAGGCGTGCGCACGATTGCCGTCTGCCGACGCCCCCTCGTGGTTCGGTTCGGCGTATCGAACTCGATCGTCCTTGTCGAAGACCTTGCGCACCTTGTTGTCCGCGACGGGTTCGACCGAACCGTACAGATGGATGTTGCGGTGCCCGACCAGCGTGTCGAGCAGCTCCACGCCACTAACCTCGGCGACGTCGACCGGGTCCGAGCCGGGCTCGAGCCACACGATGATCTCGGTGGCGATCGTCGACTCGGCGACCGCCTCCTGAGGGACCTCGGCCGAAGCCGATCCCGATTCCCAGGTGAGCACGGCGGCACCGGCCACCGCTGTCACGACGATCAACTTCGATACTCGGTTCATCTCTCTGACCTTTCCGATTCAACCTGTGCCGCCAACCAACACGGTCGACGCCCAGTAGATAGGGATGCGGGTGCGTCACCCGGGTGGCAAGTTGGGCATGGCGCAACGCCTCGGCGTCGGTCTCGCCCCGTGCGAGACCGTGATGCAGTACCGACATGAGGGCGGTGGTGGCGGCATCGTCGGCCGGCCAACGCGAGGCGATCACACCCCGGGCACCGGCGGCGAGGAGCGCACGCGGCAGACCGACGACATCACGGAGCGGACCGGTTGAATGCCGGCGGCCGGTGTCACAGGCGCTGAGCACGACGAGCTGACCATCGAGCCGGAGCCGCGAGATCTCCGCAGCAGTCACCCAGCGGTCGGCGAGCCGAATCGCCGAGAAGTCCGGGAGAGTCGTCCCGGAAGAGGCCATGGCCCGCGACGTGGACGACGTCGTGCTCGGCCGCCTGCGCGAGCAGCACGTCCGCGGTGGCATCGCCGTCGCGCAGCACGACGCCCTGTCCACCCGAGGCGGTCCAAGCCTCACCGACTCGCCCCGCCTCGACCGTGGCGAGCGGGGCCAGGTCGTCGACGGTGCCCATCGCCAGCACGGTCGCATTCGGCCGACGGACGCTGTCCGCAGGATCCGATCGACTCCGCACCGACGGGGATCTGGCGAATCGCGAACCGCTGGATCAGGTGCTGCCGGCCGTCGTGCAGCGCACCGAACGGCACCGCCCCGATCGCCCGTCGGTGACGAAGGTCAGCGACCCCGACTCCGGAAGTTGCGCGGCGAGCGGTTCGAGGAGGCACGCGTGGAGTTCGCCGAGCACGTCGACCGTGGCCTGCCGCACGAGGTCGACGTGGCGGGCGACCACGTCCGGGTGTTCGAATCGCCGCCACTGGACGACCAACTGACTGAGCAGCTGTTCGATCCGCGACGGCTCGCACACCTTGCGGACGACCTCGCGTGCCCGACTCGCCGCCGACGAACGCGATCACCTCGTGGTCGATCACCTGGAAGCAGACGTCCGGTCCGACGGACCGGCGACCGGATCGCCGAACACCGCAACGGCTCGCGACCCGCCGTAGGTGCCGGCGCGGACCCGCCTGTCGTTCGAGACGACGGGCCCGGGCGGTCAGTTCCTCGACCGTCGGCCCACGGGCGCAGAGCAACCGGTCGTAGGTCGCCAGCAGCTCGGCCCGCACCGCAGCGTCGTCGGCGGTCCGACGACTCACCCTCCATCGCCTCGACGAGTCCGCGCCCGTGCATCGAGTCGGCGAGCTCGAATGCGCGGTCGACGTCACCGGCGTCGAGGAGCAGATCGATCATGTCGTCGGCCGCCGACGCGACGTGCGCCGTCGAAGCTGCTGGCGTGACCGGTCGGTGTCGATGGTCGAGCGGATCTCGTCGAGCGACTGCAGCGGCACGATCGAAGTCGACCCGCGCGCCGTTCATCGATCACCGGCTCGTCGGGCCGACCGTCCGGCGAGGTGATGCAGCTGCCACGTGAAGTCGGGGACCTGCAGGGACCTCGATCAAGTGGTAGCGCCCGAGCGAAGCAGGTCGTCGGCTCGGTCGGGGTCGACCGCCCCGAGCCGACGTGCACCGGCGAGCAGTGCCACCGCGTACTCCGCCGGGCCGCTCGCCGGCGGACAGCAGGTCGATCGCCGTCCGACTCCGACGAGCGGATCGGGCTCGACCGCCGGCGGCTGCGAGGCAGGTACGAGCCAGCATCGTCCGGTCGCCGGTCGCCTCGAACGCCGCCCGTGCGTCGCGGAACGCCGCTCGCGCGTCCGACGTGGATCCCGAACGAGCCAGCACCGTGCCCGCGTCCGAGATGAGCCTTGCCGAGGTCGCGTCGCAACCCGGCCCGTTCCAGCGGCTCGACGCAGTTCGTCGTAGAGATCGAGCGCCTCGACGTCGAGGGCGAGCGACACGAGACAGTCGGCGCGAGCGAGCTCGGCCCGCAGCCAGTCGGTGGTGTGATCGAGCCCGTCGCAACGCCGCCGCGGCCGGCATCGAGGCACTCGAACGCTTCGAGGTACCGACCGGCCGACACCCACGCCTCGGCGAGATTCGTACGGCAGAGTGCCTCGTTGAGTCGGTCGCCGTCGGCTTCGAAGAAGGCGCCAGCGCATCCGTCAGGACCTCGATCGCCTCCGCTGACCGGGCGACCTCACAGAGCTCGACACCGCGGTTGAGCGACGACGCGCGCCGAGATCGGCCGTTGCCCCCAGCTGCTCGTAGCACGTCGCCGCAGAGGCATAGGTCGCCAGCGCCTCGGCGTGTCGACCGAGATATCCGAATGCGACACCGGTGTTCTCGTCGACAGCGGCCCGGAGCCAGATCCGATCCGATCATCGATCATCACCATCGTCGTCGTCGGTGAGCTCGTCGACGACGGCCCGACCGAGCGACGCGGCCTCCTCGTGGCGGCCGAGATCGTCGAGCACGTGCATGCGGCCGAGGTTCGTCCGCACCGCCTCGAACGTCTCACCGACCGAGCGCCATCCCGACTCGGACGTCTCGATCAGCTCGAGCGCCCCCTCGGCGTCCCCGAGGGCGACCAGCACCCTGGCGAGCGCGTAGCGGGCTGCGCGACGCCTCGGCAACATGCCCCGCCGTGTCGGCGGCACCGATCACAGCACGGAGCTCATGGTCCGCGTCGGCGGGATCTTCGCCCACACCGGAGGCGTCGGCGACCCGCCGGGCGAGCTCGGCGGCCGACGGCGTCGAACGGCCGTCGGACTCGGGGGACGACGGACCGTTCACGTCTGCCCTCCTGCTCGCAGGTCGACGACGAGCTCGACGATGTCGTGTTCGGTCGTCGCCGCGACCGTGTAGATCGAGGGCTCCAACTCGCTCGAGGTCGAACTGCCCCACCTCGTCGGTTGCCGATGCTGCGATCAACTCGTCGCTCCGGTACGCACGGATCACCGCCTCGGACGTGGGGTCCGGACAGAGCAACTGTCCCGTCAGGTGGAGGCGCCCCGCCGTCGGCACGACGTCGAGCAGCACGTCGCACCGCCCCGCCTCGTACGACAGTGTCCAGGCGGCCTGACCCGCCCCCCGGGCTCCGGCGAACTGCCCGCCCGCGCGGCTGTCGGACACCAGCGTCGCGCTGACGATCGGGAGCTGGTTCCGGAACCTGGCCCGGAGTCGTGCCGTGACGTCGGCCGGCACTTCGGGCAGCGGGAGGTGACCGGCGGCGCGATCCAGCTCGTCGTCCGAGCCACCCATCACGGTTCGAGCCGATCGCGGAGGCGCTCGAGGCAACGACTGCGCATCGGGCCGATGCTGCCGATGGCCACGTCGAGCGAGCGGGAGAGCTGATCGTACGACGGCTCGGCCGGGTCGAAGAACAGGCCGAAGATCAGTGCCCGGCACGGTTCGGCCAGCTGCGCGACGGCGTCGTACACCGCCACACTCCGCACCCAGTCCGCCGATTGATCGTCGACGAAGTCGTCGAGTGCTGCGTCGCCGAGGCTCAGTTCCGAGCGGTTCGCGGTTCGTTGTCGCCAGGTCAGCCGGCGCGCCACCGTCATCAGCCAGTAGCCGATCCGATCGGGATCCCGGATGCGCTCGAGCGACTCGATCAACGCCTCGAACGTCGACTGGCTGATCTCGGCGGCATCGGCCGGGCTGAGGCCCTCTCGCAACGGAACGGCGTAGACCAGGCGTTGATACCGGGCCACGAGTTCGTCCCAGGCCGCGGCGTCGCCGAGGCGGCACCCCGTCAGGAGCTCGGCGTTCGACGGCGCCTCGCCACAGGGGTGCGACTCGCCCACCGGCCGGCGCGACCGGGCGCGCCGCTCGACCCTGAGCTGCGACACTTCGATGTCGACCGCCATCCCACGCCCTTCCCGCTCGCGCCTCTCGGTGGTTCGCTGTTGCTGACATCCCACCCGGAGCGCCCGTTCGTGCGCCCGCGAGCACGACGTCAGTGCGAACCGATCTTAGGATCAATTTCGGCGCACGATCGCAGTCGCCGTGCTCATCGGCCGTTCGGGCGCCCGTCAGGGGCCCGACGCGGACGGCGCGTCTCCGGTCCGACACGGACAGTGGCAAACGCGAGGAGACCTTGCCGAATTCGCAGGCTGACGCGGCTCCGCCCCGGTCGTTCGACCGGGGCGGAGCGATCGTGAGTCGGGTGACGCTCAGATGCCGATGCGCTGGGCGAGCAGCTCGCGATGGTACGTCGGATCGCCGAACAGCAGTTCACTGCTCTTGGCTCGCTTGAAGTACAGGTGGGCCGGGTGCTCCCAGGTGAACCCGATGCCGCCGTGGATCTGGATGTTCTCGGCGGTGGCGTGGAAGTACGCCTCGGAACAGTACGCCTTGGCCAGCGAGGCGACGGACGGCAGCTCGTCGTTCATCTCGCTCGCGCACCACAGGCCGTAGTACGCGGCCGACTTGGCCGACTCGACCTCGAGCAGCATGTCGGCGCACTTGTGCTTGATCGCCTGGAACGAGCCGATCGGCCGACCGAACTGCACACGGTCCTTGGCGTACTGCACCGCCATCTCGAGCACGAACTGGGCACCGCCGACCTGCTCGGCCGCGAGGCCCACGGCGGCGAGGTCGAGCACCGTCGACAGCACGTCCCAACCGCCGCCGTCGGTGCCGATCAGCGCGGCCGGCGTGTTGTCGAAGTCGAGCTTCGCCTGCTTGCGGGTCTGGTCCATCGTGGCGAGCGCGGTGCGCGTGAGACCGGCGGCGCCGCCGTCGACGGCGAAGAGGCTCACACCGGCGCCGGTGCGTGCGGCCACGATGATCAGGTCGGCCGTGTGGCCGTCGATCACGAAGCTCTTCGTGCCGCTCAGGGAGTAGCCGTCGCCGGACGCGGTGGCCTCCATCGTGATGCCGGCCTCGTCCCACTTGCCCGACGGCTCGGTGAACGCGAGCGTGGCGATCGTCTCGCCGCTGGCGATACCCGGGAGGTGCGACTTCTTGGCCGCATCGTCGCCACTGTGGATCAAGGCATTCGCAGCCAGCACGACCGACGAGAAGTACGGAGCACACAGCAGCGCGCGCCCCATCTCCTCGAGCACGATGCCGAGCTCGACGTAGCCGAAGCCCGACCCGCCGTACTCCTCGGGGATGTGCAGGCCCTGGAGGCCCATCTGCTCACCCATCTGCTTCCAGACGTCGGCGTCGTAGCCGCGGTCGGTCTCCATCTGCTCGCGCACGTCGGCCTCGGCGCTCTTGGCCTCCATGAACGACCGGATCGTCGAGCGGAGCTCTTCTTGTTCCTCGGTGAAAGCAAAGTTCATGACGGGGAGTGTGCGAGCGACTTGCGACCTCCACGCAAATCTGATTGTGTACGCATGTGGACACAACCGGGATCCGCGAGCTGCGGGCGACACTCGGCGGACGCGGTCGCGCCGCGCCCACGCCGGCGAGCGGACCGTCGTCACCTCGCACGGACGGCCCGTCGCACAGCTCGGCCCGCTCGACGAAGCAGCACCCGACCTCGAACGCCTGATCGCGTCGGGCAGCCTGATCCCGCCACGCCGCACAGTCCGCGTGGCGGGCACCGGAGCCCGTGCCGATCTGGTCGGCGCGTCCGCATCGACCGTGCACTTCGGGAGCTGCGCGGATGACGACGGTGCTCGACACCAGCGCGCTGCTCGCGCTCGCGATCGACGGTGCTGAGCGGCCGGTCGTGCTCGACACACTCGCGGGCGACCCCGTCTGGTGCGCGTCGGCGATGGCGCTGACCGAGGCCCTGCCGACGATCGACCGCCTGACCGACGAGCCCGTGATGCGCGCCGATCTCGAGGACTCGATCCGGCTCACCTGGGATCACCTGCACGTCGTCCCGATCGACCAGCGGTGCCTCGACCGAGCTGCGACGCTGTCACGGGTCCAACCGGTTCGGCTCACCGATGCGATCCACCTCGCCGCCGCCGAACGCCTGCCCCGACCCGTCCGGTTCGTCACGTTCGACCCGGCCCAGATCGGGGTGGCCCTCGGCCTCGGCTTCGACGTGGTGTCAACCTGACGGCGGGAACCGGCGGAGCTGCTGGGCGCCGGTGAACAGCTGACGCGAGATGCCGAGGCTCATCACCGCAGTGGTCGTGGCGACGCTGCCGAGCACGAGATACATGACCGACAGCTGCACTCGCACCGCCTGCTCCGGCTCGACGCCGGCGAGGATCAGGCCGACCATCGCCCCGGGCAGCGCGATGATCCCGACCGCCTTGGTCGTCTCGATCTGCGGCACCAGTGCGGTCCGCAGCGACTCGCGCAGGTCCGGCTGGAACGCCTCGCCGGCGGTGAGGCCGAGCGCCAATCGGGCCTCGATCAGGTCGCGGTGGTCGTCGGCGGCCGCGAACAGCCGCCGCGACACCAGCACGGTCGCGGCCAGCGAATTCCCGATCACGATGCCGGCGAGCGGCACGATCGTGCGGCCCTCCAACTCGTAGACCCCGAAGCCGAACAGCACTCCCAGCGTGACGACCGCCGAGGCGGCATAGGCGATCAGCGACAACGGCAACACGGCCGGCACGTCGGTCGCGCGCTTCCACGTGGTGTAACCGGCGAGCAGCACCATCACGACCAACCACAGGAACGAGAACACGAGCGGGTCGTCCTCGTCGACGATCAGCTGGAGCGCCCAGCCCACGATCAGCAGCTGGACGAGCGCGCGCAAGCACGCCCACAGCAGCGTTCGCTCCAGACCGAGCCGTCGCCACAGCGACACCGCCAGTGCGACAGCGACGAGGATGCCAGACGCAGCCATGCCCGCCAGCCCGATGTCGGTCTCGGCGATCACGGTGCACCGACCAGTTCACGCACGAGCGGATCCGGATGCACGTCGAGATCGGCGAGGCATCCGGTCGCGGCCACTCCCCCGTCGACGAGCACGATCACGTGGTCGGCGAGTCGCCGCAGCTGGTCGACGTCGTGGCTCACCCACACGATCGGCATTCCGGCCGCGGCGAGGTCGGCAGCGAGCGATTCGACCGTGCGTCGCGAGCGCGGCGTCGAGCGACGACGTCGGCTCGTCGGCCAGCAGCACGACCGGCCCGGTGAGCATCGCTCTCGCGAAGCACATCCGTTGCGCCTCCCCGCCGCTCAGATCTGCAGCATTCCGATCGCATATCTCGGCACCGAGGCCGACACGTTCCAGCGCTGCTGCCGCCGCCCCCGGCTCGAGCCCGCGCGACGCGACCCGGAGATTGTCGAGCACGGTCCCGTCGAAGATCGGCGGCCGCTGGAACACCATGCCGACCCGGCGTCGGAGCTCGACCGGTTCGTGGTCGCCGAGCGAACGTCCGTCCCAGACGATCGAGCCCGTTCGGGGGTCGTCGAGTCGGTTCAGCAGGCGCAGCAGCGACGACTTCCCCGCCCCCGACGGTCCGGCGATCACGGTGATGCCTCGACACGGGAGATCCACCGACACCGACCGCAGTACCGGAGCATCGATCGGCCCGGCGGTGACCTCGCGGAATTCGAACGGGCCGACCACGGCTCGCACCGTAGCCAACCGTGCGCGACACTGGCGTCATGACGATCCCGAGCACGACACTGCACTGGGCCGACGCCGACGTCGAGGTGCATCGAGTCGTCGTCGGCTCCTACGACAACAACGTGTTCATCGTCCGGTGCCGCCGTTCGGGCGACGCCGTGCTCATCGACGCGGCCAACGAACACGAACTGCTCCTCGAGCTGTGCCGAGCGGTTGGGCGTACGCCGCGTGCTCGAGACCCATGGCCACTGGGACCACATCGGAGCCGTGGCCCAGATCCGCAACGCCGGCTACGAGGTGGCGGTCACCGCGCAGGACGCCCCGATGCTCAAGGACGTCGGGTACGACGTCTTCCTCGACGACGCCGAGGTGATCGAGGTCGGCCGGCTCCGCCTGAACACCATCCACAACCCCGGCCACACGCCGGGGTCGATCTCGTTCCACCTCGAGGGCACACCGCTGCTGTTCACCGGCGACACGCTGTTCCCGGGCGGCCCGGGCGCGACCGGCTTCGAGGGCGGCGACTTCACCGCCATCATCGACTCGATCGACAACAAGCTGTTCACGTTCCCGGCCGAGACGATCCTGCTCCCGGGGCACGGCGTCGACACCACGATCGGTCGAGAGCGCCCGCACCTCCAGGAGTGGGTCGACCGGGGCTGGTAGGCCGGGTCGTCGGTCACGCGGCGTCGTCGAGCGCTCGACGACGCTCGCGCACACGTGCTTCGGCGAGCATCCGTCTGGTCGCGGCCTGGAGGTCGGCGAGGAACGCGACGACCCAGATCTGCACCGCGAAGATCAGCAGCACCGCGCCGACGACCAGGCTCGGCACCCGGCTGCGATACGGGTCCTCGAACAGGAACAGGAGACCCCACCGGATCACGAGGATCATGCCGAGCAGGAAGGGCAGGACCCCGATGCGGAAGAAGAACTTCATCGGGTAGTACAGGGCGAAGCTCCGCACGATCGTCTGACTCGAACGCAGCAGGTACTGGAACGTGCTCTTGGCCAGCCGCGACGGCCGCAGGAACGGGTTGACCCTGACCGGCACCGACGAGACGGCGAGTCCCTCGGCGTTGGCCTGCACGAGCGTCTCCATCGTGTAGCTGAACTTGCCGAACACCTGCAGCCGCAGTGCCGCCTCACGACCGATCGCCCGGAACCCGCTCGGCGCGTCGGCCACGTCGGTGCCCGAGAACCTCCGCACCACCCAGGAGCCGAATCGCTGGAGCTTCTTCTTCGTCCACGAGAAGTCGTCGATGTGCGGTGATCGGGCGTTCGCCCACCACCATGTCGGCGACTGCCGTCGCAGACCGGTGCGATCAGCTCGGGGATGCAGTCGGCCACGTACTGGTTGTCGGCGTCGGTGTTGACGATCACGTCGGCACCGAGATGCAGGGCCGCGTCGAGCCCGGTCAGGAACGCCGCGGCGAGGCCCCGGTTTCGCGTGTGCGTGACGACGTGATCGACGCCGTTGGCCCGGGCCACGTCGGCGGTGTCGTCGATGCTGCCGTCGTCGATGACGAGCCACTCGACGGACGTCGACCCCCGGCACCTCGCGCGGGAGATCGGCCAACGTGGTGGCCAACGTGCCCGCCTCGTTGAAGCAGGGGATCTGGATGATCAGCTTCTTCGGTCTCTCGGCGGATTCGGGCATGCTGGCGCGAGCTTACGCCCGCGTCGGGGATACGGTCCGGGACCGTGGACGCCAACGTCGCCGGCAACAACTACGACAAGTACGCATCGACGAACCCGATCGAGCAACGGATGATGCGCGGGTTCTTCGATGCGCTCGACGAGATGTTGGACGACCTGACCCCATCCACCGTCGTCGAGGTCGGCGCGGGCGAGGGCAGAGTCACCGAACGCCTCGTCGATCGGTTCCCCGACGCGACGGTCATCGGGCTCGACCTCGTCGACGACGAGCTCGCCGGCGACTGGGCCGAGTTGGGGCTGCCGATGTTCTTCGGCGACGCGACCCGGCTCCCCTTCACCGACCGGTCGATCGACCTCGTCGTCGGGCTGGAGGTGCTGGAGCACATTCCCGGTCCGGAGTCGGCGCTGCGCGAGATCGCCCGCGTGTGCCGTGGTGCCGCCGTGCTGTCGGTGCCGCGGGAACCGATCTGGCGGGCCGGCAACATGGCGCGAGGACGGTACCTGGGCGACCTGGGCAACACGCCGGGCCACGTCAACCACTGGTCGTCGCGTGCGTTCCGGCAGTTCGTCGCCGCCGAGTTCGACGTCCAGGCTTCGCAGCGGCCGTTGCCGTGGACGATGGTGCGGGCAACCCCGCGTCAGCCGGCGTAGCCGCTCGCAGCACCCGAGACCACCGCTTGCTCGACTGCGTCGACGACGCGCCGGATGAGCGCGTAGTCGGGCGAACCCGGCGTGATCAGCGGCGGCGTCAGGCCGATCGATTCGTGGATCGCGTTGTTGTCGCCCAGCCGATCGAGGAGGTCGCTGAACTCCCCCGCCGACAGCGAGGTGCGCATGGCGTCGTCGAGGACGCCGGTGACGGTGGTGAAACCACGGATCGCGTCGGACGGTGAGACCTGCGAACCCAGCGCGGCGAGCAGCTGGCGCTGTCGCCCCATCCGCTCATAGTCGGAGTCGGCCGAGCGCGAGCGGGCATAGGCAATCGCCAACGCACCGTCCATCTCGACCAGACCGGGACCGATCGTCTCCGGAAGCGGCCGCTCGCCGGGCAGGCTGGGTGGCAGCGGAACCCGGCCGCCGAGTTCGATCGTGAACCCGCCGACGGCGTCGATGACCTCGGTGAAACCCTGCATGTTCACGAGCGCGTAGTCGTCGATCTGGACGTCGAGCGAGTAGCCGATCGCCTCCGACAGCGCCACCGCCTCGGCCTGGAGACCGTCCCGGCCGTAGTGCGCCACCAGCTCCTCCCGCGTCGAGACGTACGGGAACACGGCGTTGGCGAGGTCGTCGAACCCGTCGGGGAACCGATCGTGCATCGGGGTGCCCGGGCGGAAAGTCGAGTCGCGCGAGGTTGCGCGGAATCGACACGAGTGACGTGCGCCCCGACGCGTCGTGAACCGAGACGAGGATCATCGTGTCGGTGCGCAGCCCCCAGCGACCCGGCCCTTCGTCGCCTCCGAGCAGGAGGATGTTCGTCACCGCGTCGGGATCGACCGGCTCGGTGCCGTCGGCCGGCGGCGTGAACAGCGCTTCCCCGTCCGACGAGGCGAACACGTTGGCCACGGCGCCGCGGGCCTCGTTGGCCTGCATCGACACCCACAGCACAGGCAGGCCGAGGGCGATCACGACGACGGTCGCCATCGTGGTCTTCGCGCCGATGCCCGGCCTCCGTCGGAACGCGTGGGCGATCTCGCCGACCGCCGCAAGGCGGGCGACGATTGCTGCGAGCCCGACCAGGGTCACGCCCGTCAGGAATCGTGGGTCGAGCGCGAGCCCGATCAGGTCACCGCGGTTGGCATACGCCCACAGGGTGCCGAGCACGGGCACGATCACACCGACGATCAGCAGCAGGAGTGCGAGCAGCGGATGACGACGGAACGCCGGCAGGCCCGGCACCACGATCGACGCAGCCATCTGTGCGCCGGGAGAGCCCTCCTGGAGGTCCGGGCCGCGCAGGCGCTGCTCGAGGCCGTCCAGCCCGCTCAGGGCGCGAGACTCACTGGTGATCGACATCAGCGGGAAAGCGTACGTCCGTGGGAAGACGAACGGACGTCGACGCCGCGTGACCTCGGCGACGTCCCCGACGCACGCGTCGCGTCAGTACCCCGAGGGGACCCCGGTGGCCAGGGCCAGGCGCACCGCACCGACGATCTTCGCCATCTCGTCGAGGTCGGGGCGTCGGACGTCGACCAGCGGCGGGACGAGCCCGACGGACTCGACGATGGCCGTCTCGCCACCGATGACACCCAGGGTGTCGGCCAACTCGTCGGGACCGAGCGACGTGCGGAGTGTTCCGCCGACCGCGTCGGCGACATCGCCGAACGAGAGCGCGACGTCGGTGACCGAGATCTGCCGCGCCAGCTCCGCCAGGAGATCGCGCTGGCGGCGGGCCCGGTAGTAGTCGTTGTCGCCGTATCGGCTGCGGGCATAGCCGAGGGCCGTGGTGCCGTCCATGGCAACGACGCCCGGGCCGATCGAGTCGGGGTACTGCGTGCGCGCACCGGGCACGTTGCCGGGCATCGGGATCGACGTCGTGAGCCGCATCGTCACGCCACCGAGTGCATCGACCACATCGGCAAAGCCCTGCATGTCGACCAGGACGTAGTCGTCGATCGTCACATCGAGCGAATAGCCGATCGCCTGCGCGAGCGCCACGACACCAGGGCGCACGCCGTCGACCGCGTACGCCGATCGCAGGCTCTGATTCGACGAGACGGTCACGTAGACGGCGTTCGCCATGTTGTCGTACCCGTAGGGGTGTCGCCCCTCGAGTGCGCTACCGGGTGGGAAGAGCAGGCGTCGCAGGTTGCGCGGCACCGAGACGAGCGACGCCCGCCCACTCGGGGCGTGCAGGCTGAACAGCATCATCGCGTCGGTGCGAAGGCCGACGCGACCCGGTCCCGAGTCGGCGCCGATGAGCAACACCGTGGTGACCTCGGCGAGCGCCTCGGCATCGACACCCGAGTCGGGACGCTCGGGCAGTGGCGGCAGCGTCGTGGTGGTCGACGAGGTCGGGACGACCGCGACCACTCCTGCGTCGACGACGTCGGCCTCCGGCGGCGGGGACGGGCTCGTCGTCGTCGTCGAACCGGTCGATGCACTACGAGGCCGCTCCGGCGGCGCCACGAGGGCGGTGACCGACTCGTCGTCGACCGGAACCTGCGCGTCGTACAGCACCGCACCCCCGGCGTCGGTGAACGCCGGAACGATCGACGCACGAGCCCGCGCGACTTCGACGACTGCGATCGAACCCACGAGCAACAGCGCAACCGTCAGGCCACCGACGATCAGCTCCGGACGGGTGAAGGCCCGGGGCCGTCCGGCGGCCAGCCAGATGTCGAGCAGCGCTGCAATTCGAGCGGCGATCGCCGCGACACCGACCACCACGAGGACGGCGAGGAAGGAGGCGTCGAGCGACAGCGCCACCCAGCTCCGCCCGGCGAGCAGCACGTACACGACGAGCACGACGGGTGCCACGATGCCCGCGCCCAGCAGCACCACCGCCGGCCACGGCCGACGCCGGCGCGCTGCCCATCCCGGCACCAACAGCGCCGTCGCGATCTCCGATTGCACCCTAATTTCTCCTACGGCCGTAGTGATAATCCGGAACCGTGCGTCATAGACTGGTCGTCATGACGGAGCTGTTCCAGGTCGATGGGTTGCGGGCCCGGCCCGCACCCGAGCAGGGTGCCACGCCCGCTGACGAAATCCTCCGCGGACTGAGCCTCACGGTCGACGCGGGCGAGATCCACGCCATCATGGGCCCCAACGGGTCGGGCAAGAGCACGCTCGGCAGCACCCTGCTCGGATCGCCCGAGTACGAGGTGACCGGCGGGTCCGTCCACTTCCAGGGCGACGACGTCACCGACTGGCCGACCGAGGAGCGCGCCAAGGCGGGCATGTTCCTCGCATTCCAGTATCCCCAGGAGATCCCCGGCGTCTCGGTCATTCAGTTCCTCCGTCAAGCATTGTCGGCACGCAAGGGCATCGACCTGAGCGTGCTCGAACTGCGGCTCGCCACCATGGACTGGATGACGCGGCTCGGGATGGACTCGTCGTTCGTCGACCGGTACCTCAACGAGGGGTTCTCCGGCGGGGAGAAGAAGCGCAACGAGATCTTGCAGATGGCCGTGCTCGAACCCGAGCTGGCCATCCTCGACGAGACCGACTCCGGACTCGACATCGACGCGCTCCGCACCGTGGCGCAGGGCATCCGCGAGGTCCGCGCCGAGCGACCGGGCATGGGTGTCGTCCTGATCACCCACTATCAGCGGCTCCTCGACGAACTCCAGCCCGACCACGTGCACATCCTGGTCGACGGCCGCATCGTCCGCTCCGGCGGCATGGAGCTCGCCGAACAACTCGAACGCGACGGCTACGAGGCCTTCAAGGCCACCGCGGACGCCTGACGATGGCGGTCGACTGGGCTGCCGTACGTGCCGACTTCCCGGTGCTGCGCCGCGAGATCGACGGCGCACCGATCGTCTACCTCGACTCGGGGAACACGTCGCAGAAGCCGCGCCAGGTGATCGAGGCGATGGACGACTTCCTCCGCACCGGCTATGCGCCCATCAACCGCAGCGCCTACCGGCTCGCCGGTGAGGCCACCGACCGGTTCGAGGGCGCCCGAGCGGCCGTGGCGCGGCTCATCAACGCTCCGCAGGCCGACGAGATCGTGTTCACGAAGAACGCCACCGAGGCGCTCAATCTCGTCGCGTCGTCGTGGGGCGGATCGAACCTCCGCGAAGGTGACGCCGTCGTGCTCACCCACATGGAGCACCACGCCAACATCGTGCCCTGGCAGATGCTCGCCGCCGAACGCGGCCTCGAGATCCGCTGGATCCCGCTCACCGACGACGGCCAACTCGATCTGACCGACCTCGACCGCCTGCTCGACGGGGCCAAGGCACTGTCGTTCACGGCGATGAGCAACGTGCTCGGTACGATCCCACCGACCGCCAAGCTGGTCGAGGCCGCCCACACCGCCGGCGCGATCGCCATCGTCGACGCCTGCCAGTTCGTGCCGCACAACGCCACCGACGTGCAGGCGTGGGACGCCGACTTCGTCGCCTTCTCGAGCCACAAGATGTGTGGCCCGTCGGGCGTCGGTGCGCTCTGGGGGCGGATGGAGCTGCTCGAGGCGATCCCGCCCTACATCGGCGGCGGCAACATGATCGCCGATGTCCGACTCGACGGGTTCACGCCGGCGCCGGTGCCCGCCAAGTTCGAGGCGGGCACGCCGCCGATCGTCGACGTGATCGGGTTCGGCGCAGCGGTCGAGTACCTCGAATCGATCGGCCTGCACGAGATCCGATGCCACGAGATGGAACTCACCCGATACACGCTCGACACGCTGAACGAGCGCTACGGCGACGACATCACCATCCACGGCCCCGACAACGTCGAGATCCGTGGCGGCGTCATCAGCTTCGCGTTCCGCGACATCCATCCCCACGACATCAGCCAGGTGCTCGACGAACGCAACATCTGCGTGCGCGCCGGCCACCACTGCGCCAAGCCGCTGATGCGCATCCTCGGCGCGAACGCCACGGTGCGGGCGAGCCTGTACTTGTACAACGATCGATCCGACGTCGATGCGTTGGCCGACGCACTCGACGGTGCCAGCGATATCTTCGGCTTCTGACCGAGCACCACTGCGGGAGACACCATGCCAGGCCTCGAAGACCTCTATCGCGAGATCATCCTCGATCACTACCGGACGCCCCGCAACCGGGGTGAGCTTCCTCCGCCCGCCCAGCACGCCGAAGGCCACAACCCGCTGTGTGGCGACGAGATCACGGTCTACCTCGACGTCGACGGCGATGTCGTCGACGACGTGAAGGTCAGCGGTCAGGGCTGCTCGATCTCGCAGTCGTCGGCATCGATGATGAGCGCGGCGATCAAGGGCAAGAGCGTGCCCGAGGTGCGGGCGCTCGTGCGCAGGTTCAAGGGCATGATGTCGATCGAAACCGACGGCGAAGAACCCGACGAGAACGTACCGCTGGGCGATCTCGAGGCGCTGCAGGGCGTCGTGAAGTTCCCGGTGCGCATCAAGTGTGCGACGCTCGCGTGGAACACGCTGCTCGAAGCGCTCGACTCGCCGGCGTCCGATGTGTGACGCCACGGGGTGATCGGGGCACGGGCCGCGGTCACCCGATGACGTCGACGATGAAGTCGCCGACCTCGAGCACCGGCGATTCGTTCGTCCACGGGTCGCTGCGGTGCGAGATCACCACGGTGCCCGACCCGATGTCGTCCCCGCGGCCCGAGGGGAGATCGGGCCGGACGAGTTCTCCGGACGGATCGCCGACGAGCTGGATGGTCGCCACGTCGCGACGGAGGACGTAGGCGACGTAGTTCCTCGACAGCACATCGCCGAAGTTGAGGAACACGAACCTGCCGTCGGCGAGGTCACGGAGCTCGTCTCGCGCCGCCCAGAGTTCGACCTCGGCCCGAGACTCGACCCACTGCTTGGCACCGACCGGGTCGGCAGGCACGACAGCGGTCCCGAGCACGAGCAGGACGATCGCGACCGGGCGCGCGGCCGGGTGACTCGGGAACCTGCGGTGCGCGAGCAGCGACACCGCCATGAAGAAGAGGAACGGAAACGTGTATGCGAGATAGCGAGTGTTGTAGTAGGCGAGCGGGCGCGCCTCGTGGACGAGCACGTGCGCGACCACGAAACAGCAACTCAGATAGATGGTCGACGCGACCTGCGACGTCTGGCCACGAGCGGTGACGACGGCGATGACGGCGCCCGCGAGCGTCGCCAGCGGCATCACCCACAGCAGGTGGAGGCCGTAGACACCGCTGAACGGACTCACGGTGAATCCGTCGACCGCCCTGGGCACCCACTGATCCAGCGCGTCGGAGCGGACGATCTGCCCACCGACGAACAGATACCGGTCCCCCAGGATCGCGAACACGACCTGGCTGGCGACGACCGTGGCCGCGGCGACACCGGTCGCGACCGCGGTGTAGCGCCACTCGATGCCTCGCTCCTTCGATCTCAGACCCCTGGCGATCTCGGCCACGGCGACGCAACCGATCAAGACCATGAACGACGGACGTCCGAGCACGGCCGATCCGATCGTCAACCCGAGCAGGACGGGCTGGCGCCGCAGTGAGACGAGCACGACGGCCAGGAGCAGCGTGGTGTTGAGCACGACGTCCTCCGCAGCCGTCGCGAACAGCAACAGGTTGCCGGAGATGGCCGGCACCGCTGCCAGTCCCGCCGACAACCACGTCGAGTAGCCGAGCTGGCGGCCGATCGCATAGAGCAGCACGGCGAGCACCCCGATGTTGATGGCCTGCCAGACGTGCGGGCTGTCGTACAGGAGCAGATGCGGAATCCTGCCGGCCGCGTACGTGAACCGGTCGGAATCCCAGGTGAGGTAGTCGACCCAGTGGAACCTCGCGTTGGTGGAGAAGCCGTTGTGCGGAGCGGCGAGCCATCCGTACCAGAGCATCGTTGCCGCCACGACGACTCCGAGCGCGAGACGTCCTCTGCGCTCGGTCCACATCCCGGGCGACGACACCCAGCGGCCGGCGCCGAGTCCGACGATCGCGGCCACCACGATGACGGCGCCCGAGCGGCGCACGATCGTCGGCCCCTCGTCACCGAGCGAGCCCATCCCCGTACCGCTCGACGGGATGGTCGCCCGACCCGGAAGCAGGGCGACCAGCACCTCGGAGATCTGGTTCGCGAAGACGACGGCCACGAGGCCGACGAACACCGCGACGATCGCGAGGGCTCGAACGCGGCGTCCGGACGTCCGATCGGGCGCATCGCGATCCGGTGCGACCATTCGGTCCACCGCGACCTCGGTCGGTGTCTTCACCGGAACGATGCTACGAGATGCGTTCGTCGTCCGCGCTCGACGACTCGTCCGGCGACCGGAGGATGGGCAGGTCGGGCCCCGGTGCGGAGACTCCGGTTCCGCTCGGCCACCGACGACCTGCGACAGTCGTGGCGATGAGCGACGACGAGGCGGTTCTCGAAGCACGGGCGCGGGCCGGGCGCGCCATCCGCGAACTGGGCCACGCGTTCATCGGTCGAAATGCATCGGTCGAACAGATCGACCACCTCAGCGACGTGATCGAAGGCATCACCGACGAGCTCTGGCCGCAGCAGCACCGCACCCGAGGCGAGCACCCGTTCGGCGAACGTCAGAAGGAGGAGCTGCCGCAGGGTCGCTTCGAGAACCGATTCGATGACCGCCCGGTGTCGGGCCGGTCGTCACCGTGGGGGCTCGACCTCGACCTGCATCGCCACGGCGACGAGATCGAGGCGCTCGTCACGCTCCGTTCCGCGCACGAGGGCGCCCCGAACCGCAGTCACGGCGGCGTCGTGTCGGCGCTGTTCGACGACGTGTTCGGCTACGTGCTCGGCGTGATCAACCAACCGGCGTTCACCGGCGACCTGTACGTCAGGTATCACGCCCCGACCCCGTTGTTCCGCGAGCTCGCCTGCAGGGTCCGGCTCGACCGCCGCGAGGGTCGCAAGCTGCTGCTGACCGGAGAACTGACCGACCTCGAGTCCGACACCCTCGTGGCGAGCGCCAGGGCGACGTTCGTCGCCGTCGACTCGGAGGTGTTCGCACGGCTGACCGCCGAGCGACCGGCGCCGCCCGACGAAGACACGTGATCAAGTATCTCGGCTCGAAGCGTCGGCTGGTGCCGATGCTGACCGAGCTGTTCGAGCGTTCGGGCGCCCGCACGACGCTCGACCTGTTCACCGGTACCACCCGGGTCGCACAGGCGTTCAAGGCGGCCGGCGGCCACGTCACCGCCGTCGACACGGCCCGTTACTCGGAGGCGTTCGCCCGAACCTGGATCGAGACCGATCGGGAGTCGGTCGATGTCCGCGAGCTCGACTCGGTGATCGACGAACTGAACGAGTTGCCCGGCGAGACCGGCTACGTGACCGACACGTTCTGTGTGCAATCGCGCTTCTTCCAGCCGTTCAACGGGGAACGGATCGACGCAATCCGCGCCGCGATCGAACGCGACCACGCCGGCAGCACGCTCGAACCGATCCTGCTGACCAGCCTGCTGCTCGCCGCCGATCGCGTCGACTCGACGGCCGGGTTGCAGATGGCGTACATCAAGCAGTGGGCGCCCCGCTCGTTCAAACCGCTCAGACTGGTCGTGCCGGAGCTCCTGGCGGGCCCGGGCCGGGCAGTGCGCGGCGACGCGACCGAGCTCGCTGGTGCCCTCGGGTCGTTCGACCTGGCCTACCTCGACCCGCCGTACAACCAGCATCGCTACTTCACGAACTATCACGTGTGGGAGACGATCGTGGCCTGGGACCATCCGGAGCACTACGGCGTCGCGTGCAAGCGGGTCGACGCACGTGACGACGAGACCAAGAGCGTCTTCAACCGCAAGCGGGAGATGCCCGACGCGCTGCGTCGGACGATCGCCGCCGTCGACGCCGAGTTGGTCGTGGTGTCGTACAACGACGAGTCGTGGGTGTCGCTGGGCGAGCTGCGCGAGATGTGCGCGGTCCACGGCGAGGTCGCGGCGCTGGCGTTCGACTCGAAACGCTACGTGGGCGCGCAGATCGGCATCCACTCACCGACGGGCGAGAAGGTCGGCCGGGTCGGCCACACCAGAAATCTGGAGTACGTGCTCGTCGCGGGCGACACCGACCGGGTCGCCACGGTGACCGAGACGTTCGTCGACCACCGCGCCTGAGGTCATATTTCACCTTGACGTTAATTAACCATTCTGTATAATGCAGACCATGACCACCGCCACCGACGATCGACTCACCGAGACGTTCTCGGCGCTCGCGAATCCGGTTCGACGGTCGATCCTGGCCCAGCTGGCCGACGGCGAGGCGACGGTCAACGAGCTCGCCCGCCCGTTCGACATGACGCTGCCGGCCATCTCCCGCCACATCAAGGTGCTCGAACGTGCCGGACTCGTGACGCAGGGCCAGCGGGCCCAGTTCCGGCCGTGCACGCTCGACGCCGAACCCTTGCGCGAGGTGGCCTCCTGGGCCGAGCAGTACCGCCCGATCTGGGAGGGACGCTTCGATCGCATGGAGGACTACCTCCGCACATTCGACGAACACCAGCGCGACCAGCAGAAGGATGAGACATGACGAACGACAGTGCAACCAACGACGCCGTGGTGATCGAGCGCACGCTCGACGCCCCGGTCAGCCGAGTCTGGGAGATGTGGACCGAGCCGTCGCACTTCCGCGCCTGGTACGGCCCGATGGGTGCCAGCATCCCGAAGGCCGACATGGACGTCCGTGTCGGCGGCAGACGTCTGGTCGCGATGGAGATGCAGACCCCGAACGGCCCGATGCAGATGTGGTTCACGGGTGAGTACGTCACCGTCGACCCGACCTCGCTCCTCGTGTACACGGAGAGCATGTCCGATGAAACCGGTCGTGTGGTCCCCCCCGCCGAGATGGGCATGCCCGAGGGGCACCCCGAGGTCACCGAGATCGTCGTCGCGCTCGAACCGGCCGGTGACGGCACCAAGATGGTGCTCACCCACCGAGGTGTCCCGGCCGACTCGCCCGGCGCGACGGGCTGGAACATGGCCCTCGACAAGCTCACGACCTACCTCGCCGACTCGGCCGGCTGACCCGGGCTCAGGCGGCGAGTGGCGTCGCCCGGCGCTGCTCCCGCCTCACGCAGCACCGGCGCCGTCGCACACGATCACGGCGCGAACCGTGCCGACCGGTGCACATGGAGACTCGATCCTCGGACGCGTTGCGAGCCGGCTCGGATCGTCGACCGTGGTCAGGAGTCGGCCCACTTGGTGCCGGGGAGGTAGTACCGCTTGGCCCATACGCCTCGCCGGTCCTCGCCGGACACCGGCATGCGCCAGGTCGACAGACGCGTGGTGGCTGCGTCGAGGTCGATCGCGCAGAGCGCACGCGGCTGATCGTCGGTGCCGTCGACGTACTCGTCGACGAACCACGTCGCGGTGTAGCGGCCGGTGATGGTGCGGTAGAGGTCGCGCCACTCGTCGTCCTCGCCCGGTGGGTGGACGACCTCGCACATCGCCTGGACGGTCACCTTCCGGTAGGGCTGCGAGCTCTCGTCGATCGAGACGCCGATTCTCGGGTCACGACGGATGTTCCGCCAGATCATCGCGGGCGACCGCGGCGTGAACAGCAGCCGGCGATCGATCCGCACGAACCACAGCGGCAGCACCCGGGGGAACCCGTCGTCGTCGACGGTGCCGATCCGCGCCAGATGCTCACGTTCGTCGAGAAACGCGGTCAGCTCGTCGTCGGTCAGCTTCGGCACACCGTCCACCGTAACGGTCGAGGTCTGACCGCGACCGCTACGGGCGGTATCCCCACGAGGGAGGCGACGGTGTCAGCGTCCGGCGGGCCAGGCGGACCCAGTCGCACAGCATCGGGCGGGTGTCGAGGGGGTCGATGACCTGCTCGATCTCGTAGAACTCGGCCGAGCGGTGCGGCGACCTGAGCCGGTTGAGGCGCTCGGTGATCTCGGCCTTCAACTCGTCGGGCGCATCGCTCGCGGCGAGTTCCGCCTTGTAGGCGACCTCGAGGCCGCCCTCGAGCGGCAGCGAGCCCCAGTCGCCCGACGGCCACGCCATGCGCATCGACTCGGCGCCCGGCTTGCGGTTGGCGGCACCGGCGATGCCGAATGCCTTGCGGATCACCACGGTGCAGTACGGCACGGGCGACTCGCGGAGCGCCACCAGCACTTCGGTGCCGTACCGCACGGTTGCGTCCTGCTCCGACTGCTTGCCGATCAGGAACCCGGGGCAGTCCTCGAAGTGCACCATCGGGAGCTTGAACAGTGAGGCGATGTCGATCAGGCGCGTGAGCTTGCGGCACGAGTCGGCGGTCCAACCCCCGCCGTACATCATCGGGTTCTCGCCGTAGACCGCGACGGGGACCCCGTCGAGGCGCGCGAGCCCGCCGACCACCGACGTGCCCCAGCTGCGACCGATCTCGAAGAAGCTTCCCTCGTCGACGACGCGCGCTCATGAGCGCCCGCATGTCGTACGACTGGCGCGGGTTCCGCGGCACGATGTCGGCCAGGCCGGGATCACGGCGTCCGGGGTCGTCGCCCCACTGCTCGACCGGAGGCAACTCGTCGACACTCGTCGGCAGGTACGACAGGAAGTGGGCCGCACGCTCGAATGCCTCGGCCTCGGTGTCGACCGCGTCGTCGATCGCCCCGTTCGCGGTGTGGATGTCGGCGTGGCCGAGCTCTTCCTTCGACACCGTTCCCGAGTCCGGCCTGCTCGACCAGCGCCGGGCCGGCGATCATCATCTGCGACGTGTCACGCACCATCACCGAGTAGTGCGAGGCCACGGCACGGCGGCGCCGAACCCGGCGACCGAACCGAGCACCAACGACACCGACGGCGCGATGTTGAGGTGATCGACGACGACGTGCCAGCCCGGGCAGCACCGGGATGTACGTGCGCCCCGCCTGCTCGATCGTCTTGACGGAGCCGCCGCCCGACATGCCGTCGAGCAGACGGACGTGCGGCAGCCGCATCTCGGCGGCGATCGCCTCCGAGGCTTCCCGCTTGGCCGAGATCGACGCATCGTTCGAACCGCCCCGCACCGTGAAGTCGTCGCCGGACAGCACGACCGGGCGGCCGTCGAGTTCGGCGATGCCGAACACGAAGTTCGACGGCGTGAACTCGATCAGGTTGCCGTGGTCGTCGTATCGAGCCACACCGGCCGTCTTCCCGAGCTCCCAGAAGCTCCCGTCGTCGGCGACCTGCTCCACGCGCTCGCGGACGGTGAGCTTGCCGAAGTGGTGTTGCCGTTCGACCTTGTCGGCACCACCGAGCTGCTCGGCGAGCCGTTCGCGTCGGCGCAAGCTCGTCGAGCTCGGGCTGCCAGGTCATGTCGCGCTTGAGCTCCACCACGGTGCCGCCGCTCGCCTCCACGAGCGCTCGGCGGATCGAGCGGAAACACGTCGTTCCAGGTTCCCGCTGCCGCCCACACCTCGTCGTGACCGAGCAGGTCGGGATCGACGAACACCGGCAGCTTCCGTCGTGTGGCCGAACGGCGGCACGCCACCGATCGGGAAGCCCGGTCGCCTCCGCGGACCGCATCGGCGTCGACGCGTTCGCAGCGCTCGCCACCGGCCGCCGCGGCCAACCGCGACTCGTCGAGCTGGTTGCTGCCGCTCACGTAGGCGAGCACGACCTCGCCGTCGACGCCGAAGATCAGGCTCTTCACGATCTGGCCGACGTCGCACCCGATCGCGTCGGCGGCGTCCTGGGCGGTCTTCGCCCCGGCCGGGAAGTGGCGGGGCTCGACCTCCACACCGAGCGCCTCGCCGGCGTCGATCACCCGCTGGACGTTCTTGTGGACGTCGCTCACGAGTCGACGACCGTCGTGCGGGTCGGGCGCGACCGATCGCTCCCAGAGGCGAGCGAAGCGCAGCAGCTCGACGTCGCCGCGGGGGCGCCCGACGAACTGCACACCGACCGGCAGGCCGTCGGGCGTGAACGCGGCCGGCATCGAGATCGCCGGGACATCCGGTGACCGTGATGTCGGAGCACGACCCGCATCCAGTCGATGTAGCTCTCCATCTCGACGCCGTCGACGGTCCGCGGCCAGTCGAGCGTCGATGTCGAACGGCACCACCTGCGTCGTCGGGAGCGCCAGGACGTCGTAATCGTCGAAGAACGTGCGGACCCGCTCGATGAGGGCCGCATGGGCCACGGTGGCCGACGCGTGATCGATGCATCGTCCGGCGGCGGGCCTCCTCGATGTTCCACCGAACGGTGTCCTTGATCCGGTCGTAGTCGGTGTCGTAGAGTCGCCCGGTCGAGATCTCGAAGTGCCATGCCCGCAACGTCTGGAAGATCTCACGGGCATCGTGCAGGTCGGGCATCGCCTCGCTCGACACGACAGCCGAGCGACTCGAGTTGGCCCGGCACGAACGCCAGCGCGTCCCTGACCTCGGCCTCGATCGGCAGCCCGAGGTCGGCGGTCCACGCGACCCGTAGACCCGCCGGGTCGACGTCGTCGAGCGTCGCGAAGACCGAGCCTGGCTCGGGCAGTGAGATCGGCACCCGGACATCCGGCCCGGCGACCGCCTGCATCTGCAAGCGCGAGGTCGTCGACCGTGCGAGCCAGCACCCCGGAGGTGCCGAGACCCGACCATGGTGTGCGATTGGGCCACGACGGCACTCGACCGTACGACGGGCGCAGGCCGACCACGTTGCAGAACGCCGCCGGGTTGCGAAGCGACCCACCCATGTCGGAACCGTCGGCGATCGGGATCATGTCGGCCGCGAGGGCGACCGCCGCTCCCCCGCTCGAGCCGCCGCACGTGCGGCTCAGGTCGTACGGGTTCATGGTCCGCCCGAACACCTCGTTGAACGTGTGCGAACCGGCACCGAACTCGGGCGTGTTCGTCTTCCCGACCACCACCGCGCCGGCGGCACGCATCCGCTGAGCGATCAGACCGTCCTCCTCCGGTACGAACTCGGCGAACAGCGGCGACCCCATCGTCGTCCGGATGCCCGCGGTGAGTTCGAGGTCCTTGTGGGCGACCGGCAATCCGTGCAACGGACCGAGTGCATCGCCGTCTGCGATCGCCTGATCGGCGGCCACGGCCCGCTCGTGCGCGATCTCGGGGACCAGGGTGACGATCGCGTTGAGGTCCGGGTTCACGGCCTCGATGCGAGCCAGGCAGCTGTCGAGCAGTTCCCGAGCCGAGATCTCTCGAGCCCGGATCATGCCGGCGAGATCGACGGCGCTCCGCCGAAACAGTTCGGTCATGCTGCAACCTCCTCGGGAACGGGTACGGCCGGCTCCTCCGCCGGCCCCGCGAACATGATGGCGATCGCGCCGCACAGCGACAGCACTCCGGCGACCACGTACGACGTTCGGTACCCGCCGGCCGCGTCGTACAGCCACCCGAGCAACAGCGGTCCGCCCGCGGTACCGATCAGACCGAGCAGCTGGGCGCGGCTGTAGATCCGCGGATAGTCGAGCACGCCGAACCGTTCGGCGATCAGGAGCGGCTGGAGCATCAAGATGTTGCCGATCGTTGCACCGAACAGCAGGATCGCGCCGAACATCGCCGTGGTCGACGTCGCGTAGGCGAGCCAGACCATCGCCACCATCTGCAGGCATGCGAGCGTCGCCGTGAACGGGACCATGCGGAGCGACACCACGACCCGGCCGCCGATCAGCCGGGCCACGACCGACGTCGCCGCGAGCACGAGCGTGGCGAGCGCGGCCGTGTCGGCATCGGTGCGCTCCTCGACGAGCTTGACGAGCTGCTGGATGCCGCCGACCTGCGAGCCGAGGGCGAGGACGTACCCGATCGTGATGAACAGGAAGAAGCGGCTGGTGATCGCTTCCCGATACGGCGTGCCGGTCACGACGGGCGGTGCGACGCCGGGGTCGACACGCTCGCCGTCGGGCAGCCAGCCGAGCGACTCGGGATCGGGTCGAACCAGCCAGAGCACGAACGGCACGATGCCGACGATGAACAGCGCACCCAGCCACGGCGTGCCGGCCTCGAGGCCCTGGCGGTCGAGCAGCCACTTGGCGGCCGGCGTGATCAGGATTCCCCCGGCCGACAAGCCGGTCGACGCGACCGAGAGCGCCACCGAGCGGCGGGTGTGGAACCACCTCGTGACGACGGTCGTCATCGGCACCAGCCCCGCCAACGCCCAAGCCGATGGCGAACACGCCGTACACGACGAACAGCTGCCACTGCTCGCGGACCTGGCCGAGCGCCGCGAGGGCGAGACCGCCCACGACCGCTCCGGCGGTGACGACCGCCCTGATGTCGTACCGGACGATCAGCCGGGCGGCCCACACGCCGACGATCCCGCCGACGAAGAAGAACCAGGTGGTCGCCAGCGAGATCGACGAGACGTCCCAGTTCCGCTCCTTGCTGAATGCGTTCAGGTACACGGCGAGCCCGTAGAACCCGAGCCCCGAGGTCGTGGTCAGGCACGATGAAGCAGCCGGTGACGACCCGCCAACCCGGGAACGTGTCGCTGCTCACGCGACGAGCTGATCGATCGCGGCGGCGAGACGGCGATCGGCCTTGGTCACGGTGTTGCCGGCGTCGTGGGTCGTCAGCGTGATCGACACCCGGTGGTACACGTTCGACCATTCCGGGTGGTGATTCGATGCCTCGGCGAGCATCGCGACCCGGGTCATGAAGGCGAACGCCTCGGAGAAGTCGGCGAACTCGAAATCGCGCCGGAGACAGCCGTCGGCCTCGATCCAGCTCGCGTCGGTCATGTCCGAACCGTACCGATCCGCGCCTCGGTATCCTGAGTCGCACGATGTTCAAGAACACGATGAAGACCACCGTGCTCCTGGCTGGAATGGGCGCGCTGATCGTCGCCGTCGCCGGCATCCTGGGCGGCGGCAGCACGACATCGCTCGCGATCGGTCTCGTGCTGGCGTTGGTGATGGTCGGCGGGTCGTACTGGTTCAGCGACAAGCTCGCGCTCCGATCGGCCAAGGCCCGGGTGATCACCCGCGAGCAGGCGCCCGAGTTCTACGACATGGTCGAGCGTCTGGCGGTGCGAGCCGACATGCCGATGCCCACCGTGGCGATCTCGCCGAACGCCCAACCCAATGCGTTCGCAACGGGTCGGGGGCCCAAGCACGCGGTCGTGTGCGCCACCGAGGGTTTGCTGCAGACGTTGCCCCGAGACGAGGTCGAGGGCGTGATGGCCCACGAGCTGATGCACGTGAAGCACCGTGACATCCTGATCGGCTCGGTCGCCGCCGCGATCGCCACGGCGATCTCGTTCATGGCGCAGATCGCGATGTACTCGACGATGTTCGGCGGCCGCGACCGGCGCGGGTGGCAACCCACTCGTGGTGCTGGCGGTGGCGATCCTGGCGCCGATCGCCGCCTCGCTGATCCAGATGGCCGTCTCCCGGTCACGCGAGTTCGAGGCCGACCGTGGCGCCGCCGAACTCCTCGGCACGGGCGAGCCGCTGGCCCGGGCCCTCCAGAGCATCGAGGCGCATCGCGACGCAGCGTCCGATGGCCGTGCAGCCGGCCCAGGCGTCGCACTACATCCACAACCCGCTCGCCGAGGCACGCGGCGGTGGTCAGGGTGGCCAGTTCGCGAAACTGTTCTCGACGCACCCGCCGACCGACGAACGCATCCGCCGCCTGCTCGCGATCTGATCGCCGGCGGGCGCTACGCGTTCTTGGGGAGTTCGTTGAACGGGGTGCTGCGGTCGTGGCCCGGCTCCTTGGGCAGGCCGAGGACCCGTTCCCCGATGATGTTGCGTTGCACCTGATCGGTACCGCCGTAGATCGGTGGCGCCTGCGCGAAGAGCGCCATCTCGGTGACGAAGCCGTTCATCGGCTGACCGGTCGCGGCGTCGAGCGTCGGCCTTCGCATCGGGCTCGTAGGCGTGGAGCATGCCGGCCGGGCCGATGATCCGGAGCCCGAGATCACGCTGGAGCCGCATCATCTCGCTCATCGAGAGCTTGCCGATGTTGCCGATGCCGGCGATGTCGCCGCCACGAGCCTTCTCGGCCTTCAACCGCAGGTTGTTGAAGCGGCCGATCTCGGCGATCGTGTGGAGCCGCATCAGGTCCTGGCGGATGCCCGGGTCGTCGACGACACCCTGTGACTTGGCCAGCTCGATCAGCATGCGACCGGCACCGCGGAACTGGGCGCCGCCGCCCCGTGACCGCTGGTTGCTGACGAAGTCGCCCGCCCGCTGATCGAGGTGCCCGGCGACCGTACCGGGCAGGGCTGCACTCGTGGCGGCGTGCCCCGAGCCCGAACTCAGACCGGCCCGCTCGAACATCAGGGTCGAGTTGGCGACCGCCCATCCGTTGTTGCGGTCGCCGATCACCGCGTCGTCGGCGACGCGGGCGTCGGTCATGAACACCTCGTTGAACAGCGCCCGACCGGTCATCTCCTTGCAGCGGCCGGATCTCGACGCCCGGCTGATGCATCACCGATCGCGAAGTAGCTGATGCCCTGGTGCTTCGGCGCGTCGGAGTTGGTCCGGGCGATGAGCATGCCGAGGTCGGCGTAGTGACCGCCGGACGTCCAGACCTTCTGACCGTTCACGATCCACTCGTCGCCGTCCCGCTCGGCCTTGGTCTGGAGGCCGGCCAGGTCGCTGCCGGCCACGGGCTCGCTGAAGAGCTGACACCAGGCCTCCTGTCCGGTGACGATCGCCTGCACGTATCGGTCGATCTGCTCCTGTGAGCCGTGCATCGCGATCGTCGGTGCTGCGAGCAGCAAACCGAGGCCACCGGGGGCGCCCAGCGCACCGTGGTCGGAGATCGTCTCGGCGACACGGTTCGCGTCGGTCCGCGACAGCCCCTTGCCGTAGGCATGCTCGGGCAGCGAGGGCGCCGACCACCCGGCGAGCCCGAGGCGCTCCCACCATTCGGCGACGGTGAGCTCCGGGTCCCAGTTCTCGTCGAGCCACACCTGCAAGTCGTCGATGACGTCGGCCATGGCGCCGATGTTCGCAGACCGGGCGTCTACGACGCGAACAGGTCGTCGAGCCCGCCGGTCGCCGGCTCGTCGGCGGCCAGGTCCTCGGCGGGGACGAACGCGGCATAGCCGTCGGACTCCAGCACCTGTGCCAGCTCGGGCCCGCCCGAGGTGACGATCCGGCCCTTGACCAGGATGTGCACGTGATCGGGCTCGAGCTCCTTGAGCAAGCGGCTGTAGTGCGTGATCGCGAGCACACCGACGTCGCCCTCGTTGCTCAGGTCCTCAACACGCCGGGAGCAGTCTCGGAGGGCGTCGATGTCGAGCCCCGAGTCGAGCTCGTCGAGGATCGCGATCTTCGGATGCAGGACGGCCAACTGGAGTGTCTCGTTGCGCTTCTTCTCGCCGCCCGAGAGGTCGACGTTGAGTGGCCGGTGCAGGAGGCGCCGCTCGAAGTTGATCCGGTCGGCTTCGGCGTCGAGCACCTCGGAGAGGTCGCCCGTGTCGCGGCCCCGACTGGTGAGGGCCTCGGCCAGCACGTCGTCGAGCATCACGCCGGGCACCTCGGTCGGGTACTGCATCACGAGGTGGAGACCGGCCGTCGCTCGCTGCCAGGCCGGCAGGGCGAGCACGTCGACACCGTCGAGGGTGACGCTGCCGTCGGTCACCTCGTAGCCGGGCCTGCCCATGATCACGGCGGACAAGGTGCTCTTGCCGGCGCCGTTGGGGCCCATGACCGCGTGCACCTCGCCCGACGAGATGGTGAGGTCGACACCGCGGAGGATCTCGGTCCCGGCGACGGACGCGTGCAGGTTCTCGATCTCGAGGGTGCTCATGACTCGTCCTCCGTCGTGGTCGTCACGATGACCCTGCCGTCGACCACCGAGGCCGTCGTAGACGGCGACCGGCTGGGTGGCGGGCAGGGTCTGGGGTTCGCCGGTGACCAGGCTGAACGTGCTGCTGTGCTTGGGGCACTCGAGCTCTCGCTCGTCGCACCACACCTCGCCGTCCGACAACGACACGTTGGCGTGGCTGCAGATGTCGGCGAGGGCGTACACGTCGTCGTCGATCCGCACGACGGCCACGTCGATGCCGTCGACCACGAACTTGCGCGGCGGTGCCCGATTCGAGGTCGTCGAGCGCACAGACCGGCGCACGGTCGGCGCTCACTGCCCGGCCTCGTCGTGGTCGGATCCGATGTTGAGCTTGGCCGCAACCCGCTCGCGCAGGCCGACGGCGAGTTCGTTGGCGGGGAGCTGGGCGAGCACCTCGTCGAAGAAGCCGAGCACGACGAGGCGCTCGGCGACGTCGGGTCGGATGCCCCGGCTCTCGAGGTAGAAGCGCTGGTCCTCGTCGATCGGGCCGACGGTGGACGCATGTGAGCACTTGACGTCGTTCGTGCGGATGTCGAGGTTCGGCACGCTCTCGGCCCAGGCGCCGTCGGACAGCGTGAGGTTGCGGTTGGTCTGGTACGCCGCGGTGCCGTCGGCGTGCTCCCGGATCTTGATCAGCCCGGTGTACACGCTCCACGCCTCGTCCTGCACGGCGCCCTTGAACAGCAGGTCGCTGTTGGTGTTGGGTGCATCGTGATCCTGCGTGGTACGGAAGTCGTGCATCTGGGTGCCGCCCGCGAAGTACAGCGCGACCTGGCGGGTGGAGGCGCCGCGCCCCGACACGCGGGCGTTGGTGCTCACTCGTGCGTAGTCGCCCCCGAGGGCCACCGTGGCGAGCAGTGTGTGCGAGTCGCGTTGGCCGACCGCCTGCTGGTTGCCGAGCGACCAGGCCTGCTCGCTGAGCTCGTTCACGGCGAGGTAGCTCACCCGTGCGGCTGCGCCGACGGCCGCTTGCAGCACGGGGAGCACCAGCGAGGACCCGTCGGCCGCGGACACGAACCGTTCGACGACCGTGGCCTCGCTGTTCTCGCCGGCTTCGATCACCAGGCGTGGGCACACCAGGGCTCCGTCGGCCGGCACCGTGTGCGTGATCACGATGGGCTCGGGCACGACCGTGTTCCGCGGCACCACCACCCGCACCTGACTCGCCGAGCCGAGGTTGATCCGTGCGAACACGTCGGGGATGTCGTCGGGGAACAGATCGATCGGAGCGCCACCGACCTCGACGTGGTCGGTCGGACCGGCGAGGACGGGGGTGACGTCGACCGGGTGATACGACGACAGATCGAGGTCGCCGATTCGGCTGTAGCGCCAGATCTCCTCGTCGGCCGTCGGCAGCTCGATCGAGGAGAGATGTTCGAGATCCAACACAGTCATCGCCGGGAATTCTACTACCGGCGTAGTGGAAATCCGCCCCGTCGGCGGGCGGTCAACCCTGCCGGCGGCGGCGCAGGAACCGGCGCAGGCCACGGGACTTGCGTTCGGCCTCCATGCGTTCCTGGCCGACCTCGGCCCTGATCTGCTCACCGGCGGCGTTCAAGATGTCCTCGGCCTCGTCGAGCAGCGCTGCGGCCGTACCGTCTTCGACGCTGGCCGGTTCCGGCGGCGTCGGCGGCACGATCAGCGAACCGTGCGTCCAGGCCTGATCGGCGAGCCGCCGTTCGTAGCCCGCACACGTGTCGGGGCACCGCCACGGCGCATCGGGCGCGAGGTCGAGATTGCACTTCCGGACCGTGTCACCGTTCGGGTACGTGCGACTCTCGAAGTTCTTGCACTCCGTCCGCATCGGCATGGGTGCAGGCTATCCCGGTTGCCCCGGGTGGTCGCGGTCAGCCCAACTCGGCCGCGTACAGGCTTGCGATGTCGGGCACGCCGCGGCTCCCGACGACGTCGTCGGGGTCCGGGCACGGGTCCTCCACGGAGCCGCCGACGGTCCACGGTTGCGCACACGGCCGGTCGTCGAACGCTCGCACGTGGCGGGAGATCCAGTCCGCGACACCGAACGAGCCGAGCAGGGTCTGGTGGACGCCGTCGTACGTGAACCATCCGGAGGTCCCGGCCGAATACCCATCGAGCGACCATCGGCGGACCTCGGGGAACGCTCCACTCGCGAGCTTCTCGCCGATCACCCGGTTCATCTCCCCGTAGTTCGAGCGGGTGCCCCCGCTTCCCGGGAGCCGGTAGCCGACGTCCGACCGGTAGTCGATCCACGCGATGTGGCGAAAGCCGCGTTCCCGGGCGGCGTCGATCACGAGGTCGAACGCCGTCGAGAAGCCTTCGTGCCAGTCGTTGTACCCGGTCGCGATGACGAGGATCTCCTCGGGCCCCGCAGCCGGGAGCGACGCGACGTGTGAGCGAGCGGTGCGCGGGGCGTATCCCTCGCGGCCGCGGCACGACGAGCCCACCAGGCGTCGACACGACTCGAGGATCGGTACCGCGTCGAACCCCTGGAGCCCGCCGTACGCCCCGTTCCAGCGCAGCCCGGCCATCGCCGAGTCGCCGATGATCGTGACCCTGCGATCGGGTGGCGGATCGTTGCGGGGCGCTCCGGACGTGGTCGCGACGGCATCTCCGAGGAACCACCCACCGATGTCGATGACGAGATGGGTCGCCTCGACCGCGTGGACGGCGATCCCGCGTGTCGACGCGCGGACGATGCCGAAGTTGGCGACGGTCTGCTGAGCCCGGTCCGAGTTCACGCTCGACGTCGACGGCATGGTCGTGCGCGCCGGATAGGCGACGACGTGTCCTGCGTCCTCGGTGTCGGTCAAGGTGACGTTGGCCGCCACGGCGGCGGCGCCGGGCGCGATGTCGGCCACCGAGAACTCGCGGGTGCCGTGGTCCCACAGGCGCGGGCCGCCCTGCGAGCCGGCGCCCGACCGTGTGTCGACCAGGCGGGTCGGATCGATGCCGACGTACAGCCCCTCGTTCGACATGCCGGCCGACGATCCCGTGAAGTAGCCGAGGATGTCGACGATCACATGATTGGCCGCCGCGGTGTACACGTCGAACCCCGAGCTCGAGACGGGCACGACCGCGGATGCCGCCCGGACCTGACGCTGCCGATCGACGTTGAGCACCGACGTCGTCGGACGCGAGGCGCCGGCCGGGTATGCCGTGAAGTGGCCAGGGGCGAACGTATCCGCCGTGGTGATGTTGACGGCCACGGCGATCACGTCGTCGTCGAGGCCGGGATCGACCCGAACGGTCGATCCTGCCGTGGGCCGTCCCGAGTCCCGCGTGTCGACCAGTCGGCGAGTCGTGAGCGGGACGTACCTCCCCGCCCGCGCGACGCCGTCTTCGACCGGGTTGAAGAAGCCCGTGATGTCGACGATCGCATCGGTGGCTGCGAGCGTGGACAGCGACAACGCTCCGTCCGAACCGATCCGTACGAACTGGTGGTTGGCCACGACGTCGCTTCGTCGGTAGTTCACGACCGAGGTACCGGGCCGCGAGACACCGGACGGGAACGCCGTCAGGAACCCGTCGCCGGACGGGTCGACCGCCGTGATCGTGACCGCGGCGACGATCGCATCCGAGTGCACGCCGCAGCGACCGGCGACATCGATGTCGACCGTCGACCCGGCCGACATGCGACGGTCGAGCCGCGTGTCGAGCAGACGACACGGCTCCACCGGTTCGAACGCTCCCGGCTGGGTCGTGCCGCTCGCCGGTGCGGCCTCGGCCGCACCCGTCGCCACCGCGCCCGGTCCGAGGACGAGCGCGAGGACGAGCAGCAGGTTGGATCGACGTCGCGGGCCTGCCCAACCACGCGCGAGAGTCAAGGTCTCCGACACGGCTGTCTATCGTCGCAGAATGCAGGCCGCTTGAGAGATCGGGTCAGCCGACCGAACCCTCCATCTGCAGCTCGATCAACCGGCTCCACTCGACGGCGTACTCCATGGGCAGCGTCTTCGTGATCGGCTCGATGAATCCGTTGACCACCATGCCCATCGCCTGCTCCTCGGACAGCCCGCGGCTCGTCAGGTAGAAGATCTGCTCGTCGGCGATCTTCGACACGGTCGCCTCGTGGCCGATCTGGGCGTCGCGCTCACCGATCTCCATGTACGGCAGCGTCTTGCTCACCGAGTCCTCGTCGAGGATCAGCGCGTCGCACTCGACGTGGCTCTTGGCACCGACCGCACCCTCGTCGACCCGCACGAGGCCGCGGTACGTGGTGATGCCACCGTCCTTGCTGATCGACTTCGACACGATCTTCGACGTGGTGTTGGGTGCCGCGTGCACCATCTTGGCGCCCGCGTCCTGATGCTGCCCCTCGCCGGCGTAGGCGACCGACAACACCTCACCCGTTGCGCCCTCGCCGACCAGGTAGACCGCCGGGTACTTCATCGTGAGCTTCGAGCCGATGTTGCCGTCGATCCACTCCATGTGGCCACCGGCTTCGACACGCGCCCGCTTGGTGACGAGGTTGTACACGTTGGGCGACCAGTTCTGGATCGTGGTGTAGGTGACGCGTGCGTTCGGCTTGACCACGATCTCGACCACGGCCGAGTGCAGTGAGTCGCTGGTGTACACGGGCGCCGAGCAGCCTTCGATGTAGTGCACCTGCGACCCCTCGTCGGCGATGATGAGGGTGCGCTCGAACTGGCCGGCGTTCTCCGAGTTGATCCGGAAGTACGCCTGGAGCGGCATCTCCACCTCGACGCCCGGCGGAACGTAGATGAACGAGCCGCCCGACCAGACGCTCGTGTTGAGCGCCGCGAACTTGTTGTCGCCCGGCGGAATGACGGTACCGAAATACTCCTTCACGAGATGCGGGTACTCGCGCAACGCCGTGTCCATGTCGCAGAACAGGATCCCCTGGGCCTCCAGGTCCTCGCGGTTCTTGTGGTACACGACCTCGGACTCGTACTGGGCCGTGACACCGGCGAGGTACTGCCGCTCGGCTTCCGGGATGCCCAGCTTCTCGTAGGTGCGCATCATCTCCTCGGGGAGCTGATCCCACTCGTCGACCTGCTCACCCTTGGGCCGCAGGTAGTAGTAGATGTCCTGGAAGTCGATGTCGGGCATGTTGACGGCGAACCACTCGGCCATGGGCTTGCGATCGAAGAGACGCAGACTGCGCAGACGGAGATCGGTCATCCAGCGCGGCTCGCCCTTCCACCACGAGATCTGCTCGACGACGCCCGGGTTGATGCCCTTCTCGGGCTCGAAGGCGTACTCGACCTCGTCGTTCCAGCCGAGGTCGTACTTGGTGAGGTCGAGATCGAACGAGGTCATGAGCTGCTCCCGTGAAGCGGTCGGGGGATTTCCACTACCGCCATAGTAACAATCCGTGGGTCACTCCGGAACGTGTTCGGCGGGAAATCGGGCCGGGCGTGCGATCAGGCGGCGGCTTCGTCGGCGAGGTCGGCGCGGATGTCGATCCGCGCCGCGATCCGGCCGTCGACCTCGACGTCGAGTTCGGCGTCGCGCGGGGCGTCGATCTCGATGAAGATGCACTCGCCGGGGCACACCTCGGCGGCCTTGATCACGTCGGGCACGTGCCGTTGCCGGACCTGCGCCAGGCTGCCCGAACTCCCGGGGTCGTTGAGCACCTGGTTGTCCTCCACCACGTACGCGATGCCGTCCTCGAGGATCGTGAACACGTCATGACAGTGGTCGACGCAGAGACCGTCGCCGGTGCACAGGTCCTGGTCGATCCACACACGCATGACAGCTGTCAACCTATCGGCCACGCGAACGGAACGCCCGCTGCCGGCCGGCCGGGGCGCCGGTCTCGCTGGTCGATCGCGTCCCGCGGGCGATACGGTCGCGGTCCGACGAACTCAGTTCCCACGACTCGGAACTGTCCGCAGTCAGCGACATGCCAGGCCACACCATGCATCTCTCCCGGTTCCGTCCGCCTCACGGCCGGCCCGAACTCGGGCGTACGCGTGCGTCCCGCGTGGTCGGTTCGTCGACACTCGTTCCAGGGCCGCCGACATGAGTGCACCGCTCGCCGACGACCCGCGGGCGACCGACCGCCGGAACTGGGGCCGCCGCACCGTCGCCGCCGCCGTCGGCCTGATGATCGCCGGCATCGCTGCGATCGGTCTGGTCCTGACTCGATCGACGGCGGACGATGTGACCGCCGAGCTCCGGACGGCCCTGGCGACCGGCGAGACGACGCTCGACGGGACCGAGCCGATGCTGCTCTTCGCGAACACGGCACTCGGCGACTCGTACGGACATCTCGCGATGGTTGCCTCCGCCGACCCGGCCGGTCCACGAGGCGTGGGCGACCTGCAGTGTGAGCGGGTGCACTACCGGGACGGTCACGGCATCTGCCTGCGCGCCAATCGCGGCGCTGACACCACGTACGACGCCGTGCTCTTCGACGAGGCACTCGCCGTCGGAGATCGGATCCCCCTCGCCGGTGCACCGTCACGAGCCCGCGTGTCCCCCGGTGGTCGGCTCGCCGCTGCGACCGCGTTCGTGACCGGCCACGCGTACGAGAACAGCGGGTTCTCGACCGACACGATCCTGATCGACATCGACACCGGACGGGTCATCGCGTCGATCGAGGCCGACTTCACGGTGCTGCGCGACGGGCAGCCGTGGAGCGAGGAGGACTTCAACTTCTGGGGGGTGACGTTCGTCGACGGCAACGAGTTCTACGCCACGCTCGGGACGGGCGGGATCAGCTACCTGGTTGCCGGCGACATCGACCGGCGAGAGATGGTCGTCATGGAAGCGGGTGTCGAGTGCCCGTCGTTGTCGCCCGACGGGCTCCGGCTCGCCTACAAGCGACCGGTCGAGACCGCCGACGGCGCACGATTCCAGCTCGAGGTGATCGACCTCGAGACGCGCGCGGTCACGGTGGTCGCCGAGAACCGCAGCGTCGACGATCAGGTCGCCTGGCTCGACGACGACACGATCATGTACGGGCTCCGCGATCCCGACTCACCCGCCGAGTCCGACACGTGGGCCGTTCCGGCCGACGGCACCGGCAGCCCCGTGCTACTCGTCCCGGGCGCCTGGTCGACCGCGCTGGTCCCCTGAGGCGCACGAGCGCGTACTCTGCTCGACGTGCCAGCACCACGAGCCAAACGCGTCCCACATGTCTGGAACCGGCCGACCGGAGACGTCACCGACCACTATGCGTGGCTCCGCGACCGAGACGATCCCGACACCATCGACTACCTCGAACGCGAGACCGCACACGCCGACGAGTGGTTCGCACGGCACGGCGACCTCGTCGATGCCCTGTTCGACGAGATCCGCTCGCGCGTCCAGGAAACCGATGTGGCAGCCCCGGTGCCGAAGGCCGACTTCTTCTATTCGGCGCGGACCGAGGAGGGGAAGTCCTATCCGATCCACTGCCGGGGCCGCACCGCCGAGACCGCCACCGACGAACTCGTCCTCGACCAGAACGCGGAGGCAGAGGGCCACGACTTCTTCGACATCGGTGCGTTCGAGATCAGCCCCGATCATCGACTGGCTGCATGGTCGAGCGACACGAGCGGCGACGAGCACTACACCCTGCGGATCCGCGACATCGCGCACGGGCGAGATCTCGACGACGAACTCAGCGACACGACGTGGGCGGGCGTGGCCTGGTCGAACGACGGCTCACATCTGTTCTACGTCGAGGCCGACGAGCAGGAGCGCCCGTATCGGGTGATGCGGCATCGTCTCGGCACGTCGCAGACCGACGACGTCGAGGTCTATGTCGATCACGACGAACGGTTCTTCGTCGGCGTCGGCGCCGACGCGTAGTGCCGAGTGGATCGTCATCCATTCGGGCAGCAAACAGTCGTCAGAATGCCTCCTCATCCCGGCCGGCGACCCGTCCGCGGGCGCCCGGCTCGTGCGCGCCCGGGCGGACGACATCGAATACCAGATCGATCACTGGGGCGATCGGTTCGTGGTCGTCACCAATCTCGACGCGGTCGACTTCCGGGTGATGCAGGCCCCGATCGACGAGCCCGGCGACTGGTCGGAGCTGGTCGCCCACCAGCCCGGCCGGCGCATCACCGGGCTCGAACCGTTCGAGGGGCATCTGGCGGTGCACGAGTGGGACCGCGCCCAGCCGATGATCCGGATCGTCGAACGCGACGGCACCTCGCGCCCGCTCGCGATCGATCCCGCCCCGCACGACGTGAGCTTCGGCCCCAACGAGGTCTGGGACACCGGCGTGATCCGGCTGCAGCACCAGTCGCCGACCGTGCCACCACGGGTGCTCGACGTCGACGTCGCATCGGGCGAGATCACCGTGGTCAAGCAGACGCCGACACCGAACGTCGATCTCGATCAGTACGTCTCGGTGCGTCAGTGGGCGACCGCGGACGACGGCACCGAGGTGCCGGTCGACGTCGTCCGCCACGTCGACACGCCGGTCGACGGCACGGCGCCGTGCTGCGTGTACGGCTACGGCTCGTACGAGGTCTCGTTGCCGCCGTGGTTCTCGGTGGCGCGGCTGTCGCTGCTCGACCGCGGAATGATCTGGGCGCTCGCCCATCCACGCGGCGGAGGCGAGTTGGGGCGTTCGTGGTACCTCGACGGCAAGTTGCTCGACAAGCGGAACACGTTCACCGACACGTTGACGGTGTGTGAGCACCTGTCGTCGACCGGCGTCGCCGATCCCGCCCGCGTGGCGATCCGCGGGGGCAGTGCCGGTGGGCTGCTCGTCGGCGCCTGCATCACGATGGAGCCGCAGCGGTTCCGGTCGGCCGTCGCCGAGGTGCCCTTCGTCGACGTGACCACCACGATGAGCGACCCGACGCTGCCGCTGACGGTGACCGAATGGGAGGAGTGGGGCGACCCGCGATCGGAGCCGTACGCGTCGTACATCGAGAGCTATGCGCCGTACGACAACACGGTGCCCGCGGACTATCCGGCGATCATGATCACCGCCGGGCTGAACGATCCGCGGGTGAGCTACCACGAGCCCGCCAAGTGGACGGCGCGAGCTTCGTGAGGTCCGGACCAACGACGCACCCCTGATCCTCCGCGTCGAGATGGGCGCCGGTCACGCGGGGCCCAGCGGTCGGTACGACGCGTGGCGGGACGAGGCGCGCGTGCTGGCGTTCCTGCTCAGCACCACCTGAGTCAGGCGGCGAGCGACACCAGTCCCAGCACCGCCAGGCCGGCGTTGCGCAGCAGGTGCGTCGGCCCGATCGGCTTCGCCGACCACGCACCGAAGCACGCGCACGGCGGACGTTCGCCCTGGGCCAGCCGTCGGCCGATGAGCGCACTGAATGCGACGAGCAGCGCGAGTGCGGCGACCGCGGGCCACGGTGGCACGAGGCGGAACACGAGTGCAGCACCGATCGCGAGCTCGATCCAGGGCAGCGTCGGGATCGCGATCGCCGGTGCGCCGAGGCCGTGGGCCTGGGCGGGCCAGGCGTCGCCGGCGGCGAGCTTGGAACCACCGGCGACCAGGAAGGCCAGGCCGAGTGCCACCGACGCGACGACGGCGACGGTGCTCACGTCCCGACGTGCAGGGTCAGCCCCTCGCGGGCCGCGACCACGCTCGTTCCGGACCCGTGGCATCGCGACTCGGCGTCGACCAGCAGACCGTCGATGTGATCGTCGTCGTGCATTGGGTCGTGGTGGAACAGCGCGAGTTGCTTCACTCCGGCCTCGACGGCGAGCCACACCGCGTACTCGGTGGTGCAGTGCCCCCAGTCGGACTTCAGCGCGAACTCGTCGCGGGTGTACTGGGCATCGTGGACCAGGAGGTCGACGCCGGCGCAGAGCTCGCGTGCGTTCTCGGTGGCCTCGAACACGTCGACCCCCGGCTGCTGATGGTCGCTGAGGTACGCCAATGACGCGCCGCCGAACTCGAGGCGGTACCCGAGCGTGCTGCCGATGTGCGGAATCAGTCGCGACGAGACGCTCACGTCACCGATCGCGAAGTCGTCGTCTCCCTTGGCGTGGAAGTCGATCTCGCCCGGGAACAATTCGATGTCGATCGGGAACAGGGGTGGCCGGAGCGTGCCCCGGATGACCTCGCTGATCGAACGGTCACCGTCCTGCATCGGCGCATGGAGATCGAGGTGGCTCCCGGGCCGGAGCAGGGGCGGGAAGAACGGGAGGCCCTGAATGTGGTCCCAATGGAGATGTGTCACAAGGAACGTGCCGCGAAACGCGACCTGTGGATCACACTGCAGCCCGAAGTAGCGCGCACCCGTGCCCAGATCGAGGAGGATCGGATCGTGCCCGGCGACGTCGACCGACACACACGACGTGTTTCCGCCGTATCGAGCCACGTCGTCGCCGTGACAGGGAGTCGAGCCCCGCACGCCGTGGAAAGTGATGTCGAACCCTGGTCCCCGGATTCGGTCACGCTACCGGCGATGCCGTCGCCAGCGAAAGGGCTGCGCCGTGCGTCACATCACCGACCGCCGGACCGACCCGCCGACGACGCCGGACCGGCCAGGTGTGCTACGACCGGCCGATCACACCGGCGGCGGCGGCGACGCCCGACTGCGACGTGCAGTGCCCCATCGCGGTGAGTGCGGCTTCGATCGTGCCGAGCACTCCGAGCACCATCGGAGGGTTGACGTGCCCCATGTGCCCGACCCGGAACGACGAGCCCGACAGGTCACCGATCCCGACACCGAGGGTGACGCCGAGATCCTCCTTGCAGATCCGGGACAGCTCGGTTGCGTCGATCGCCCCGCAACGGACGGTGGTGACGGCGTCCGAGCGCCGACGCTCGTCGCGCACGTAGCAGCTGATGCCGTCGGCGCTCGACCACGCCTCGACCGCAGCTCGCACCGACTCGCCCAGCACGCGGTGGCGCTCCCAGCGGGCGTCGAGGCCCTCCTCGTCGATCATGCGCAACGCCTCGCGGAGTCCGAACAGGTGCGTCACCGGCGGCGTGCCACAGAAGCGGAGGTAGTGCGGACCGTCCTCGGTGCGATAGGTCCAGTCCCAGTAGCGCGTCCGCAGGCCGGCGTCGGCGTGCACCGCCGAGCGCGCTCGCCGGGCCACACGATACCGAGACCGGGGGGCGTCATCAGTCCCTTCTGCGAGGCGGACAACGCGAGGTCGACGCCCCACTCGTCCATGTGGAACGGTTCGCACGCCATCGACGCGATGCAGTCGACCATCAGGAGCGCCGGGTGGTCTGCCGCGTCGAGCGCCCGCCGGAACGCGGGGATGTCGTTACGGGCCGACGACGCCGTGTCGACGTGCGCGGTGAGCACGGCCTTGATCTCGTGTTCGGAGTCGGCACGCAGCCGCCGCTCGAGATCGTCGGGGTCGTTCGCGAACCCCGGTTCGGCCTCGACCAACTCGACGTCGAGTCCGAGGAAGCCGGCCATCTCGCCCCAGATCGCGGCGAATCGTCCGCAGTCGAGCACCAGGACCCGATCACCCTTCGACAGTGTGTTGGTCAGGGCCATCTCCCAGGCACTGTGACCGTTGCCGATCGCCACGATCGCACGCTGGGTCGTGCCGGCGAGCGCGGGCAACGCATCGAACACCTCGTCGGTGACGGCGAGCAGTTCACCGTCGTAGATGTCGAGCATCGGGCGGTGCATGGCGGCGAGCACACGGTCCGGTACCACCGAGGGGCCCGGAATCGCCACGATCTCCTTGCCGGCTGCGAGAGAAGTCACGCCTGCGAGTCTGACAGCCGAACGCGGGCAAGATCGAAACGTCACACCATGCTGATCTCGACCGCTCCGACGCCGTCGAAGACCGCTTCGACATGATCGCCGGCGGCAGCCTCGAACACGTCGGTGGTCACGCCCGTCGTCACCACGTCCCCGGCGACCAACGGACGGCCGCGACGAGCCAGCTCGTCTGCCAACCACGCCATGACGGTGAGGGGGTGACCGAGGACCGCGGAACCGGACCCGCTGGTGACGACCTCGTCGTTGCGTCGCACCTCGACCGACGCGGCGCCGAGGTCGAGGTGGCTCCACTCGGTGACCGGATCCCCGCGCACCCACCAGCCATGGATCGCGTTGTCGGCCGCGACCGGGAGCGCGCCCGACCGTCCAGGACTCGTACCGGTAGTCGACGATCTCGATGGCCGGAATCACGGCGTCGATGTGGGCCGCGATCGAGTCGTGGGTGTGGCGGCCCGTGATGGACACATCCGAACCGATCCGGAATCCGAACTCCGCCTCGATCACGCGGTGCACGAATCCGTCGGCAGCGAGGGTGACACCCGATGGCGACGTCGTGTGGCTGAGCAGTTGGCCGAAGAGCGGCCCGTCGATCCGCAACGCGTCCTGCGCGATCTCGACTCGTGCAGGCGACCTTGTAGCCGATCCGGCGTCCGTCGTCGGGCAGGAGCCCGTCGACGAGCAGATCTTGCACGACGTAGGCTTCGTCGAGCGTGGTCGGCCGCAATGCGGATGGGAGGTCCGGTTCGACCCGCTGGGTGCGCCGCATCTCGATCAGCTCGTCGGCGGCGGCCCGGAGTTGTCGGTCGTCCATCCGACCCGATCGTATCGAGTGCGCAGATCGTGGCGATCGACCGATGTTCCGGAAGTTTTGGGCTTTCAGCTAAACTCAAGGCATGTCAGAGGAACGGTATGACCCGATCGCCAACCCGTACGCGCCGGGCGCCGGCACTCCCCCGCCGGCGCTCGTGGGCCGCGACGCGATCATCGAGTCGGCCGACATCGCACTCCAGCGGTTGCGGGCGGCACGGACCAGTCAGCATCAGCTGATCACCGGCCTGCGCGGCGTCGGCAAGACGGTGCTGCTCGGCAAGCTCGCGGCGCTGGCCCAGCACGTCGGATACCGGGTCATCCGGGTCGAGGCGGTCGGCGGTGACGACACGCTCCGCAGCCTGCTTCGTCAGGCCCGCCGCATCCTCGAAGATCTCGACCGGAGCCAGAAGGTGACCAGGGCACTCCGGTCGATCGAGTCGGTCGCGATCACCCTCGCCGGCACCGGCGTGACCATCGAACGCACCGCAGCCACACCCGACCGCGAGGCACTCGCCGACGTCGTGACCGACCTGGCCACGGCTGCGGCCGACCACGACCTCGGCGTGATGCTGGCGATCGACGAGGCCCAGATGATCGCCGGCGACGACCTGCGGCGGTTGCTGGCCGGTGTCCACCGCTGCGGCCAGGACGGCCTCCCGCTGGCGTGCGTGCTCGCCGGCCTGCCCAACCTGGTCGGCGACGTCGCCAAGGCGGCCACGTACGCCGAGCGGATGTTCACGGTCGCCGATCTCGGGCCGCTATCGCCGGATCAGGTGGCCCACGCGATCGTCGAGCCGGCCGCCGAGATCGGCGTGGAGTGGTCACCCGAGGCGACCGAAGCGATCGTCGACCACTCCGACGGGTTCCCGTTCTTCGTGCAGACCTGGGCGTACCACACGTGGAACACGGCCCACGACGAGCCGATCTCGCGCCGACGACGTCGACCGGGCCCGGCCCCATGCCGACCATGCGCTCGACTCGTCGTTCTTCGCGGCCCGGATCGCGCGGATCCCGTCGTCGGAGGTCGCGTACGTGCAGGGCCTGGCCTCGCTCGGTCCGGGTCCACACCGTTCCGGCGAGGTGGCCCAGGCGATGGGGATGCAGACCTCCCAGGTCGCGGCATTTCGCGAACGGCTCATCGGCGAGGGCGTCATCTACGCGCCGCGCTACGGCTGGGTCGAGTTCGCGATCCCCCACTTCGAACAGTACGTCCGGCGAGCGTTGCCGACGTGAGCGATCACGTCCGCCGTACCGACGACGTCACGGCCGGTAGACCCACGATGGTCACGAGCCAGCTCAGCACGATGATCGCGGCGAGGAACGCGCCGACCACCACGTAGGGCACGAGCGACGACAGGAAGAGCGGCGTGAAGCCGATCGCGATGATCAGCGCGTTGCGCGTCAACGCACGTGCGGGCTCACCGAAGAACGCCACGTGCGCCTCGTCGACGCCGACGGACGCACGGAGCTGACGGAACCGCTCGACGTAGTGGATCGCGAAGTCCACCCCGATACCGAGCACCATCGTCGACAGCACCGCAATGGGCATGTCGTAGTCCTTGCCGACGGCCCCGATCGCGCCGTACACGACGAGCACGGTCCACAAGACGGGCGCCACGGCGAGCAGCGCCCACACCACCGAACGGAACAGGACGAGCATCAACACCAGGATCACGCCGAGCGTGCTGAGGAAGGCGACCAGCATCCCGCTGACCATCTCGTCCTGCCACTCGGCATTCAGGTAGCTCTCACCCGCCCACTCGGCGACGACCCCGGCCGGCAGCGGGTTCGACTCGAGATGGGCGTCGGTGCGGTCGACCACGGCCCGCATCGCCTGATTGTCGCCGCTGCGGAGCTGGAGCCGCAGGTTCGCGGTGGAGAGATCGTCGGTGACGAGCGTCGACACGATCGGTGACTCCACTCGCGCAACGGCGAGCGTCTCCGCCGCTGACGCGGGGTCTGCGGCGACGAGATCGGTGTAGGTCGAGGCCGTCCCCACGATGGCGTCGCCGGCCCAGAACGTGTCGAGCCCGGCCACGACCGCGATCACATCGGGTTCCACCAGCCCGCCGGGCGCTGTGCGTACGACGAGGCTGGCGCCGAACGTGCCGGGGAGCCGTTCGTTGAGTTCCTCGGAGGCCCGTCGGATCTCCTGGTCGGCGCGGAACCAACGAACCGGATTGTCGTTGACCTCGATCTGCGTGAGCGCCGGGATCGCGATCGCTCCCACCACGAGGAACCCGACCAGGAGCACGCGTCGCCGTGCCACCACGCTTCGACCGAGCGCGGCGAGCAGGCGCCCCAGTCTGCCTCCGGCCTCGATCTGCTCACCGGCGGCGAGTTCCCGGGCGAGGCGCTGCTCGTTCAACACCATCACGCACGCGGGAAGCAGCGTGAGCGTGAGGAGCCAGGCGATCGCCACCCCGACCGCAACGAAGATGCCGAACACCTGGACCGGCGGGATCGGCGCCAGCGCGAGCGACCCGAATCCGACCGCGGTCGTCAGCGAGGTGAACGCGAGGGGCCGCTGCAGGTCGCGGTAGACGTGACGCAGCGTGCCCGCCCGGTCGCCGGAGTGCGGGTAGAGATCGAAGAACTCACTCAACACGTGGATGCTGTCGAGGATCGCGATCGGCATCAGGAAGATCGGCAGCATCGAACTCATGATGTGCAACGTGTTCCCGGTGCCCGTGAGCAGACCCATCGTCCAGGTGACGGTCAGCATCGAGAGCAGCATCGCAGGCACCACCAGACCGAGCCGTCGGAAGAACAGCCACATCAGGGCGAAGATGAGCAGCCCGGCGAGCGGCGCGAACAGTGCCATCTGAACGAACATCTGCTGGCCGAACGCCTGCTGTGCGAGCGGGAGCCCGGCGATCGCCAGGTCGAGCGGCGACAGGCTCGGGTCGGCGGCGACCAGCCGTTCGAGCTCGTCACGGATCCCGGTCGCGTCGTCCCCGTCGTCGAGCGCGAGGAACAGCGCCGCCGTGCGCCCGTCGGCGGTGAGCACATTGCCGCCGAGCAACGGGTCGGCCGCGATCGCCGCAGCGACGGACTCGGCGTCGTCGATCGGTCCGTCGACCGCGAGCGCCAGGCTCACGCTGGCGTCGACGTCGACGCCGTCGACCGACGTGACGTCGCGATGGAGGGCGACAACGGCGTCGAGTCGATCGGTTGTCACCATCGTGTCGCCCTCGGGCGCCGTGACGCCGACGGCGATCATGTCGCCGATGCCGAAGCGCTCGCCGACCTCGGCGTTGAGCACGCGGACCGGATGATCGTCGGCGAGCATGTTCTCGGGGTCGGTGTCGACCGACAGCCGGAGAAACCCGAGCGCGGTGACCAGCGTGACGGCGGCGACGACCCAGAGCACGGTCTTCGGACGCGCGATCGAGAAGTCGACGAGCCGACTCGAGATGCGTCCGGGCGAATTCACCGCGGCGACACTACGCGGTGAGCGGGCGGCGACGACCGGCGATTTCGCACTCGACCCGGCCGGCCGAGGCATCGGGTTGCAGCTGTGCATCCGCCGGGAAGAAGGTCGCCGTGCGCGACCAGATCACGATCGACGTCGGCGACCGGCGGGCCGAGGTGACGACGGCGCTGATCGGGGCGTCGAGATCGGCGACATCGCCGACGCGTCGCCCGTTCTGGCGGTCACCGTCGCCGTCGACGTGCTCGCCCACGGCTGACACCCCCGCACGACCGGTCCCTCGACCGCCCGGTCCCAGCCGACCGAGACGAGCTGATCCCCGGGCCGGAGTTCGACCCGATCCGTCGCCGGGGCGTTCAGCACGAACTCGCCGTCGTGGGCGGCCGAGCGTCGCCAGCCGATCGCGATCAGGCCCTGCTCGTACGCGGCCGCCCAGAGTGTGACGAACCTCGAATTCGCCGACGAGGCCGAGTTCGTCGACATCGTCGATGCGCAGGGTCGAGGTCGAGGGGTGGTACAGCTCGAGGAACACGGCGCGTCGTTCCGGCTGTTCGGCGAGCTGGGCGATGAACCGACTGGCGATCGCCTCGCTGACGACGTAGTCGTCCGCGCCGGGAAGCTGGACGAGCGCGATGCTGTCCACGTCGCGGAGCTCCACGACCAGCCGGGGCAGTGCCGCGGCCGGGACGGCGGAGCGAAGCGCCGCGAGATCGAGCAGCACTCGCACGTCGGCCTCGTGGCGGTCGAGCTCGTGATCGGCGAGGAACACCACCGTGTCGACGTTCGGCCTCCCTGCCGGGTGCGCGATCCGTTCGATCGGGTCGTCGTGGCCCAAGATCGCTCGGCCGCCGACCCCGAGCGCATCGATCGCCGCGAGGATCTCGCCGTGCACGTCGTCGGCTGCGATCTCCACCGTCGATGCCGGATTCGAGTGCAGAGCCCAGTGTCCGAGGAGTTGGGCGCCGAACTCACTCCAGCCGACGGTCAGCACGTGTTCCGGTGCGACGCGGTCGGCGGCGGCGCGGCCCGCACGGTGCGTCTGGGGAACCGGCGCAGGTGACGTGTCGACGGTCAGCTCGCCGCGGTCCTGGGCGAGCACGATGAGGCGATCGCCTGCCTCGACGACCGTTCCGGGCGGGGGGTTGAGTTCGATCTCGCCGCCGGGCCGCACCCGCCCGAGCGGGCGGGCAGTTCGGTACCGGCCGACCAATTCGGCGAAGCGCAGACCGGTCAAGCCATCTTCGTCGCGCAGGTAGAGATCGCATTGGCGGAAGTCGAACAGTTCGTCCACCACCTGGCTCATCCCCGGCCCCTGAGCGCGAAGGCCGCCGTCCGTGCAGAGGCCTGGCTCGCCAGGATGGGGTGCACCTTCGCTCCGCACGCCCGCTCCAGCTGCTCGGCGATCGAGAGGTCGGTCAGCTCGGCGACGATCGGCACGTGGTGGAAACCGCCGAGCTCGACGCCGAGCTCGAGGACCGTCTTGACCACACCGACGTCACCGTCGGCACCGCGCAGGACGATCACCGTCCGCGCCGCCGAGAGGCGCACCAACTCGAGGTCCCGGCGCAGCGTCGGGTCGCCACTCCGATAGACGAGGCGACTGCCACGGGAGTCCTCGACGACCCGAGCGACGGCGTCGACCATCTCGCTCGGGTCGCAGTCGTCCATCACGACGATCGTGCGACCACCACGGTTGCGATATGCGATCGTCAGCTGGTCGACGACGACGGGCAGACGCTGAGAGACGCCGAGCATCACGATGTGATCGCGCTCGATCACGACGCTCCGACCGCGACGCATCCGATCGATGCGCGCCTCGACACCGCTTGCGATGACACCGATCAGCGTGCCGGCCACCAGGATGCCGAAGATCGTGACGGCGAGGGCCAGGAGCCGCTGCCCCAGCCGATGTCGCCCGCCATCGTGCCGGGGTCCATCGTCCGCAGCAGACTCTGCCAGAAGTCCTCCAGGAACGAGTCCTCGTTGCTCCCCGAGAACGTGACTCCCGCCGCGGCGAGCAGCAACGAGCTGAGTACGACGGTCAGGAGCGTGACGACTCCCAGCCAGATGAGAACCGCCGACGTGCCCCGCGCCAGCAGGTTGTCGAACCGGTACCGAAGCCGATGACGCACGCCGCCGAATCCCGCGCCGGGATCGTCGCTCGGGCGTCGATGTTCGCCGTCCTGCACCTGTCCTCCCTCAACCAAGATCGATCCGGGCTCCGCCGATGGCGGGAGCGAAGTGCTGCAGCCGGGGTCAGGACCCGGTGATGTGCTCGACCTCGTCGGCGAGCAGGGCGATCAGCTCGGCGACGGCCGCACGATCGACCGCTTCCCCGCCCGACTCGCGTCGGATCTCCAGTGCCGACCACAGGACATCAGCGTGTGCCGGCCGGCGTTCGCTCAGCCACTCCCCTGCGCCCGACTTGGAGGTCACGTCGGCGGTCTCGAACGTGTAGGCCATCCGAGCGATGCCCAGCGCGCACCACTCGTGCATCGCCGGGTCGAACTGGGTTCGGTCCGGGTCGGACTCGAACGCGTGTCGCACCTGTTCGAGGACCGCCCGCCAGTACGTGTCGACGTTCTCACGCACCCACGTCCGGCGGTCCGCGGCGTCGGCGACCACATCGAGTTCGCCGGCCGACGGACCGCGGACCGCGATGCCGTACGTGGCGAGGGTGTACCAGGTCACCGGGTTGATCTCGAAGCACTCCCCGTCGAAGTGGAACCCGCCGTCGAGCGACCATGCGCGCTGTGCCGCGAGTGGCGGCGACCCGACGTCGGCCCACGAGAGGAACGGCCCGTCGACGAGCGTTCGACCTGGCTCGGAGCGATACGTGTCGTGCGCCGCTCGCAGCCGGTCGACGACGTCGGCGTCGGTGGGGTCGGCGACGAACGCCACGATGTCGATGTCGCTGCTCGGCTGCCAGTCGTCGAGCACCGCCGACCCGACCAGGTACAGCCCTTCGACCACGCCCGGCGCAACCTGGTCGTGCGCCGTCAGCCAGGCATCGACCGCTGACCGAACCGGCTCGGGAACATCTGCGTCCATCGCCACATCCTGACGCATGGTGCCGAGCGACGTCGGTGGCGGCGCGCAGCCGGCGACGGTCGATCGGTGGGTGAATCGAGGGCTCCCGGCGACCCGGCGGGACGAGCTCGTCGTCGTGCGGATCTCGCGGGCGAGCTCGTCGAACCCTTCGATCGGATGCGCAACCTCGTCGATCGACTCGAACGTCCAGGAGCCGCGCGGGAGGTCGGGTTCGATCGGGAACGCCGGCCGACCCGTGACGACGCCACCGCAGGTCGATCGGCATCGATCGCTGGTTCGGGCAGCAGCAGGCGTCCCACAGCATCAGGACGGGCGACCGTGGCCCGGGACCAGGTGGAACACGGCAGGTAGCCTCATCGACACCATGGCGCACGAATTCATCTACTCCTGCTACAAGCTGGCTCGCTTCTACCCGCCCGACAAGACGGTGCTCGAGAACATCTCGCTGTCGTTCTACCCTGGGGCCAAGATCGGCGTGATCGGGTCGAACGGAGCGGGCAAGTCGAGCCTGCTCAAGATCATGGCCGGCCTCGACGACGGCTATCTCGGGCGACGCCCGGCTCACACCCGGATTCACCGTCGGCTACCTGAGCCAGGAGCCCGAGCTCGACCCCGACAAGGACGTCAAGGGCAACGTGATGGACGGTGTCGCCGAGGTGCAGTCGATCATCGACGAGTACAACGACGTGATGGCCCAGTGGGCCGACCCCGACGCCGACTACGACAAGATCGGCAAGCAGCAGGCCGCCCTCGAGGACAAGATCGACGCCGCCGACGCCTGGGCGCTCGAACGCAACGTCGAGATCGCCATGGACGCGCTGCGCTGCCCGCCCGACGACGCCGACGTCACCAACCTGTCCGGCGGCGAGAAGCGCCGGGTCGCGCTCTGCCGCCTGCTGCTCTCGCGCCCCGACCTGCTGCTGCTCGACGAGCCGACCAACCACCTCGACGCCGAGTCGGTGGCGTGGCTCGAGCGCTTCCTCCAGGAGTACGCCGGCACGGTCGTCGCGATCACGCACGACCGCTACTTCCTCGACAACGTCGCCGAGCTGGATCCTCGAGCTCGACCGCGGCAAGGGCATCCCGTTCGAGGGCAACTACTCGTCGTGGCTCGAGCAGAAGCAGGAGCGCCTCGCCCAGGAGGAGAAGCCAATGTCGCCCGCCAGCGCACGCTCGAGCGCGAGCTCGAGTGGGTGCGGATGGCGCCGAAGGCGCGCCAGGCCAAGAGCAAGGCGCGCCTCGCCGCGTACGAGGAGCTGCGTCGCGAGGCCGAAGCCGAGAGGGACACGTCGAACAAGCTCGAGATCGCGATCCCGCCGGGCCCGCGCCTCGGCGACATCGTCATCGAGGCCGAGGACCTCAGCGAAGGGCTTCGGCGACAAGCTGCTCATCGACGACCTCTCCTTCTCGCTGCCGCCCGGCGGCATCGTCGGCGTCATCGGCGCCAACGGCGCCGGCAAGACGACGCTGTTCCGCATGATCACCGGCGAGGAGGAGCCCGACGCCGGGTCGATCAAGATCGGCGAGACGGTGCAGCTCGCCTACGTCGACCAGTCGCGCGACGACCTCGACGCCGACAAGACGGTCTACGAGGAGATCACCGGAGGCGTCGAGCACATGGTGGTCGGCAACCGGGAGATCAACGGCCGGGCCTACGTCGCCTGCTTCAACTTCAAGGGCGCCGACCAGCAGAAGCTCGTCGGCAAGCTGTCGGGCGGCGAGCGCAACCGTGTCCACCTGGCCAAGCTGCTCAAGACGGGCGGCAACGTGCTGCTGCTCGACGAGCCGACCAACGACCTCGACGTCGACACGCTGCGCGCGCTCGAAGACGCGCCTCGAGTCGTTCCCCGGCTGCGCCGTCGTGATCTCGCCACGATCGCTGGTTCCTCGATCGCATCGCCACCCACATCCTCGCCTTCGAGGGCGACAGCCAGGTGCGCTGGTTCGAGGGCAACTTCACCGAGTACGAGGAGTACAAGCGCCAAGGAGCTCGGCGAGTCGGGCGACCAGCCGCACCGCATCAAGTACAAGAAGCTCGCGTAGCAGCCACACCGATGGTCACGACGCGCCTCGTCGTCGCCGACGATGTCGAGTTCCTGTGGGAGATGGTCTACTGGGCCGCCCACGTCGACGAGGACGAGGGCGTGACCCTGGCCGAGATGCGCCGCGACCCCGACCTGATCGGCCACGTGGCGGGTTGGGGGCGTGCGGGGGATCTCGGTGTGGTCGCCGAACTCGGAGGACGTCGGATCGGCGCCGCGTGGCTCCGACGGTTCGATCCGGCGATCTCCGACTACAGCGTGTTCGTCGACGACGACACGCCCGAACTGGTCATCGCAGTGGCACCGGACCACGTGGGTCGGGGTGTCGGAACGACACTGCTGACCGCCCTGTACGAACGAGCCGACGCCGTCGTCGAAGCGACCGTGCTCAGCGTCCGCGCCGACAGCCCCGCCGTTCGCCTCTACGAACGCATCGGGTTCCGAGAGCTCGACCGGCACACCAACCGCGTCGGAACCGAGTCGGCGAGGATGCTGCGGCGGATCCGACGCCGCAGCTGACACTCGGGCCGCTTCTCGGCGGCACACGTGTCGTCGCGACCGACACTCACCGCCGGGCCGGGAGTGCGACGAGGCCGTGACCGATGCGACGCCCGGCTCGCGCTCGTCGGCGCTTGCGATCCGACCCGGCTCACCCGTCTCGCTTCGCGTGCGCCACTGCAGCCGTTTGGGCTCAGCCCGTCGCATTCCCCGAGCGAGCGAAGACCCACTCGTCGGAGGTGCCGCTCAGCGTGAGCACGTCGTCGGCCACCGCGTAGTTGCTGAAGGTGCTCAGCGAGGCGAGATACGCCTGTTCGACCTCGTGCACCGCCGGCTCACATCCGATCTCGGTCCAGCTCAGCCCGCTCGCCTCGAACGTCCCGTCCGACCCGATGGCAACCGCTCCGCTGTAGCGATTGCAGGCAGCTGTGCCGACGACCTCGTCACCATCGAGGGCGAGCGTGACCGGGAACCCCTCCACCAGTTCGACGTCCGACCCGGAGGACACGCCGGACACGGCGATCCACGCTCCTTCGGGCGACGCCGCGTCGCCGTCCTCGGACCCGCAGCCCACCGACGCCAGGACCACGAACGCGGAGATCAGCAGGGTTCGCATGGGCATGTCCTCTCGACGCCCAACTCTACGTCGAGGTCCCCAACAGCGTTGCGACCTCGCCCGCTGCCGCCAGCACCGGGGCGCCGAATCGAACGCCCGGCTCGCGAGTCAAGCGATCGATCGGTCCCGACACGCTGACCGCCGCCACCAACGAGCCCTCGCCGTCGACGACGGGCGCACTGACCGATGCGACCCCGGGCTCGCGCTCTTCGACGCTCGCGATCCAACCCGGCTCGCTCGTCTCGCCCGACAACACGCGGCCGGCCGACCCCACGTCGAGCGGGAACAGCACCCCCTCGGGAACGATCCATCGCAGCGCGTGCGGGGACTGCAGCGACACGACGCAACGGCGGTGCGACCCCTCGCGCACGAACAGCTGCACGCTCTCGTCGGTCGCGGCCCGCAATGCCTCGAGTGCCGGCAGTGCGAGGCCGGCCAGGGGAAACCGCTCCGTGGCGGTGCGACCGAGCGAAGCGAGTTCGGGACCGAGATCGAACCGGCCGTCGTCGTCGCGGCGCAGCATCCCGTGCGTCTCGAGTGCCACCGCCAGCCGGTGCGCCGTCGCCCTCGGCAGACCGGTCGAGGTCTGCAGCCCGCCGAGCGACCGCGGTTGCTCGGCGACGGCGCGCAGCACCTTGACGGCCTTGTCGAGCACACCGACGCCGGTTACGATGTCCATACCGCAAGAAGTGTATCTCAGAGAGTGAGAACTCCGACATGCCGATCGACGAACCGACGACACTGCCCGAGAAGTTGTGGCAGCGGCACCTCGTGCACGAGGCCGCCGGCGAGCCCGACCTGCTCTACATCGACCTGCACCTCGTGCACGAGGTCACCAGCCCGCAGGCGTTCGACGGGCTGCGCCTGAGCGGACGCACCGTTCGCCGGCCCGACCTGACCGTTGCGACCGAGGACCACAACGTCCCCACCGAGCACATCGACCGCCCGATCGCGGACGAGATCTCCGCCAAACAGGTCGACACGCTCCGGGCCAACACGGCCGAGTTCGGCGTCACGAACTACCCGATGGGCCACCCGGACCAGGGCATCGTCCACGTGATCGGACCCGAACAGGGCCGCACGATGCCCGGTATGACCATCGTGTGCGGCGACAGCCACACCGCCACGCACGGAGCCTTCGGGGCACTCGCGTTCGGCATCGGCACGAGCGAGGTCGAGCACGTGCTCGCCACGCAGACGCTTCCGCAGAGCCGCCCGAAGTGGATGTCGGTCACGGTCGACGGCGTGGCACCCGCGGGGGTCACCGCCAAGGACATCGTGCTCGCGATCATCGGCGAGATCGGCACGGGCGGCGGGATCGGCCACGTCATCGAATTCCGCGGTCAGGCCATTCGCGACCTCTCGATGGAAGGTCGCATGACGGTCTGCAACATGTCGATCGAAGCCGGAGCGAAGGCGGGCATGATCGCCCCCGACGAGACCACGTTCGAGTACCTCCGGGGTCGGGACCACGCACCGACCGGCGCCCACTGGGACGCGGCGGTGGCCGATTGGCGAACGTTGCAGACCGACGACGGGGCGGTCTGGGACACCGAGGTCGTCATCGACGCATCCATGTTGACGCCACAGGTCACGTGGGGCACGAACCCCGGCCAGGTCGGCCCGATCGACGGGTCCGTTCCCGGCCCGGACGACTTCGAGGACGAGACGACACGGGAGAACGTCGGGCGGGCGCTCGCGTACATGGATCTCACCCCCGGCACACCGATCAGGGAGATCCCGGTCGACACCGTGTTCATCGGATCGTGCACCAACAGCCGGATCGAGGACCTCCGCGCCGCGGCGGCCGTCATGGCGGGTCACCAGGTCAGCGTGCCCCGCGTGATGGTCGTGCCCGGGTCCCACCGGGTGAAGGCGCAGGCCGAGGCCGAAGGGCTCCCCGACGTGTTCCGAGCCGCAGGCGCCGACTGGCGTGAGCCCGGTTGTTCGATGTGCCTCGCCATGAACCCCGACAAGCTGCAACCCGGTGAACGGGCGGCCAGTACCAGCAACCGAAACTTCGAGGGCCGTCAGGGCCGCGGCGGCCGCACCCACCTGGTGTCCCCCGCCGTCGCCGCCGCCACCGCCGTGAAAGGCACGTTCGCCACACCGGAGGACCTGACATGACCGAACGGAGCGAACCGGGTTCACTCCGTTCGCGGAGGGAGCACGCATGAAAGCCGTACGAGTCGTGTCGGGCACCGGCGTGCCGCTGAAGCGCAGCGACGTCGACACCGACCAGATCATCCCCGCGGACTGGTTGAAGCGCGTCGAACGCACCGGATTCGAGAAGGGCCTGTTCTCCACGTGGCGCGACGACCGTGACTTCGTGCTCAATCAGGAGGAGTACCAGGGCGCCTCGATCCTCGTCGCCGGCCCCGCGTTCGGGGTCGGCTCCAGCCGCGAACACGCGGTCTGGGCGATCCAGCAGGGCGGGTTCGATGCCGTGATCGCGCCGAGCTTCTCCGACATCTTCCGCAACAACTGCACCAAGAACGGGCTGGTGCCCGTCGTGCTGCCCGAGTCGACGGTCGAGGCGATCTGGGCTGCGATCGAGGCCGATCCCACCAACGAGATCGTCGTCGACCTCGAACAGTTGACGGTGGAAGTGCCCGCGGCGGGACTCATCGAGTCGTTCCCGATGGACGAGCCGACCCGCCACCGCTACCTCAACGGGCTCGACGACATCGCCCTCACGCTCGACCACGCCGATGCGATCGCCGACTTCGAACAGCGCCGTCCGGCGTGGCAACGCTGACCGACGGACCGGCGCTCAGCTGCAGCGGAAGGCGCCGTCGACCGCGACGCCGTTGGCGTCGGCGCTGAACGACCCGGCGGTCGCCGGATCGGCACCACCACGCGTGACGAACTCCGACGTGTAGATCACGCTGCCGGCGCGCAACCGCATCGTCGGCGCCGCTCCGTCGGTGAGCTCGAAACCGGTGATGGCTCCGATCAACCCGTCACCCTCGACCCGAACACCCGTCAGCGTGCCCTCCGGCGCGCCACCGGCGCCCGCACACTCGACGACTGCGCCTCCGTCGACCGGGGTCGCGAGCCCGAGAATTCGCTGTTCGTCGCCAGCGCGCAACAAGGCGAAGACCTCGACGGCCTCGAGCACGCCGTTGTCGCTGCCGACGACCAGCGGCTGGGGGTCGATGTCGCCACCCGAGCAGTCGAACGAGCCCTCCACCTGATTCCCGTCCGGGTCGAACGCGACGAACGATCCCGAGCGACGATCGTCGCCGACCGTGAGCGTGCCCAGCGCGTCGACCGCCGGGGCCGAGTCGAATTCGACGCGAACCGATGCATCGTGAGTGCCCGGCTCCGGCACGAGACCGGCAGAGACCACGCTGACCGATCGAACCGCGCCCGACTCGACCGAGGCGAGCACGGAATACGTGCCGTACGTCGCCCGCAGGCCCGAGCACGACACGTAGTTCTGGAACGGGTCGTTCGAGTCGGCGAGCAAGCCGGTCAACTCGGCGCTCATGCCGCCCACGGACACGTCGATGCGCACCGACGCCGGCTCGACCTCGGGCTCGGTGATCACCGGTTCGGCCAGGGTGCTCGGCGTCAGGGCCGCAGTCGTCGCGACCACGGTCTGATCCGGTGTGGTTTCGGCAGTCGTGTCGGAGCCCGAGCACCCAACGCTCGACAACGCCACGAGCGCGAGACCGAGCCCGAGGGCATGGCGGGGTGCCGAGCGGCCTGTCAACCGGGACATGGTGATCGGGTTCAGGTGGTGACGTCGGCGCCGAACGACGCCAGATCGCGCAGGTCCGGGTTGTTCGAGAAGACCTCGATCGCCGGATCGCTCGGCAGGCGCATCCCTCGCTGCAGGATGCGCATCTGCGTGTGCTGGTTGTACTCGACGAGCGTGACCGCCCATCCGTCACGGCCCGCCCGTGCCGTGCGGCCGGAGCGGTGCAGGTAGTCCTTCACGTCCTTGGCCGGCTCGTAGTGGATGACGGCGCCGATGTCGTCGATGTCGATCCCGCGTGCAGCCACGTCGGTGGCGACCAGCACGGCGAGCTTCCCTTCGGCGAACCGTTGCAGCGCCCGTTCACGCGCCTTCTGTGGGAGGTCGCCGTGGATGGCCGAACACTTGACCCCGAGCTCGTCGAGGTTGCGGGCCACACGATCGCAATTGCGTTTCGTCTGGCAGAACACGACGACCTTGGGGATCCCCTGGCCGATCGCGCCGATCACCTTGTCCTTGTCCATGTGGTGCACGGAGAGGAACAGGTGGTGCATCGTGCCGACCGTGTCGGTGGCCTCGTCCACCGCCACCTCGACCGGATCGGACAGATAGTGGCGGACCAGGTGGCCCACGTCGCCGTCGAGCGTGGCGGAGAACAGCATCGTCTGCGTGCGGTTGTTGCAGTGCCGGAGCACCCACTCGACCTGCGGCGTGAACCCGTCGTCGGCCATGCGGTCGGCCTCGTCGAGACACACGATCTGGATGTCGTCGAGCACGAGCTCGTTCGACTTCAGCAGGTCGATCAGGCGCAAGGGTGTCGCCACCACGAGCTCGACGCCCTTGGCGAGCTCGTCGATCTGGCTGTGCCGGCTCGCACCGCCGTAGACCGCCAGGACGCGCTGACCGGCGTGCTCGGCGATCGGCTCGAGCACCTCGGCGACCTGCACCGCGAGCTCACGCGTCGGAACGAGCACGAGTCCGAGCGGGCGCCGTGGCTCGGCGGCGTCGGTCATGCGGGCCAGCATCGGCACGCCGAACGCGAGCGTCTTCCCCGACCCGGTCTGGGCGCGCCCGCACACGTCGCGGCCCTGCATCGCGACCGGAACGGCCTCGGTCTGGATCGCGAACGGCTTGGCGAACCCGCACTTGGCGATGCCGTCGTCGATACGCGGCGGCACCCCGAGGTCGGCGAAGCCGGTCGGGGGTTCGACCGGCGGCAAGGCGTTGATGGTCGTCAGATTGCCGGAACGCTCCGGCCCGTCGTCACGTGGTCGTTCGTGGCGTGAACCGCCACCTGAATCGGACGAACCCCGGCGGCGATTCCCGCCTCCCCGGCTCCGTCCTCGGCCCGATGGCCGTGCTCTGTCGTCATTCATGGTCGGGTCAGGGTACCGGCACACGCTGGCGCATCCGGCGATGACCGGCCCGGTGCCTTGCCCACGCCGACGGACGGGTCTACACTCGTGCTCGTGACGAACCGGCTGGAGCTGCTCCTTCGATAGGGCGAGCGCTCACATATCCGCGTTCGCCCGCCCCCAGCCTCCACGGCCCGGGGGCACTTTTCGTTTTCCGGCCGCTCGTCCACCCGTCGCCAACGTCCCACAACACCGAGATCACACCGAGATCACACCGAGACCGTCACCACCACCGAATCGCCCCAGGAGAGACCATGCCACCCGCCAACGTCACCCCCAAGAAGATGCCGTTCGAGAAGTACCAACCGTTCATCCCGGTCGTGCTCGCCGACCGCACCTGGCCCGACGTGCGTGATCGACCAGGCACCGCGATGGTGCTCGGTCGACCTCCGCGACGGCAACCAGGCGCTCATCGACCCGATGGACCCGGCCCGCAAGCTGCGCATGTTCCAGGACGCTGGTCGCAGATGGGCTTCAAGGAGATCGAGGTCGGTTTCCCGTCGGCCAGCCAGCCCGACTTCGACTTCGTGCGCCAGCTGATCGAGGAGGACCTGATCCCCGACGACGTCACGATCCAGGTGCTGACGCAGTGCCGCCAGGAGCTGATCGAGCGCACCTACGAGGCCATCGCGGGCGCGCCACGCGCGATCGTGCACTTCTACAACTCGACCTCCCGCTGCAGCGTCGAGGTCGTGTTCGGCCTGGACCAGGAGGGCATCATCGACGATCGCCGTCAACGGGGCGAAGCTGTGCAAGAAGCTCGAGGAGACGATCCCCGGGACGCAGGTTCGCTACGAGTACTCGCCGGAGAGCTTCACGCTGACCGAGCTCGACTACGCGATCGAGGTCTGCGACGCGGTCATGGACGTGATCGAGCCGACGCCCGACGACCCGATCATCCTCAACCTGCCGGCGACGGTCGAGATGCTACACGCCCAACGTGTACGGCGACGTGATCGAGTGGTTCGGCCGCACGATCACGCAGCGCGACAGCGGTGATCGTGCAGCCTGCATCCGCACAACGACCGCGGCTGCGCGGTCGCTGCGGCCGAGTTCGGCGTGATGGCCGGCGCGGATCGCGTCGAGGGCACGCTGTTCGGCAACGGCGAACGCACCGGCAACGTCGACGTCGTGAACCTGGCGATGAACCTGTTCGCGCAGGGCGTCGATCCCGAGCTCGACATCAGCGACATCGACGCTCTGCGGCGCACGGCGGAGTACTGCAACCGACTGCCCGTGCATCCGCGCCATCCCTACGTGGGCGACCTCGTCTACACGGCGTTCTCGGGCTCGCACCAGGACGCGATCAAGAAGGGCCTCGACGCGCCTGCCGCGACGACTACGGGCATGTGGGAGGTCCCCTACCTGCCGATCGATCCGCACGCACGTCGGGCGCAGCTACGAGGCGGTCATCCGGGTCAACTCGCAGTCCGGCAAGGGCGGCGTCGCCTACGTGATGAAGGAGGAGCACGGCTTCGATCTGCCCCGGCGGCTCCAGATCGAGTTCTCGAAGGCGATCCAGCACGTCACCGAGAACACCGGAACCGAGATCAGCCCGAACGTCATGTGGGACACGTTCCAGGCCCAGTACATCCCGGAGACCCCCCGATTCCGGCTGCGCACGCACGAACTGCACACCACCTCGGTCGACGGCGAGGGACGCACCCGGCTGGCGGCACAGCTCGAGGTCGACGGTGAGCCGGTCACGGTGCACGGCGAGGGCGACGGCCCGGTCGAGGCGTTCGTGCAGGCGATCACGGCCCACTTCGACGAGCCGTTCGACGTCGTCGACTATTCGGAGCACGCGATCGGTCGTGGCGCTGACGCACAGGCGGTCGCCTACGTCGAGACCACGGGCCCGACGGGCAACCTCAAATGGGGTCTCGGCCAGGATCCGAACATCACGACCGCATCACTGCGAGCGGTGCTCTCCGCGTTCGAGCGTCAGCACGGTTGACACCCTTCGATACTGTGGGTGGGCGACGGGGTCACCGTCTAGGGTTGCCGCATGATCACGACGTTACGACGGCTGTTCTGGGCGGCACTCCTCGCCGGGGCCGGCTACGCGGGGTGGCTCGCATGGCAGAGCCGCACCGGTGACGACTCCGCGGCGCCGGAATGGCCACCACTCGACCCGCCGACCGGCGGCCATCCTCCGGTCGGATTCATGGACCTCACCGTCGATGCAGGCGATATCGCGCCGGCCGCCACGGACACGCCGGCCGCCGGGACCGACGAGCCGGGGGTGACCGAGGCGGCGACGAGCACCACGTGGGTCGCTCCGGTCGACGGGGCGTGCCCCGAGGGCTACCCCATCAAGGCCAACGACAACTCCGGCATCTTCCACGTCCCCGGCGGACGGTTCTACGAGCGAACGGTGCCCGAGCGATGCTACGCCGACGCCCACGACGCCGAAGCCGACGGCTACCGTCGGGCCAAGGCATGAGGAGGATGCGATGAAGGTCAAGATCGATTTCGACATGTGTGCCTCGACGGGCGGCTGCATGCAGATCAGCCCGGAGGTGTTCGAGGTCCGCAGCGACGGCTATCTCTACGTCCTCCAGGAGGAGCCGCCGGCGGAGCTCCACGACAAGGTGCGCCAAGCGGCCGAACTCTGCCCGACGGCCGCGATCGAACTCGTCGACTGACCACCGCTTCGTCACACGATCGCAACGAACGCGCGTCCGCCGCCGCGGTGGCGTGCTCTACCGTCGGCGCGGTGGGTTTTCACGATCAACTCCGGCGCTCCTGGGCCGCGTCGAACTCGCTGCTGTGCGTCGGCCTCGATCCGGATCCGGCTCGATTCCCCACGGTGCTCGACGCCGCACCCGACGCGATCTTCCGGTTCTGCAAGGAGATCATCGATGCCACCGCCGATGTCGTGTGTGCGTTCAAGCCGCAGATCGCGTACTTCAGCAGCCAACGCGAGGAAGCGGCGCTCGAACGCATCTGCACCTACATCCTGGAGGAGTACCCGGACGTCACGCTGATCCTCGACGCCAAGCGTGGCGACATCGGCTCCACCGCCGAGCACTATGCGCGTGAGGCCTTCGGCCGGTATCGGGCGCACGCCGTCACGGTGAACCCGTATCTGGGCGCCGACTCGGTGGTTCCCTTCTTCGCCCACGGCGGCGGCGTGATCGCACTGTGCCGCACCAGCAATCCCGGCGGCGACGACCTGCAATCGCTCGACGTCGGCGGGCGGCCGCTCTATCTCCGCGTCGCCGAGATGGTCGCGAACGAGTGGGCCAGTCGCGGCGATTGCGGCCTCGTGGTGGGCGCCACGTATCCCGACGAGCTCCGGAACGTGCGGCAGGTGGTGGGCGACCTCCCGATCCTCGTCCCCGGGATCGGCGCCCAGGGTGGCGACCCGCGCGATGCCGTCGCTGCCGGCGCCGACTCCGACGGGCGCGGACTGCTGATGAGTTCGTCACGGTCGATCATCTACGCCGGCAGCGGCGACGACTTCGCCGCCGACGCGCGGCAGGCGGCGATCGAGGCACGCCTCGCATCGCTCCCCGACGGCTGGTGACCCGGCCCGGCGAGCCCGGGGCCCCACCACGACGGTCGTGTCCGAACCTCGTTGTCGGCCCGGATCGGTCAGGATGGAGCTCATGACCCCGCGGCAACGACGTGCACGATTCTTCGAACTCCACGCCCGTGAGCGGGTGTTCGTGATGCCCAACCCGTGGGACGTCGGTTCGGCCAAGCTCCTGGCCGGAGCGGGATTCGAGGCCCTCGCCACGACCAGTGCCGGCTTCGCCTGGTCCCAGGGGCGAGACGACTACGGCGTGACCCGCGACGAACTCGTCGCCCACGTGCGGGCGGTCGCGGCGGCCACCGACGTCCCGCTCAACGTCGACAGCGAACGGTGCTTCGCCGACGATCTCGACGGCGTCGCCGAGACGGTCCGGCTGCTGCACGATGCGGGAGCGGCCGGCTGCTCGATCGAGGACTGGAACGGTTCGGCCGACCGAATCGACCCGGTCGACGTCGCCACCGATCGGGTCGCCGCGGCCGCCGCCGCTGCGCACGTCGCCGGCGACCCGTTGCTGCTCACGGCTCGTTGCGAGAACCTGCTGCACGGGATCGACGACCTCGACGACACGATCGCCCGCCTGTTCGCGTACCGCGACGCCGGTGCCGACTGCGTGTACGCACCGGGCCTGGACTCGGCCGAGTCGATTCGGACCGTGGTCGACGCCGTCGGCGTGCCGGTGAACGTGCTGGCGCTCCCCGGCGGGCCGTCCGTCGCCGAGATCGGCGATGCGGGTGGACGCCGCGTCTCGGTCGGCGGCTCACTCGCCAGCACCGCGTACGGCGCGATGATGGTGGGCGCCCGCGAGCTGCTGGAATCGGGCACGAGCACGTACCTGGCCACGAGACTCGGCGGCGGCGACCGGGCATTGCTGAGCTGAGGCAGCGCCGCGGTCAGCCCCGCAGCACCTTCACACTGAGGATGCCGGGAGCGGCCCGCAGCTGTTCGACGAGTCGCAGGGGCACCTCGTCGGTCAGCGTGAGCACCATCGTGGCGCTGTCGGCCGACACCCGGCCGACGTCCATGTCGGCGATGTTGACGCCGGCACCGCCGAGCATCACACCCACCGTGCCGATCACGCCCGGCCGATCGTCGTTGCTGATCACCATCATGTGCTCGGCCGGCGGGACGTCGACCGAGTGACCGTCGACCTCGACGATCCGCTGATCGCGGCGTCGACCGGCGAGTGTGCCGGAGATGCTGTGATCGGTGCACCGGAGCGAGATGAGGTTCACGTACTCGTCGGACTCGGCACACGTGATCTCGCGCATCGAGATGCCGGCGCCCTTGGCCATGCTCGGTGCATTGACGTAGCTGACCGGGTCGTCGCTGATCCGGCTGAAGAAACCCTTCAGCACGGCGAGGCCGAGGATCCGGGTGTCGTAGGCCGCGATCTCTCCCTCGCAGCAGAGTTCGAACGAATCGGGCGAGCTGCCGTGCAGCGATCCGTACAGCCGGCCGAGCTGCTCGGCGAGCGGCAGGAACGGCCGGATCGTCTCGTTCGCCTCGGCTGCGTCGACGTTGACCGCCCACGGCACGAAGTCGCCGTCGAGCGCGAGCTTCACCATGTCGGCGATCGCGTCGCCGGCCTTGTCCTGCGCTTCACGCGTGGACGCGCCGAGGTGCGGGGTGACGACCACCGAGGGCAGCTCGAACAGGGGCGACTGCGTGGTGGGCTCGGTGTCGAACACGTCGAGCGCGGCGCCCGCGATCACCCCGTCGCGGATGCACTCGGCCAGGTCCTGCTCGTCGACGATCCCGCCGCGGGCCACGTTGACGACCCGCAGCGTCGGGCGGGCCTTGAGCAGCAGATCACGATCGATCAGCCCGGCGGTCTCGGCCGTCTTCGGCAGATGGATCGTCAGGAAGTCGGACTCGGCGACGATCTGGTCGAGCGGCATCAGCTCGACACCCATCTGTCGGGCACGGTCGGCCGACACGAAGGGGTCGTACGCCACGAGGCGCATCTGGAACGCCCGTGCACGATCGGCGACCAGCTTGCCGATCCGGCCCAGCCCGACGATGCCGAGCGTCTTGTCGGCCAGCTCGACACCTTCCCACTTGCTGCGTTCCCAACGTCCGTCGATCAACGCGGCATGCGCCTGGGGCACGTTGCGGGCCTGCGCGAGCAGGAGCGCCATCGTGTGTTCGGCCGCCGAGATGATGTTCGACTGCGGGGCGTTGACGACCATCACACCGCGATCGGTGGCGGCGGCGACATCGACGTTGTCGAGCCCGATGCCCGCACGACCGACGACGACCAGATCGCCGCCGGCGGCGAGCAGATCGACGTCGACCGTGGTCGCAGAGCGGATCACGAGCGCGTGGGCACCGACCACCGCCGAACGCAAGTCGTCGGGTGACAACCCGAGTTGCACGTCGACGTCGTGCCCCGCTGCACGGAGGCGGTCGAGACCACCGTCGGCGATCGCTTCGGTGACCAGGATTCGAGCCATGCCGACATGCCTACCGTCGGAGCGCGTCAATGCCACCGGTTTGACGATGTCGTCAACGACCGTCCTCGTCGTCCGATCGGCCGAGCCGTGGTCGACGGGGTACGGTCCCGGCATGGGTGACGCACAGTTCGACATCCGAACGCTGGAGTCGTCGAGCGACATGTCCACGATCGGCACGGTGTTCCAGCAGGTGTGGGGCACCTCGACCCCGATCGTCACCGTCGAATTGCTGATGGCCGTCTCGCACGCCGGCGGCTACGTGGCCGGCGCGTTCGAGTCGGGGCACGCCGTCGGGGCCTCGTTCGGCTTCCTCGCCGACCACCACGGCGAACGAGCGCTCCACAGCCACATCACGGGCATCCTGCCCGGGGTGCAGCACCACGGCGTCGGCCGGCTCATGAAGAACCATCAGCGGGCGTGGGCGGCCGAACGGGGCATCCCGTGGATCGTCTGGACGTTCGACCCGCTGGTGCGCCGCAACGCTTGGTTCAACATCGAGGTCCTCGGCGCGCACATCACCGAATACCTCGAGAACTTCTACGGCACGATGACCGACTCGATCAACGCTCACGACGAGTCCGACCGACTCGTCGTCGCCTGGCCGACCTCCGACGACGCGGACCGTCCTGGTGCACCGGATGGAGCGATCACCACCACGGTTCCCACCCCCGACGACATCGTCGTGCTGCGGCGCACCGAACCCGACACCGCCGCCGAGTGGCGTCTGCAGGTTCGCAACCAGCTCGAGCCCCTGCTCGACGCCGGCGGCATCGTCACCGGATTCACCCGGGACGGCTCGTACGTCGTCGCCCACCTCGATCGCGAGACATGAACATGCACCTGCAACGACTCGAACTCCGACGCATCGAACTCGACCTCGTCACGCCGTTCCGCACCAGCTTCGGCACGCAGACGCGGCGCGACATCCTGCTGCTCCACGTCACCACCGACGAAGGTGAGGGATGGGGCGAATGCGTCGCGATGACCGAACCCGTGTACTCCGCCGAGTTCGTCGATGCCGCCGCACTCGTGATCGCCGAGCACTTCTGGCCGACGCTCGGGGCGGGCGGCGCCGTCTCGGCGGCCGACGTGGCGACGCGGCTCGACCCGTACGCCGGGCACCCCATGGCAAAGGCTGCGCTCGAAGCTGCCGTGCTCGACGCGGAGTTGCGGGCCGCCGGCGTCAATCTGCACGCGTACTTCGGGGGCCGACGCGACCACATCCCGAGCGGGGTCAGCGTCGGCATCTTCGACACGCTCGACGAACTGCTCGGCCAGGTGCAGGGGTACGTCGACGACGGCTATGCCCGCATCAAGCTCAAGATCGAGCCGGGTTGGGACGTCGAACCGGTCCGCCTGGTCCGCGAGCTGATCGGACCGGAGATGGGCCTCCAGGTCGATGCCAACACCGCCTACGGGCGCACCGACGCCGACCATCTGCGGCGACTCGACGACTACGACCTCCTGCTCATCGAACAGCCGCTCGCGGAAGAGGACATCCTCGGCCATGCCCGGTTGGCGGCCGCGATCGAGACGCCGGTGTGCCTCGACGAGTCGATCGTGTCGCTCCAGACCGCCGAGGACGCGATCGAACTCGGCGCCGCCGAGATCATCAACATCAAGCCCGGCCGCGTCGGCGGATACCTCGAAGCCCGTCGCATCCACGACCTGTGCGTCGATCGAGGCGTCCCCGTGTGGTGCGGCGGCATGGTCGAGACCGGGATCGGCCGCGCCGCGAACGCAGCCCTTGCGGCGTTGCCCGGCTTCACCCTGCCGGGTGACATCAGCGCCGCGTCGAGGTTCTATCAGCGCGACATCGTGACCGAACCCATCACCGTCCACGACGGCGAGGTGGCGGTACCCGAGGGGCCGGGCATGGGTTTCGAACTCGACCACGACTTCATCGACGGCATCACGACGTCGACGACGACACTCGACGCACCCTGATCCAACCGCACCGGTACAGTCGCCTGCCATGTACACGTTCCTCACCGACGAATGGATGGAGGCGGCCCGGGCCCTCCGAGAGCAGTACGCCGACCGGCTTCCCGAGGTGACCATCGAGGTCAGGATCAACCAGATCGTCACCGATGTGCCCTTCGGTGTGGGCACAGTGCATGCGTACATCGACAGCAGTGACGGCAGCCTCGAACTCGAGCTCGGTGAGCTCGACGAGGTCGACGTGACGCTCACGACCGACTACGAAACGGCCAAGGCGATGGTCGTCGATCAGGATCCCGCCGTGCTCATGCAGTCGTTCATGGCGGGCAAGATCGTGGTGCAGGGCGACATGATGAAGCTGATGGCGATGCAGGCGACGGTGCCCGTGAACGAGGCCTCGATGGAGCTCGCAGCCGACATCCAGGCGATCACCGAGTAGCCGGTGCCCCCTCGAACGCCCGCATGGCCTCGGCCAGGTCGGCGACGTCCCAGCGGGTCGCCTGCTCGATCGACGTGCCGACCAGGCTCCACGGTTCGAGTCGTCGCACGGTGCCGCCCTGGACGTAGAACGTCTCACCGCTGAACGGACACGATCGGCTCGCCAGGTAGGCCACGAGCGGCGACGCGTTGGCCGGATCCCAGATGTCGAAGCCATCGGCCGGCTCCTCCATGATCTCCGGCAGACCGGGTGATGCCATCGTGAGCCGCGTCCGGGCGCCGGGCACGACACAGTTCGAGACGACGCCGTACTGCTCGAGTTCGTGCGCTGCGACCTGGTTGAAGGTCGCGATCGCCGACTTGGCGGCGCCGTAGTTCGACTGCCCGGGATTCGCGTACAGGCCCGACGTCGAGCTCGTGTGCACGAGGTTGCGTCGGCGATCGGCGCCGAGCTTGTGCTGCTCGCGCCAGAACGAGGCCGCCCACTTCGTCGTGGCTGCGTGCCCCTTCAGGTGGACGCGGATCACGTCGTCGAAGTCGTCCTCCGACATGTTGACGATCGTGCTGTCACGCAGGATCCCGGCGTTGTTCACGACGATGTCGAGATCGCCGAACGCCCGGATGGCAGCGTCGACGACCCGGTGGGCGCCGTCCCAGTCGGCCACATCGTCGTACGACGCGATCGCTTCGCCACCCGCGTCACGGATCTCGGCGACGACGTCGTCGGCGGGGCCCTCGTCGGTGCCGGCACCGTCCGGTTCGACCCCGAGGTCGTTCACGACCACCCGAACGCCGTGGGCCGCGAGCAATCGAGCGTGCTCACGGCCGAGACCACGCCCGGCACCCGTCACGATCGCCACCCGACCGTCGAGTTCGTCCATGCCGTCCTTTCCCGCCGTCACCTGGATCGGCTGGCCGAACCGTAGTGATCAGAGGGCGGTGATGTCGACCTGCGTTCCGCGGCGGAACGTCTCGCCGATCTCGGGCTCGTCGCCGTCGATGCTGATCGAGCGGATCTCACCTTGGGCATCACCGAACGTCAACCGCGGCACGAAGCCGGCCTCGACGAGAATCGGCTCGGCCTGCTCGTAGGAGGCAACATCCGACAGGTCGGGGAACGAGACGAGATCGGGACCCCGCGAGACGATCACGGTCAGATCGGCACCCCGCGGCACCTCGGTGCCCGGAGGTGTTCCCTGCGAGATGATCGACCCGAGCACGACGTCGTCGCTGAACTCCTGCCCGACCTCGGTCAGCGTCAGGCGCATCTCCTCGACGTCGGTCCGGGCGGCGCCGACGGGAAGGCCCACCACATTCGGGATCGTGCGCGGTTCGGGGCCGATCGAGACGACCAGTTCGACCACCGTGCCCGGCTCGACGAGTGCTCCCGCCGTCAGGGTCGCGTCGCCGGGGACCGACCATCCGATGACCACGTCGGCCGGAACCTCCTCGTCGAACCGCTCGACGGTGACCACGTCCAACCCGCGCGTCGACCAGCCGTGTCTGCGCCTCGCTGAACGGCAGTCCCGTCGACTCGGGCAACTCGCGGAGTGTCGGCCCCATGCTCACCACGATCAGGAACGGCTCTCCCTCGGCGAGTTCGACACCCGACTGTGGGGCAGTCCGCACGACGAGCCCGGGCACCGGGACCAGATCGCTGCGCTCCCGCTCGACCGTGACCTCCCACCGGTTGGGAGCGACGAGATTCCTCGCCTCGGCCTCGGGCGTCTCGACGAGGTCGGGCACGGTGTACACCGGCGTCGCGAAGAGACGAGTCGCGAGGATGCCGAGCACCACGAGTGCGGCGATGACGATCAGCGCGAGCAGGATCTTCCACGGGAACCCACGACGCCGACGCTCGACCGGTGCCGCAGCGGCGGCCATCACCTGGGTCTCCGGAGCCGTCACGACGGCCATGTCGGCGGTCGTGGCGGTCGCGACCGCTGCCGGGGCGACCTCGTCGGCGTCGACCTCGGTGTCCTCCGGGATGTCCGGCGGCCGGGAGGCCGTCTCGCCGATCTCGGAATCGAGTGGGAGGATCACGAGGTCGTCGCCGGGCGATTCGACGGCCGGCACGTCACCGGGTTCGGCCTCGAGGGCCGTGGTCGTCGCCGGATCCGGCTCGGCGTCGGGTTCCTGATCGGGCTCGTCCCCGACGTCGACGTCGGGTTCGTCGGGCTCGGCCGCCGTGATCACCAGCGCGGCTGCGACGGGCTCGCCGCCCCGGTCGTCCTTCGGCGGCCGGACGACCCCGCCCGTCGGATCGTCGGGCGACCTCAGCTGTTCGACCGGCGTGTCGAACAGGCCCGTCGAGAGCAACGGGAGCGGCTCGGGACGCGGCAACTTCCCGGCCGTCTGCACCAGGCCCTTGCCGAACTCTGCCGCGGACGCCCGCTCGTCGGCCTCCGGGCGCCCCGCGTGTTCGAGCACGGCGGCCAGCGGCCCCAGATCGGCCGAGACGGGCATCAGCTTGCCGACTCGAGCAGCGAGCGTCGCCACCGTGGAGTCCTTCTTGAACGGGAGTTCGCCCGTGACCGCTTCGTGCATCGCCAGACAGAGCGCGTACACGTCGGTCTTGCCGTCGATCGGCCGCGACAGACCCTGCTCCGGCGAGGCGTACCACGCCGTGTGGTTGTCGACCGACTCCGGTTGCTGCCACGTCTCGCTGCTGAGCAACCAGGCGAGCCCGAAATCGGTGATCCGCAAGCGCCGGTCGTCGCCGAACACGAGCTTGGACGGGGTCAATTCGGTGTGGACGAAACCGCGACGGTGGGCGTAGTCGAGGGCCCTGCACGTATCGAGACCGACGGCGAGCGCCTGTGAGGGGCTCAGCTGTCGTGACCGGTCGAACATGTCGCGAAGGCTGCCGCCGGTGAGCTGCTCGGCGACGACGAAGGCGGTCTCCACCCCGTGGACATCGGTGGTCCCCCAGTCGAAGAGCGCGGCGATGTTGGGATGACTCAGGGCGGCGACACGACGCATCGTCTCGTCGAAATGCGTCCGGAAGGTGCGGGTCGCCGTCATCTCGGGCCGGATCAGCTTGACCGTCACCGTTCGGCCGGTCGCATCGTCGACCGCGTCGAAGACGGTCGTGTTCGCGCCCTCGCTGACGAGGCTCACGACACGGTACTGGTCGGCAACCGACAGACCGAAGAGTTCGGACGGTTCGATCTGACCGCCGGGGGGCGAATCGCTGATGTTCACGATGCCCGAACGCTATCGCTTGCCTCGAGGTCGTGGGGTGACGCCCCCTCGATCGTCGGATCGGTCGGGTCGCGTCCTCGCGACACGGGTGGGCAGGTCGGAACGGGGCCCGATCACGGCATGATGGGGGCGTGAGCGAGCACTCGGTCGACACGGACCCGCCCACCGAGGACGATCGCGCCGACGAGCACCCGGCTGCAGCGCCGCAGCGCCGGCGGCGGCCCGACAAGACGACGGTGATCATGCTGCTCGTGCTCGGCGTGGGCATCCTCCTGGTGATCCGCGGTGTCCTCGTCGGCATCACCGGCGACGACCGGGCGAACCTGCCGCCGTTCGTCGAGTCGGTCGTCCCCGTTCCCGAAGCCGTTCAGATCCCCAACCAGAGCAACGTCGTCGTCGACCTGGAGAGCGGCTACACCGGCGTGCTCGTGATCGACGGCATCGAGATCGACACGGTCAACGTCGACGAACTCGACCTGTCCGACATCGAACCCGGCCAGCAGGTCGAGCTCCCTCCGGTGACGAGGTTCGAGCCGGGGAACAACACGCTGACGTTCACGCCCAACCAATCGGCAGCGATCACGCAGTTCGACGACGGAGAGCACACCGTCGGAGGTCATCTACTGGAAGATCGAGGACGGTCGACAGTTCGCACGAACGTTCACCTGGACGTTCACCGTCGTCTGACGTTCACGCGGCGCCGACATCGCCGTGATCGAGCGCCGAGTCGACGGCAGCCGCTGCGTGGATCGCCGCGGTCGGGAAATACGCCACGTCGAGGTCGTCGGCCGAGACCAGCAGCTCGATCTCGGTGCAGCCGGCGATCACCCCGCGTGCACCCCGGTCGAGCAACCGACCGATCACGTCGAGACAGCGGGCCTTCGATTCGGCTCGGACGATGCCCCGGACGAGTTCGTCGTAGATCACGTCGTGCACCGTGGTGCGATCCGGTTCCTCGGGCACGATCACCTCGAGGCCGCGTGCCGCCAACCGGCTCCGCATGAAGTCCTGTTCCATCGTGTAGCGCGTGCCGAGCAGGGCGACGCTCCCGACGTGGGCCCGCGCGATCGCGTCCGCCGTTGCATCCGCCACGTGGAGCAACGGCACGCCGATCGCCGACTCGATCCGGTCGGCCAGCCGATGCATCGTGTTCGTGCACAGCACGACCAGTCCGGCGCCCGCCCGTTCGAGCATCACAGCGTCCCGAGCGAGCAGGTCACCGGCCGTTCCCCAGTCGTCGGCGGCCTGCAGCGCCTCGATCCGGGCGAAGTCGTAGCTCCGGATGATCAGGTCCGCCGAGTGCACGCCGCCCAGACGCTCCCGCACCGCCTCGTTGATCATCCGCTCGTACTCGATCGAGCTCTCCCAGCTCATGCCGCCGAGCAGACCGATCGTCTTCACGCTCCGACCTCGGCGACCACGGCCTGCGGGTCGGCCAGCAATTCGTCGAACCGGTCTGCCGGCACGATCGGGGTGCCGTTCGCCTCGGCCTTGGACAGCTTGCTCGCTCCGGCACCCTCGCCGACCACGAGCGCGAACGTCTTCTTCGAGACGCTGCCCGGGCTCTTGCCTCCCCGGGAGGTGATGGCGACCTCGGCCTCCTCCCGGTTGTACCCGGGCACGGTCCCGGTGACGACGATCGTCATGCCCTCCAGGGTCTGCTGGGTCGCGGCGCGTGCTGCCTCGCGCTCGGCGGCCTCGTCCTCGCTGCCGAAGTTGACCCCGGCAGCCTCGAGGCGGTCGATGAAGCCTCGGTTGGCGGGCTGCTCGTACCACGTACGAGATCGCACGTGCGATCACCGCGCCGACGCCGTCGACGGCGGCCATCTCGTCGACCGGCTTCCATCACACGGCGCAGCGTGTCCGAACTCGGCGGTCAGTGCCGAGGAGGCTGCCGGCCCGAGGTGTCTGATGCCCAACGCCGTGAGCACCTTCGGGAGGGGGCGGTCCTTCGACTTCTGGATCGCGTCGATCAAGCTTGCTGGGCGCTCGGTCTCGCCGAACCCCTCCAAGCCTCGACCTGATCGACCGTCAGCGAGTAGAGGTCGGCTGGGTCGCGCACCAGATCTGCGGCGGTCAGCTTCTCGCACCATCGCTCGCCGAGCCCTTCGATGTCCATCGCCCCGCGGCGACGCCCAGTACGCGATCTTCTGGTCGCGCTGGACCGGGCAGTCGGTTGCGACGCAGCGGGTGTCCGCCTCGCCCTCGGGCCGCACGAGCGGTGCTGCCGAGCGAGCCGGGACAGGTGGACGGGAACACCCACGGCTCGGTTCCCTTCGGCCGCATCGAGAGCACCGGGCCCGACGACTTCGGGGATCACGTCGCCGGCCTTGCGCACGATGACGGTGTCGCCGGGGCGGACGTCCTTGACCGCCACCTGATCCTGGTTGTGGAGTGTCGCCATCGCCACCGTCGAGCCGCCGACGAACACCGGCTCGAGCACGGCGAACGGCGTGGTCCTGCCGGTCCGCCCGACCGACACCTGGATGTCGTGAAGCATCGTCGTGCGCTCCTCGGGTGGGAACTTGTACGCGATCGCCCATCGCGGCGCGCGCGACGTGTACCCCAGTTCGTCGCGCTGGGCGAGATCGTCGACCTTGATCACGACCCCGTCGATCTCGTAGCCGAGATCGTGGCGATGCTCCTCGCGGTAGGCGCAGTAGTCGATGACCGCGTCGATGTCGTCGAACGTTCGTCGCTCGGCGTTCATCGGGAAGCCGCACGAGCCGATGAAGTCGAGCGTCTCCGCGTGCGAGGCGAACGCGGGCCCGTCGACCACCTGGCCGAGCTGGTACGCCCAGAACGACAACCGGCGCTTCGCCGTCATGGTCGGGTCCTTCTGGCGCAGACTGCCCGCCGCGGCGTTGCGCGGGTTCACGAGCGGCCGCTCCCCGGCCGCCTCGTACTCTGCGTTGAGCGCCTCGAACACCGACGTCGACATGTACACCTCGCCACGGACCTCGAGCACCGTCGGCACCGTCGACCCCGACAATCGATGCGGGATGTCGGCGATCGTGCGGACGTTGCCGGTGACGTCCTCGCCGACACTGCCGTCACCGCGCGTCGCCGCCTGCACCAGCACGCCCTGTTCGTAGCGGAGACTCATCGCGAGGCCGTCGAACTTGAGCTCGGCGACCAGTCGCGGTGCGACACCGTCGAGACCGCGGAGCAGTCGGTCGTACCACGCCCGCAACTCGTCGGGGTCCATCGCGTTGTCGAGGCTCGTCATCGGCACGGCATGGACCACGGGTGCGAACGTGGCGCTCGCCGCTCCGCCCACCGCCTGCGACGGGGATGCGGCGTCGGCGAGCTCGGGGTGCTCGGCCTCGAGCCGGCGCAGCTCGCGGACCAGCGCGTCGTAGTCGCCGTCGGGGATCTCCGGGGCGTCCTGCTCGTGGTAGAGGCGGTTGTGGTACGCCACCTGCTCGCGCAGGTCGGCGATCCGAGCCGACACCTCGTCGCGCTGCGTACTCATCGTTGCCGAGTGTAAGGAGCCGGGCGAGCGACGACGACCAGCTCACCGGGCCGGGCGCATCACGACGGCCGCATGTGGCGAGAGCCGTCACGTGGCCTGGACGGCCCGCGACACCGCGGTGACCGTCGAACAGACCCGCTCGGCGACCGAGGTGCTGTGGCCACCGAGTCCGCACTGCGGCGAGATCAGACTCTGCCGCCGCAGGCGTGCGGGATCGCACCCGCGCTCGGCGAGATCCCGCCAGAGTGCCTGGAGCGCTCGGGTGGTACGTCCGGCCGTGCTGCCGATCGGGCCCTCGGTCGGCACGGCGCCCCACACGATCCACGCCGTCGTCGCGCAGGAACCGGTCGACGTACCCGGCGTACGTCGACGAGCGACGGACGGGCCGGGAGCGACAGCACCTTCGGTCCGGACGCGATCAGCGTGGCGAGGTCGACGTCACCACACGTGTGGACGCCGACGGTCGCGCTGGCCTCGACCGCCGCCATGGCGGACGAGAGCAGGTCGATCGCCTCGTCGGGTGCGATCGGGAAGTCGTGCGTCATCAGATCGTCGAGGAACGGCTCGTCGAGCACCACGAGCTGCGGCGACCCCGGCAACGTGTCGGCGATCGCACCGACCAGCGACGTCAGGTGACTCCTCACGAGACGAACCGCCATCGGGAACGCGACATCGGACGAGGCGCCGGCGCGGACGAGGGTGAGTCCGACGCTGATCGGGCCGACGAACTGCCATTTCACCGGTCCCGCATGGCCGCGCTCGGACGCCACTTCGAGGCATGCCCGGAACCCACCGAACGCATCGCGCCACAGCTCCGTGCGAACCTCGGCCGCCGGATCGAGCCGAGCGAGGTCGATCGCGACGGTGCCGTACTGGCCGAGGGTGACGCCGGGTGCACCGACCAGCGCCTGCGCAACCGGCGCCTCCGCCGGGGATCGCCTCGGCAGGCTCGGCAGGGTCAGCACGTCGAACGTCTCGACCCTGAACTCCGCCGCCGCGGCCTGCGTCACGGTGCGGCAGGCTGCCGACGCCGACCGTCGCCGCCGACCGGACGATCTCGAGAAACGCCGGGCGAGCCGAGCCCGCGTCGGCGCTCGGCGAGCCGACGGGTGTCGTCGGTGCGTCGTCGACCTCCATCGGTGCATGGTGACACCTCCTGACCTGCGACGACGACTTCGGCTCGGTCACGGGCGGACGGTGGACGGTTCCGGGTGATCGACGGCCAGACTGGGCCCGTGCCGGCCCCATCCGTCGTCGACCGTGTGATCCCCTGGCTGCTCCGGCTCGTCTGGATCGGCGTCCTGGTCGCCGGCGGAGCAGCGATCGACGGCGCGGCGGCGGGCCGCTCCGACACGGTCGGCAACGTCGCCCGGTACGCCGGATTCGCCGGATGGGTGATCGGCGTGGCGGCGATGGCCGTCCCGGCCGTCGTGAGCCTCACCGCGGCACGGGTCGTCGTCCCGCTCGCGATCCCGATCGCCGTCGTGTCGCTCGTCGGCGGCGCCGACGGTCTCGACGGCGTGTTCTTCCTGGTCGGCGGCCTGCTCGCCACGGTGATCGTGTTCTCGGCCGAGCTCGGCCGTACGTTCGTCCAGGCGTCCGCGTACGGCGAGGAGGACCGGCACCTCCTCCGACCGCCTGCCGCCTACGCAGCCGCCTCGGTGCTGGCGTGGGCGATCTGGGCGGCCGTGTCGATCTCGGCTCCGCTCCTGCTCGCCGACGGCCGATGGATCAGCGGGGTTGCGGCCGCGATCGTCGCGATCGTGCTCGGTGTGTTCGGTTGGCCACGGTGGCACCGATTGTCGACGCGATGGTTCGTGATCGTGCCGATCGGCGTCGTCATCCACGACTCACTCGTACTCGGCGAGACGCTGATGCTGCGACGTCAGGAGACTCGCCGCCATCCGCCTCGCTCCCGCCGACACCGAAGCCGCCGATCTCACCGGCCCCGCTCCGGACACGCGATCGAGATCTCCACCCACGAGTCGGTCACGGTGCATCTCGCAGCGACGCCGAAGGAGCCCCGTGGCAACGTGATCCACCTGCGGTCGTGGCTGGTCGCACCCTCACGACCGGGGCGGGCCCTGCACGGCGGCCGCCGGACGCCGGCTCCCGGTCGGCTGACGCCCGACGGTCAGCGGGCGGCGATCCCGCCGCCGAGCACGCGTCGGTCGGACAGGTCGTAGAACACCACGCTCTGACCCGGGGCGACCCGACGCTGTGGCTCGGACCACTCGACCGAGCGCCGTGCCGTCGACCGGCGCGATGGTCGCCGGCCGGGCGGCGCCGTGGGCGCTGCACTGCACCAGCACCGTCCCGATCGACCGCATCGCCGATCCACGTCGGCTCGACGACCGTGGTCGTCGAGCGAAGCAGATCGGCGTCGTCACCGACCGTCACGATCGCGTTGGGCACGTCGACGTCGACCACGTAGCGCTTCGGCCCGCCGCCCGGGAGCCCGATGCCGCGTCGCTGGCCGATCGTCACCATCTCGACCGCCTCGACACGTCCGAGTGGAGCACCCGACGCGGTCGACGACCTTGCCCGGCCGGAACGCGATGCGTTCACCGAGGAACGTCTCCCGACCGTTGGCGCTGGTGATGAAGCACACGTCCTGGCTGTCGGGCTTGGTCGCGGTCCGCAGGCCCATCTCCGACGGCCAGTCGACGCACCTCGGTCTTGTCGATGTGCGCCGACCGGGAACAACGTGCGGCGCAGATCGTCCTGGTCGAGCATGTGGACGACGTAGCTCTGGTCCTTGGCGGCGTCGGCACCGCGTTCGAGCGTGAACGCGCCCGTCGCATCGCGCCCGATGCGCGCGTGGTGACCGGTCGCGACGGCGTCGAATCCGAGCTGATCGGCGCGGTGGAGCAGCCGATCGAACTTCACGTGACGATTGCACTCGATGCACGGGTTGGGCGTGACACCGGCCGCGTGGTCTCGCACGTACGGCTCGACGACGTGCCGGTCGAAGTCGTCACCGAAGTTGAACACGAGATGGTCGATGTCGAGCTGCTGGGCGACGCGCCGGGCGTCGTCGACATCGCTCACGCTGCAGCAACCCGAGTCGCTGTCGCCGCCCCACAGCTTCATCGTGACGCCGACGACGTCGTGTCCGTCGGCGAGCAGCAATGCGCCGGCGACCGACGAGTCGACGCCGCCGCTCATCGCGAGCATCACCTTCACGGCCCCCTCACGCCGCCGACCGACGCAGCCGACGGACGCTGTCGACGACCACGTCGACGGCGCGCTCGACGTCGTGCTCGGTGCTCGTGTGTCCGAGACTCATCCGGAGCGCACCGGCGGCGAGCGCGCGGTCGACCCCCATGGCCGCCAGCACGTGCGACGGGCTCCATGGCGCCGCTCGCGCACGCCGAGGCGGCGCTCGCACAGACCTCGGCCTCGTCGAGCAGGTACAGCAACGACTCGCTCTCGATGCCGTCCGACGCACACGTGGGCCGAGCCGGCGACCTTGCGATCGCGGGGCACCGTCTCGATCACGTCGTCGAGCCCGTCGACCAGCCGTCGACGAGCCGGTCGCGGAGCTCGGCCAACCGTTCGTTCTCGACGGCCCGCTCGTCGTCGGTCTCGGCGAGTGCGGCCGTCATCGCCACGATGCCGGCCACGTTGTGGGTGCCGCTGCGGCGCTCGCGTTCCTGGCCGCCGCCGATGAGCAGCGGGTCGACCGTCGACCCCGTCGCGGATCGTCAGCACGCCGACGCCCTTCGGACCACCGAACTTGTGCGCGCTGAACGACATGCAGTCGACGAACGGGGCGATCGTGCGCAGGTCGAGCCAGCACGCCGCCTGGACCGCATCGGTGTGGAGCACCGCCTGCGGGGCCCGCTCGCGCACCAGCGCGGAGACTGCGGCCAGGTCGGTGATCGTGCCGACCTCGTTGTTGACGGCCATCACGCTCACCAGCCCGGTCCGCTCGTCGATCGCATCGGCGAGTCGTTCGAGGTCGACGTGACCGGTGTGATCGACGGCCACGACCCGCCCGCCACGCTCTTCGATCGGATGCAGCACGGCATGGTGTTCTGCAGCCGGACAGACGGCCACACCGCCGACTCCGGCGATCACCTGGTTGTCGGCTTCGGTGCCGCAACCCAGGAACACCACCTCACCGGGGCCGACACCCATCAGCTCCGCGATGCGGTCGCGGGCCTCGTCGATCGCACGGCGCGAGTCACGCGCGAATCGGTGCGATCCGCTCGGGTTGGCGAAGCGTTCGGTGAAGAACGGCACCATGGCGTCGACGGCGACCTGACGCATCGGCGTCGTCGCCGCATGATCGAGGTACGTGAGAGCCACGGGACAACGCTACCGAGCACCGGGGCCCGCCTGGCGTCGGCGGGCTACGGTCACCGGCGAGGACGTATGGACGGCTACGACGACACGACCTACGGCGACGCATTCGCCGACGTGTACGACGAGTGGTACGACGGCATCTCCGACATCGACAGCACCGTCACGACGCTGCTCGATCTCGCCGGCGCCGGGCCCGTACTCGAACTCGGAGTCGGAACGGGTCGCCTGGCGGTCCCGCTGGCGGTCGCCGGTGCGTCCGACCGCGTGTCCGTGTCGGGCATCGACACCAGCGAGGCGATGCTCGATCGACTGGCCGCCCGCGACCCGGACCGTCTGGTCACCGCCACGATCGGCAACATGACGGGTCCGCTGCCGGCCGGACCGTTCGAGCTCGTGTTCGTCGCGTACAACACGCTCTTCAACCTCACCGAGGGCGACCTGCAGGCCCGGTGTTTCGCCGCGGTGGCCGAGGTGCTCGCGCCGGGCGGCCGGTTCGTGGTCGAGGCGTTCGTCCCGTCCGAGGCCGGTGCCGCCGACAGCGAGGTGAGCGTGAAATCGCTGGCGGCTGACCGGGTGGTGCTGTCGGTGTCGGTGCAACGGCCCGACCGCCACGTCGCGGAGGGCCAGTTCGTCGAGATCACCGAGACCGGCGGTGTGCGGCTCCGACCCTGGTCGATCCGCTACTCCTCGCCCGCCGAACTCGACGACATGGCCGCAGCCGCCGGCCTGGCCGTCGAGCACCGGTGGGAATCGTTCGGCCGGGACCCGTTCACCGACGACTCCGAACGCCACGTCACGGTCTATCGACGCGTCTGATCGGTGCACTCGACCGGGTTGGACGGCGTCTGGTCCACTTCCCGCCGGTGAGGGCTCTATCCTCAAGGGCGATGAGCCAGATGCGGTTGAATCAGCTGACGGGGCGATGGGTGACGATCGTCGCCGAGCGAGCGCTGCGGCCGACCGACTTCGCGCCACGCTCACCGCTCGATTTCGATTCCGACCGCGACTGCCCGTTCTGCCCCGGCAACGAGGAGGCGACGCCGCCCGTCATCGAGACGATCGGCAAGGGTGGCGACTGGATCCTGCGGGTGGTCCCGAATCTGTACCCGGCGTTCGAGGGCGAGGAAGGCTTCGCGGTTCGTCACGTCGGTCCCGTCCACGTGATGGCCGAGGGCACCGGCATCCACGAGGTGTTCGTGTACTCCAACGATCACGAGGGCTCGATCGATCAACTCGACGACGAGGCCGCCGGACAGTTCATGCTGGCGCTCAAGTCGCGCTTCGCCGATCACGCCACACTGCCGAACATCCGCTACACCCAGGCGATCGTGAACCAGGGCCGCGAAGCCGGGGCGTCGATCGCCCATCCGCACGGCCAGATCCTCGGCCTGCCCTTCGTGCCCGGCGAGGTACTCGACGAGGAGCGGGCGTTCAGCCGTTTCGCCGGTGGCTGTCTGCTGTGCACCACGGTCGAAGCCGAGATCGCCACCGGTGATCGGGTCGTGTTCGCGAACGACGACGTGGCCGTGATCTGCCCCTACTGGAGCGGTAGCCCGTACGAGTTGCTGATCGTGCCCCGGCGCCACGAACTCCACCTCCAGGACGCCGACGACGCGTCGCTGGAAGCGGTCGGTCGCTCGCTCCGAGACTCGACCGCGTTGCTCAACCGCGCCATCGGCGACGTCGCGTACAACGTGGGGTTCCACACCGCGCCGCACGCGCACCAGGGCGAATACCACTGGCACATCCACGTGTGGCCCAACCTCGTCACGCAGGCCGGGTTCGAACGCGGAACGGGTGTGATGATCAACATCATGCCGCCGGAGCAGGCAGCCGAGACACTTCGAGAACACGCCTCCGTCACCGGCTCCTGATGGGCCGAATCCGGGTTGCCGTCGAGATCTCGCGCCACGATCTCGGCACGTCGACACCGCCGGTCGAGAACCGGTCCGCCTGATTCGGGCGCCCAGTATCGTGCAGCCGGTGCGAGTGCTGATCCTCTCGTGGGAGTTCCCACCGAGCGCTGCCGGCGGCACCGCCGCCCACGTCGACGGCCTCGCTCACGCTCTCGCCCGGTTGGGCCACGAGGTCGTCGTGCTCACCCGACGTGTGCCGGGTGGTGAGCCCGACGCGACGCTCGGCGGCGTCCGAGTGCTCCGTGCCGACATCGAGCTGCCGTGGCTGCCCGACAACCAGGTGGCGAGCACGGCCTCAGCGAATCACGCGCTCGTCGCCGCCTTCGCGGCGACGAACGGGTGGCGTCCCGACGTGATCCACGCCCACGACTGGTCGGTCGCCTGGGCGGCCGACGTGATCGGCACGGCGACGGCAGCGCCCATCGTCACCACCTTCCACGGCACCGAGCGCGGCCGGCACGGCGGACATCTGAAGCCTGGGGCCTCGACCGACATCAACAGCATCGAGTGGTGGCAGGCCTACCGGTCTCGCAGGATGACGGCAGCGACCAAGCTGATGGTCCGCGAGATCGTCGACGGTTTCGAAGTCGACCCCAGCCACGTCACACGCATTCCCAGCGGAATCGATCCCGGGTGGTGGCGTGCGCCCGGGCCCGACGAATCCGTCCTCACCGGTCGGAGCGGGCTGGTGTTGGCGTGGGGCCGCGTCCAGTACGAGAAGGGGTTCCAGGTGTTGGCTCGCGCCGTGGGCAGCCTGCGGTACCGCATCGGGGGCCTCGAGTGCACGATCGCCGGCCGGGGCAGCTACCTCCCCGAGCTGCAGTCGCAGGTCGACGTCGCCGGGGTCGGTGACATCGTCGAGCTCCCCGGCTTCGTGTCGGACAACGAGCTGCGGGCGGCCACGCATCGGGCCGGATGCATCGTCATCCCGTCCCTGTACGAACCGTTCGGCATCGTCGCCCTCGAGGCACTCGCCAGCGGGGCGCCGCTCGTCGTCGCCGACACCGGCGGTCTGGCCGAGCTCGTCGGCGGCACGGGATCGGCACTGCTGTTCGAACCCGGCAACGCCGAGCACCTGGCCGACTGCATCGAACAGGTGCTCACCGACCAGGAACTCGCGGACGAACTCGTCGAGCGTGGCCACGAGTTGCTCGAGGCGACCTACTCGTGGGAGGCGATCGCCGCCCGCACCCTGAACGTCTACGGCGACGCCGTCGCCGCGTCGGGCACCTGAGCTCAGGTGCCGGTGAACTCGGCCTTGCCCGGGCCGTTCTCGAGGAAGCTCTTGACCCCGACCTGACTGTCGTTCGTGCGGAACGACTCGACGAACGCTTCGCGCTCGATTCGCAGACCGTCTGCGAGCGACGTCGAGAGCCCGTCGTCGATCGCCTGTTTCGCGAACGCCTGCGCCAGCACGGCACCGCGTGCGCACTCCGCGGCCAGGGCCAACGCACGCTCGTGCAGCTCGTCGCCGGCGCACGATCTCGTCGGCAAGCCCGATCCGCAGTGCCTCGTCGGCCTTGACCTGGCGACCCGTGATGCAGATCTCCTTGGCGCGGCTCGGCCCGACCAAACGGGCCAGGCGCTGCGTGCCGCCACCTCCGGGAATCGTTCCGAGCAGGATCTCCGGCTGGCCGAACACCGCCCGGTCACCGGCGATGCGGTAGTCGCAGGCGAGCGCGAGCTCGCACCCGCCTCCGAGGGCGTAGCCCGACACCGCGGCGATCACGAACCGGGGGACGGCCGCCAGCGCGTCGAGTGCGAGATGGATCCGCTCGGTGATACCGACCGCCTCGTCGGGCCCGCCGAACTCGGAGATGTCAGCGCCCGCGGCGAAGATCCGCTCGCCTCCGGTCACGACGACCGCGCCGGGCGGATCGGCGGTGAGATCGTCGGCGATCGTGTGGATGGCCGCCACGACCGCACCCGAGAGCGCGTTCACCTTGCCGTTGGCGAGCGTGACGACGGCGACCCCGTCGTCACGGCGTTCGAGCAGGACCACATCGTCACTCATGGATGCCATGATGCCCGAACAAGCAGGAACCAGGCGAAGTCCTAGGCGTCGATGCCGCTCAGCATCTCGTCGGCGGCCGTCCACGGATCGGTCGCTCTGCTCGCCGACCGCCGCCGTCAGTTCGTCCCAGCGGTCGCCGGTGCACAGCGAGCGAGCCTTCTCGCGGAGGCGGTTCGCGACGATCTCACGCAGTTCCTCGCCGGTACGGAACGAGCGCCGTTCGGCCAGCTGGCCGCTCTGCTCGGCGTACTCGCGGTGCGCGAGCACGGCGTCCCAGAGGTCGGTCACGCCCTCACCGGTCGAGCCGACGGTGGCGACGATCGGCGGACGCCAGGCGTCGTGGGGCAGGTCCGACAGGTCGAGCATCTGTTCGAGGTCGCGACGGGTCTCGGCGACGCCTTTGCGATCGGCCTTGTTGATCACGAAGACGTCGGCGATCTCCATCAACCCGGCCTTGTTCGCCTGCACGCTGTCGCCCCAGCCCGGGTTGACCACGACGACGGTCGTGTCGGCCTTGCCGGCGACCTCGACTTCGACCTGACCGACGCCGACGGTCTCGACGAGCACCCACCGCCGCCCGACCGCATCGAGGAGCCGAACGGCCTCGGGCGTCGCGAGTGACAACCCGCCGAGATGACCTCGGGTGGCCATCGAGCGGATGAACACCCCCGGGTCGGTTGCGTGGTCCTGCATGCGGACGCGGTCGCCGAGGATCGCGCCGCCGCTGAACGGCGACGACGGGTCGATCGCCAGCACGGCCACCTCGAGGTCGAGCGATCGCAGATGGCCGATCGCGGCACTGGTCAGCGTGCTCTTGCCGGCACCGGGCGCTCCGGTGAGGCCCACCGTGTACGCCTGCCCGCTCTCGGGATACGCGAGCCGCCCGACGCGACGCCCGGGCTCTCCGCCGCGCTCGATCAGGGAGAGCAGCCGGGCCAGCGCCGCCCGATCGCCGGCGCGGGCCGCCGCGAACAACTCGTCCGGATCGGAGCTACGGGTCATGGACCGACAGATTGTCAGACGGGGCTGTCGATCGCCGCTTCCGCCTCGGCGATGTTGACCACCTCGGTCACACCGTCGACACGGTCGCGCATGATCCGCTCGATGCCACCCTTGAGCGTCTGCGTCGACACGGGGCAGGTACCGCACGCGCCGACCAGGCGCACCGAGACGATGCCGGTCGACTCGTCGACGTCGACGAGCTCGATGTCGCCGTTGTCGGCCTGGAGCGCCGGTCGGATCACTTCGATGCAGGCTTCGACTTTGCTTCGCATGACAAGGACCATTCAATCAGCGTTTGCCCGAAGACGCGGCGCCGTAGCCTGACCGTGTGCTGCAGGTCTCGATGCTCGCCCACGAGGGCGGATGGGACGAGATCCTGCTCGTGGCCGGTCCGATCGTGCTGATCGTCGGCCTGCTCGCCGTGGTCAAGCGGCGCGTCGACGCACAGCTGCCGGACGGCGGCGGCCCGCGACCCGACGACGAACCGATCGGCGACCCCGGGAGCGACGCACGGCACTAGCTGCCACGTGAGGCGAGGTCGGCCGGTGATCTCGCACCGGCGCCACGGGACGCGTCGGCACCGCGGCGGTGCCGTGCTCGGCAGGTTCACCGTGGTCGTGATGTCCGCCGTGTCACCGCGTCCGCCGTGCGGGACGATCAGGACCTCGGCCCCTAGCGACCGTTCCGGCCCCGGGAGACCATCGAGGGGAGGACCCACCATCCCCCGCCCTCGCGGCGACCTCTCGCTGGTCACGACGAAGGGCGACCGACGACCGCCAAGAGCCACACCATGTCGACGACCGACAACCCGCTGTTGGACATGACCGGCGCAGTGGCCCCGTCCGTCGGCGACGAAGCGGTGCCCGACGACGGGTTCCACGACACCGCCCTTCCCGGTTTCAAACAGACGTTGACATCGCGTCGATCCATCCGAGTCTTCGACGGCGAACCGATTCCCGACGCCGTGATGAGGGACTGCCTTCGAGACGCCACCCTTGCCCCCAGCTCATCCAACCTCCAGCCCTACGAGCTGTACTGGGTTCGCGATTCCACGACACGGGACAAACTCGTGGAGGCATGCCTCGGCCAGCCCGCAGCAGCGACGGCCGGTGAGCTCATCGTGGTCGTGGCCCGACGGGATCTGTGGATGACCAACCTCGACAAGGTGTGGGACCTGATGACCCATGGCGGGACGATCCCGCTTCCCGAACCGGTCGATGACTACTACCACAAGATCACGCCGAGGCTCCGCCGAACCGATGCCCTGGGACTCGGCAACCTGCTGCGTCGGGTCATGTTCGCGATCAAGGGTCGCACGGCTCCGACCGTGAGAAGCCCCGTCAATACCGGCGATCATCGAGTCTGGGCCCACACCCAGTCCTCGCTCACCGCCATGGTCCTGATGTTGTCGCTGACCGCGAACGGCTATGACACCTGCCCGATCGGTGGGCTCGACAAGTTGCGGATCCGGCGGTTGCTCGGACTGCCCGACCAGGCCGAGGTCACGATGGTCATCGCGGCCGGCAAGCGGCGGCCCGAAGGCCTCTACGGAGCGAGGGTCCGGCTGCCGTACGGGGACCTCGTCAAAGAGGTCTAGGCAGCGCTCCGGGCATCACACCGAACCACTCAGGCCGTGGACCCAGGCATCGAAGTCCTGGGCGGCGACGGGCCCCTTCGACTTGAAGCGACCGTTGACCGTTGCGCCCTGCGCCGCGAGTGCCGTCGACATCTTCTCCAGCGTCTTGCCGATTGCGAGTGCGTAGGTGGCGAACACCGCAGCGGGCTTGCCGTCGAGTCGACCGAGTCGTCCGATGAAGTCGAGTGTCGCGGGTGTCGGGCCCTGCAGGATCACGTACAGGCCCTTCGTCCAGCTCCCCACGCAGATCGCGTCCGCCGCGGTCACCTCGGCGGGGTCGGCTCGGTCGATCGACTCCACGGTGCACGTGTGGCCTGCCGCGCGGACGGTCGCCGCCATCTGCTCGGCGGCAGCCTTGGTGTTCCCGGTCGAACTGTCGTACACGATTGCGACGTTCATGATCCCTCCGTTGCGATGGTGAACCGTCGGTGTTGCCGATGGTCATCTGGTGCTCGTGCTTCGTGCGATCGCGGAGATGGGCCACCGACGGGCCGGACCGGCGCGCGCGAGCGCGATCTGGCCGGCGAACGCATGGCGAGGAGCGAGACACCGACGCCGTAGGTGACGAAGTCCCTCTCCGGTGTCATCTCGATGGCGCACCATGCACCTCGGCCGTCGTCGTGGCGGTACAGCTGGTCGAGCAGCTCCGCGCCGAGGTCCTGTTTCTCCGGGATCCGAGCGGTCCCCGAGAAGGTGATCGTTGCGGCCGGCACCTCGATCCACGGCATCAGTGGGACCCGTTCGGGGATGGGAACGGTGGCCGAAACGTGAGGATTGCCTTCGATGTGCCTGGTCTTCCACGCCGTTCTGTCCGCGCCGATGTAGAGCTGGTGATCGTCCACGACGTCGACGATGCCGACCGTGCGCGGTTCGCCCTTGGCGGTGACCGTGCCGACCACGGCGAAGTTGTGCTTCTCGACCTCGTCCCAGATCTGTTGCGGTGTGAGGTGCAGGTTCACGTTCGCCAGGTCGCCCCCTCTCGGCGATCGGTGCCTTCGAGTTCACGGTAGGTGGGGGTCGGCACCTGGGCCAGAGTCGATGGTCACCAGCGTTCGGCGTCAGCCGGTCGCTGCCTCGTCGACGCGCGCCTGGCTTCGGCTCGCGCGGGTGAGGACGGGATCGTGGTCACAGCGGCAGAGACGACACACGACCCGGCACACACCTGCGACGCGAGCCGGTGACCAGTGCCGAAGCCGGGATCGTCGAAGCCGGGATCGTCGAAGCCCAGCCCGGACACTCAGATCGTCGTCGAAGGGCGGTCTAGCAGCCGACGCGTTCGATCTCGGCGCCGACGTTGCGGAGCCGGCCGACCAGGTCGTCGTAGCCGCGGTCGATGTGGTGCACGCCGGTGATGGTGGTGGTGCCCTCGGCGGCGAGTCCGGCCACGACCATCGCGGCGCCGGCGCGGATGTCGTGGGCGACCACCGACGTGCCGACGAGATGGTCGACACCCCTGATCAGCGCGTGGTGGCCGTCGGTCTTGATGTCGGCCCCGAGCCGCTGTAACTCCTCGACGTACGCGAACCGACCCGGATACAGGTTCTCGGTCACCACGCCGACACCGTCGGCGACCGTGAGCATCGTGATGATCAGTGGCTTGTAGTCGGTGGCGATCCCGGGATACGGCAGCGTCGCCACGTCGGCCGAACGGAGCCGTTCGGGTGCGGCGACGCGCATGCCGTACGGCAGCTGATCGATCTCCATACCCATGTCGCCGAGGCGCGACAGCACCATCTCCATGTGCTTCGACTGCGCGTTGAGCAGATCGAGGCGACCGCCGGTGACGGCACAGGCCGCGATGTAGGTCGCCGCCTGGATCCGATCGGGCACCGTCTCGTGCTCGCAGCCGTGCAGCGAGCCCCGCTCGACGCCCTCGATGCGCAGGGTGGAGGTACCCGCGCCCTCGACGTGGGCGCCCATCTCGTTGAGGTACTCGCACAGGTCGATGATCTCGGGCTCGCGGGCTGCGTTGTGGATGATCGTGATGCCGTCGGCGAGCACGGCGGCCGTGACGATGTTCTCGGTCGCCCCCACGCTCGGGAAGTCGAACGTGATCTCGGCACCGTGCAACCGTTCGGCACGAGCGATCACGGTGCCGCCGTCGAACTCGAACTGCGCCCCCATCGCCTCGAGGCCGGCGATGTGCATGTCGATCGGACGCGACCCGAAGTCGTCGCCGCCCGGCATCGCGATCGTCACTTCCCCGCAACGGGTCAGCAGCGGGCCCAACACGTTGATCGACGCTCGGATCCGGTCGACGAGTTCGAGCGGCGCGATCGGCGTCAGATCGCCGCCGTTGACGATCGTGACGACGCCGTAGTCGGGGGTCTCGGTCACCGTGACGCCGATCGCCCGCAGCAGCTCGGCCATGATCCCGACGTCGGCGATGCCCGGCACGTTGGTGATCTCGAACGTGCCCTCGGCGAGCAGACTCGCCGCCATCAGCTTGAGCACCGAGTTCTTGGCGCCGGGCACCAGCACCTCACCCTCGAGCGGCTCGGCGTGATGGACCCTGATGCAGCGCTCGGGCTCGGAACTCACGTGCCCCAGTATGCCCACGCGTGGCCGGTCCCTCCGCCGTCACGAGTCCGCGACAGTATGCTCCGCCCGTGTTCACCCGCTCGGCCACCCGCGTGTGGCCGGACGAACCCACCGTCCGAGAACGCCTCTTCTCGGAGCGCCACGACCTCGTCAGCGAGCGAGCGCTCGAAGTCGAAGCGGACTCGGCGCGGTACGGGCAACTCGACGGGCCGTTCCACTCGTACGAACGCACGGTCGAGGCCGGCGCCGACGAGATCGTCGAACGAACCGACTACCGGCTCCGGATCCCGTGGTTCGGGTGGTTGTTCGCCCTGCCCGTCTGGGCACATCTCGCCCGACGCGGCAGCGACCTCGACCATCCTGCCCGCACGAAACCGCCGTGGTGGGCCCCTCCCGACCGGATCGACGAACGCCAGGCGCTGGTGCTCGGGTTGCTCGCGGCGGCGTCGATGTCGTCGGCGTTCACGAACACGCTGTTCACGCAGACGGCCGAGTTCGCGGCCGAGAACTTCGGCATCGGCGACTTCGGGTTCGGCGTCGGAGGCGCGATCGTGCGGGCCGGCATCATCTTCGCGTTGCCGTTCGCCGTGCTCGCGGACCGAATCGGCCGGCAACGTGTCATGCGGATCGTCGCGTGGGCGGCGCCGATCATCACGGCGATGGGTGCGCTGGCCCCGACGTTTCCGATGCTCGTGGCAACGCAGTCGGTCGGACGCCCGCTCGGGTTGGCGCTCGACTTCCTGATCGCCGTCGTGGTCGCCGAGGAGATGCCGCGCAACAGCCGCGCGTATGCCGTGAGCGTGATGGCGATGGCGAGCGGGCTCGGCGCGGGGATCGCCGTCATGGCACTCCCCCTTGCCGACGTCGGTCCCGGCGGGTGGCGGTACGTCTACGTCGTGACCCTGATCTGGCTGGTCGTTGCGGTCGACATCACACGCCGCCTGCCCGAGACGGTCCGATTCGTTCGCGAACACGTCACGTCACCACCGTTCGACCGGCGGCGCTTCGCGGTCCTGGCGACCGTCGCGATCTGCGCGAACTTCTTCGTCGCTCCGGCGAGCTTCTTCCAGAACCGGTACCTGCGTGAGATCCGCGACTTCGATGCGGGCACGATCGCCCTGTTCACGCTGACGACGGCCACGCCGGCCGGCATCGGGCTCGTGATCGGCGGCCGGCTGGCCGACATCCGCGGACGCCGCCGACTGATCGCGGTCACCGTGCCCATCGCTGCCGGCCTGATCCTGGTGTCGTACACCGTGGACGGCCCGCCGATGTGGCTCTCGGCGTTCGGCGGCGGGTTCATCGGCGGCATCGCGCTGCCGGCGCTGGCGGTGTATCGAACCGAGTTGTTCCCGACCGGCAACCGGGGCCGCGCGGCCGGTCTGCTCACAGCGTCGGCACTCGCCGGAGGTGTCGGAGGGCTCCTGTTGGTCGGGCAGCTCCTCGATCGCGGCTGGTCCTATGGTCAGGCGATCGGCCTGGTCGCCCTCGCCGAGATCGTGGTGGTCGTCGTGGTGCTGACGATGTTCCCCGAGACCGCCCACCGCGAGCTGGAGGATCTCAACCCGGTCGATCGGCTCAGCGCACCCAGCGATCGAGGAAGTCCCTGATCGCTCCGGCGATCGTGTGGTCGGCGCCCTTGCAGGTCGTGGCCCTTCCCCTCGATCCAGAGGTGGGTGACCTTGGCTCGCTTCGGCATCGTGGCCGTCCATTCGGCGAACTCGGCCGGCGACCCGAAGGCGTCTCGGGTGCCCGAGATGAAGAGCGTCGGGACGGCGATGTCGGGCAGATGCTCCACGCGCAGGCGGTCGGGTTTGCCAGGCGGATGCAGCGGGTAGGAGATCAGCACCAGGCCCTTCAGGTTCTTCGGCGGCGGAAGCTCGTCGGCACCGGCCGCGATCATCGAGCACATCCGGCCGCCCATCGAACGGCCGCCCATCACGAGTGGCTCATCGGTGTCGATGCCGTCGAGCTCGTCGCGGATGGCCGCGAGCAGCTTGGGGGCCCGGTCGGGCGCGCGGCGGCCCTCCTTCCGGTACGGGAAGTCGGCGCGCACGCAGGGGTGCGGCGCCACCCAGCGCTCGGTCGCGACGAGCGACGAGTGGTCGGAGTCGGACCCGGCACCCGGGTAGAGCAGCAGCGTCACGAGCCGACCTTCGTGGTGAGGATCCGGCGTGCCTCGTTGAGGTCGAGGATCGCCTTGCTCGCGTCGATGGCCTCCCCACCGTGGTCGGGGTGCACGTCGCGCATCCTGACGCGGTACTGCTTGGCGACCTCGCGTTTCGAGGGGTCCGCCGTGTCGGCCGGGAACCCGAGCAGCTCGAGTGCCCAGGCACGCGGATCGGCGAGCACCGACAGCGCCGCAGATTGGGCGCCGGCCAGATGCGCGACCAGTGCCGGACCGATCGGACCGTGCCAGCGGATGGCCTTCTGCAGCACGGGGGCGATCAGGTGGCGGCTCGTGACGTCGAGTCGTTCGACGGCGTAGACGGCGCCGAGCACCTGGGCGAGGTCGCTGCCGTTCGTGCCGAAGTCGAACTCGACATCGTCGCCCGTCCCGAGCATCCGATGACGGCTGCTCGACAACCCGTGCCGATCGACCTGGAAGCGATGGCGAAGTCGTGGCTGCACGATGCGGTCGCTGCGCTCGATCTGGTTGACGAGACGCGCGACGTCACTGCGCAGCTCGGGCGACACACCGCCGATGTGGTTGGCGACCACGGCGCCGAGCAGCAGCCCTCCGAATCCGGGCGCCGGGTCGACCGGGAGCACGAGGTGCCCGAGTGCGACGCGGCGCGTGGGGACCGCCGGGCGAGTGTGGAAGACCTCGAGCTCGGCCAGCAGCATCGGCGCGATCACACGTACGGGCGACAGGCGGTGCGGAGTTCGTCGGCCGCCGCCGTGACCTGCTCGGGGTCGGCACCTTCCTCGAACTCCTCGACCACGGCCTGGGCGCGGGCCACGATCGTGCTCCACGCAGCCGCCGCGATACCGAACGGAGGCACCGTCGGCGACAGTTGGGGAACCAGGTCGAGGATCGACGTGCGGGCATTCGAGTGTGTCGAATCGCGAGCCAACCGGTCGGCGGCACCGTAGAGATCGTGGAGGGCCCCGTCGGGTGCCTCGGCGTCCTCGTCGATCGACGCGACGTCGCCGGCCTCGATCGCGTCGAGCAGGTCGTCGACGACGTCCTCGGCGTCCTGGGCGACGTGCAGCGTGCGCCCGTGCCACAGATGGGGGATCTCGGCCTCGATCAACGAGGCCTTCAACGTCTCGAGGTCGCGCAGCGGCCACTCGTCGAGGCCGAACTCGGTCGACGGATCGCCCTCGAGCAGCGGAACCGGGAACGGACCGATCTCGGCCTCCAGCTCGTCGAAGAGTGCGTCGACCTCGGCCTCGATCTCCTCCGGGACCACCAACTCCTCACCGTCCCACACATGCGGCACGCCGCGCTCGGCGAGCGTCTCCGAGAGCTCGGCGTGCTGCTCGAAGCCCCAGCCCGTCAGGTTGTAGTGCACCTTCGTCTGCTGCGGGTCGTTGGGATCGAAGTCGCGGTCGAACGGTTGCGGCGCGCCGGCGGCGACGTCGGTGCGCTCCTCCTCGCCGTCGGCACCCGACTTGTTCACGAAAGGCATGAGACGACGCTACCCGTCAGCGACCATCGATAACCCTCGTGAGGAACTCGCCGGTCCGCCGGTACTCGTCGTGACGATGCGCCGGGTCACGGAAGCCGTGACCCTCGTCGGGATACACGACGAGGTCGACGTCGCCGCCCGCGGTCCGAATTCCGTCGACGAGCTCGAGCGTCGACGAGAGCGGCACCACCGGATCGCTGTCTCCGTGCATCACGAGCAGCGGCCCTCGGATCTCGTGGGCGTAGCCGACCGGTGACCGTGATCGATACGTGTCGGTGTCGTCGAGCGGGCCGACGAGTGTCTCGGTGTAGTGCGCCTCGAATCGATGGCTCTCGTCCGCCAACACGGCGAGATCGGCGACCGGGTACAGCGCGATGCCGCCTGCCGCCAGATCCGGGTGCCGGGCCAACAGGCCGAGCACGGTGAGACCCCCCGACGAACTCCCCATCAGCACGGTCCGCTGCGGGGTGCCGTCGCCGGAGGCCTGGTGCGAGCGAAGGATGGCGGCGGTGTCGTCGACGTCGAGTCGGCCCCACTCGCCACGGAGCGCCTGCTGGTAGGTGCGACCGTGTCCCGTGGTTCCCCGTGGATCGGGGACGAGCACGTCCCACCCACGGCCGCACCAGTAGGCGAGACGCGGGCGGAAGTCGACCTGCCACTGGTCGGTCGGCCCGCCGTGCATCCAACAGATCGTCCGGCCCGCGCCGGCCCGGTACCACCGAGCATGCAGCACGACACCGTCGTGGTCGATCTCCATCGGCTCGGGCTCGGGCAACTCGGCGGCGTCCCACCCGGCGACGGGCCCGATCGCCAGGACTCGACGGTCCCACGTGGCCGTGTCGTAGCTCACCACCTGCGTCGGCGTGCGGGCCCCCGTGCGCAGTGCCACCAGCCGATCACCTCCCCAGGTGAGCTGACCGTGCACCCCACGCGCCACCTCGGTCACCTCACGCGTGTCCGTCTCGACCACGCAGAGCCTGCCGAACCCTGCTTCGTTGCGGGTGAAGGCCACACGGGAGCCGTCGGGCGAGGCGCTGTACGACCGCTGCCCCATCCCCCACGTCGGCCCGGCGTGTTCGAACGGTTCGTCGACGAGCGGTTCGTCATCCAACCACACGTTCAGCCAACCGGAGTCGTCGCGGACTCCGAGGCCCCGTCCGTCGGGCAACGTACGCGGTTGGTGCACCGATGCCGACCCGGCGAACGAACCTCGCTCGCCCGTGTCGAGCACGAGCGTTTCGACCCGGGCAGCATCCCACGGCATGTCGGGCACGTTCCAGGCGGTCCAGAGCACCGTGGTTCCACAGCTGGTCACATACGGGTCGAACACGAAATCCGCCGACCCGTCGTCGATCCGCCGAGGCTCGCCGTCATCGACGAGCGACCACTGCCAGATCTCCGCCTGATCGACGACAGCGAGCACGGCGGAACCGTCCGGCGCGACGACCGGGGCCTCACAGCGGCGGTCCTCGCCTGCGTCGCTCACCTGACGGGCCGGACCGCCCGGGAACGGCTGCGCCCAAATCTCGCCGTCGTGGGCCGCGTACACGATCGCCGATCCGTCCGGGATCCAGGCCAGACACCCGCCCCCGAGGCCCCGACCCGGCGCCGGGTCGGGTGCCGTGGTGACGATCCGCTCGGGTCCGCCGTCGACCGGAACGACGAGGATGCCGGCCTGGCCACCCCACCTCGTGACGACGGCGACGACGGCGCCGTCGGGCGAGATCGTCGGCTCGGTCAGGTCCCGTCCTCCGACGCACATGTCGACAGTGATCTCCACGGCCCGAAGGGTACGCGCGCAGCAGGTCGCGAAACTCCGTTGACTCGGGTCGGCCGGATCTGTCACGGTGATCATGCAACCGAACGAGAGGAGGACACGCCATGCAGACGAATCGAATCACCGTCGCCGCAGCCGGTATCACCGGCACCACGTGGGCGATGTCCCCGTTCGGCAACCTCGTGCGCTGCTGAGCGTCGTGCGGCGTGACGCCGCGTCGAACCCCAGCGAGTGACCCGCGGCCCCTGCGGCGATCCGTCGCCGATCGTCGGCCGTCCGGCCGACGAGCCGACGAGCCGACCTGAGCGTCGACCTACGAGGTCTCCCGGATCCCGTCGCGCGCCTGCGCGGCGGGTCGAGCAACACCAACCAATTACCAACCAACCAACCAACCAACCAACCAACACAGACAAGGAATGATCATGTACGACCTTTCAGCACATCCCGACCTGGTCCGCCCACTCGTCGCCGAACGCCACGAGGCGCTCCGACGGCAGGCCTACCTCTCCCGGCTTCGACGTGAAGCGCGGGCGGAGGCGGCACTGCGCCGGCGGCTGCGACGGGCCGAACGGCGCGTGCGTCGTCCGCAGCTCGTCGCGCCGCCACCGGCACTGGCGGACTAGCACCGGCCGGGCATGTCACCACTACGGTGGTGGCATGCCCAATCCGGCTGCCCAGCGCCCCGACCGCAACCTCGCCATGGAGTTGGTGCGTGTCACCGAATCCGCCGCGCTCGCCTCGTCCCGCTGGGTCGGGCGCGCCGACAAGGAGGGCGCCGACGGAGCCGCCGTCGACGCCATGCGGCTCAGTCTGGCGAGCGTTCAGATGGACGGTGTCGTCGTCATCGGCGAGGGCGAGAAGGACGAAGCGCCCATGCTCTACAACGGTGAGCACGTCGGTGACGGGCAGGATCCGAAGGTCGACGTCGCGGTCGATCCGATCGATGGCACCACCCTCACGGCCAAGGGTCTCAACAACGCGCTGGCGGTCATCGCCGTGGGCGAGCGCGGCAGCATGCTCGACCCCGGCCCGTCGTTCTACATGGAGAAGATCGCGGTCGGTCCCGACGCCGTGGGGGCGATCGACATCACGGCGAGTCCCACCCAGAACCTGCGCTGGATCGCGAAATCGAAGCAGGAGAGCGTACGCGACCTGACCGCGGTGATCCTCGACCGACCACGGCACGCCGAACTCATCGAGGAAGTGCGGGCGAGCGGTGCCCGCATTCGACTCATCAACGACGGCGACGTCTACGGCGCAATCGCGAGTGCATGGCCCGACGCCGGTGTCGACGTGCTGTTCGGGGTCGGCGGCACGCCCGAGGGCGTCATCAGCGCGGCGGCACTCAAGTCGATGGGCGGCGAGATGCAGAGCCGGTTCAGTCCTCAGTCCGACGAGGAGCGCACCGCGATGCTCGACGCCGGCTTCGACTTCGAGCGTGTGTTCGACCAGGACGATCTGGTGCAGGGCGACAACTGCTTCTTCGCGGCGACCGGCATCACCGACGGTCAGCTCCTCCGTGGCGTTCGGTTCGACCAGCACGGCGCACGCACGCAGAGTCTCGTCATGCGATCGCGCAGCGGCACCGTCCGCCTGGTCGACGCCCGACACCGGGTTCGCAAGCTGCAGCAGTTCAGCGCGATCGACTACACCTGATCGCATCCGCGCCGCGGTCGAGCCGGCGAACGACGGCGGCTGACATCAACGAGCGAGGGCACGTTCGATCGCAGCCGTCGACGTGTCGTCGAACGCACACAGAACGACGCGCGATGGGCGGTCGTGGACGTCGATCCAGGCTCGGATCTCGGCGACCGCGATCTCGGCGGCCGGTTCGATCGGGAAGCCGTAGACACCGGTGCTGATGCCCGGGAACGCGACCGTTTCGGCGCCGACGCGCGCGGCCTCCTCCAGGCAGCGGCGGTAGCAGCCGGCGAGCAGCGCTGCCTCGTCGTGTTCGCCGCCTCGCCAGACCGGACCGACGGTGTGGATCACCCACGGACCGGGCAACCCGTGGCCGCCCGTGACCTTCGCGTCTCCGGTCGCACAGCCTCCGAGCGTCCGACACTCGGCCAGCAGTCCGGGACCTGCGGCACGGTGGATCGCACCGTCGACCCCTCCCCCACCCAGCAGCGACGAGTTGGCCGCGTTCACGACGGCATCGACGTCGAGCGACGTGATGTCGCCCTGCACGAGCGTGATCCGGTCATCCACGTTGGACCAGCGACGATGCCCGGCGTTTCAGCCACCGTGGTGTCACGTTGGCGACGGCGGTCATCACCTTGTACTGGTTGCCCGGAACGGCCAGCGTGCGGTTCGCGATCACCGACGACAATGCCTCGTCGACCACCTGATCGGGACTCGTCCAGGCGATGGACGGGAAGTCGTCCGCGTAGCCCTCGGTGTTGCTGACCGACTGGAATTCGGTCTTGGTGAGCCCCGGACACAGCGCCGTCACGTGCACCCCGTGCTCCTTGACCTCCTCGTGCAGGCTCTCGGAGAGGCTGGTGACGAACGCTTTCGTGGCCGCGTACACCGCCAGGCCCGGTGCCGGCTGGAAGCTCGCCACGCTCGACACATTGAGCAGCCATCCGCGGCCACGGGGCACCATCGCGGCGAGCGCTGCCTGGCTCAGGCGTGTGAGCGCGGCGACGTTCAGCTCGATCTCGTCGGCGAGGCGTTCGGGGTCGAGCTCGTGCACGTCACCGTTGGTGCCGAACCCGGCGTTGTTGACGACGAGCTCGATCGGGCGCTCCTCGTCGCTGATCCGGGCCACGACGGCACGCTGGCCCTTCATCGTGAGCAGATCGGCGACGAGCACCTCGATGCCGTCGAACTCGTCGGCGATCGCCCGGAGCCGATCGGCCCGCCGCGCCACCACCACGACCGGCACACCGGCGGCGGCGAGCCGGCGTGCCAGCACTTCACCGATGCCCGAGGAGGCACCGGTCACGAGGGCGGACGAGAACGGGTAGTCGGCCATGCGGGCACGGTATCCCGCCGTCGCCGTGCTCGGAACCGTGTCGGGCCACACGTACCCGGTCGACGACAGCGGGCCGTACCGCTCGATCTCGAAGGTCCGGGTGGTCGGTTGCATCTCCGCCGACCCGACCTCGTCGTCGTGGCCCGGGAGTGGCGGCAGGCTCAAGGGCGAGCCGCCCGACCCCGATGAACCGTGGTGCCGTTCGACCACCTGGCGCCCACGACCCGCGAAGACGAGACCGCCGATCACGTGGTTCGTCGCGGACGGAACGTCGGCGGAACGTGGATCGTCGCCTCGATCCTGATGCTGGGGCTGTGCCTCACGGCCTCGGCGCTCATCCAGGGCGTGTTGGCGTTCGCCGCCTCGGTGGCCTTGTTGCTCATCGGACTGCATGTGCGGGCGCGGTACTGGAGATCGGCGCGCCGTCGACTGGGCGATGCGACGATGCAGCGAGCACAGTGGCGCAGTGCGAACGAGGACCGTGGGTCGCCGGATCGCATCATGATCGCGATCGGGCTGGTGATGGTGCTTCTGGCCGTCCAGGCCTGGAGCAGGTAGGCCGGGTCAGAGACCGACGCCGGCGGCGTTCAGGCGGGCGTGGGCCCGGCTCAGCGCACTGACGGCCTCGGCATCGTGTTCGCCACGCAGCGTCGACTCGGCGCGTTCCTTGGCCTGCCGCGCGCGCTCGATGTCGACCGCCGAACCCAGCTCGGCCGAGTCGCTGAGGATCGAGACCTTGTTGTTGCTGACTTCGACGAACCCACCGTGCACGGCGATGTCCTCGACCGAGCCGTCCTCCTGGAAGACCCGGGTGTGGCACTCCTGGAGCGCTCCGAGGAACGCGGCATGACCGGGCTGAAAGGCGATCTCACCACCACCGAGCGTGCGCGTGATGACCATCGTCGCCTCGCCCGAGTACAACACCGACGCGGGAGACACCACTTCGACTGCCATCGTGTTCGCCATGTCAGCCGTCCTGGAGTGCCTTCGCCTTCGCGAGCACCTGCTCGACGCCGCCGACGTTCAGGAAGGCCTGCTCCGGCACGTCGTCGAGATCGCCCTTGAGGATCGCATCGAAGCTCTCGACGGTCTCCTCGACCGGCACGAACTCGCCCTCGAGACCGGTGAAGACCTTCGCGACGAAGAACGGCTGCGACAGGAAGCGCTGGATCTTGCGGGCCCGGTTGACGGTGAGGCGGTCCTCGTCGGACAGCTCGTCGAGACCGAGGATCGCGATGATGTCCTGCAGCTCCTTGTAGCGCTGCAGGTTCTCCTGCACGCGACGGGCAACGTTGTAGTGGTGGTCGCCGACGACCTCGGGGGTCAGGATCGTCGACGTCGATGCCAACGGGTCGACCGCCGGGTAGATGCCGAGCGCGGCCACCTGACGTGACAGCTCGGTGGTGGCGTCGAGGTGTGTGAACGTGGTGAACGGCGCCGGGTCGGTGTAGTCGTCCGCGGGCACGTACACGGCCTGCAGCGACGTGATCGAGCGACCGCGGGTCGAGGTGATCCGCTCCTGCAGCTGGCCCATCTCGTCGGCGAGCGTGGGCTGGTAACCCACGGCCGAGGGCATACGGCCCAGCAGCGTCGACACCTCGGAACCCGCCTGCACGAAGCGGAAGATGTTGTCGACGAACAACAGCACGTCCTGGCCCTGCACGTCGCGGAAGTACTCGGCCATCGTCAGGGCGGACAGCGCGACGCGGAGACGCACGCCCGGCGGCTCGTCCATCTGACCGAACACGAGCGCGGCCTTCTCGTACACGCCCGACTCCTGCATCTCCAGACGCAGGTCGGTGCCCTCACGGGTTCGCTCACCCACACCGGCGAACACCGACACACCTCCGTGCTGCGAGGCGACACGGTTGATCATCTCGGTGATGAGCACGGTCTTGCCGACGCCGGCACCGCCGAACAGGCCGATCTTGCCACCCGCCACGTAGGGGGTCAGCAGGTCGATGACCTTGATGCCCGTGGGGAACAGACGTGCCGACGGCTCGAGTGCATCGAAGTCGGGGGCCGGGCGGTGGATGTCCCAACGCTCGGCGTCGTCCAGGCCTTCCGGCTGGTGGTCGAGAGCTTCGCCCCACACGTTCCAGACGTTGCCGAGCACGATGTCGCCCACGGGCACCTGGATGCCGTGGCCGAGGTTCTTGACCGGCGTGCCACGCCTGAGCCCGTCGGTCGGCTTCATGCAGACCGCTCGGATGCGGCCGTGACCGAGCTGCTGGGCGACCTCGGCGAGGACGACGATCGTCTCACCTTCGAGTTCGACCTCGAACTCGACCGCGGAGTTGAGCTCGGGCAGCGAGTTCGGCGGGAACTCGACGTCGATCACGGGGCCGGCGATACCGACGACGCGGCCGTCCTTCAGCCCTGTTGATGGTTCTGTCATGGTCATGGCTGTGAGTCTCCTCAACCGTTGTGTTCGTGCGTGTCGACGGCGGTCGACCCGAGATCTCGGACAGTGGACGTGGAGTTCGGATCGAGATCGACGATCCGGACGGCGGGCTCCTTGCCGGAACCCAGTGCTTCGGCGCCGCCGACGATCTCCATGATCTCGGTGGTGATCGACGCCTGACGGGCACGGTTCATCGTGATGCTCAGCGTGCGGATGAGTTCCTCGGCGTTGTCGGTCGCCGACTTCATCGCCCGCTGGCGGAACGCATGCTCCGACGCGGCTGCATTGAGCAGTGCGGCATAGACGCGGGCCTCGACGTAGCGGGGCAGCAACGTGTCGAGGATCGTCGTCGGGTCGGGTTCGAACTCGTAGTCGGCACCGGTGCCGTCGTCGGAGCCGGCCTTGCCGTCGCCACCCATCACGGTCTCGGTCGACAGCGGCACCAGCGGGCGCAGCACGACCTCCTGGCTGCCCGGCGTGATGAAGCGGGTGTAGACCAGCTCGACCTTGTCGACGTGGCCACTCGCGTACAGGCCGACGACGTGCTGGCCGATCGCCTTGGCGTCGTCGTAGCTCGGGTTGTCGCTGAAGCCCTGGAACGCCCGGCCCAGCTCGTACTCGCGGAATTTGAAGTAGCTCTCGGCCTTCTTGCCGACCGGAATGATCTCGTAGCCCTTGCCGGCGAGCACGTCGGCCTTGATCTCGCCCTCGGCCGCACGCTGCACGCCGGCGTTGTAGCCGCCGCAGAGTCCGCGGTCGGCGGTGATCACGACGTAGCAGGTGTTCTTGATCTCGTCACGGTCGGCGAGCAACGGCGAGTCGCTCGAGGCACCGGCTGCGGCGAGATCCTTGACGACCTCGGTGATCTGCTCGGAGTACGGGACCGCAGCCTGCACGCGCTGCTGCGCTTTCACGATGCGCGAGCCGGCGATCAGTTCCATCGCACGAGTGATCTTCTTCGTGGCCTGCATCGACCGAATGCGACCCTTGAGAATGCGTTCCTGACCGCCGGCCATATCAATTCACCTCGGCCTCGGAGATCGTCAGAGCGAGACACGTCCGGTCGGCCGAGGTCCCAGCCTCGTCGCTGGCGCTTCCCTCGGCGGGCGCGCGGCCGACAGCGACCGCCAGGGAGCCCGGCCGCACGGAGGGAGCAGCCGAAGCGGAGCGGAGGCCAGTCCCGACCATCATTCGGTCGCCAGCGTCTTCTGGGACTCGGCGTCGCCCAGCTCGTCGGCGTCGACGCTGGCGGGGTCGACGTGGTGGTCCTCACCACTGCCGGGCCGGAACTGATCCTTGAACGCCTGCACCGCATCGGCGAGGCCGTCGGGAATCCCGCCGGAGCGCAGGTCGGCGAGCATGCCGCTGTGGCGACTGCGCATCGACTCGAGCAGTTCTCGTTCGAACCGCACGACGTCGCTCGTCGCCACGTCGTCGAGGTAGCCGTTGGTGCCGGCGAAGATCGACACGACCTGCTCCTCGACCGGCATCGGGCTGTTGAGCGGCTGCTTGAGCAGTTCGACGAGGCGGTAGCCGCGCTCGAGCTGGGCCTTCGAGACCGCGTCGAGCTCGGAACCGAACGTGGCGAACGCCTCGAGCTCGCGGAACTGGGCGAGGTCGAGCTTGAGCGTGCCGGCGACGGCCTTCATGGCCTTCGTCTGGGCCGCCGAGCCGACTCGGGACACCGAGATGCCCACGTCGACGGCGGGACGAACACCCGACTTGAACAGGGCGTCCTGCAAGAAGACCTGCCCGTCGGTGATCGAGATCACGTTCGTGGGGATGAACGCCGACACGTCGCCGGCCTTCGTCTCGATGATCGGCAGTGCGGTCAGCGAACCCGCGCCGTTGTCGTCGGACAGCTTGGCGGCCCGCTCGAGCAGCCGGCTGTGCAGGTAGAACACGTCGCCGGGGTACGCCTCACGACCCGGCGGGCGGCGCAGCAGCAGCGAGAGCTGACGGTAGGCGTCGGCCTGCTTCGAGAGATCGTCGTACACGACGAGGGCGTGTTCGTTGTTCTCCATCCAGTGCTGACCGATCGCACACCCGGCGTACGGGGCGAGGTACTTGAACGGTGCCGAGTCGGCGGCCGGAGCCGAGACGACGACCGTGTACTCCATCGCGCCCGCCTGGCGAAGGGTGTCGACGGTCTGGGCGACGGTCGATCCCTTCTGGCCGATCGCGACGTAGATGCACTTCACGCCGAGACCCTTCTGGTTGAGGATCGTGTCGACGCAGATCGCCGTCTTGCCGGTCTTGCGGTCGCCGATGATCAGCTCGCGCTGACCACGACCGATCGGCGTCATCGCGTCGATCGACTTGATGCCCGTCTGCAGCGGCTCGTGCACCGGCTTGCGACCGAGGATGCCGGGCGCCTGGACCTCCATGCGGCGCTCGATACCGCCGACGATGTCGCCGGCTCCGTCGATCGGCTGACCCAGCGCGTTCACGACGCGACCGAGCATGGCGTCACCGACGGGGAGCGAGAGGATGCGACCGGTCGCCTTGACCGTCTGACCCTCCTCGATCCGGTCGACGTCGCCGAGCACGACGGCGCCGATCGAGTCCTCGTCGAGGTTCAGCGCGAGCCCGACGGAGCCGTCCTCGAACTCGAGCAGCTCGTTCACCGCGGCATCGGGCAGGCCCGAGACGCGGGCGATCCCGTCACCGACCTCGGCGACACGGCCGACGGTGCGTGCCTCGAGGTCGGACTCGAGGCCTTCCAGGTTGTTCTTGAGTGCCGAAGCGATGTCGGCGGCGGAGATGGTGAGTTCAGCCATGTTGATGATCCCTTGCGGTCGTCCGGTCGTTCGTCGAATGAATGGTGTTCGTCACGGCACGTCCTAGAGGCGGCTCTTGAGCTGGTCGACGCGGGTTCGTACGCTGCCGTCGATGACGGTGTCGCCCACGGTGGCGACGAGGCCGCCCAGCACGGACGGGTCGACGATCACCTTCAGGTTCACCTGCTTGCCGGTGGCATTGGCGAGCGCCGCCTTGAGACGGATCTGCTGGTCGTCGGTGAGCGGCACGGCGCTGCGCACCTGAGCGACCGCCAGATCCTTGGACTCGGCGGCGCGGGCCACCAACTTGTCGATGATGGCGGGCAGGTCGCGGCCGCGACCCGAGCCGACGACCATCGACACGAGCTGGGTGGTCGTCGACGTGGCCCTGCCACCGAGGAGGTCTTCGACGATGGCCTGCCGTTTGGCGGCGGGCACCTGGTCGTCGGTCAGGGCACTGCGCAGATCGTCGCTCGACTCGTACGAACGGGCGAAGCGGAACAGCTCGTCTTCGACCTCGTCGATCGTGCCTTCGGCGCGGGCGACCTCGAACAGCGCCCTGGCGTACCCCTCGATACGTGCGTCGCTCATCGGGAGACCTCCATGTCGGTCGGCGAGTCGACCGTTGATGCGCAGCGGCGACGCCGATGCGCATGGCCCGCCGTGATCGGAAATCGCTCGCTCATGAACTCGCTCCTACTCGTGAGATGAACGATTCGATCAGTTCCTGCTGCGTCGCACTGTCGAGTGCGCCGCCGGCCAGCAACTGCTCGGTCGCCGCGTTCGCCAGTGTGGTGATCTCGCCGCGCAACTCGTCGTTGACCCGACCGGAGGCAGCGATGATGTCGGAGTCGGCACGGGCTTCGAGCTCGGCGACCTCCTGGTCCAGACGGGCACGGCCGTCGGCCAGCAACGCCTCGGCCTGTGCGTCGGCCTCGGCGAAGAGGCGCTGGCGCTCGGCATCGATGTCACCGGCAGCCTGACGGATGTCGGCAGCCTCGCCCGTGGCCTCGGACTGTGCCTGCTCGGCCGAGTCGAGCTCCTCCTGGATCGCTTCCGTGCGGTCGGCCATCGCCTTCTTCACGGCCGGTCCGGCGAACTTGAAGATCGCGGCGAAGATGATGATCGACGCGATCGAGCCGTAGATCAGTTCCGCCTGCGCGGGCCACAACCAGTGGATCGAGCGAGCGTCGTCGATGGGATCGGAACCCTCGGCGCCGAGAATCGCGAACAGCATCATGAGGAGACTCCTGTGCTCATCAACTGATCGACCGCACCGCGGACCGCGGTCGGGTCGGGGGCTCGTCCGGTGGCCAGTTCGATCGTGCGAGCCGTGACGTCGGCGGCGGCGGCCGCGACGTCGGCCTGCACGGCCTGGCGGGCCGCGTCGGTCTCCGCGATGGCTGCATCACGCTTCTCCGCGATCGCCGCGTTGACCTCGGCGAGCCGCGCGGTGCGCTCGGTCTCCAGGGTGTGGCGGGCAGCATCGACTCGCTCGTTGGCCTCGGCCTTCACGTTGGCGAGCGCCGACTCGTACTCGGACACCTCGGCGCGGGCCGCGGCACGTGCCGTGTCGGCGCGCTCGTGGCCCTCACGGATGTGGGCGTAGCGGGCGTCCATGCCCTTCTTGACGGCGGGAAAGAGCCACCAGCGCATGAGCACGGCCAGCACGATGAACGCACCCGCGCCCCAGGCGAGTTCCTTCGCCTCGACCGCGAGCGGTGAGGGACCCGCCTGGCACGGGTGCGCAGGCTCTGCGTTGGCCTCGTACTCTTCTAGGGTTTCATAAGGGAACTCGCAGAAGTCCTTCGATTCCTCGTAGGACATCAGCTCACCACCGTGGTCCTCGCCGTCTTCGGCGGCGACGAATCGGACCTCGATCGCTGCTCCCCTCGTCACGACGGCTGTCAGCACGTCAGCTCCTTCGAGGGACTCGTGGAATTACAGAACAGTGTGATGTCGGTACCGATCAGAGACCGATGAGGATGAACACCACGAAGCCGATCAGGGCGAGCGCCTCGGTGAAGGCGATGCCCAGGAACATCGTGGTGCGCACCATGCCGGCGGCCTCGGGCTGACGGGCCATCGCCTCGACGGACTTGCCGACGAGGTAGCCGATACCGATACCGGGACCGATGGCCGCGAGGCCATAGGCGAACCCGGCCGAGCTGGCCGCCTCGGCGGCCTTGAGACCATCGGCGTCGATGGCCTGGGCGAGGATGCTGAATGCTTCCATGTTGGGGTTGATCTCCTGTTGCTGTCTGGATGGGAGAGAATGAGAACTGCGCTGGTCAGTGCTCGGGGTGGGCTGCACCGCCGATGTACACGGCAGCGAGAATGGTGAAGATGTAGGCCTGCAGGAATCCGACGAGCACCTCGAAGGCCGTGATGAACATCAGCATGAAGAAGGGCAGGATCGCGACCGGCTTGAGCACCAGGGTGTCGCTCTGGATCAGCTCTTCGGTGAGCAGCGAGAACGTCACCAGCAAGATGTGACCGGCGAGCAGATTGGCGAACAATCGAACCGTCAGCGAGAACGGGCGCACCAGGAACGTCGAGATGAACTCGATCGGTGCGACGAGGATGTACAGCGGCCCGGGAACGCCGGGCGGGAACAGGGCGTTCTTGAAGTACCCGAAGCCCTGATGCTTGAGCCCGACCCCGATGAAGATCACCCAGACGAGCAGGGCGAGGAACATCGGAATCGCGATGCGCGCCGTCGCCGGCATGTAGATGATCGGGATGATGCCGGGCAGGTTGCACAGGTAGATGAAGACGAACAGGCTGAGCAGAAACGGCGTCCAGCCCATGCCGTCGCGACCCATCGTGGGCATGATGATCTGGTTCTCGATGAACTCGATGATGGTTTCGGCGAAGTTCCGCACGCCCTTGGGCGCCTTCAGCCCGTCTTGACGGGAGGCGAGCAGGAAGATGACGATCCCGATGAGCGCAGCGGCGACGGCGATGAGCGCCACCTTGTTGAACGTCGGGAAGAGATCACGCCAACGAAGGATCTCGTTGATCGGCGGAAATTCGAGTGCGAGCACGTTGTTGTTCCGTTCAGGTCGTACGAATCGTGGTTCGGGTCGTCGTTCGGAGGGGTGTTACGGGCGGGCCGGCTTGACGCCGGAGTGGGCGAGGGAGATGGCGACGTACTTCAGCTCCCAGACCAGGAGGCCGAGGTGCGTCACGATAATGGTCGCTCCGAGTGCCGGGAGCGAAATCCAGTCGGTGTCCTTGACGAGAAGTACGGCGGCCATGATCAGTCCGAGGCGGATCAGGTAGCCGAACAGCGTCGCTCCCATCATCAAGCCGAGCGAGATCTTCGCCGTGGACGAGATGAGCATCGCGGAGAGCAGGAAGTTCACGAGCACGAGGCCGATCGCGTAGGCCGCGGACCAGGCGCCGTTCTCGCCCCAGATGAGCGCACAGACGGCGACGATGACCGGCGCCACGATCAGGCCGCGCTTGACCATGTCGAAGGTGAGTTGCAGCTCGACGGGTTCGCCGTCGAGCTGCGTCACCATCGGCGAGGCGTCGGAGCTCACGAGCTGCCCTCAAGCGACGTGCCGGCAACCCGTCGGTCGCGCAGCTCGGCCTCGTGGCGCTCCATCGTGGCGTCGTAGACGAACTTCATCCGGATGAACGTGCCGATGGCGGCGAACAGCACGAGGGCGATCGTGAAGACCGGGAACAGACCGAGCCACGAGTCGATGAGTGCGCCAAGACCCAGGAACACCAACAACGTGAGCGCAACGTCCATGCCCCGGCCGAGCGAGTCGTCGCTGCTGGGAGCGACCGGCTGACCGGCGCGGCCGTAGCGGAGGGTGGTGAGGATCGTCTTCATGGAGTGAAGTCGTTCAGCATCGCACAGACGGACGATGGGAGTTTGTGAACGCAGGCACAAACTACTCGGCGTCCACGTCGAGAGGCAACTCCTGCTGCACGGGAATGTCGCGATCTTCGGTCTCGTCGGCGGCGAGCGCCTCCCGGCGTTCAGGGCGCGACGGGTCGACCTGCTCGGACGCCGGACGCTCCAGCGCCTCCTCGACCTCCATCGCGCGCTTGCCGCCGAACGCTCGGGTGCATCACGGTGTAGAGCACGATCGCCAGGGCGCCGATGCCGAACGGGAGATATCGCGGGTTGTCGTCGGTCAGCACCGGGTAGAGCACGAACGCCGACAGCAGTGCGGTCCAGGTCCACAGGATCATCACGCTGCGACGGTGGCCGTGACCGAGGTTCATCAGGCGATGGTGCAGATGCCCCTTGTCGGCGACGTCGAGTGCCTGGCGCTTCGACGCACGGCGCACGACGGCGAACACCGTGTCGAGGATCGGCACGCCGAGGACCAGCAGCGGGATCACCAGCGGAGCGAAGAAGAAGAACGTCTGCCCGACGAACTCCTGCGTGTTCGGATCGGCACGACCGCCGACCACGCTGGTCGACACGGCGAGCATCAGGCCGAGCAGGAACGCTCCGCTGTCCCCCATGAAGATGCGTGCCGGGTTGAAGTTGTGCGGCAGGAAGCCGACGCACATCCCCGCCGTGATGATCGCGATCAGCGGCCCGACGTTGCGGTCGGAGACGAGGCCGAGGTCGTTGAGCCGGTTCGCGTAGAGGAAGAACGATCCCGAGGCGATCGCGACGATGCCTGCCGCCAGACCGTCGAGACCGTCGATCAGGTTGATCGCCTGGGTCATGCCGAGCAGCCAGAGCACGGTGACCAACGGCTTCCAGTCGTTCGACAGCACGATGACGTCGTAGAACGGCACCCGGAAGTAGTCGATCGTCACACCGAACCACGACAGCGCCGCGCCGGCGAGCACGACACCGGTGACCTTGCCCGGCGGTGCCATGTCGCGGACGTCGTCGAGGAACCCGGTGACGAACACGATCAGCGCCGCGATGACGACGCCGAGCGGCTCCGAGTTGCTCTCGAAGATCAGATCGAATGCGCCGACCGACCATGCCACCACGAGCGCGCACAGAACCCGGTGAGCATCGCGAGACCGCCGACGTGCGGGATCGGTGAGGTGTGGACCGAGCGCTCGTTGGGTGCGACGACCCAACCGCGTTCCGTTCGCGATGAGCCGCACGATCGGCGTGGCGGCGAACGTGACGATGGCCGCGACGGCACCGATCAGGAGGTACTCGCTGATCCCCGGCGTCACGACCGGTCAGGTTAGGGGTTCCCGCCCTGGGCCGCTGTGTGACGACGCAACCGGATCGTGCTGCGAACGTGCGAGAACTTCGCGATGTCCGACCGCCAGCCGCGCCGGCGAATCGTAGCGACCGCACTCGCGCCCGTCGCGGCGGGCCTGTTCCTCGTCGCCTGCTGGTCGTCGCACGCTGTTCGCAGGCGGCGCCGACGAGGGGCACGGCCGACGATGCACCGTCGGTCCGGCGATCGTGGGTGGCGCGCCTCAGAGGCCGTTCGGGTAGGCGGGGAACTTGGCGCAGAGGTCGGCGACGTCGCTGCGGACCGAATCGAGCGCGTCGGTGTCGTCGACGTGACGCAACGCCCGGGCGATCAGCGACGCGATCACCGGCATCTCCGACTCGGTCATGCCCTGCGTCGTGACCGACGGTGTGCCGATCCGTACGCCGCTCGTGACGAACGGGCTGCGCGGATCGTCGGGCACGGTGTTCTTGTTGAGCGTGATACCGGCATCGTCGAGCGTCGACTGGGCGACCTTGCCGGTGAGCTCGTCGTCGAACGGGCGCAGGTCGACGACCATCAGATGATTGTCGGTACCGCCGGACACGAGCCGGAACCCCTCGCCGGCGAGCGCAGCTCGGCGAGCGCCGAAGCGTTCGCGACGACCTGTTGGGCGTACTCGGAGAAGCTCGGCTGCGCGGCCTCGTAGAACGCGATCGCCTTGCCGGCGATCGCGTGCTCGAGCGGCCCGCCCTGCCAACCGGGGAACACGGCCTTGTCGATCGCCTTGGCGTGCTCCTCGGTCGAGAGGATGCAGCCCCCACGCGGGCCGCGCAGCGTCTTGTGGGTCGTGAAGGTGACGACGTCGGCGAACGGCACCGGGTTCGGATGGGCACCGCCCGCCACGAGACCGGCCAGGTGTGCGATGTCGAACAGCAGCAGCGCGCCGACCTCGTCCGCGATCGCCTTGAACGGCTCGGGGTCGAGTCGGCGCGGGTAGCTGGTCGTACCGGCGACGATCATCTTCGGCCGGTGCTCGTGTGCCAGCGCGCGCACCGAGTCCATGTCGATCCGCTCCTCGCCGCCGACGCCGTACGACACGAAGTGGTAGAGCAGACCGCTCGCGTTCACCGGTGACCCGTGGGTGAGGTGACCGCCGTGGTCGAGGCTGAGGCCGAGCACCGTGTCGCCGGGCTCGAGCAGCGCCTGGTACGCGCACATGTTGGCGTTGGCGCCCGAGTGCGGCTGCACGTTGGCGTGGTCGGCGCCGAACAGCGCCTTGACCCGCTCGATCGCGATCGACTCGATGTCGTCGACCACGGCGTTGCCGCCGTAGTACCGCTTGCCCGGGTATCCCTCCGAGTACTTGTTCGTCAGCACGGAACCGGTCGCCCGCATGACGGCCGGCGACGTGAAGTTCTCGCTGGCGATCAGCTGGAGACCGGTCGTCTGACGTTCGAACTCACGCGTCGAGCAGCGCTTCGACCTCGATGTCGGGATGGGAGTCGGAATGGAACGGCATGGGGTTCTCCTCAGTGCGATCACGAGTTGGAGGCTGGCATCGAACCGTGTCGGTCAGAACTCGGCTTCGAGTTGCGGTGAGTTGGTCGACACGGCGGGCGTGGCGGCCGCCTTCGAACTCGGTGGCGAGGAACAGGTCGACGATCTCCTCGGCGAGCCCGACCCGACGACGCGGGCGCCGATCGACAGCACGTTGGCGTCGTTGTGCTCACGAGCCATCCGAGCGGTGTACAGGCAGTTGCACAGCGCGGCACGGACACCGCGCACCTTGTTGGCCGCGAGTTGCTCGCCCTGGCCGCTGCCGCCCGAGCACGATGCCGACGTCGGCATCGCCGTCGCGGACCTGGCGGGCGGCGGCGGCGCAGAACTCCGGGTAGTCGACGCTGTCGGTCGAGTCGGTGCCGCAGTCGATGATCTCGTGGCCGGCGTCGGCGAGACGGTCGATCAGGTGCTGCTTGAGTTCGTAACCGGCATGGTCCGATCCGAAGGCGATCCGCGTCACGCGGGGAGTGTACGAGCGCCGGCGGAGCGGATCCGAACGCCTTGACGAATCGTCAGCCGGCGATGCGGATCGATCGGCACCTCACGGCGAGCCGACCTCCTGACCGCTGAGCGTGCCCTGATCGGGGCACGAGACGGCCAGGTACTCGTCGGTGAGCGGCGTCACGACGTTGGTGACGAGGCTCGGGTCGGTGCCGAACGGCACCCGCTGTCCGGCGAACACCGCGGCGGCCTCGTCGATCGGTCGCCCACACCTCGTCGGAGAGATCGACGACGAACTCGGGAGTCGACGGGTCCCGCTCGGCGAGGCCGGCGAGCCACGCCTCGCGAGATCGCCTCGATCGGTGTCGTCGTCCGGCACCCACGGCGTCGAGGGCCTCGCGGGCGCCGCCGATGCCGGCGGGCGAACGGACCGAGGAACTCGTCGGCGACGAGTCGACTTCTCGTCGGCGAGCTCGTCCGGCCAGTTGTCGAGCAGGTCGCCGATATGCGGACGTGACCGTCGGGGCCGCGGCGACCTCGAGTGCGGCCAGCTGTTCGGGCGGCCCCGAACCGAACGCCGCGGTGACCGCGACGACCTGGAACGACCCGGCGAACCGACTCCACGACGCAGCAGAACGCATCGTCGCTGTCGAGTCCGGGCGTACCGACCTCGGCCAGGTCGACGACGGTCACCGGCGCCGCCGGCGGGGGCAATGTCGGCGCGGCGGTGCTGTCGACCGTGATCGTGACGCGTCCGTGGTGGTCGTGTCGGGGTTCGTCGGGACCGCACTCGTCGCGGGCGGCGGCAGTGGTCGCCGTGGTCGAATCCGTCGGTTGCGACTCGGCGGCGTCGTCTCCCGATCGTGTGCACGAGGCGAGGATCAGGCTCATCGCGATCGCCACGGCGAGCCGTGCTCCGCTGCTCCGCTGCGTCTTCACGGCGCCATCGTCGCACGCGGCGCGCGATGCTGATCGTCATGCCGACCGATTCCCCCGGGCGCCCGCGCGTCATCCTCGACTGCGATCCCGGACACGACGACGTCATCGCGATCGTGGTCGCCGTCGCACGTCACCGACCTCGCGGGCGTGACGACCGTCGCCGGCAACGCTCCGCTCGATCGCACCACGTACAACGCGTGCGTGATCCGCGACGCGATCGATCTCGACGTGGACGGTGCACTCCGGCGCGGAGCGGCCGCTCGTCGCCGAGCCCAAGTTCGCCGGGTTCGTCCACGGCGAGAGCGGCCTCGACGGCGCCGATCTCCCGGTGCCGGAACGTGGTGCCGACAGCACGGACGCAGTCGGGTTCATCATCGAGACGTGCCGCGCATCGCCCGGCATCTGGCTCGTGCCGACCGGCCCGCTCACGAACATCGCGCTCGCGATCCGGTCCGCGCCCGATCTCCTCGACCACATCGCCGGCATCTCGCTGATGGGCGGCGGCACGTTCGGGAACCGCACCCCGCTCGCCGAGTTCAACATCTGGGCCGACCCCGAAGCCGCCGCCATCGTGTTCGGCTCCGGCGCCGACATCACGATGGCCGGCCTCGACGTGACCCACCAGTTCCTCGTCACGCCCGACCGGATCGAGCAGGTCGCCGCGATGGACGCGCCGTTCACGAACATGATCACCGACCTGTTCCGCTTCTTCTCGGAGAACTACATCAGCCGTCACGACCGGATCCGTGGTGCCGCGCTGCACGACCCGCTCGCCGTGTCTGGCGCTCACCCACCCGAGCTGTTCGAGGCGGTCGACCGCCACGTCGCGATCGAGACGATCGGTGAGCACACCGCCGGGATGACCGTGATCGATCGTCGCGACATCTCCGATCGGGAGGCACCGAACGTGCACGTGCTCGAACGGGTCGACGACGGCGCGGCCTGGGATGTCGTGATCGAGGCACTCCACGCCGCCAACCGTCGTTCGACGTTGCGCCGGACCGCGCCCTAGCGTGCCGACGTGACCGACTCGTTCCCACGTCAGTACGCCCGAACGCAGCGGCTCACGCTCGGCGAGCCGCGCGACCTCACGGTCACGCCCGACGACGACTCGGGTGATCTTCCTGCGCAGCAGGGGTGGCGACGACCCGGTCAACTGCCTCTGGGTCGCCGACCTGGCGACCGGTCGACGAGACGCTGATCGTCGACCCGACGGACGCTGCAGATCCGACGACGCCGACGCGGAGCTGTCGGCCGAGGAACGCGCCCGGCGCGAACGACTGCGCGAAGGCGCCGGCGGGATCACCGGGTACGCGACGTCCGCGACTCGACTCGCTGATCGTGTTCGGCCTCGGCGGGCAACTGTTCGTCGCCGACACCACGACGGGATCGGTCGATCGCATCGACGTGCGACGGCCCGGTGTTCGACCCGCGTCCGTCACCGTCGGGCGATCGCGTCGCGTACGTGCTCGGTGCCGAGCTCCGTGTGACCGACTCACCGGCGACAGCCGCACGGTCGCCGCGGAGGCCGACCCGTCCGACACCGTCTCGTGGGGCAGCGCCGAGTTCATCGCGGCCGAGGAGATGGGACGGCTACCGCGGCTACTGGTGGAGCCCCGACGGTGACGACGCTCGCGGTGTGCCGTGTCGACACCGGCCCCGTCCAGGTCTGGCACATCGCGAACCCGGCGGCAGCCGGGCACGCCACCGCAGGCGAACCGCTATCCGGCCGCCGGTACACCGAACGCCGACGTGACGCCTGCACGTCGTCGCCCTGGCGACGGCGGCGAGCCCGTCGGCGTCGACTGGGACGCGAGACCGTTCCCCTACCTCGGCGGCGGTGAACTGGAACCGGCACGGGCTGTCGATCACGTGCAGTCGCGCGATCAGCGCGACCTCGACGTGCGCAGTGGTCGATCCGAGCGACGGGTCGACCACGTCCGTGTGGACCGATCACGACGACACGTGGGTCGAGCTGGTGCCCGGAACCGGATCGCTCGTCGGGGCCGACGACGGTCGTGATGTGCGCCGATCGCGACGGTGTTCGTCGTCTGGTGGTCGGTGACGAGGTCGTCTCGCCGGCGCACCTCCAGGTCCGCAGCGTGATCTCGCACCTCGGCCGACCGCATCGTGGTGACCGGCAACCCGATCGACGACGCCACGGTGCTGCACGTCTACGAGTGGACCCCGGACGGGTTCGCCGCACTCACCGACGGGCGCGAGCGTCAACACCGCCGTGGTCGGCGGCGACACCATCGTGATCCGAACCGCGGTCGTCGACGAGCCCGGCGGCCGGTGGCGCCTCCCGTCCGGCGAAACGCTCGACGGCCACGCCGAGCGCCCGCTCGTGCGACCCAACGTGTCGATCACGCCCCACACGGACCATGCCGCCACGACCGCCGTGCTGCTCCCCCACGACCACGACGGCTCGCCCCTGCCCGTGCTCCTCGACCCGTACGGCGGCCCGCACGCCCAGCGGGTCGTGCGATCCCACTACGCGTTCTGCGCCTCACAGTGGTTCGCCGACCAGGGCTTCGCCGTCGTCGATCGTCGACGGGCGCGGCACTCCCGGGCGCGGCTCGGCGTTCGAGCGTGCCGTCGCGCGACGACCTCGCGAGCGGCGTGCTCGACGACCAGGTCGACGGGCCTCCATGCCGCCGCCGAGCGTCATCCCGAGCTCGACCTCGCACCGGGTCGCGATTCGTGGCTGGAGCTTCGGCGGCTACCTCGCCGCGCTCGCCGTGTTGCGACGACCCGACGTGTTCCACGCCGCGATCGCCGGTGCGCCCGTCACCGAATGGCGGCTCTACGACACGCACTACACCGAGCGGTACCTCGGGCGACCCGGACCGAGCAGCCCGACGTGTACGACGAATCGTCGCTGCTCCCGCTCGCCGACCGAGCTCACTCGGCCGCTGCTGCTGATCCACGGCCTCGCCGACGACAACGTGGTCGCTGCGCACACGCTGCAGCTGTCGCAGGCGCTGCTCGCCGCCGGGAAGCCGCACGAGGTGCTCCCGCTCGTCGGCGTGACGCACATGACCCCGCAGGAGACGGTGGCGGAGCACCTCCTGTTGCACCAGCTCGAGTTCCTCGACCGGTCGCTCCCTGCAGGACCCGCCCACTAGGTTCGCGGCATGAACGACCGACTGCTCGAGCTGTACCAGGGCGTGGCGGTCCACGCCAACGCCGACCTCGAGCACATCGGCCGCGCTCGAGCTGCTCGCGCTGGTGATGGCGGCCGACCGGCGCCTCGATCAGTCGGAGATCGATGCGATCAAGGACATCTCCGACGATTGGCGCGACGGCGATTTCACGTTCGACAAGTACCTCGGTCCGGCGATCGTGCGTGCGCAGGACGCGATCACGAAGCAGGAGGTCGTCGACCTGATCGACGACATCGACGCACGGATCAGCAGCCGCGTGCTGCGGCGCGCGTTGTTCTCGGCCGCGCGCGAGGTGGCCGGCATCGACGACGAGGTCTCCCCCGAGGAGGGATCCATTCTCGCCCACATCGCCGTCCGCTTCGGCTGAGTCGAGATCCGTCGCACCGCTGGCTGCGTGCGCCTCGCCGCTCGTTGCCCGGAGGCAACTCGGGCTCATCGCCTGCCAACGTCACGACGGATCTCGACTCAGTCGCTCGTGCGCACCTCATCCCGGACGCACATCGGCAATGCGAGAACACCGTCACGACCGATCGGGATGGGCTGCTCGTCAGTGGCCTTCGGCGAGTCGTTCTCCGAACTCTCTCAGGCGATCGACCGACTCCTGTGGCACGGGGGCCTGGCGACTGGCGAGCGCATCCTTGATCTTCTGATACGTGTCGGCCTCGAGACCACACCGTTTGCACTCCTCGAGGTGCTGCGCCAACGAGTCGATCTCGGCCTCGTCGGACAGTTCGTCGTCGAGGAAGCTCTGGAGCAGTCGTCCCACTTCCGGGCACGACAGCCGGTCGCCTGGCCTGACACTCGGCCAACGACCGAGCGTCAGACGTCGTAGTGCGGAGCGGATCATCGCTGCCTCCCGATTTCCAGGTCGTCGTGCGTCGGTGCCACACCGGTACGACGTAGTTGTTCGCGGATCTTCTTCCGGCCCCGATGCAGCCGACTCATCACCGTGCCGACCGGAATGCCCAGCACTTCGGCCGCCTCGGCGTACGCGAGCCCGTCCATGTCCACGAGTTCGATCACGTCACGGAAGGGTTCGCTCAACGACTCGAACGCCGCCCCCAGATCGGCATCGAACTCGAGGTCGACGAAGCGGTCGGGTCGAATCGCCTCGTCGTCCGCGGGCGACTGTGCGAGCCGCTCCAACTGCGTGTCGGGGTCACGGAGCAGTTCGGGCCGTCGGCGGCGGTTGCGGTTGATGTGCGTGTTCCGGAGGATGGTGAGCAGCCAGGCGCGCGGGTGGCGCCCGTCGAACCGTTCGATCGCCTTGTAGGCGCGGATCAGGCTGTCCTGGACGAGATCCTCGGCGTCGGCCCGGTTCCGCGTGAGCGATCGTGCCACGCGCAACATGACCTCGACCTCGGGCAGGACGTACTGCTCGAATGCGGCATCGCCTTCGGCGCTCATCGGGAGACGCTCGAGCACGGCAGCGGACGACACTCAACGGCCGGCGGCGCCGACGGCCGCACTGGTGACATCGGTCCAGCATCGCATGCGACGTGAACCCGACGGCAACGCGCCGGTATTCCGGCGGTGGGTCAGGGGCGTTCGCCGCGTCGACCGTCGGGCACCGTGCTCGTGGTGGTGCTCGTCGTCGTGGTCGTCGTGGTGGTCGTCGTGGTGGTCGTCGTGGTGGTGGTGGTCGTCGTCGAGGTCGGCATGGTCGGTCGCTCGACCACCGTCGTGGTCGTGCGGTCCGTGGGATCCGCAGTGATCCTCAGGGAGCGATCCGCAGGGATCGAGGTGGCGGGACGTCGGTCTCGGACCGCCGTCGTCGTCGGGTCGACCGCCGGAGGTCTCGTCGTCCCCACCACCGCCGGATCGGGCCGAGTCGTGTTCGTCCCCGTGGTCGTCGTCGGCCGGCTCGGCTCCGACCGTGCAGGTTCCGTCGACGTCGCCGCGACCCGGCCGGGCGGGTCCGCTCCGTCGGCCAGGGCCGCCATCGCCGTGGTCGTGGTCGTGTCGCTCGGTGGTCCACCCCGGGGTTCGAGCCGCCCGTCGACGACGACGTAGCGGCCCGGGCCGTAGCGATCGCCGCCGACCACTGCCGAGCCACCCGGCCGGACGTCGACGAGCGTGCCCTCGGGGAGCTCGTCGCCGGCGGTCCCGACCTCGGCGGCGAGGCCGGGACGTTCGAGGATCACACCGTCGGCCACCTCCAGGCGGGCGGTGTCGCTCCCGCCCGCCGCGAACACCACCCCGGCGACGAGCAGCACGGTCGCGGCGGCAACGGCGAGGACGGACGTGCGCCGGCGACGCTCGGAGGGTCGACCCTGGACCAGGTCGAGCACGCGCGCCTCGAGTGCGTGCATCCGGTCCGCATCGAGGTCGGGCACCGGCGCCCGGCCGAGCGCTTCGAGTCGATCGATCAGGTCGGTCACCGTTCGCTCCCTTCGAGCTCACATCGCAGGGCGGCGAGCGCCCGATGCTGCAGCACGGCGAGATGGCCGCGTTCGACGTCCATCGCCTCGGCGGCTTCCTCGGTCGACAGGTCGGCCAGGAATCGAAGCGACAGCACGATCTGGTCGCGTTCGCGAAGCCGGGCCAGCGCCGACAGGAGCGCCGCATCATCCGACCCGACCGCGACATCGTCGGACGGCGCGCGCAGCGGTTCGTCGCGAACGGTCGCGAGGCGTTCGCGCGCATCTCGTCTGCCCTCGGATCGGTAGTGCGAAGCCAGCTCGTTGGCCGCGATCCGGAACAGCCACGGTCGAACGGTGGCGCCGCGTGGCCGGAACCCCGGCAACGAACGCCAGCACTGCTCGAAGGTCACGGCGGTGATGTCGTCGGCCAGCATGTCGTTCCTCGAGCGCCTCCACACGAAGCGGCGCACGTCGCGTCCGTATCGTCGGAACAGCACAGCGAACAGCTCGGGTTCGTCGGGAGCGCGCCGCACCAGCGTCACGTCATCGAGATCCTCGATCGACGTGACGCCGGGAACGGGACGGCGCCCGGCGGGTCGCGTTCGACGGCTCAGGGCGCCGCGAGCTCCCTGGTCCGGTCGGACGGCCGGACGTCGGCGTCGGGGATCCGCACCGCCTCGGGCCGACTGCGGCCCACGATCTCGCCGGACCGGTCGGTCACGACGACCGCGTACACGATGCGCTCGGCTGCGGGAGGCACACGATCACGGTACGCGTACGGACCGGACGGCCGGAACCGCTCCACGACCTCGCGCACCTCACCGTCCACCGATCTCCAGAGCGTCACGACCTCGGCCCGTGGCGATGTCGGCGCGCTCCACTCACACCCGACTGCCTCCGCCGCAGGTCCGAGCGCACAGCGCAGGCGCAGCACCTCGACGTCGGTCGCCCCGGGAACCCCCACCCGTTCGGCGCGGCTCCGGGCGACCAGCCGGCCGTCGGCGTTCACCGCCACGACGACGTACGCGTACCGCTGGCCGGCCCTGACCTTCGCGTCGGTGAACTCGGTCTGCGACAGATCGCCGGATCGGTACACCACGCCGCGGTGGTCGTCGACCGCCGGATCGAGGCGCAACAGCTTCACCCCGGCCGCGGCGGGCGACTGCGGCGCCGACCACTCGCAGTGCACCACGGGCCCCGAGTCGGTCGTGCTGGCCGCACAGGCGAGGCGGAGCACCTCGACATCGGCGGGTCGGTCGTTCGCCGGTCCCGCCGATGCCGGTCCCGCGGTCGGGAGGATGGTGGTGAGCGCCAGCACGGTGGAGGCGGCCAACAGGGTCGATCGTCGCATGGGAGTCCCTTCGGTTCGATGTCGTCATCGTTCCGACGCCGCAGGATCGCCGTGGATTACAGCAGCCGGCGATCCCGGACCGACGACGACACCGCGCCGACGACAACCGGCGTCGGCGACCACGGCGCGCCAGACTGTGGCGATGGCAGCCCGATCAGACGACGACCTCGAACGGTTCATGGACGGGGTGGATCGTCGAAACCCCGGCCAACCCGAGTTCGTCCAGGCCGTCCGCGAGGTTGCCGAGGACGTCTTCGAGTTCATCGCAGACAAGCCCGAGTACCACGAGTACCAGATCCTCCGGCGCATCGCCGAGCCCGATCGTGTCGTCAGCTTCCGGGTCTGCTGGGAGGACGACGACAGCAACATCCGCGTGCAACGCGGCTGGCGAGTGCAGAACAACAACTCGATCGGGCCGTACAAGGGCGGACTCCGGTTCCACCCGGCGGTGACCGAGAGCGTGCTGAAGTTCCTCGCCTTCGAGCAGACGTTCAAGAACAGTCTGACGGGTCTGCCGATGGGTGGTGCGAAGGGCGGCTCCAACTTCAACCCCAAGGGCAAGTCCGACCACGAGGTGATGCGATTCTGCCAGTCGTTCATGACCGAGCTGTACCGCCACGTCGGCGCCGACGTCGACGTGCCGGCCGGCGACATCGGAGTCGGCGCCCGCGAGATCGGCTTCATGTTCGGCCAGTACAAGCGCATCACGAACCATTTCACGGGCGTGCTCACCGGGAAGGGCCTCGAGTTCGGTGGCAGCCTGATCCGTACCGAGGCGACCGGCTACGGCACCGTCTACTTCCTGCAGGACATGCTGCAGCGCGTCGACGAGGCGGTCGAGGGCAAGAACGTGGTCGGTCTCGGGCGCCGGGAACGTCGCCATACACGCGGCCGAGAAGGTGCTGCAACTCGGCGGGCGTGTCCTGACGCTGTCGGACTCGGGCGGGTTCATCCACGACCCCGACGGAGTCGACGAGGAGAAGCTCGCCTGGGTGAAGGAACTGAAGGAGGTCCGGCGCGGCCGGATCGCCGAGTACGCGCAGCGATTCTCGAGCGCAACGTTCCACGAGGGGCAGCGGCCGTGGGCCGTGCCGTGCGACGTGGCGCTGCCGTGCGCCACGCAGAACGAGCTCGACGGCGACGATGCACGCACGCTGGTCACGAACGGGTGCCGCGCCGTCGCCGAGGGGGCGAACATGCCGACCGAGCTCGACGCCGTCCACGTGTTCCGGGAGGCCAGGACGCTCTTCGCCCCGGGCAAAGCGGCCAACGCCGGCGGGGTGGCGGTCTCGGGGCTCGAGATGAGCCAGAACTCGACGCGGGTGTCATGGGACGCCGAGGAACTGCAGCGCTACCTCGTCGACATCATGAGCGGCATCCACGACCGCTGCGTCGAATACGGACGAGCGGCCGACGGCGAGCATGTCGACTACGTCACGCGGTGCCAACATCGCGGGGTTCGTGAAGGTCGCGGACGCCATGCTCGCCTTCGGCGTCGTGTGACTCGACGTCAACCGGTCACGGCGATGATCAGCGCGAGCACCAGGGCGGCACCGGTGAACACGATCGTGGCGATGCCGACCACTCGAGCGGCGGTCGGGTGGATCGGGCTCTCCCCGGCACGAAGTGGCCCGTGGAGATCGTCGTAGTGCTTGGCGCTCCAGAGCAGCACCCCCGCACCCACGACCACCTGACCGAGCCCGATGAAGGCGAACACGAAGTGCAGCGAGAGGGACGCGTACCGCGCCATCAGCACACCGGCCACCATCGCGGCGATCGCCGTTCGCTCCCAGGCCAGCGCCGTGCGCTCGTGTTGCAGGCCCGGGTCGAACACGGCGGTCGGTCGCGGCGTGTTCACGACGCGTCGACGGCGAGCAGGATGGCAGCGGTCACCGCGACCACGGCGACGCCGATGGCCATGAACATCGGCAGCCGGGACGGCGGTAACGGCTCGTCGAGCCGCATCGCTCGCTCGTTGAGCGCCCACCTGCGGTACGCACTCGCCGCCGTCAGGAAGCTGAGCGCCAACAGACCGACCCCGAGGAACTCCTCGCCGGTGAAGTCGTCGAGGATCGTGACCGCTGCGAGCCCGCCCGCTGCCAGCGCCAATGCCGTACGGATCCACGAGAGGAACGTGCGCTCGTTCGCGAGCGAGAACCGGTAGTCGGGGTCCTTGCCGACCGTGCGAGGGTCGCTCGGGAACAGATGTCGTCTCACGGCGCGGCGACCTCTGCGAGCGTCGTCAGGAACCGGTCGTTCTCCTCGGCGGTGCCGATCGTGACGCGGATGCCGTCACCGCTGAACGGCCGGACCACGACGCCGTTGCGTTCGAGGTGAGCGGAGACCTCGTCGGTGGCGTCGCCGAGGCCGAGCCAGACGAAGTTGCCCTGGTGGTTGGGCAGCGTCCAGCCGGCCGCCGCGAGCTCGATCCCGACGCGTGCACGCTCGGCGAGAATCGTGCCGACCCGAGCGGCGATCTCTGCCTCGTGGTCGAGCGCGGCGAGCGCCGCCACCTGGGCGAGCGCATTGACCGAGAACGGCAACATCGTCTTGTCGGCCGTCGCGATCACGTCGGGGTGACCCACGGCGTAGCCGACGCGCAGCCCGGCGAGCCCGTGCGCCTTGGAGAACGTCCGTGTGACGATCACGTTCGGGAACTCGGGGACCAGTTCCGAGACCGGGTCGCCGAAGCCGGGATCGACGAACTCGCGATAGGCCTCGTCGATGCACACGATGGTCCCGTTCGACACCCGGTCGAGCAGACGGCGGAGGTCGGCGGTGGTCGTGGCGACGCCGGTCGGGTTGTTCGGCGTGGCGAGGAACACGAGCTTGGTGGCGTCGGTGACGGCATCCGTCAGCGCGTCGATGTCGAAGCCCAGGTCGGCCGCGAGCGGAACCTGTACCGCGGTGCCGTTCATGAGCTGCGTGAACACCGGATAGACCTCGAACGATCGCCACGGGAACACGACCGGGTCGCCCGGATCGATGTAGCCGAACGCGAGTTGCTGCAGGATGCCGGCCGACCCCGAGCCGACGGTGACCATCGACGGGTCGACGCCGAGTTTCGCGGCGAGCGCCGCTCGGACGGCGGTGGCGCGATGGTCCGCGTAGCGGTTGAGGCCGGTCGAGGCGGCGGTGACCGCCCGCAGGATCGGGTCGAGCGGTGGGGCGGGGTTCTCGTTCGACGCGAGCTTGATCGCGTTGGTGATGCCGTGCTCGGCCTCCGCCTGCGCGGCGCCCTTGCCGGGGCGGTACGCAGGGAGGTCGGCGACGACGCGACGGGGGCGTCCGATCTGATCGCTGGGCACGAATCCGACCGTAGCGCCCGTTCAGACCATCCCGGCGTACAGCACTCCGTCGGCCTCGAGCGCATCGATCTCGGCGGGGTCGTAGCCGATCTCGGCCAGCACCTCACGGTTGTGTTCCCCGTGGAGTGGTGCCGGACGACGGACGATGTCGGCGGAAGCCACCGCCCCGGTGAGCGGCGGGGTCACGCGATACGCCCCGGCGCTCGGATGCTCGGCGATCGGCAGATCGGCGACGAGTTCTGACATCCTGACGACCTCGGTGACCGGAATCCCGGCGGCGCTCAGCAGTTCGAGCCACTCGGCCGTCGTCCGTTGCCGGAGCACAGAGGCGACGTCCTGGTACAGCGACGGCCCGTTCTCGATCCGGGCCCGCCTCGTCGCGAGCCTGGGGTCGTCGAGGAGGTCCTCCCGGCCACCGAGGGTGAACAACGTCTCGTAGTGGTGCTCGTCGTAGGGCAACACGCTGATCATGCCGTCGGCCGTCGGGTGCGGACGCCGGTCGGGGTTCAGGATGCGCGGGTAGCCGGCCGGACCTTTCGGCGGTTCGGGGATCGCGCCGGCGCCATGTTCGACCAACAGGTAGGCCCGCATCACCTCGGTCATCGCGATCGTGATGTCGGATCCCTCCCCCGTGCGTTCTCGATGCACCAGCGCCGTCAGCACGGCGTTGGCGATCACCAGACCGGCACTCTTGTCGGCGACCAGCGTCGGCATCAGCACCGGCGGCAGGCCGATCTGCTCGTTGAGGTCGACGACTCCGCTGGCGGCCTGGATGATGTCGTCGTACGCGGGCGCATCCGCCCGGGCGTGATCGACCGGGTACCCGGCAGCGGCACAGAAGATGAGGCCCGGGCGAAACGCGTCGAGCGCCTCGAAGGTGAGCCCCGCCCGCGCCCTCGACCCGGGCCGCAGATTCGTCACCACGACGTCGGCCGTCGCGACCAGATTGCCGAGCACCCCGTACCCGGCGGGCGACTTGATGTCGAGCCCGACGCTGCGCTTGTTGCGCAACAGGTTGGTCGCCACCCCCGACAGCTCGGGGTGCCCACCCGCTCCCATCGACCGGTTCGTGTCCCCGCGACGGTCCTCGATCGCGATCACCTCGGCGCCCTGATCGGCGAGGATCTGCGTGGCGAGGGGTCCCATCACCACCGACGTGAGATCGATCACCCGGATGCCGTCCAACGGAAGCGCCACGGCGAGCAACCTACTGCTGCGTCGAGCGAACGCGGCCGGCCTGCGTTCTGCCGCCGCGAAGCGCCATCGAACCGCATGCCGGCGAACCCACGAGCGCGGTGGAAGACCGACCCACGGCGTTCGGCCCGTCGCCGATCGCGGGCCTGCCCGACGTGTCGGTTCGGGACACCCCGAACGTCTCCCGGCGCGACATCGGTGGCCGAATGGTCGCCGACCTCGGTCGGGTACCGGTTCGGGGCGACTGGTACCGTCGCTCGCATGAAGACGGCAATCACCGAGATGTTCGGCATCGACGTTCCGATCGTGGCGTTCACGCACTGCCGTGACGTCGTGGCGGCCGTCTCGAAGGCGGGTGGCCTCGGTGTGCTCGGCGCCGTCGGACACAGCGACCGGCAACTCGAGATCGACCTCGACTGGATCGAGGACGAGATCGGCGACCGGCCGTACGGCGTCGACCTGATCGTCCCGGCCAAGTACGCCGGGTCCGACGAGGGCGGCATCAAGCTGCAGGATCTCGTCGCGATGATCCCGAAAGAGCACCAGGAGTTCGTCGACGACCTCCTCGACCGCTACGACGTGCCGGAGCTCCCGGCCGACGTCGGGGCGAGCGGGCTCGTCGGAGGCGGCGGTGACGCCGCCCCGTTCTCCGAGGACCGTGCCGACGTGCAGATCGAGATCGCCCTCGCCCACCGACCGGCGCTGATGGTCAACGCCCTCGGCCCGCCGCCCGCTCACATGATCGAGCGGGTCCGCGAGGAAGGGCGGCTGGTCGGAGCGCTCGCCGGCGCCGCCCAACACGCCGAGCGGCACGTCAATGCCGGGGTCGACGTGATCATCGCCCAGGGCTCCGAGGCCGGCGGCCACACCGGCGAGATCGGCACGATGGTGCTGATCCCCGAGATCGTCGACGCGGTCGGCGACACCCCGGTGCTCGGCGCCGGCGGCATCGGTCGCGGCCGCCAGATGGCTGCGGCGATGGCGCTCGGCGCGCAGGGCGTCTGGTGCGGCTCGGTCTGGCTGACGACCGAGGAGGCCGAGACCCACCCGGTCGTCAAGGAGAAGTTCCTGGCGGCGACCTCGTCCGACACGATCCGTTCGCGCTCACGCACCGGCAAGCACGCCCGGCAGCTCAAGACGGCGTGGACCGAGGAGTGGGATCGCCCCGACACCCCCGACCCGCTCGGCATGCCGCTCCAGCCGATCCTGATCGACCACCGCGATCCGCCGCATCGACCGGGCGGCGCACCACGAGGGCACCGGCGCCAACCAGCTGGCCAACTACTTCGTCGGCCAGATCGTCGGCGACATGAACGAGTCGAAGTCGGCGACCAGGTCGTCTACGACATGATCGAAGAGTTCATCGAATCGATCGAACGGCTCAACGCGCAGATGAACGGTTGAGCCACACACCCTCGGTCAGACCTGGAGCAGCAGGCCGAGCTGGCGCGATCGGGCGACGACTCGACCGGTCGAGTCCCAGAGCGTTCCCGACTCGATCATCCGCCCGTCGGCGAGGTCGTCGCACTCGAATCGGGCCTGGATCCAGCCGGGAGCGGGACGACGACGAACGTGCACGGTGAGCTCGATCGTCGGCACCCATCCGACCCGCCCGAGCTTCGAGAACAGCGACGGCGGGAACGCATCCGCGAAGAGTACGAGCAGCGCAGCGTCGACGGCGGCGTGCCGTCGACGAAGCGGATCCACCCTTCGGTGACGGCGTCGTCGGCGCCGCCGGCCTGTGTTCGACCGGGCGGAAGCCGGACGTCGACTCGGCTGGCGATCGCCAGGTCGACGCCCTGGAGTGATCCACTCCGCTCGACGCAGTCGTCCGGACCGGCAAGGTCGGGTGGCGGCTGATCGATGGAGACGTCGGCGAAATCACCCGCGTCGAGTTCGCCGAGCGCCGCCGTCACGACGAGCCGCTGCTTGCCCGCCTGCGACAGGGATCCCCGCGCCACGCTCACGGTTCGGCCGCGTCGGACGAGATCGGCCTCGACCTGCGCTCGACCGCCGCCCTGGATCGGTCGCAGGAAGTGCGTGGTGACCGAGATCGGGTCGGGGTGACCGCCGACGGCGATCAGCGCCCGGAGCACGGCCGACATCGCGTAGCCGCCGTTGGCGTTGTCGCCGATGTTCCAGTTCGTCGAGAGGTCGACCGTCCAGCCGTCGTCACCGTCGGCGGTCACCGCGGTCTCGGACTCGAACGCGCTCATCCGGGCATGCTGGCAGGGACGAACTCGTACCTGCACGTCGGAGGCTCGCCGTCGTCGACCAGCACGTACCACCCACCGTGGGCCCCGAGTCCGGCGGGCGGAGGGAGCTCGACCGTCCGCCCGGTCGCCGGCCCGCCGCCGTACCACACGAACATCCGCTCACCGGGCGCCACGTCGGCGTCACCCGAACGTGCTGATCGGTGCGAGTTGAGGCTGCAGCAGGTAGTCGGGCGATCGGTGATTCCGGGGACGCAGCACGACCACGACGACGTCGTCGTCGGCGTCCCCGCCGAACCGGTCGATCACCCCGGCCGCGATCGCCGCGCACGGCTCGGCGGCCGAGTCGGCGACGAAGGCCGCGATCTCGCGGAGGATCTCGTCGACGCTGCGATCGCGGCGGTCGACGAGGCCGTCGGTGTACTGGACGAAGATGTCGTCGATCTCGTACTCGAACGTCGCCGACTCGCGCCGGCCCGGGATCGTGAGGAGCGGGCCGCGCCCTCCTTCGATCAACGCGTGGCCTCCGTGGGCCCGAACATGCAGCAGCGGCGGATGGCCCGCCGAGGCGATCGACGCCGTCGTGGTGCCGTCGAGCATCAGCACTGCGGCCGAGGCGTACTCGGCGCCGGGCACGTCGGCCGCGAACGTGTCGAGCACACGCAGCATCTCGGCCGGGCCGGCGAGCGACCTGGCGAGCGCGTTGGACGCAGCACGGAGCTGCCCCATCACGCTGATCTGACGAACGCCGTGGCCGACGACGTCGCCGACGACCGAGACGACACGGTTGTCGTCGCGGTCGATCAGGTCGTACCAGTCGCCGCCGAGCCGGAGCGCATCGTTGTGGGCCCGGTAGTGCGCCGCGGCCTCGGTGCACCCGATCGCCGGCAGGGCGGGCGGGAGCAACAGCCGCTGCAGATCGATCAGCGCGGCCCGATCGGCGGAGTCGGCCATACAGCACCGATCGTACCCGCCGCGGTCGGCGACCCAGATGGGTACGACGTCCGCACCGCCGGCATCACGAGTCGGAGCGAATCGAGCGGACCACGAGCTCGAGCGCGCCGTCGATCGCCCGCTCGAGATCGAGACCGGTGTCGGCCTGGACGTCGGGCTGGTTGAAGAACATGCCGGTGCCGGCCAACACACCGGCCACGATCGACGGGGAGACCGGCCGGAACTCGCCCGACTCGACACCGTCGGCCACGAGCTGTTCGGTGACCGCCATCACGAAGCCGTAGTGCCGGTCGAACAGCCGCCGCGCCGCCGCGTCGTCGGCCAGGTCCTCCCCGAACACGTGGGTGAGGCGTTGCAGCTCGATGCCACCGAGGAAGTAGGCCGTGATCTGGTCCGCGAACGACTGCGTGGTGTCGATCGAGTCGAGCGCGGCGCGACCGACACGATGCAGGAAGCGGTCGAGCACGATCAGCACGAGTTCATCCTTCGAGGGCGCCACCTCGTACAGCGTGCGGCGCGAGCACCCGACGGTCGCGGCCAGCTCGCGCACGCTGAATCCCGAGAAACCGTCACGGAGGAACAACGCCTCGAGCTCGTCGAGCACCTCGCGATGTCGCGGACCGAGTCGTGCCTCGGCTCGCTGCGACAGCAGTGGGCGCGGCCGGCGACGCGCTGCAACCGTGCCCGGTACCGACATGACCGGAACAGTACCGCAGCCGGATGGACGGCTACCGGGCTCGTCGCCGGTAGATCAGGTCGGTGACCACGCGGCCAGCGTCGTGGCCCTTCTGTTCGTACCGCGTGACCGGCCGCTCAGGGGGGCGGTCGACCACTCCCCCGTCGAGATCCGCGTGGCCGCCGCACAGCGACAGCACCATGTCGGCATAGTCGTCGATGTCGGTGGCGAGATGGAGCGTGCCACCCGGCGCCAACAATCGGCAGAACAGATCGATGTTGGCGGCCGACACCATCCGCCGGTTGCGGTGCCGGGCTTTTGGCCAGGGGTCGGGGAAGTAGATCCTGATGCCGTCCAGCGACCCCGGCGCGAGCCGATCGGCGAACCGCAGCGCGTCACCGTGCACCAGACGAACGTTGGCGAGCCGCATCGACTCGATCCGCGCCAGCGTCGACGCGATGCCGGGCGTGTGCACGTCGGCACCGATCACGTCGATACCGGGTTCGGCTGCAGCCTGCGTGGTCAACGCGTGGCCGGAACCGATTCCGATGTCCAGCACGAGCGGCGCCGCGCCGCCGAACTCGCCGACGGCGTCGAAACGTGGGCCGTCCACCGGCAGGCACAGCGACACGCTCAGGCGTTCGAAGAGCGCCTGACGTGAAGCGGACAGCGGACGACGGCGGGGTTTGAACGTCGAGGTCCGGTGTTGGTCACCCAGGGTCGTCACTGCGTGCTCCGGAACTTGTCCATCAGGTGACGCCCGGCGTCGACCGGCGGGTACCTCGGTCCGGTCCCCGCGTCGGCGCAGCCCGGCAGGCACTCGATCACGGCATCCCAGTTCGCGTTGTGGAAGAACGCGATCGACTGCCGAGCGCAGTCTCGCCCGGCGTTCGCCGGCGGCACGACCACCCGATGCACCGTGCTGCGCCAGCGATCGTTCGTCCAACGCTCGAGCGCATCGCCGACGTTGACCACGTAGGCACCGTCGACGGCCGGGACGTCGTGCCACCCACCGGCGACGTCGCGGACCTGGAGCCCGCCCGGGGCGTCGTCCTGTCGGAGCAGCGTCAGCGTGCCGTAGTCGCTGTGGGCTCCGGCGCGCATCTGGCCCGGACGCACCCCGTGGCCCGACAGGTCCGGGTAGTGCAGGAGACGGAGGGCCGACGTGTGACGGTCGATCGACGGGTCGAAGGTGTGCCCGTCGAGGCCGAGCCCGGTGGCCATCAGCGACATCAACCGCCGGACGAGCAGAGCGAGCGCGTCGTAGTAGCGACGCATGATCGGTTCCAGGCCCGGCATCGCCGACGGCCAGGGCGTCGCGGAGAACACGAAGGCCGCCGCCGGGTCGTCGACCACCTCGGCGCGTTCGGGCGGCGGACCGATCGAGAACGTCTCCTTCAGGTCGGGTGGCGTCGCCTCCCCGAGGCTCGCCGCCAGGCGCTCGATCGCGAACGAGCCGTATCCGTAGGCGTCGCCGGACGGGATCGACACCGCGAGCCGGTCCGCGAGCGGCAGTCGGAAGAATTCGCCGGCGGCCGACCATGCATCGGCCTCGAGTGCCGCGTCGACGCCGTGACCGACGATCTGGAAGAACCCGACGTCGCGGCACACCGCATCGACGGCGGCGGCGACCTCCCCACGCTCGCCCGACACGTCGATCATGGGGACGACCCCCATCCGACTACTCCCCGTACTCGTGCTCGGGTGCCGGGTACACGCCCGACTCGACGTCGTCCTTGAACGACCGAGCGGCGCCGAGCAGGGTGTCGGCGAGGTTCGCGTACTGCTTCACGAACCGTGGGATGCGGCCGCGGGTGAACCCGGCCCAGTCGCTCCACACCAGGAGTTGGCCGTCGCATTCGGGGCCGGCTCCGACCGAGATCGTGGGAATCGTGAGCTCGTCGGTGACACGGCCCGCGATCGCCGACGGGACCATCTCGAGCACGACGGCGAACGCCCCGGCGTCCTCGACCGCGTGTGCGTCGGCGAGCAGGCGGTCGCCGCCATCGTCACCTCGACCCTGGATGATGTGCCCCCCGAGCCCGTGTTCGCTCTGTGGCGTGAAGCCGATGTGGCCCATCACCGGGATGCCCGCGCGCACCACCCGCTTGATCTGCTTCGCGCTGCGGACGCCACCTTCGAGCTTGACGGCGTGCGACCCGGTCTCCTTCATGAACCGGATCGCGGTCGCGAGCGCCTCGTCGGGACCGTTCTCGTACGACCCGAACGGCATGTCGGCGATCACGAGCGCGCGACTGGCTCCCCGTACGACGGCGCGCGTGAGCGGGATCAGCTCGTCGACCGTGACCGGAATGGTGGTGTCGTACCCGAATACCGTGTTGCCGGCCGAGTCGCCGACGAGCAGGAAGTCGATGCCGGCCTCGTCGAAGATCGCCGCGGACAGGAAGTCGTAGCTCGTGAGACCCGTGATCTTGATGCCCTGTTCCTTGGCCCGCTGGAAGTGGCGGGTCCTGACCCGCTTCAGCGCCGGGTCGCTGTCGCCGCCGCCGTACGGTCGCTGTTCGTCGGTCACGACACCACCGTAGGCCCTGGGAGGTGGCCCGGAGCCACCCGCGGGTGCCACGATGGCGATCGTTCACCCACCGCCCCGCGCGGTGACTCGCACCACATGGAGACCAACATGTTCGACACGTCCCGAATCGGCCCCCTGTACGAGGACTTCGTGGTCGGCGCCACGCTGCCGCCCCTGCCGGCGGTCACGCTCTCCGACGCCGACAACGTGGCGTACCGAGCGATCACCGGCGACCAGCATGCGCTGGCCGGCGATGCGACGGCCTTCCGCACGGCGTCGGGGTCGTCCGGGGCGATCGCGAACCCTGCGCTCGTGATGCAGTACTCGATCGGCCAGACCACGATGGCCACCCGCCAGGCCATCGCCAACCTGTACTACCGGTCGGTGCGGGTGCTGCGGCCCGTCGAGATCGGCCGCACGCTGCGCACGACGACGACCGTGCTCGGGTTGAAGGACTCGGCGCCGAAGGGCGACCAGTTCCGCGGGAAGGTGTGGCTGGGGATCACCTCGGAGACCGAGGACGGACCGGTCGTCGAGTACGAGCGCTGCGCGCTCGTCCGTGGACGCGGGCCGGGTCAGCCCGGCCACGCCGACGACATCCCGGGACCGTCCGACCCGACACCGTTGGCCGACCTCGTCGGCGCGGTGCCGGGATGGGACCTGTCGGGTCTGATCGGCACCGACTGGGCGGTCGACGACACACGGGTCGACCCGCTCCGCGACCACATCGACCTGGCGGCGCCGCTCGCCCGGATGACGTACAACCAGGCCGCGGTGCACCGCGACCACACCCTGACCAACGACGGTCGCCGCCTCGTCTACGGCGGGCACGTGCAGGGCCTCGCCCAGGCATCGCTGACCCGGATGCTGCCGGGCCTCGCAACGGTGCAGGGGTGGGACGGGTGCGACCACATCGGACCGGCGTTCGAGGGCGACCTGCTCGAGTTCCGGCACCGGCTGGCCGAGCGGCACGCCGTCGGCAGCGGCCACCTGATGCGGTTCGAGATCACCGGAGCGAAGATCACCGACGACGGTCCGGTCGACATCCTCAGGTGGACGCCGATCGTCTGGGGCGTGTGATCGGAGCCGGGCGAGAGGAATTCCGCTCCGGTCCCGGAACCAGTCGCCGACACGCCACGTCAAACTCCCGGTGAGTTCGTAGGGTTGACATCGGAGAGGAGCGGTGGCACAGAGATGGCGAGCGCGACAGTGAGGCGGCTGACGGCGGCAGTCGTCGTGATGTCGACCGCATTGTCGGCGTGCTGGTTCGGCGGCGACGACGAGTCCGATCCGGCTCCTGCCACCACCGTCCCCGCGACCGGATCGACCGACGAACCGGTCGTCAACGTCGAGGGAGCGATCGACACGAACGAAGCCGCGCAGCTCGGTCTTCGGCTGAGCGAGGGCGTCCCCGCGCAAGCGGCCGCCGTCGACATCGACGTCGTCGAGGGTGCACCGATCGCCCCGGCCGACGTCGAGGCGATCTTCGACCGGTTGCCGCCGTGGGACGTGCCCGACACCGATCGCAGCGACTTCGAACGCCCACCCCAGACGCTTCCGCCTCCCCTGGTCGTCGAACCGATCGAGGTGCCCTTTCCGCCGGCCCCGACCGCCACCGAGCCGGAATCGCCCGCGACGGGCCCACTCGAGGTGGTGCGTTTCCAGCCCGAGGGCGAGGTCGACGTCGCGCCGTTCCTGAGCGTCACGTTCGACCAGCCGATGGTGCCCGTGACCACACTCGACCAACTCGACGACGCCGACGTCCCGGTCGAGATCTCACCGGCGATCGACGGACGGTGGCGCTGGATCGGTACCCGGACGCTGCGGTTCGAGGTGGTTCCCGGCGAATTCGATCGACTCCCCGCCGCAACCGACTACCGGGTCACCGTGCCCGCCGGCACCACGTCGGCGGTCGGCGGTCGTCTTCCACGCGACGTCGGTTGGACGTTCTCCACACCACCTCCGACGGTGACGCAGTTCGTCGGTGACGCCGAGAGCACGTCGTTGACGCCGGTGTTCGTGGCGGTGTTCGACCAGCGGGTCGACCCCGAAGGTGTCGTCGCCACGTCCTCGCTCGAGGTCGAGGGCGAGACCGTGTCGATGCGGGTCGCCACCGACGACGAGGTCGACGCCGACCGGAACGCTCGTACCGCCATGAGCAGCGCCCTCGCCGGGCGCGCGGTCGCGTTCCGTCCCGTCGGAGAGCTGCCGCCCGACAGCACGTTCCGGGTGACGATCGGACCAGACATCCCGTCGGCCGAGGGTCCGCGCACCAGCCCGCGCACCGAGTCGTTCGACGGTCGCACGTTCGGGTCGCTCGAACTGGTGCGCACGAACTGCGAGTCGGGCAATGGTTGCGAGCCCGGGACGCCGTTCGTGTTCGAGTTCAGCAACGCGCTCGACGGCGCCGAATTCTCGGCCGACCTCGTGTCGGTCGAACCCGCCATCCCGAACCTGTCGATCAACGTGTTCGGCAACGTCGTCGAACTGCAGGGGCGCACGGCAGGGCGCACCACGTACACCGTGCGATTCGACGGCGAGTTGTCCGATGTGTTCGGGCAGAAGCTGGGCGAGCCGGTGTCGGTCGACGTCGAGGTCGGATCGGCGCGCCCGGCGCTCATCGGGCTCCCACGCGAGTGGATCACCACCGATCCGACCGCCGAGACACCACACGTCAACGTCACGACGATCAACCACGAGTCGATCCGGGCCCGCGTGTGGGCCGTCTCACCCGTCGATCTCGACGCCTTCCGCGCGTACCAGGAGGCACAGTGGTCCGACGAGGACGCTCCCGACCCCGACTGGCCGCTCCTGTTCGACGAGGTCATCGAGATCGATGCCGGAGAGGACGAGTACGTGGAGACCGCGATCGATCTGTCGTCGGCCTTCGCCGAGGTCGGTTCGCAGGTGGTCGTCCGCGTCGACCCGACCCGCGACTTCTCCCCGAACGACGACGACTACTGGCGCAACCGGCCGACGATCTCGTGGGTGCAGTCGACGACGATCGGCATCGACGCCTTCTTCGACCACCAGCGTCTCGTGATCTGGACCACCGACCTGCGAACCGGCGATCCGCTCGGCGGCGTGCCGGTCGAGCTGATCGGTGACGGCCGGATCGCCACCACCGACGAGGAGGGCCTCGCCGAACTCGACCTCGGCGAGGAGGGCACACTCGGTCTGTGGGCGAACACCGGTGACGGCACGTCCTTCCTGCCCGCTCAGTGGTACGAGGGGTGGACGGCGAGCAGCCGCTCCGACGAGGGCAGATGGTTCGTCTTCGACGACCGTGGGATCTACCGGCCCGGTGAGACCGTTCGCATCACGGGTTGGCTCCGCAACTTCACGTCGTCCTCAGAGGCACGACTCGAGCTGTACGACGACGGCGTGAGCGTGCGGTACACCGCCTGGGACGCCCAGGGCAACGAGATCGCGTCCGGCACCACCGACCTCAACGCGCTCGGCGGGTTCAACCTCGCCGTCGACATCCCGGAGGGAGCCAACCTCGGCCCGGCGTGGGTCGAGTTCCAGGCCGTCGGGCTCGGCCCCGACCAGTTCGCCTCCACCACCCACTCCTTCTCGATCCAGGAGTTCCGGCGACCCGAGTTCGAGGTCACCGCCGACACCGAGACCCCCGGGCCGTTCTACGTCGCGGAGCCCGCCACCGTCAGGGTCGACGCCGAGTACTTCTCGGGCGGCCCGCTCCCCGACGCCGACGTCGAGTGGCTCGTGTCACGTCGCGACACCACGTACCGCCCGCCGAACTGGGACGAGTACACGTTCGGCCTGTGGACACCCTGGTGGGCGTACGGCGGTGACGTCGCGGTCGAGCGCTCGGCCGACGTCGCGTTCGAGCCCTGTTTCGACTGCGGGCCGGGCTTCGCCACCGAGTTCGAGCAGTTCACGGGGCGCACCGACGCTGCGGGCTCGCACTACCTCCAGATCGACTTCGACGGCCGCGAGGTCGATCTCCCGACCGCGGTCACCGCCGAAGCCACGGTCTTCGACGTCAATCGCCAGGCCTGGGCATCGCGGACCGACCTGCTGGTGCACGCAGCCGAGTACTACGTCGGGTTGCGGAGCGACCGTGCCTTCGTCGCGCGAGGGCACACCGATCCGCATCGACGCCGTCGTCACCGACGTGGACGGCGGCACCGTGCCCGGACGCGACGTCACGGTCACCGCGGGTCGTGTCGAGTGGGTGCTCGCCGGCGGCGAATGGGTCGAACAGATCGCGGACGAACTCACCTGTTCCGTCACGTCGACCGCCGACGCCTCCGACGGATCGATGCGATGCGGGTTCGCGGCCGACGTCGGCGGCACCTACCGCATCACGGCGACGGTCACCGACGACGACGGTCGCACGAACCGAACCGAGATGACGCAGTGGGTCAGCGGCGGCGAGGGGCGGCCGACCCGCAACGTCGAGCAGGGCTCGGTCACGATCGTTCCCGACCGCGACGAGTACGAGGTCGGCGACACGGCCGAGCTCCTGGTGCAGGCACCGTTCTCACCCGCCCATGGAATCGTCACCGTGATGCACGGCGGCATCGTGTCGACCGAGGCGTTCGAGGCCGAGGACGGCAGCGCGGTCGTCGAGATCCCGATCGAGGCCGAGTGGGTCCCCAACGTCGACGTGCAGGTCGACATGGCCGGGAGCGACGAGCGGACCGACGACGACGGCAACCCCCAGCCCGACCTGCCACCGCGCCCTGCCTACGCCACCGGACGCATCGGCCTGCCGATCCCGCCGCTCGACCGTTCGCTCGCGGTCGTCGCCACACCGGCCGACGAGGCCGTCGAGCCCGGCGACGACACGTCGGTCACGGTGGCCGTGGCCGACGCCGCCGGGGCCCCGGTGAGCGGGGCCGACGTGGCGATCGTGGTCATCGACGAGGCGGTGTTGTCGTTGACGGGCTACGAACTCGCCGACCCGCTCGACGTGTTCTACGCCGACATCTGGTCGAACCTCAGCAGCGAGTACATGCGCTCGAGCATCCTCCTCGCGCGAGCCGACCAGGTCACCGCCGAAGGCGATGACCTCGCCCGGGCCACCACTGCCGAAGCTGCTCCGACGGATACCGCGGCCGGAGGCGACGCCGAGGAGATGTCGGCGGAAGCGGACGGGGCGGTCGACGAAGCCGGAGCGGGAGCGGCCGCCGAGCCGATCGACCTGCGCAGCGACTTCGACGCGCTCGCCGTCTACGCACCGTCCGAGACCACCGACGCCAGTGGAGAGGTCACTGTCGACGTTCCGCTCCCCGACAGCCTGACGCGCTACCGGGTGCTGGCCGTCGCCGTCGACGGTGCCACTCGCTTCGGCAAGGGCGAGTCGACGATCACCGCACGGCTCCCGCTCCAGGTTCGCCCCTCTGCGCCCCGCTTCCTGAACTTCGGCGACGAGTTCGAGTTGCCGGTCGTGCTGCAGAACCAGACCGACGAGGCCATCGACGTCGACGTCGCCGTGCAGACCGCCAATCTCAGACTCACCGGGCCGGTCGGCCGGACGGTGACCGTGCCACCCCACGACCGGGTCGAGGTGCGATTCCCGACCTCGGCCGACGAGGCCGGCATCGCGCGCATCCGGATCGCAGCCGTGAACGGGTCGTTCGCCGACGCCACCGAGATCGAGCTGCCCGTCTACACGCCGGCCACGGCCGAGGCGTTCGCCACCTACGGCGTGATCGACGAGGGCGCGATCGCACAACCGACCGCTGCCCCGGCCGATGTGTTCCCGCAGTTCGGCGGCCTCGAGATCAACACGTCGTCGACCGCACTCCAGGCGCTGACCGATGCCGTGCTCTACCTCACCGACTACCGGTACGAGTCGGCCGATGGTCTGGCGTCGCGGATCATGGCGATCGCGACGCTGCGCGACGTGCTCGACGCGTTCGACGCCGCGGGCCTGCCCGATCCGACCGAGCTCGAGGCGGCGGTCGCCCGCGATCTCGACGCGCTCGACCGCGCTCCAGAACGACGACGGGGGGTGGCCGTACTGGCAACGGGGCAGACAGTCGATCCCCTGGGTGTCGATCCAGGCGACCCACGCGATGGTGCTCGCACAGCAGGCCGGCTACGAGGTGCCCGCCGACACGCTCGAACGGGCGCTGACGAATCTCGCCGCGATCGAGGAGTCGTTCCCGACCGACTACGGCGAAGAGATCCGCAACGCCTTGAGTTCGTACGCGCTGTACGTCCGCGGCGAGGCCGGCCGGCGCGACGTCGAAAAGGCCACGGCGCTGTACGAGTTCGCCGTCGAGGATCTCGAACCCGACGCGATGGCGTGGCTGTGGCCGTCGATCGACGACCTCGCGCTTCGCGACGACGTCGAACGGCGACTCGTGAACTCGGCGGTCGAGACCGCCGGTGCGGCGACGTTCGCCACGTCGTACGGCGAGGACGCCTCTGTGATCGCCCAGAGCGATCACAAGACCGACGGCATCGTGCTCGATGCGCTGATCACCCAGACGCCCGACAGCGACCTCGTTCCCAAGGTGGTCGCCGGGTTGCTCGGTGGGCAGACCCGAGGCCGCTGGAACAACGCCCACGAGAACGCATTCGTGCTGGTGGCACTCGACCGGTACTTCGACACGTTCGAGTCGGTCACACCCGACTTCGTGGCCCGTGCGTGGCTCGGTGACCTCTACGCAGCGGAGGTGCCGTTCGCCGGCCGGACCACCGACCAGGTCAGCACCCTGGTGCCGATGGCCGAGGTGCTGTCGGTCGGCGACGGCACGATCACCCTGCAGAAGGACGGCGAGGGCCGGCTCTACTACCGGCTCGGCACCCGCTACGCCCCCACCGACCTGATCCTCGACGCACGCGACGAAGGGTTCGTCGTCGACCGCGTCTACGAGGCCGTCGGCGACACCACCGACGTCCGCCGAGAGCCCGACGGCACCTGGGTGATCGCCGCCGGCGCCGAGGTCCGCGTCCGCGTGACGATGGTCGCCGACGCACGACGCACCCACGTCGCGCTGATCGACCCGCTGCCGGCAGGTCTCGAACCGCTGAACCCCGCCCTCGCCGTGTCGCAGACGATCCCCCCGCCGTCCAGCGACGAAGGCGGCGAGGGCGACATCGCGGTCCCGTTCGAGTCGTCGTGGTGGTGGGGATGGAACTGGTTCGAGCACCAGAACCTCCGCGACGACCGGGCCGAGGCGTTCAGCAGCCTCCTGCCCGGCGGCACGTACGAGTACACCTACATCGCCCGCGCGACGACGCCGGGGACGTTCGTGGTGCCGCCGGCTCGCGCCGAGGAGATCTACGCCCCCGAGGTGTTCGGCCGTTCGCCGTCGGCGACGGTGGTCATCGGGTGACCGCGTCGGTCACGAGGTAGCGGCACGGACCTTCGCGACCGCCGACTCGGCGATCGCATCGGTGAGATCGAGGTCGAGCGGCGGTTCGCCGACCCACTCGGCCTCGAACGTCGTTCCGGCGCTGACGATCATCACGACGTCGCCGGTCGCCACGGCGATGATCTCTCCGAGGAAGCTGCCATCGGCGGGTTCGACGACCAGGCTCGACGCTGCGTCGGCCCCGGCGATGGTGATCACGCCGCCGGACGCCTCCGTGTTCTGGCCGAACAGTTCCGACAGCTCACACGCCGGCAGCTCGCCGAAGAGCAGCACGACCTCGCTCGCCTCGGCGGCCGACTCGGCACGGCCGATCATCTGATCGAACTCGACACGCTCGCCCTCGGCCGTCGACGACCAGGTCAACATGGCATCGATCCGGTCGACCGACGCTGCAGCCGGACAGCTCGCCGCGAGTTCGGGATTCGGTTCGTCCTGTCGATGTGCTCGTACCTCGGGCTCGTCGAAGCCGGCCGGCAGCTCGCCGCGTTCGAGGAGCAGCTTGCCGAGCCCGGTCACAGCGGGCGGCACCGTGGTGGTCGGCAACGGAGTCGGGTTCGTCGTGGTCGGCGGAGCGGTCGTTGCGGGCACGAGTGTCGGCGGCGCGATCGTCGTCGTGGTGGGCAACGGCAGGGTGTCGGCACGCTGCAACCGCTCGTACATCAGCGACACGAGACGGTTCAGTTCGTCGCGATCGAACTCGACCTTCTCGCCCTCGACGTTGATCCAGAGCGGAACGTCGATTACCGACAGCAAGTCGCCGAACACGGTCATCGCGAACCAGGTGACATCGCCCGTCGCCTCGTCGGTGAGCTTGAGGCCGACCGCATCGTGGTCGAGGTCGACGCTCTCGACCGTGAACGACCCGCCCTCCAACCATCGGACCGTCGGGCATCGTTCGGCGATCGCACCGAGCCCCAACGCCGAGTCGACATTGCTCCGGTCGATTCGCCGAACGTAGTGATTGGCGTTGCCGCCGTCGATCCACCACATGGCGTGGCCGCCACCGCCGCCTCGTAGCTCCTCGAGCGCCCAATACACGTCACAGTTGGTCTGATTCGGACCGGCCCCGTATCCGGGCTGATCGAGGAGCCGCCACTGGGGTTCCCACGGCGGCGGGAGCGCATCGTCGGGGAGCAGTGCCTGCTCGATCGACAATCCCCTGCGAATCTCCATGGGCTCGCCGCTGGGAGCCGTGCCGGGTTCGGTGGTCGCCGACACGACCGAGCTCGTCGTGTTCGGCGTCGTGGTCGAGGGTGTGAGCACCGATCCGTCGACGGTCGTGCTCGTCGTCGGCCCGGTCGTCGCCGGTGCCGGGAGCGTCGCGGTCGATGAGCCGGACGACCCGCCGCAGGCGACCGACGTCAGGCCGATACCGATGACGAGCGCCGCGAACCGCATGTGGATGCATCGGCCGGGCGCCCGACGTCCTTGACGTCGGACCTCACCGCCGGATGGTGGCGTCGATCTCGACGAGCTGGCCGGGGTGGCCGAGGCCGGCGACGCCGAGCAGTGTTGCCGGCGGCACCTCACCGTCGAACCTCGACCGCACGACGGTCCAGGCGCCGGCGAGATCGTCGCCGACCACGTAGATCACGAGGCGGCGGACGTGATGCCGTTCGAATCCGTGCATGTCGACCAGCCGGAACAGATTGGTCAGGCACTGATCGGCCTGTGCGTCCACCGCACCTGCGCACACCAGCCTGCCGTCGCCGTCGTGTGGCACCTGACCGGCGACGAACAGTTCGTCACCGACCACATCGGCGTAGCGGTACCCGGGAGTCGGTGCCAGACCGGCGTCGCGTTCTGCCTCGTTCACGGTGTCACGGCTCCACGATCGGGAACATCGACAGGAACACGTCGAGGTGGTCGAACAGCACCGTGAACGCCGCGGCGTCACCGTCGTCGACCACCGCGCGACCGGCGTCGATGGCCTCGGCTGCCGTCAGTTCCGCCGCACTGATCTCGATCAGCACCGACCGGTCGAGCGACACGGTCGCATCCGCCCGCCCGGAGCGCCCCTCGACCGTGTGCATCACCCGGCCGGACAGGATGACCCGCCAGTCCTCGCCGACGTCGGTGAAGCGGAGGTTGACGGTGACGTCGACACCGCCGACCTCCTCGGCGATCAGTCGCACCGCTGTCGCATCCATCAGTTGCTCGACGGTCATTGCGTCGAGGTACCCGCGGCGCATCGCCGGGTTGCGGTTCGGGTGACCGTGGCGCAGCTCCTGTGCGCCGGTGAGGAACGCATTGCGGAACGTGGCCGACTCGCTCTGGTAGCCGATCTGTTCGAACGCGTCGGCCTGCAGCTCGCGGGCCTCGGTGTTCGACGGGTCGGCGAACACGACGTGGCCGACGACCTCGGCGACCCACCGGTAGTCGCCCCGGTCGTAGGCGGCGCGGGCTTTCGCCACCAGCGCATCGGCGCCGCCGGCGAGGTCGACGTACCGCTCCCCCACGTCGGCCGGTGGCAGCTTCCACAGGTTGGCGGGATTGCCGTCGTACCAGCTGAGGTACCGCTGGTAGACGGCCTTGACGTTGTGGGCCAGGTGGCCGTAGTAGCCGGTGGTGTGGGCCTCGGTCCGGTACTCGTCGGGGAAGGCGATCGTCTCGGCGATCTCGAGCGGTGTCTGCCCGTGGTTGGCGTGGCGCATCGTCTGGTCGTGGATGTAGCGGTACATGTCGCGCTGCTTGCGCAGGAAGCCGGCCACATCGTCGCGGCCCCAGCGCGGCCAGTGATGCGACGCGAACATCAACGCACTGTCGTCGGCGAACAGGTCGATCGCCTCGTTGATGTACTTCGACCACGCCAGCGAGTTGCGCACCTGCGCGCCGCGGATCGGGATGAGGTTGTGCATGTTGTGCGAGCAGTTCTCGGCCATGCAGAGCCAGCCGCCGTCGTCGCCCCGGTCGGGGAAGAAGAAGTTCATCTCCGCGGGCGCCTCGGTCTCGGGTGTCAGCTGGAACACGATCCGCACGCCGTCGACGACGAGCTCCTCGCCCGTGTACGTGATGTCCTCGGTCGGAGCGAGCAGGCCGGGAGGCGACAGTGGCACCGCCTTGCCGAGCCCGCAGTCGACGTGCTGCCTGGGGCCGGCGGGCAGCAGCGGCCCGAACTGGTAGATCGCACGACGCGCCATGGCGAAGCCGGCGATCACGTTCTCGGAGATCGCCTCGCGCAGGAAGTGTTCGGGAGCGATGATCCGGCACCGGCCGGCGTCGACGTCGTCCTGGCTCGTCACGCCGAGCACCCCGCCGAAGTGGTCGGTGTGCGAATGGGTGTAGATCACGCCGGTGACCGGCCGCTCGCCGAGGGTGTCGTTGGCGAGCCGCAGGCAGTCGCGGGCCGTGCCCTCGACCGTGAGCGGGTCGATGACGACCCAGCCGGTGTCACCCTCGATGAACGTGATGTTGGAGATGTCGTACCCGCGGGCCTGCCACACCTTCGGGGCGACCTCGAACAGCCCGTGGATGTTGTTGAGCTGCGCCTGCCGCCACAGGCTGGGGTTGACGGTGTCGGGATTGGGCGCGCCCTGCTCGATGAAGTCGTACTTGGAGACGTCCCAGGCCGTCCCCCAGGCCCCCTCGATCTGACCGGTCGGGTGTTGAGCGATCAGCCCGCGCGAGGCGCGCTCGAAGTCGTCGGGATCCATGCCGAGCTCACGCGGCGCATTGGCCAGCTTGGTGTGTTCGGTGGCGTCCTTCGGAAACGTCGGCATCCCACAGTGTGACGTGCCCGACCCGGTGTGGTCGATCCGGCCCGCCACGGTGACGCGAGGCTCTCGTCGGGCTGTTCGAACTCGACACTCGCGACGATGTCGTCGAAGTGCACGGGTCGTCGTGTGCCCTCGGCCGCGCCCGCGACGGAGACGATCCAGTTCCCCGAGGCGAAGCTCGTCGCGTAGAGGCGCCCACCGACGACGGTGATCACCGTGCGACGGCCCCGGACGTCGCCATCGGAGAAGATCTCGTCGGACGTGATGTTGCCGTCGGCCCGCCGCGCCATGCCGCCGTTCATCGAGTCGAACCCGGCCTGCGCCAGGCTCTCGTCGATCGGCTCTCCGAGGTCGATCGCCAGCACCTGCACGAAGTGGTCCTCGCTGTCGACGGTCCACGCCATGCCGATCACCTCGCGATCGAGAACCGTCTCGCTCAACGACTCCGTGTCCGGCTCCGCCGGCATCACGAAACGAAGATCGTCCGTCGCCATGACGAACTCCGACTCCGGCACGATGGGTGTGCCCGAGTCGGCGTCGGGCTCGCTCTCGAGGAAGGTCAGCGCTGCGGCGCCGAGCGCTCCCACCTTGACGACGAAGAGCACGGCGCCGACGGCCCTGCGTCGACGCGGCGACCGTCGCGCTGCCGATCGACGTGCATAGCGCTGCCCTGCGGGCCCCAGGCCCTCGGTTGCGTACTGCTCCTGCTGCGGGGCCAGGACCGTCGTCCGGGGCGTGATCGTCGGTTGCCACCGCGTGACCGGTTCGGGCGGATTCGGGACGGTTCGGCTCCTGCGGAGCCCGGCCGTGGTGTTCGATCGCGGAACGATCGACGTCGAAGACGCGCAGTGGTCGCCGACGACCAGGTCGGTTCCACCCGGTTCGCGCCGACCGCCGTCGTGTCGGTCACGACCCGACGAGCGCGGTATCGACTCCTGCGGCCGGCGGAAAAAGTACGCTCGGCGTGGTGGGCGAAGCGGGATCGGGCAACGGGTCGGGGGTGCAACCGGCCGAGAACTCGTCGGGTTGGGAGTTCAACTGGTCGGGACTCGTCGCCGTCGTGTTGATCGTCGCGATCGTGGTCGTCGCCTGGCGATGGCTCGGAGAGAACGACGACGCCCCGAGTCAGATCGATGCGAGCGAAGCATCGGTGACGACGAACACGGTCGAGGCAGCGGCGACGACCACGAGGCCGGCGCCGACGACCACCCGTCCGCCGACGACGACCGAACCCGCAACGACCACCACCACGGTCGCGGGCGACCGGGAGGTGATCATCACCGGCGAGATGAAAGAGTGCCGGTTCGGCGCCAACTGCCTCGTCGCCGGGTTCACGATCAGCGGGTTCGACCCTCATCCCGGTCGCTTCATCTGCATCTACCCGAACTCGCAGAGCGACTTCAGCTTCAACAACACCACGGTCATCGACGCCTGCATCACCGCTGACGAAGGTGACACGATCACCATCGAGGTCGACGGTGTCCGTTCCCTGACGATCTCGGAAGCGAACCTCGACGGCGAGTAGCCGCGACCGGCAGCGTGGTGATCGTGGCCACGATCACCGCCGGTCCGGCGCAGCATGCCCGTCGCGAGTGAACGTGCGCGAGGAGCTACCGCTCGACGAGACCCGACACGTCGCCTGACGCGCTCCCGGCCGCGAGGTCGTGTTCGACGAACGGCACGTCGATCCCCCGACGGCGCAGGACGCCGGCCAACTCGTCGGCGAAGATCCCCCGACCGGACCGGGTCGCCGAGTCGATCGCACCGTTCACCAACTCGCGGGTCAGCCGGTCGATGGGGCACGCGACGACCGGCTCGAGCGCAACCGCCATGTCGGCCGTCGTGACCACGCCGCAACTCGGGGAGCCACCGACGCCGACGATCGCCACCGTCTCGATCCCGTTGGCCCGATGGTCGGCGATCTCCCGGGCCACGCGACGCGCCAACGTCCGATACCGCAGCCTCGTGTACGCCAGGAATGGCACCAGACCGCGCTCGGCCACGTTGCGGGCGCCGGGCCGGGCCCAGAATCGCACGACATGCCGCTTCCCGACCCCACCCCAGACGACTCGCTCCGGGCACGGCATCTGGCAGATGCCCACACCGTCCCGAAGAAGGGGCTCGATGGCCTCGACCACCGCGCCGGCGCAGAACGCACCGCCCGGGTACCGCGTGTTCTGATTCAGCAGGCAATGCGACACGAAGACCACCCGACCGCTTCGCTCGTCGCGAAGTGCGGCCCGGACGCGTGCCAGCCGTCCCGGGCCGACGGCGGGAAGCCGGCTCATCCGACGCGAGCCTCGATCCATGCTGCCCTCCTGTGTCGCGACCCTCACGTCTCCACCATCCACGTCCGACTCCCGTCCTGCCAGAGCCCAAGGTCTCGACCGTGACGATCGGCTCTGGCACTGCCGGCGCCTCGGTGGTATGCCGACACCATGGCTGTCTGGTCGCCCCGACCGAAGGGCCGTGGGGACTCTCCGGAGCACTCCGTGCCGGCTCGCGACGCAGACACCCCGATCATCCGGCTCAGCGGGATCGAGAAGGTGTACCGCAGCGGCCGCGTGCAGTACCCGGCGCTACGCGGCATCGACCTCGACGTTGCGCCCGGCGAGCTGATCGCTGTCGTGGGTCCGAGCGGTAGCGGCAAGTCGACCGTCCTGAACATCGTCACCGGCATCGACCGGCCGACCGCGGGCACCGTGACCGTGACCGATCGTGACCTGAACGGGCTCGACGAGGAAGAGCTGGCCGTCTGGCGCGGTGAGCACGTCGGCATCGTGTTCCAGTTCTTCCAGTTGTTGCCGACCCTGACGGCCCGCGAGAACGTGATGCTCCCGCTCGACTTCGCTCGGCGTGGTTCGGTCGGCGAGCGCGCCGACCGGGCTGCGGCCCGGCTCGTTCAGGTCGGGCTCGCGCGACCACCTCGATCAGTTCCCCGCCGAGCTGTCCGGGGGCGAGCAACAGCGGGTCGCCATTGCTCGGGCCCTCGCCTGCGATCCGCTGATCCTGGTCGCCGACGAGCCGACGGGCAACCTCGACACCGACACAGCGGCCGAGATGTTCTCCGTTCTCACCGACGTGAACCGACAGGGCACCACGGTGGTCTACGTCACCCACGACCCCGCGTTGGCGGAACGAGCTCACCGAGTCGTTTCGATTCGGGACGGATGCCTGTCCGGCGATGATCGACGATGATCTCGGCTCACTCACGCCGGTCGATCAGGGAGCTGACAAGGCGACGAGGCCGCTCGTCCCTGACGATCGCAACGATCGCGGTCGCAACCGCCGGGGTCTGGCTCTTCGCGATTCCCGACAACGTCGACGCCACCATGAATCAGCGCGTTCGCTCCGACGCCATGCACACCGCGCGACTCGCTCCGACCGCTGTTGATCTGACGCCGGCCCAGCTCGCCTCGCTTCGTTCGGTGGACAACGTGTCATCACTCGATACGCGCACGCTCGCTCGGACCGAGATCCGTATCGACGGCCGCACCCAGGGAGTGATTCTCGTCGGTGTCGCCGACTTCGAGCAGCAGATGGTGAACATCGTGTCGCTGACGGACGGAGCATTCCCGGACCGGCCGGGCGAGGTGGTCACCGATACCGCGAACGCCCGGACCGGACGCTTCAGGGGCGAGGTGGGCGATACGGTCGAGCTGCGAACCCACACCGGACGCTGGGAGCGAGTCGGGATCAGCGGGTCGGGCGGCACCGTCCGCTACAGCAGCGAGGTTGCCGAGGATGCACCCGTGCTGTACCTGGCGAACGCAGATGTGCAGCGCGTGATGAACTATCCGGCGCCCAACTCGATCGATGTCGTCGCCGTCGACCCCGCGCCTGCGGCGGTGAACGTGATGGTGACCGAACTCCGCTCGATGCTCTCCGCCGAACTCGACGACATCGCCTACTGGGACGTGCTGGAGGTCTGGCGGGAAGGCAAGTGGCCGGGCTCGGACGACTTCGGAAACTTCATCGTCGTGTTCTACGTCCTTGCCGGTATCGCACTCGTCTCGGCGTTGATCCTGATCTTCACGACGATGAACACGATGGTTCGCGAGCAGATCCGCGAAATCGGGATGATGAAGGCCATCGGAGGCACCCCCGCGCCAGTCGCCTCGGGTTTCTTCGAACGGCGCTGATCCTCGGCGGAATCGGCACTGCTGTGGGCGTGGCCGTCGGCTTTCCGCTCAGCAACTGGTTGATGACCTTCATGAGCGGCGAGTTCGGCGGGACATCGGTCGTCTGGCGCTTCAGCGGCCTCGCTCTCGTGCTCAGCATCGTCGTCGGCCTCGGGGGCACGGCGGCGGCGTCATGGCCGGCACTGCGACGGGCGTCCCGAATCACCGTTCGCGACGCGATCGAGGACCACGGGGTCGTCGGGCAGTACGGTCTGCGGCCGCTCGACCGTGCCGTGGCACGGGTTCCGCTCCCGTTCGCGCCGAAGCCGGATGGGGATGCGCAACGCGACCCGGCGGGCGGGTCGGACCGTTGCGACCGCCGCGCCGATCGGGCTCGCCGTCGGCACGATGCTCGCCTTCGGCTCGGTCCTGATCACCGCCGTCAACGAGGACATCAACACGTTCGATCTCGAAGGTGGCGACGTCATCGTGTGGAACCGAGATCCCGGTCTCGACGCACGGGCCGGCGAGCTGATCGAGTCGGTCCCCGAGGTCTCGTTCGCCCATCCGATGGTCTACAGCAGCGTCGAGCTCGACGGCGAACGGTACGTGTGGGGACTGCCGGCCGACAGCACCTACGACCACGATGTCATCGCCGGGCGCTGGTTCTCGGCCGAGGAGGCCGACGAAGGGGCCCGCGTCGTCGTGATCGGTGAGGCAGCTCGCCAACCAGACCGGTCTCGCCGTCGGCGACAGCGTCACCGTCGAAACCCGCCGCGGACCGATCGACCTCGACGTGATCGGCCTCGACGGCCAGCTCGTCAACAACGGGCAGGGCATGTTCATGCCGTTCCGGGCCGTGCTCGGCTACGAAGGGTGGACCACCGGGAACTACTGGGTGAGGACGATCGACCCGCACCCGGCGACCGCCGATGCGGCCGCCGCCGGGATCCAGGAGGTGTTGGAGCGCAACGGCTACGACGTGTCGTTGAGCCTTCGATACATCGACCGCAGCCAGAACATGGCGGAGAATCGTCTGATCGTGACGGTCGTGATGGTGATGGGCATACCCGTCGTGGCGATCGGAATGATCGGTCTGGTCAGCGCGATGGCGAGCAACATCCTCGACCGCACCCGTGAAATCGGCATCCTTCGGAGTATCGGGGCGCGGCGACGCGACCTGCGCGGGATGTTCAGGGCCGAGGGGCTCACGATTTCGTTGCTCGGCTGGTTGATCGGAATCCCGATCGGCTATGCGCTGGCAAGACTGATCCTGTGGGTCTTCGAGCGCAGGTTCGACGCCGCCTTCTCGTTCCGGTTCCCGCTCTGGCCAATCGGGGTCTCACTCGTCGTCACGCTGCTCGCGACGCTGATCGTGATTCGGTTTCCATTGCGTCGGGCCATCGGCATGCCGCCCGGCGCGGCCCTCCGTTACGAGTAGGGCCGGTCGCGCGTGATGGGAGTCGGTGAGACGCAGCGGAGGAGCCGAGGCAACTGGCTCGCAGGAATCCTCCGTCGGTGGTGACTCGGGTCGGACCTCGATGCCCTGCCGGAACGCGATGCGACCGGTCATCAGCCGTTTGGCGAGTGGCCACGGCTGCTCGTAGGCGAACGCAGCGTTCTGCCGCGATGTCGTCGTCGCCCTGGTACCTGGTCGCGACGACGCTCGCCGCGCGTGAACGCGCCAGCGACCGTCGAGGCTCACGGACGAGCCCCGACGATCGGAGTTGTTCGAACGATCTGCGCCTCGATCATCAGGTATCGAACGACGAACCCGACGGCACCTGCTCCGTCGCCGCATTCAACACCGGCACCTGAACCGCATCGAACGACGAACCCGACGGCACCTGCTCCGTCGCCGCATTCAACACCGGCGCCCGAACCGCATCGAACGACGAACCCGACGGCACCTGCTCCGTCGCCACATTCAACACCGGCACCTGAACCGCATCGAACGACGAACCCGACGGCACCTGCTCCGTCGCCACATTCAACACCGGCACCTGAACCGCATCGAACGACGAACCCGACGGCACCTGCTCCGTCGCCACATTCAACACCGGCACCTGAACCGCATCGAACGACGAACCCGACGGCACCTGCTCCGTCGCCACATTCAACACCGGCATCGTTTGATCGGTGGTTCCGTCGTCTCGCAACAGCGCGAACGCGGTCACCGCTCCGATGGCGATCACCGCGACGAGCGGGATCCAGCGGAGCCAGCGGACCGCCGTCGCCGCCCTGCTCGGTCGCGTCGGGAACTCGAGGCCGCTCAGGTCGTCAGGAATGGTGACGCCTTCGGGGAACTCGGGCACTCGTTGCGGAGTCTCCGGCAGACGTGCCGGCATCTCCCTGGTCGTGTGGCGGACTTGATCCTTCAACATCACTCACTCCTCTCTCTCGCTTCTCCCGATTCCATGGTCCCCCCACGCTGGTGGGAAACCACATGTTGCGAACGGTCGCAGGGGTGGGCGCGGACCGGGTCGCGAGTGGGCCGCGGATGAGGGACGAGTGGGCGGTGCTGGAGCGTCACGTGGACGTTGCTCGAACGGTTCGACGTGGCGTCGGGGGCGCCGGCCGGCGGACGGCGTGGCCGGCCCATCGCCCGATCCGTTGACGTTCGGCCCTTGACAGGCCCGCCTCGGCGCCAACACTGGAATTGAGCCGAGGAGACACCGCCATGCAACGAAGAGGTACGTTCCGGGTACTCGGACCGATCGACCTACTCACGCCGGCAGGACCGATCTCGATCGGTGGACATCATCAGCGCGCCTTGGTGGGGGCGCTCGTGATGTCGGCCGGACACGCCGTACCGATCGATCACCTCGGCTTCGTGCTGTGGGGAGACGACCCTCCTCGATCGGCAGACAACACGCTCGGTTCCTACATGTCGAGCATCCGACAGATCGTCGGTGCCGATGCCATCGTTCGGACCGATCACTCCTATGTCCTCGACCTCGCCGCGGCCGATGTCGACGCGCTGGAGTTCGAACGGTTGATCCGACGTGCCGATGCGGCTCGCGAGGATCCCGAAGAGTGCTGGGAGCTGTGCCGGAATGCACTGTTCCTCTGGCGTGGACGGCCCTTCGGCGAACTCGCCGACGACGAGCCATTCGTCTCCGAGGCGATTCGCCTCGACGAGTTGCGACTCGCGGCGATGGAGTTGAGCATGAGTGCCGACCTGGCGCTCGGCCGTCACGAACTGGTCGTCGGTGAGCTCGAGACCGCGGTCAGGGAGTACCCGTACCGAGAACGGCTGTGGTACCTCCTGATCGAGGCCCTCACGCTCGGTGATCGTCGTGTCGAGGCGTTGCGGGCAGGCGCGGAACTACGTCGCTGTCCTCGCCGAGGTCGGCATCGAGGCCGGCGACGGCATCGGTGAACTGGAAAGCAGGATCCTCGCCGGCGGCGTCGAGTCGCCGAAGTGAGCTCCCTGGCTTTCCACTGGCCGACCAGGTCCGATCGGCGACGCCGATCCTCGCGATCGCCTGCGTCGAGACCGCCGGCACACTGAACCGGTTCACAACCTCGCACGTGTGATGTCGACGTGAGGATGCGCGAGTGTCGGCGGCGCTGGACCGAGCGCGAATCGGGCATCGAGCACACCGTGATCTCGCTCGACGCAGCGACGCCCGTGATCAGTCGGGTCGGACCTCGACGCCCTGCCAGAACGCGATGCGACCGGTCACCAGCCGTTTGGCGAGTGGCCACGGCTGCTCGTAGGCGAACGCAGCGTTCTGCGCGATGTCGTCGTCGCCCTGCACGTGCCAGTAGCGCGCCTTGCCCTTCCAGAAGCACCGGCTGGTCACCGGGCTGTCGAGCAGCCGGTCCCGATCGACGCTGTCGATCGGGAAGTACGCCATGCCCTCGACGATCGTCACGTCGTCGCTCTCGGCGATGATCTGTCCGTCGAAGATCGCTCGCACCACGCCGGTGGAACCCGCCTCGGGCCCCGGAGCTTCCGGGCGCGCCGTGTCCGGTTGAGACGCCTGACCGGCCGCTCAATAGGTTGGGTGGCATGAGCAGTGTCGAACACGTCGACGTCATCGTCGTCGGTGCCGGGATCTCCGGGATCGGTGCCGCCTACCACCTCCAGGACATCGTCGCCCGACCGGTCGTTCATGATCCTCGAGGGTCGCGACGACGCTCGGCGGCACCTGGGATCTGTTCCGCTACCCGGGCGTCCGCTCCGACAGCGACATGCACACGCTCGGCTACAGCTTCAAGCCGTGGACGCACGGCGAAGTCGATCGCCGACGGCCCGTCGATCCTCGAGTACCTCCGCGAGACGGTCGACGAGTACGGCATCGAGCAGTACATCCGGTTCCACCACCTCGTCACGACGCGCCGAGTGGTCGAGCGACGACGCCCGCTGGACCGTCACGGCCGAACCGCACCGACACCGGCGAGACGGTCGACCTACACGTGCACCTTCCTGTTCATGTGCTCCGGCTACTACACCTACAAGGGCGGCTACACGCCCGAGTTCCCCGGCATCGACGACTTCGAGGGCCAGATCGTGCATCCGCAGCAGTGGCCCGACGACCTCGACTACGCCGGCAAGCGAGTCGTCGTGATCGGTTCCGGCGCGACCGCGATGACGCTCGTGCCGGCCATGGCCGACGACGCCGAGCACGTCACGATGCTGCAGCGCTCCCCCACCTACGTCGTCGCCGCGCCCGGCCGAGGACGCGATCGCCAACGGGCTGCGCAAGGTGCTGCCCGAACGACTCGCCTACAAGATCGTGCGCAAGAAGAACGCCACGCTCGGCCAGTTCTTCTACGACAAGACGCGCAAGCACGCCCGAGAAGGTCAAGGAGCAAGCTGCTGCGGCATCGACCCGCGAAGGCGCTCGGCGACGAGATGGTCGAGCAGCACTTCACGCCCGACCTACAACCCGTGGGACCAGCGGCTGTGCCTGATCCCGGACGGCGACCTCTTCGACGCGATCAACGCCGGCAAGGCGTCGGTCGTGACCGACCACATCGACACGATCACCGAGACCGGCATCCGGCTCGAGTCCGGCGAGCACCTCGACGCCGACATCATCGTCACCGCCACCGGGCTGCAACTCGTGACGGTCGGCGAGATGGACTTCACCGTCGACGGTGAACCGGTCGACTTCAGCCGAGACCTGGACGTACAAGGGCCTCGCCTACTCCGACGTGCCGAACCTGGTGTCGTCGTTCGGGTACATCAACGCGTCGTGGACGCTGCGCGCCGACATCACGTGCGACTTCGTGTGTCGCCTGCTCAACCACATGCGCGAGACCGGCACCGACTACTGCGTGCCGCGGCTGCGACCCGTCCGACGCCGACATGCCCGAGCGACCGTGGATCGACGACTTCTCGTCGGGTTACATGCAACGCATGATGGCGCGATGCTCCCCCGCCAGGGCGACCGCGAACCGTGGCTCAACACGCAGCGCTACCACAGCGACATCAAGTTCATCGCGAAGGCCCCGGTCGACGACGACGTGATGCAGTTCCACAAGGCGCCCGCCCGGGTCGGCTCGTCGACGTGACCGGAGTGATCGATCGATGATCGACGCCACCACCGAGATCACGACCGACGAGTACCACACCGGCGGTGAGCCGTACCGGATCGTGACGGGCGGCGCTCCCGTGCCCGAGGGGGCGACCGTGCTCGACCGGCGCGAGTGGAGCGAGCGGAACCTCGACGACGTGCGGGCCTTCCTCGTGAACGAACCGCGCGGCCACGCCGACATGTACGGGTGCTTCGTCACGCCGCCCGACCCGAACGAGGGGCGGGACGGGGCGGGCTCGTTCGGCATGGTCTTCTTCCACAAGGACGGCTTCTCGACCGCGTGCGGTCACGGCACCATCGCCGGCGTCACGTGGGCGATCGAGACCGGACGTGTCGTCGCCGTCGAACCCGTGACCGAGGTGTGGATCGACGTCCCGTCCGGCCGACTCCACGTGCTCGCCGACATCGACGACGGCCGGGTCACCGCCGTCCGGTTCGAGAACGTCCCGAGCTACGTCACCGCGACCGACGTGCACATCGGGCTGCCCGAAGGCGACTTCGCCGTCGACGTCTCGTACGGCGGTGCGTTCTACGCTTCGGCCGACGCGGCCCAACTCGGCGTGTCGATCACACCCGAGCATCTGCCGAGCCTCGTGCGGACCGGTCGGGCGATCAAGTCGGCGATCGACGACCACGCCTCGACCGATCATCCCGACGGACCCGCGATTGAGCGGCTGCTACGGCACCATCTGGTACGAACGGCTCGGCACCGACGACGACGATCGCCTGCTCCAGCGCAACGTCACGATCTTCGCCGACGGCGAGGTCGACCGCTCGCCGTGCGGATCGGGCACGTCCGCTCGACTCGCGGTGCTCGACCGCCGCGGTGAACTCGCTCGGGGCGATCACCTGGTGCACGAGTCGATCGTCGGATCACGATTCGTCGGCCGCGTGCTCGGCGACGGGCCACCCGTCGGTGGCCACCCGAGCGTGCGAACCGAGGTCGCCGGCCGCGCCCACCGCACCGGTTCCAACACGTTCACGTTCGACCCCGACGACCCGATCGGACTCGGGTTCCAGCTGCGCTGAGTGCAGTGTCGACCGGAGTCGGCGGGCGGCGGTGGCTCAGCGCGGTGACCGCACGCCCTTGAACCGGTTCCCGTTCGCGTCTAGGACAGGGCCCGGAGGGGACGACGATGGCTGATTCGCCCGACGCAGCAGACGCAGCACCATTGACGAACTACTGGATGTTCGGCGGCGACCGCCAGTGGCTGACCGAGACCCAGACCGAGATCGTCCCGGATGGCTTCTCCGGCGCGTTCCGCAGCGGCGACATCGCGTTCCTTCGCGTGCCCGGCGACCAGGACCGGGACGAGATCGTCGCCTGGGGCGAGTGCTTCCCGACGACGGACTCGACCGGGGAATCGAACGTCGTCATCTCGCAGTGGCACCCCGCCGATTCACCGCTTCCGCTCGAACGGGACTCGGTGCTGTGGTCGCTCGCCTACTTCCGCGACCCCGACCACGTCGTCCACGGGCTGAGCGCCCGTGAGGCATCGATCGTCATCCCACTGCTCAGAACGACCGGGCTCGAGACTCCGCAGGTGGCGGGCCGCGGCACGATCGACGAAGTCCTGCTGCTGGCAGACAGCGTCGCTGCCCCACGAGGGGCGGCACCGGAGGCGGTCACGAAGCAGGCTCCGATCGAGTCCCAGGCGGATGAGCCCGTGCTCATCACGGATGGACACCTCGGCCTGGCCCTGCTCCTCGCGGGCTCCGTGTTCATCGAGGCCTTCCCGTCCGCCGCCGCCGCGTTCGCGAACACGACGGACGCGGAGGTCACCGACGACGTCACCGCGCGGTTGGCCGACAGGTTGCAGATCCTCGGCGGGCGCGACCGGGCGGTGCTCTGGGACCCGGCCGTGGCGCGTGCCATGCCACCGTTCGATGCCGACACCCGCGACACGATCGCGCTCGCCGACGCATTGTCCCGTCGCATGCCGATCGGCTCCGCGACCACCGACGCCCACGTGCTCGTGGCCGGCTTCGCCGCCGAAGGCGGTCTCCGGGATGTCGAGACCAGGACGGTCTCGGAAGCAGTGATCGCCTCGATCACGGCAGACATGGCGCCGGATGAGGCCGGCAACTGGTGGGTTGCGGTCGGACTGCCACCGAAGAGCACCGCCATTGCCGCCATCGCCCCCGACTCCACATCGGGCGTCGATCGGCTCGACCGGATGCCCGACATCATCTCGTTTGCGAACGCCATCGCCTCGCGAGGCATGCAGCCACCGCTGTCGATCGGCGTGTTCGGCGAGTGGGGCGCAGGCAAGACCTTCTTCATGCGCAAGCTGCGCGACGAGATCGATCGGATCAACGCCAACGTCGCGAACCTGCCCCCGAACGACCGGATCGGCTACTGCGAGCGCATCGCCCAGGTCGAGTTCAACGCCTGGCACTATGCCGAGACCGATCTGTGGTCGAGCCTCATTCACCACCTGCTCGCGCACCTCTCCGTCCGACGCGGCGACGAGGAGGACGTGCTCACCGAACAGCTCCTCGACGAACTGGCCGAGGCCACGGCCGAGGTCGAGGCGAAGCAGGAAGCCGTGGCGCGGGCCGAGGCGGACGTGGCTGGTGCGGAGTGGAGAGCCTGCGTCACGGAGAAGCGGCTCGCCGTCGCCGAACGCAGGGCGGCGGAGCTGACGGCCAAGGACGTCTGGGCCGAGGTCGCCGCCGACCCGGACGTCCGCCGTCGGGTCGACCATCTCGGGAGGCGGTTCGGCCGCGCACCGGTTGGGGCGGCGGCCATCGACCTGTACCACGCCGTCGACGACACGATCGATCTCGTCACGGGCGGCCTCAACGTGCTTCGGCTGCGCGACGACGACGCGTCCGTTCCGACGCATCGCGGCCGGACCGTCGCGACGATGGTCGCCATCGTCGTGTTGGCGGCGATCGCGGCGTTCGCCCTCGATCGGGTGGCCGACCTGCCGGTCGTGGCCGGGGCGGTCGTCGCCCTCGGCCCACTCGCGTCGGCGATGACTGGCATCGCCCGCTGGCTCGACGTGCAGAACCGGCGCGGGCAGCGAGTCGTCGAGGACCTGACGTCGGCACGTGGCCGACTCGAGCAACGCCACGACGAGCGCATCCAGGTGCAACAGGAGCAGGCGGCAGCCGCGGCGAGCGCGTCGGCAGGTTGGTCGCACGCCAGGCCGAGGCGAGTGCCGAGCTGATCGCCGCCGAGGCCCGGCGCAACGATGCGAAACAGGCACTCGACGACGTGACGCCCGAGGATCGGCTGGCCGCGTTCGTACGCTCACGAACCGACGAGTACCAGAACAACCTCGGGCTGGTCACCGCCGTGCGCCGTGACTTCGAGAAGCTCGAGCGACTCCTGCGCGACGTCCGAACAGCGGCCGACGCCCGGCGTGCAACGCCGGCCGAGAACATCGCGGACGAGCTCGTGTCGGCGCCGTCGCTGGACGACGGTCCCGACAGGAGCGGTCTGTCGATCGACCGGGTCGTCGTGTACATCGACGACCTCGACCGGTGCAAGCCCGACACCGTCGTCAAGGTGCTCGAGGCGGTCCACCTGCTCCTCGCCTTCGACTTCATCGTCGTGGTCGTCGGCGTCGATGCCCGATGGGTCGGCCGTTCGTTGCTCAAGACCTACCCCGACATGCTCGGCTCGGGTTCGACCTCGCCCGTTCGCAGCGTGCGGGTCCGCAGGCCAGCATCATCGACCGATGGGCAGGTCGGGGTTCCGAGAGCGAGCGATCCCGCCCCACCCGACCCGCCGGCGCCGCCTCCCGACCCGACGCTCATCGACGACGACGCCGCACCGCGACCGCGAGAGTTGCTGCAGCGCCCGGCATCCGAACACGACTACATCGAGAAGATCTTCCAGGTTCCCTATTGGCTCGAACCGCTCGACGCCACCACGGTCGGCCAGCTCGTGAGCTCAGTCGTCGGGCCCGTGAGCGTGTTCGGCGCCGGCGATGTCGAGGCCTCTGCGGCCGACGAGCGACGGGTCGCCCCTGAGCTGGAATCGCAGCCGTTCGAGGTGTCCGCTGACGGCCGAGTCGCGATCGACGACCTCCACCGACGACTCGACGAGTCGATCGGGTTCAACCCGAACCCGGCCTCGCTCACGGTCTTCGACCGCGAGTTGCAGTTCATGGACGTCGTGTACCCGCTGGTCAGCCGGTCGCCGCGCTCCGCAAAGCGCTTCGTCAACGTCTACCGCGTCATCAAGGCCGGTCTCGACCAGGACGATCTCGATGGGTGGGTTGCCAGTGACCTGCAACCACGACCCAGTCAGGCCGTCACACTGCTGCTCGCCATCGTCTGCGGTGCACCGCAGTCGTCGACCGCTGTGCTCCGCGGACTCGCCGACCTCGACGACGCCGACGACTGGGCGCGCGTTGCCGATTCAATCGGCCGAGCGATGACGGGCGAGCTGGCCGACGAGCGCCGCCGCTGGGTGGACACCCGGGAGCGGTACGGGAAGTCGGAGTGGATCGGGATGGGTGCCGACACGATCAAGCCGTGGCTCGGCAGAGTCGCCCGCTACTCGTTCCGATCCGGCCACCTCGACCTGATCCGGCCCATGGGTGCCGTGCCAGGAGTTCCCCGAACGGCGAATCCAGCCGATTGACCGGCGAGCTACAGCGTCTCGACGAATGCTTGGAGGGCTGAGTTGGTGGCGTCGGGCGCTTCCTGCTGCACCCAGTGGCCGGCGCCCGACACGATGGTGGTCCCGCGGAAGTCGACGCAGTTCGCGCCCGTGTCGGCGAACAGGTCACCGTCGGGCACGAACCTCCTGATCGCATCGAGCTCCCCACCGATGAAGGCCGCCGGCTGGTGGATCATCGGCCCCGGCTCGGTCTGCGAACCGAGCTGCTCAGCGTCCACACCCTGGGCCCGGTACCGGTTGAGCGGACCGGTCCAGCCTCCCTGATCGAAGGCGTCGACGTACACCGCGAGGTCGGCGGGCGACGACCAGTCGGGGAACGGATCGGGGTCGACCCAGCCGTCGAGCAGCGCGGCGTCCTCCGGCTTCTCGGCGATCAACGCGAAGTCACCGTCGGCCGAACCGGCGTACCAGATCATCCGCAGGCTGCGGGCGTTGTCGGCGCCGAGCTCGGCCTCGGCCACGCCCGGCGCCTGGAAGTACTTCATGTAGAAGAACGTGTCGGCGTAGACCGCGTTCCAGAGCTCCATCGACGACACCGGCCCGACCGGCAGGTACGGCACGGCCAGCCCGGCGACCCCGCGGACCCGGTCGGCGTGCAGGCGGGCGGTCTGCCAGGCGATCGGGGCACCCCAGTCGTGTCCGACGACGACCGCACTCCCTCCACCGACCGCGTCGATCACCGCAGCGACATCACCCGACAGTTCCAGCAGGCCGTACCGTTCGGTCTCGGCGGGCTTCGAGCTGCCGCCGTAGCCGCGTACGTCCATCGCCGCAACCGTGAAGCCCCGTCCGGCGAAGTGCGCCATCTGGTGTCGCCACGAGTACCAGAGCTCGGGCCAACCATGGACGAACACGATGAGCGGCCCGTCGCCCGCCACCGCCACCCGGATGTCGATGTCGCCATTCGACACGGTCTCGAACCGGTGATCGACCATTCGACAGTCTCGCGCGCCCGGCCGACGGCCGCTGCAGACACATCACACTGAGATCACCAGGGACGTCCGACTCTGGTCGCGGTCTCGCCCGGTCGCCTACAGTCGCCGCCGTGGAGAAATTTTGGAGGGACACCGGGGTCTGGCTGGGCAAGCACTGGAAGTTGGTGACCGCTGCCGTGGTGGCGGTCACGGTGCTGCTCGGCATCGGGCTCACGCAGATCGAGTTCGCGACCGGGCAGGACAGCTACCTGAACCCCGATTCGCAGATCGCGATCGACAACGTCGAGTTCCAGGACAACTTCGGCGGTGAGACCGTCATCTTGTTGTTCAGCGCCCAGGAGGGAAGCGACGTCTCCGATCTGTACGGGGGCTCCAACCTGACGGAGCTGCGGCGCCTCAATGTCGAGCTGGCCGAGGTCGACAACGTGTTCTCGGTGATCACACCGCTCACATCGCTGACGTACAGCGACGCGCTGATCGCCGGCCCCGGTCAGACCGCGCTCATCTCGGCCGCGACCCGCGACACCGCCGGTGCGGACGCGCGCAGCGCGAACGTGTCGCTGAGCCTCGCCCGACTCGGTCAGATCCCCAACGAGAACCGGGGACTCGATCCCTCCGTGGGTGGGCCCGAACCCGACCCGGCCTGGATCGACCTGCTCATCTTCGACAACACGGGCGTGGAAGTCGACGCGGACGGCGCTCCCGTGCCGCCACCCGATGCCGAACGCGGCATCCGTCTGTCGCTCGCCAGCACGTTCCCCAACCAGCAGACCGCGGTCGGCGGTGTCGTGCTCGACGGCAACCTCGATCTCGATTCCCAGTCGGCGGCGACGGAGGACCTGCTGACGATCCTGGAGACCGCCCAGTTCGAAGGCTTCGACCTGACCGTCACCGGCTCACCGGTGTATCTCAAGGAGATCAACGACTACCTCAAGGGAGGGATGCTCACGCTCGGCGCGATCGCACTGGTGGTCATGGCGGTCGTCCTGGCACTGATGTTCCGAGTCCGCTGGCGCCTGTTGCCGTTGCTCGCGGTCACGATCGGCGTGATCTGGACGTTCTCGATCCTCGGCTGGATCGGGATCGACCTGTCACTGGTCACGATCTCCGGGCTCCCGATCCTCATCGGACTCGGCATCGACTTCGCGATCCAGATCCACAACCGGGTCGAGGAGGAGGTGGTGCTCGACAAGGAGGAACACCCCATCGCGGAGACCCTCGCCAACCTCGCACCGCCACTCATCGTCGCCGCGCTCGCCGGCGTGTTCGCGTTCATGGCGCTGCGACTCTCGAAGGTGCCCATGATCCGCGACTTCGGTGTGCTGCTCGCGATCGGTGTCGTCGTGCTGGTCATCGTCGGCATCGTCGTCCCCGCGACATTGCTCGGGATGCGCGAGTGGAAGAAGCCGACCGAGGTGCGTGGCCCCTCGCTCGTCGAGCGGATCGTCGTCAAGCTCGGCGGCCTGCCCGCCAAGGCCGGTCTCGGACTCCTGATCGCCTCGGTGTTCCTGTTCGTCGGCGGCATCCTCGTGGAGGGGCAGACCAAGATCGAGTCCGACCCGATCAAGTGGATCGATCAGGGCAGCGAAGTCGTTGCCGACGTCGAACGACTCGAGGACGAGACCGGCTTCGGCACGACCCTCGGCGTGGTCGTCAAGGCGAACAACGTGTTCGAGCAAGAGGTCATCGACCTGGTCCACGAGTTCACGATCGACGCCGAAGCACGCGACGAGGTCGTGTCGTCGTCGAGCTACGTGAACACGATGGGCAAGATCATCGTCGTGCCGGGCGCCACGGTGATCCCGCCGACGGAGGAGGACATCGTCGGGGCTGCCGACTCGGCCCAGACACGCACACCCGACATCGCCCGCGCTCTCGCCGTCGAGGACCAGACCGCCAGCCAGGTCAATCTCCGGCTCGCACCAGCCAGCCTCGAGGAGCGGGCCGAACTGGTCGACGAACTCAAGGCCGACCTCGACGCCCGCATCCAGGCTCTCGACCCGGCCGCGGACAGCATCCTGCTCGTCGGACTGCCCGAGGGTCAGGCTGCGGTGTCGGCCACACCGGCCGGCCTGGCGACGGTGGGCATCGGCTTGCTCGAGAACCTCTCGTCGAACCGAGCCGAGCTCACCTATCTCGCGCTGTGCCTCGCCGGGCTCTGGTTGGTGTTGCGATTCCGGAGCTTCAGCCGCGCCCTGCTGGCTCTGGTGCCCGTGTTCCTCGCCGTCGGTGCATCGTCGCTGATCGTCGCCCTGCTCGGCATCCAGCTCAGCCCGCTCACCACGGTGTCCGGGCCGCTGGTGATCGCGAGCTGTACCGAGTTCTCCGTGCTCATCTTCGGGCGATACCTCGAGGAACGCCAGCGGGCGCTGCCACCCGCGAAGCGAGCGACACCGCGGCGTCCCGCACCGGTCGAGCGTTCTTCACGTCGGCCGTCACCACGATCGGTGGCTTCGCCGTCCTGATCGTGTCGCCGCTCCCGCTGCTGCGTGACTTCGGACTGATCGTGACGCTCAACGTGTCGATCGCACTGCTCGCGGCCCTGGTGCTGATGCCACCGATGATGGTCTGGGTCGATCTGAAGGGATGGCTCGGCACGCAAGCCCAGATCGACGCACGCACACCCGTGCCCGTGAGCGCCGCACCGAACGAGGTCCCGACGTCGCTGCGGCTCGCCGCACCGATGCCGGGCGACCAGACGGTGATGGCGGGCGTCGGCGTCGTGGCGTTCGCGGCAGCCGGTATCGGGATCTACGCCTCGGCCGACACGTCGTCGGGCACCGTGGACGCGACCTCGTATTCGGCGGTACCGCTGCCGACCACGACGACGACCACGACGACCACGACCACGACGACCACGACGACCACCGTCCCGCCCACCACGACCACGCTGGCGCCGGGCGTCGAGCCCCCGCCGACGTCGGAGTCGACCGCTCCCGCGACCACCGAACCGTCGGGGCCGGCCGTCGACCCCGACCAGTTCCCGCCCGAACCACCGGCAGGCGTGGTCGCCCCGGTCCTGTGGCAGCTGCTGGTCGATCAGGGCGTGGCCCCCAACGTGGCGCACTGCGCGGTGGTGACCTCGTACTCGATCGTCGACGAGGCCACGCTGCTCGCCATGGGTCTGGTCGAAGGGAACGAGGAGGCACTCGACGTGCTCCGCGAGGGATCCCTCGCCTGCGGCGTCACCGAGGAGCAGGTCGAGGCGGCCATCGCCGCCCAGTTCGGCTGAACACCAGCTCGTTCGGCGTACCCGACTCGACGATCGTCTCGGAGGGATGATGCTGAATCGATTCGACGACTATCCGATCCATCAGACGCCCGAGCCGATCGCCGTCCCGGCGACCTCGGACCGCAACGTGTACGACCGCACCTGGTTCAACGGCTACTCGACGGACGGGTCGCAGTTCTTCGGCGTCGGCATGGCGGTGTATCCCCACCGAGGTGTACTCGACTGTGCGTTCGGCACGGTCGAGCAGGGCGGGCGCCAGCATGCCTTCTTCGGTTCACGTCGCGCTCCGCAGGAACGCAGCGACATGCACGTCGGGCCGTTCCGGATCGAGATCACCGAGCCGCTGCGCAGGACGCGTGTGATCCTCGACGACCACGACGCCGGCATCTCCTGCGACCTCACGTTCTCGGCGCGCACCGCCCCGATCGAGGAGGCACGCCAGACGCTGTGGGCCGAGGGCCGCCGATGGATGGACGCCACCCGATTCGATCAGTTCGGCAGATGGACCGGCACCGTCGTGCATCCCGACGGCGAGTTCACCGTCGACGACTGGCACGGCACGAAGGACCGCTCGTGGGGCGTGCGCCCCGTCGGCGAACGTGAGACCGGTGGCGCACCCCACTTCCCCAACGGCATCTTCTTCCTGTGGGCACCGCTGATCTGGGACGACCACGTGTCGCACGCGATCTTCTTCGACGGACCCAGCGGCGAACCGTTCGTTCGCGAGGGCATCGAGGCCGAGCTCTACGGCGCCGAGTCCGAGGTCCCCACCGACCTGACGAACACCGACAAGCGCATGGCGACCGCCGAGCATCGAGTCAGGTACCACCCCGGCACCAGGCTCGCGGCCTCGGCCGAGATCGACCTCGTCCGGCTCGGCGGCGACGTGCGCACGATCAGGCTCGAACCCGTGTTGCGATTCCAGATGAAGGGCCTCGGCTACGGGCATCCGGTGTGGAAGCAGGGCAACTGGCACGACGAGTTGGCGATCGGCCACGAGTCGTTCGACCCCGCCGAGCTCGATCTGCTCGCACCCGAGAACATCCACGTGCAACAGGTCGTGCGGGCGAGCGACGGCGAGCGCACCGGCATCGGTGTGCTCGAACAGATCGCGATCGGCCCGTACGCCCCAGCCGGATTCACCGACTTCTTCGACGGCGCCGGTCGCTGAACGGTCCCGTAGGGTCGGGTCATGACCGACCTGTACGAGGCGATGAGCACGCTCCGCGCGGTGCGAAAGCTGAGACCGCGACCCGATCCCCGACGAGGTGCTCGAACGTGTGCTCCAGGCTGCGTGCTGGGCACCGACCGGTGGCAACCAGCAGCCATGGCGGGTCGTCGTGGTCACCGATGCCGAGAAGAAGGCGGCGTTGCAGGAGATCTACCGACCTGAGTGGCAGCGCTACGTCGCCCGATTCCGCGACAGGGTATCGTCGTTGCCGGCGGACGAACTCGCCAAGTCGGAGCGCGTCGCGGCCGCCGGCGACCACCTGGCCGATCACCTCCACGAGGCCCCGGCGATCCTGATGTTCTGCGGCAATCCGACGGCGATGGCGATCACCGACGCGAAGCTCGACCGGATCAGCATGGTCGGCGGCGGTTCGGTGTACCCGGCGGTGCAGAACGCGATGCTCGCGTGCGTCGCCGAAGGCCTCGGTTGCACGCTCACCACGTTGCACTGCCTGCGTGAGCCCGAGGTGAAGCAGGTGCTCGACATCCCCGACGCCTGGGCCACGGTCGCCATGCTGCCGATCGGCTACCCGGTCGGGCGCGGGCACGGGCCGATCACACGCCAGCCACCGAGCAGGCTCGCATACCGCGAGACGTTCGGCACCGAGTGGGCGTGACGTGACCGCCACCGGCTTCCTCCACCCGGGCGCGATGGGTTCGACGATCGGTTCGACATGCTCGGGTGACACGTTCTGGGTCTCGGCAGGTCGATCGGCCGCAACGCGGGCGCGGGCCGAGGGAGCGGGCCTCCGCGATGCGCGCTCGCTCGACGAGCTGGTCGCGACCTGCGACACGATCGTGTCGGTGTGCCCTCCCGATCGGGCGACGGCGGTGGCCCATTCGGTGGCGTCGACCGGGTTCGGTGGTGTCTACGTGGACGCCAACGCCGTGTCGCCGGCCACGACCCGGGAGATCTCGGCGCTCTTCGACCGCTTCGTCGACGGCGGCATCGTGGGCCCGCCCGCCGAGCGTCCGGGCACGACCCGGATGTACCTGAGCGGCGATGATGCCGTGCGCATCGCCGAGCGCTGGGCCGGGTCGGTGCTCGACGTCCGACCGATCGAGGGAGGCATCGGCTCGGCGTCGGCAGTGAAGATGCTGTTCGCCGGCTGGACGAAGGGCACGAGTGCGCTGCTCCTGACGCTCAACGCCGCGGCGGACGCCTACGGCGTCGGCGAGGCGCTCGACGACGAGTGGGCGATCTCGATGCCCGGCCTGACCGACCGCGGCACGGCGGACTGCGACGGGCACAGCGCTCAAGGCATGGCGGTTCGAGGGCGAGATGCGCGAGATCGCCGCGACGCTCACCGCTGCCGACCTCCCGGCGGGGTTCCACGAGGCGGCCGGCGAGGTCTTCCAGCGGATGGCCGAGTTCAAGGACGCCGACCCACCACCCGACCTCGACACCGTGATGGCCGCCTTGCTCCGAGGCTGATCGCGCCGGTCACCGACCTGAGCGATCGAGGATCCGGCGCACTGCCTCGGCCTCGCCGGACGTCACGTTCGAATCGGCCAGCCGGTACTCGGCAGCGGGACCGAGCGATCGCCCCACCTCTCGACGCCCGCGCCACCATCGAAACGACTCGACGATCGTTCGCTGACCGATCCGATCGCGTGTGCCGGTCGTCTCGAACCCCGACATCAGCAGGTACGACAACGCGGCATCGAACGAACCGTCGCCGCTCGCCGCGTTCGTCCAGTCGATGATCACGGGACCGTCGGGCGACAGGATCACGTTCATCGGGTGCAGATCGAGATGGGCCACCGTGCCGGCGTCCGGGACTCCGGCGCGGCGAGGGAGCCAGGCCGGGGACCGCAGGTCGTTGAGCTCTCGTTGGAGCCGTGCGAGCAGCCGAGCGTGCTGGACCACCCGCCACGGCCGGGCCTCGAGATCCGCGAGCATGGTCGGACCGGGCACGAGGTCCATCACGATGTCGGGCCCGTCGACGCGATGCACGAGCGGCACTGCGACGCCCTGCTCACGCACCCACCGCATGACACGACCTTCGACGGTGGCGTCGTGCCCCGAGCGGTAGCGACGGAGCACGGTGCCGTCGCCGAGGTCGTACACGTCGGCCGCACGGCCGGAGGCCATGAGGCGGCCGGGCTCCGGTGCCATCAGAGCCCCAGCGACTTGGCGATGATCGTCTTCATCACCTCGGACGTCCCGCCGTAGATCGGGGTGACGCGAGAGTCGGCGTAGGCCCGGGCGATCGGATACTCGGTCATGTACCCGTAGCCGCCGAACAGCTGGAGGCACCGGTCGACCACCCGGTTCTGGAGTTCGGTGCACCAGAGCTTCGCCTGTGCCGCATCGACGGGCGTCAACGTGCCGGCGTTGAGGCGCAGCACGCACTGGTCGACGTACGCCTGTGCGACGTCGACCTCGGTCTTGACCTCGGCGAGCACGAACTTGCTGTTCTGGAACGACCCGATCGAGCTGCCGAACGCCGTGCGCTCCTTGACGTAGTCGACCGTCCAGCCGAGCGCGGCACGAGCGGTCGCCACGCCGGTGATCGCGATCGACAACCGCTCCTGGGCGAGATTGGCGGTGAGGTAGTTGAACCCCTTGCCCTCCTCGCCCAGCAGGTTCGCGATCGGCACGTGCACGTCGGAGAAGAACAGCTCGGCCGTGTCCTGGCTGTGCATGCCGATCTTGTCGAGGTTCCGGCCCCGTTCGAAGCCGTCCATCCCGCGCTCGACGACGAGCAGCGAGAGACCGGCGTGACGCGCGGACGGGTCGGTCTTCGCGGCGACGATCACCAGGTCGGCGTTGATCCCGTTGGTGATGAACGTCTTCGAACCGTTGAGCACGTACACGTCGCCGTCGCGAACGGCCGTCGAGGCGATGCCGGCGAGATCGGAGCCGGTGCCGGGTTCGGTCATGGCGATGGCCGTGACGAGCTCGCCGGAGGCGATACCGGGCAACCAGCGCTGCCGTTGCTCGTCGTTGCAGACGTCGAGGAAGTACGGCGTGGTGATGTCGTTGTGCAGCGTCAGTCCCAGGCCTGCACCGCCGATGCCGGCGTACGCGAGTTCCTCTGCCACGATCTGGTTGAAGCGGAAGTCGTCGACTCCCTCCCCCACCGAACTCCTCGGGAATCGACATGCCGACGAACCCGTAGCCACCGGCCTTCGTGTACAGCTCGTGCGGGGCGATCCCGGCCGCCTCCCACTCGAGGTAGTCGGGCACGATCTCCTTCTCGACGAACGAGGCGAACGACTCGCGGAACGCCTCGTGCTCGTCGTCGAACAGACTCACGCATGTCTCGATCGTACGGTTCCCGACGTGCCGAGCCCTGGTCGGCCGCCGACGCGATCCGCACGACTGGTGCCGCAGCGGGACGGGCCGGCCGCGACAATGAGCCGATGAGCTCGATCGGGCGGACCATCGCCGACTCCACACCGGCCTGGCCGGAGCCACCGCAGCCGCCCGCCGGAGCGCCGAACATCCTGGTCGTGCTCCTCGACGACGTGGGCTTCAGCGACTTCGGCTGCTACGGCGGCGATGCCGCGACCCCGACGATCGACGGCTCGCCGCCGACGGCATCCGCTACACGGGCTTCCACACCACCGCGATGTGCTCGACCGACGCGGGCCGCGCTGCTCACCGGCCGCAATCACCACTCCGTCGGCGTCGGGTGCCTCGCCAACTTCGACAGCGGCTTCCCCGGCTACCGGGGCAAGATCGCCAGGAGCGCCGGCACCATCGCCGAGATGCTGCGACCTCACGGGTACCGCACCTACATGACGGGCAAATGGCACGTCACACCGCTGAACGAGACCGGTCCGACCGGCCCGACCGACGGCTGGCCTCTGGGCGCGCGGCTTCGATCGGTTCTACGGATTCCTCGACGCCGAGACCGACCAGTACTCCCCCGAACTCGTGCGCGACAACACCCACGTCGACCGCGCCCGGCACCTACGAGACGGGCTATCACCTCACCGAACGACCTGGTCGACGAGTCGATCCGGATGCTGGCCGAACATCGAGCCGGCGCCCCCGACCGCCCGTGGTTCATGTACCTCGCGCCGGGCGCCTGCCACGCGCCGCACCAGGTCGACCGCGGACCTCATCGACCGGTACGACCCGATGTTCGCCGACGGCTGGGACGCAGCCCGCGACCGGCGGCTCGCCCGCATGATCGACATGGGCATCGTGCCGGCCGGCACCGAACTGCCCGAGCGGAATCCCGCGGTCGAGCCGTGGGACGAGATGTCGGCCGACGAACGCCGAGTCGCACAACGGCTCCAGGCCGCCTACGCGGCCATGCTCGACCACACCGACCGGCACCTCGGCCGCCTGGTCGAGTTCCTCGAGGTCACCGAGCAGCTCGACGACACCCTGGTGCTCGTGCTGAGCGACAACGGCGCGTCGCAGGAGGGCGGCCCGCTCGGCTTCGTCAACGCACTCGGGCCGTACAACCTCATCCACGAGTCGACCGAGACCAAGCTCGCCCGGCTCGACGACATCGGCGGCCCCGACACGCACACGAACTTCCCCTGGGGATGGGCGATGGCGGCGAACACACCCCTCAAGCGGTACAAGCAGAACACGCACGGCGGTGGCATCCGCGACCCGCTCGTCGTGTCGTGGCCGGCCGGTATCGACGATCCGGGTGGCCTTCGGCACCAGTTCGCCCACTGCAGCGACGTGGTGCCGACCCTGCTCGACGTCGTCGGCATCGCCCCACCCGACGACGTCAACGGTGTGTCACAACAGCCGATCGAGGGCACGAGCTTCTCGGCCGACGCTGAACGACCCTGCGGCCGACACCGGCAAGCAGGTGCAGTACTTCGAGATGTTCAGCCACCGCGGCATCTGGCTCGACGGCTGGAAGGCGGTGGCCTACCACGCACCCGGCACGCCGCATCGACGACGACGTGTGGGAGCTGTACCACCTCGACGACGACTTCAACGAGGTCCACGATCTGGCTGCGACCGAGCCGGAGCGTCTGGCGTCGATGATCGACCGGTGGTGGGGCGAGGCCGAGGCGCACCAGGTGCTGCCGCTCGACGACCGGTTCGGCGAACGGTTCGCCGAGAACGCTGCTCGTGTGCACGGCGACCGCACGCACTACGAGTTCTGGGCCGGGATGGGGCACCTGCGCCAGCGACGTCGCGCCCGACGTGCGGTCCCGGAGCTACCGCATCGTCGCCGAGGTCGAGATCCCCGGCGACGGAGCCGACGGCGTGCTCGTCGCCCACGGTGACGCCACCAGCGGCTACTCGCTCTACGTCGACGACGGACATCTCGTGCACGACCTGAACGTGGGTGGCACGCATCACGTCGTGCGCTCCGACCGACCCGTCGAGCCCGGACGACGTGACCTCGGTTTCCGGATGGAACGCGCCGACGGCATCGGCACGGGAACGCTGTCGATCGACGGGGTCGACGTGGGCTCGATGGAGACCGACCACTCCTTCTTCACGCTGATCTCGTTCTCCGGGCTCGACATCGGTCTCGACCGAGGCAGCCCCGTCGGGCACTACGACGCCCCGTTCTTGTTCACGGGCACGTTGCGGCGTGTGGTGGTCGACATGGACCACGACCAGGACGTCGATCACGAAGCGACGGGAGCGGTCCAGGCCGCCCGCGACTGACCGCTCCGGTCGTGGTCGCTCCCCGTCGATCGGGAATGCTGGCACGATGACCGACGACCTGGTGCTGCGAGCCGACACCGGCGGCGTGGCGACCCTCACGCTCAACCGCCCCGAGAAGCTGAACGCGCTGACGCCGGGGGTCTTCGTCCGACTCCGACAGCACCTCGACGACATCGCCGCCGACGAATCGGTGCGCTGCGTCGTGCTCGGCGGCGCGGGCCGCTCGTTCTGCGCCGGCCACGACCTCGGCGCGATCGCCGATCACGAGTCCGCCCCGAGCCCGCACTTCGAGCCCGAGACCGTCGACGCGCTCGAACAGCTCCCGCAGCCCACGATCGCCCGCCTGCACGGCCATTGCTTCACCGGCGGACTCGAACTCGCGCTGGCGTGCGACATCCTGATCGCCGCCGAGTCGACCACACTCGGCGACACACACGGACAATGGGGGCTTGTCCCGATCTGGGGGATGTCGGTGCGGCTCCCCGAACGGGTCGGCCGGTCGACCGCCAAGGAACTGATGTTCACGAGCCGGAGGCTGTCGGCCGCCGAAGCGGCCGCGATCGGGCTGGTCGACACATGCCTGCCCGACGACGGTCTCGACACCGGCATCGACGGGCTGGCGGCCGAGATCGTGCAGAACTCGCCGGGCACCAACCGGATCGTCAAACGGCTGATCGCCGATCGCGCCGAGCGCACCCGCCGCGAGGCACTCCTCCACGAGCGGGAACTCCCCCACGGGCGTCCCGACGACATGGCCGAACGCATGCGCGCGGGTGGCCGGTGATCGAGACCGCCTGCCTGCGGTGGCGGGTGGGTGACGTCACGATCACCCGGGTCGAGGAGAGCGTCACTCCGGTCCCGGCGGCGTACCTGATCCCCGACGTCACCGTCGAGCAGATCGACGCCCAACGTCCCTGGATCTCGCCCTTCTTCTCCGACGACGGCGAGATGCTGTTGTCGGTGCACAGCTTCGTGGTCGAGGCCGCCGGAACCACGATCGTCGTCGACACGTGCGCCGGGGTGCACGACGGCCGGCGACTCGACGGCGACCCCACGTTCCTCGACCGGCTGGCCGCCGAGATCGTCGGTGGTCTCGGCGCGGTCGACGCGGTGGTGTGCACCCACCTGCACTTCGACCACATCGGTTGGAACACGGTGCAGGATGCGATTGGGGCGTGGGTGCCCGCCTTCCCCAACGCCCGTTACCTGATCACCGCAGCCGAACTGAACGGGTTCTCCGAACGTGACGAGGACGACGTCGCCGGGACGAGCCTGAGGCCGCTGGCCGACGCCGGTGTGCTCGACGAGGTCGGGCTCGATCACCGGATCACGCCCGAGGTCCGCTTCCTGCCGACCACCGGACACACGCCGGGGCACGTGTCGGTCGTGATCGAGTCGGGCGGCGACGTCGCGCTGATCACGGGCGACGCGACCCACTCACCCATCCAGCTCGCCCACCCCGAGCTCGCCGCCAGTCGGGTCGATCACGACTCGACCGAGTCGACGCGGACCCGCCGCGATCTCATCGCCCGCTTCGTCGACACCGAGGCGCTCGTGCTGGGCACGCACTTCGCCCCGCCGACATCCGGTCTGCTGTGCAGCAGCGACACCGGCGCCGCCCGCCTCGACCCGCCGTCACGTTGATCCGTCAACGTCGACGCCGTCACCTGCCAACGGCCTGACCGACTCGATACGGTCGCAATCGTGAGCCCGATCTCCGACGCCCTCGCCATCGACGGGATGCTCCCGGGTGCGGCGCTCCGGACCGGCGATCTCATCGTTCGCGGCCAGGGATCGGTGGCCTCGGCGTTCGACGTGGGCAGGTTGCTGGCGGCCACGTCGGTTCACTGCGTCGCCGCGCTCGACGACTTCGCCGGCACCGCCGGCGGACGCACGATCGACCTCGATCAGGTCGTGGCGTTCTGCACGACACATCTCGACATCGACGGCGAGCCGGTCCCGGTGTGGGCCGACCTGTCGGGGATCTACCCCACGGCCGACGACCGCCATCTCCAGATCCACTGCAACTTCCCGCACCACGCGGACGGCGTGGTCGACCTGCTCGGCACGACGCACGACCGGGAGGAGGTCGCCGCAGCCATCGCAGGCCGCGGCGCGGTCGAGCTCGAGACGGCACTGGTCGAACGCGGCATGATCGCCGCCGCGGTCCGCACGCTCGACGAGTGGAACGCCCACCGGCACGCGCTGGCCACCGCTGACCTACCGCTCCTCGACGTCGAACAGATCGGCGCGGCGGATCCACGACCGGGAACGGACTGGGCCGGCACGCACGTGCTCGACTGCTCGCGGGTGCTGGCCGGCCCCGTCGCCGGCCAACTCCTGGCCGGTGTCGGAGCGAACGTGCTGAGGGTCGGAGCGGAGCACCTCCCCTCGGTTCCCGTCGGCGTGATCTCGACCGGCTTCGGGAAGCGGAACGCCTTCGTCGATCTGCGAACCGCCGAGGGCGGCACTGCGATGGAGACCCTGCTCGGTGGCACCGACATCTGGATCGACGCATTCCGACCGGGTGCGATGGCGGCGCTGGGCTTCGCTCCCGACCGCGTCGCAGCGCTCCGGCCGGGGGTGGTCATCGTGCAGGTCTCCGCGTTCGACTGGACCGGACCGTGGGCCGGTCGCCGCGGCTACGACTCGATCGTCCAATCGACGACCGGTATCCGGTGGGCCGGCGGCGAGTCGGCGACCGATGAATCCGGCCGACCCGTCGGTCGGGATCCCATCGGTCTTCCCGTCCAGGCCCTCGACTACGCCACCGGCTTCCTCGCGGCCGGCATCGGCGCACGCTTGCTCCGCCATCAGCGACAGGTCGGCGGCTCCTGGCTCGCGCGGCTCTCGCTCCTGCGCACGCGCAACTGGTTGGTGGGACTCGGTGGGCCGTCTCCCTATGTGCCACGGCCCGTCACCGTCGCGCCGCACCAGCTCGTCGAGACCGATTCGGAGTTCGGGCGCCTCACCGCCGTGCGCCCGTTCGCCGGCGAATGGCGCGGCGCCCCGCGGCGGCTCGGTACGTCGGACCCGATCTGGTGACCGCCGCTCGCCTCAGTCGTGGTCGGGGGCGTCGTGGCAGGCGAGCGGGTCGACGCTGAAGCCGGACCCGTCGGTGAGGTTGACGGCCGGGGCGATGACGAGGTCACCGGTCACCGCGACCGAGTCGAGGTTCGCCAGCGCCACCAATGCGACACCGTCGTTCGCGAGCGCCGTGAACGTCGCGTCGAACAGCTCGTCACCGAAAGCGTCGGGCCCGTACACGTCGGAGCCGACCCCCGCGATGCCGTACGTGTCGAACAGGTACTGCACCGCGGCGCCGGAGAACCCCGCGTTCTCGAAATCGAAGAGGTCGTCGGTGTTGGCCGACACGATGAACTTCTGCTTCTTCTCGCCCTCGATCTTCAGCTTGAACTTCTCCGTACCGAACTCGTCACCGGGACCACCGAGGCCGAAGAACTCCTCCGCACCCGTCTGGAGCACGACGAGCGCCCCGTCTGGGATGTCACCGTGTCGAGCGACGTAGGACTCGATCACGTCGACGGTCACGAAGTTGTCCTCGAACGTCATGCCGCGGACGTCGATCTTGTAGACCGGCCAGGCGAACTCGTCGGCGCGCATCTCGTCGAGCGTGCGGCCACCCTCGATGAAGTGGGCCGGCACGTCGATGTGGGTGCCGGCGTGGGGACCGAGGTCGATGTCTTCGACCTTGAAGAAGTCGCGAGCCACCGTGTACAGCTCGCGTACCCGTACCGCCGGGTCACCGGGGAAGATCGACATGCCCTCGTCGAAGGGATGACCGAGGCGCGTCATCCCACCGGGGCACGACAGGTGTGCGCCGTCGTCGACGCCGTCGTTGATCTCGACGCCCCCGCCGAACGACGCCGTGACGACGCCGGCGGTGGCGATCACGCCGACCGCCGTTCCGATTCCGGCGAGATGCTTCATCGACCACACGTTCATGCTCCTTGCTCGGCGCACCGGCGACCACCGGTGACGGGACGACGCGAGGCGATCGCCGCCGAACGACCGAGCCGGAACCCGGGTCAGGTGCCCTTGGGCACGGCGACCGGGACCTGCCAGTCGGCCGGCATCTTCGAGAAGTCGAAGAACGGCGCCTCGTCGTGCGCCGCGACTGCTTCCTCGATCTGGTCGTAGAAGCCCTTGCCGGTCTCCTGCGCGAACGTGATCGCCACGGCGTCGGGGTCCTCGACGCGCGGCCGTTGGCAGTACTCGGGGAAGCTGTTCTCTGCAGCGTCTCCGGGTGCATAGCCGCGGGCGAACATCTGCTTCAGCACGCCGAAGCCGTCGTTGCGTACGAGCACCTGCCCGCGGGGTGTGCCTCCCATGCCCTGCAGATGCTCCACGAACGCATCGAGATCGTGCGTGTCGTAGGCGACGTGCTGGCAGGCAGTGGTCGCCGTGGGCCTCGACGAACTTGGTGACCTGCGACTTCTTCGCCCGGTCGATTCCCTCGATCAGGGCGACGCCGAAGTCGCCGTAGTCGATGCACCAGATCTTCATGCTCGACGTCGGGATCGTCGGGTCGCACGTCGTCGATGCGGTTGATGAGCGTGCCACCCTCGACCTCGATGTGGAACCAGGCCCACCGCTCGATCGTGCCCTGCTGGCACGCATACGTGACGTGATCGACCTTCTTCAGATGACTCATGTGAGGCAGCCAAGCAGAACGCCCGGCGTTCGACAAGTGCATTGGACGGAACACACATCGCATCGTGCAGACATCCGACGTTCTGTTCACTCGGTGCCACCGATCCGTGACAGGATTGAACACATGCCACGCGCCCTCGACGACATCGATCGCCGGCTGATCGCCGCGCTGGACGCCGACGCCCATGTCACGCACGCCCAACTCGCCCGCGACCTCGGGATCGCCCGCGGCACGGTCTACTCGCGCCTCGACCGACTCGAGCGCGACGGCGTCATCGTCGGCTACGGGCCGGAGATCTCACCGACCGCAGCCGGATTCGGCGTGCTCGCGTTCTGCACGCTCGAGATCGCGCAGGGCACGCACGACGAGACGACCCGAGCGATCGCCGCGATCGACGAGGTGGTCGAGATCCACACCGTGACCGGGCCGGGCGACCTGCTGTGTCGCATCGTCGCCCGCTCGAACGACGATCTCCACGAGATCCTCCAACGCATCACCCGCATCCCGAGTGTGCTGCGGAGCCAGTCGCAACTGGCCCTCGCGACGAGTCTGTCGAGGTCGGTCGTGCACCTGGTGACCGGCTGAGCGACGGCGGGTCGAGATCAGCCGAGCGTGACGACGTCGAGGTCGTCGGCGACCATCACCGCTCCCTCGTAGCCCGCGTCGCGGACGTCGGCCGCGAACAGCTCCCGCTCGCCCGGGGCGTCGGGCGGTGGGATCAGGTGGGTGAGCACCAGCGTCGCCACATCGAGCTCGGCGGCCTGCGCACCGATGAGACGGGTGTCGGCGTGGTACCCGAGGATGATCTGCCGGTACTTGGGCAGTTGCTCGAGCGGAGCGAACCGCATCGCCTCGTACACGAGCACGTCGGCTCCCCTGGCCAGTGCCGCGACCTCGTCGCACACGAGCGTGTCGCCGGTGATCGCAACCACACCATCCGGCGTCTCGACGCGGAATCCGACCGCGGGCCGGACCGGCTCGTGACGCACCTGCCCGGCGAGCACCCGAACGCCGCCCTCACGCCAGACCTCGGCCGGTGTGCTCGGGTACTCGAACGGTCGCAGGTCGACCGTCGGCAGGTCGGTCCGGCCCATGTGGAGATTCCTGACGGCGACGTCGTGGCGCCACGCGTCGAGCATCTCCGCCACGAACTCGGTCGCCGGTCCCGCCGGAGCGACGACCGGCAGTGGCGTCGCATCGGCCGTGCGATCCATGACCCAGCGGGACAACACCAGGTCCTGGAGACCGGTGAGATGGTCGCTGTGGTGATGCGTGACGAACACCGCCGACAACTCCCCGAGCGTGAGCCCCGCGCCGGTCAGCCGCATCACCGTCGAGCGACCGGCGTCGAACTGCAGTGCGAGGTCTCCGTGACGCACCAACACACCGGGGCCGGCTCGCGTCGCCGAGGGGATCGGGCATCCGGTCCCCGTGATCGTGATCGTCGTCGTCATCCGGCCAGCATGACCGACCAGAATGGTGCCGTGAGGATCGGACCGTGACCACGCCGCGGGCACCTCGGCAATCCGGCGCACGCGTGTGGCGGGCTGCCGACATGGCCGACCCGTCCACCTGGACGTGGCAGCTCGACGACCGCCACGTGGAACTGCTGATCGAGGCCGCCGCCGACCCGGCGTCGTGCGCCATCGATGCGATGCGCACGGAGATCGTGGCGCTCCGTGAGCGACTGATCGAGGGTCGAGCGTTCGAACTGGTCCGTGGGTTCCCGGCTCGGGAGGTCGGGCCCGCCGCCAGCGCCGCGGCGTTCACGGTCCTCGGCAACGTGCTCGGCAGGCCGCGGTCGCAGAACGCTTCCGGCGACCTGCTGGGCCACGTGCGCAACGTCGGCGCCGACCTGAGCGACCCGACCGTGCGGATCTACCAGACCGACCGCCGGCAGACGTTCCACACCGATTCCACCGACGTGGTCGGATTGATGTGCCTCGAGACCGCTGCCGAGGGCGGCGAATCGTTGCTCGTCAGCGCCGGCGCGATCTACAACGAGATCCTGGACCGGTCGCCCGACCTGGCCGCGGCGCTGTTCGAACCGGTTGCCACCGATCGTCGCGGCGAGGTTCCGCCCGGTGCCGACCCGTTCTTCCTCATTCCCGTGCTCAGCTGGCACCGCGCCGAACTCACCGTGCTCTACCAGCGTCAGTACATCGAGTCGGCCGAACGATTCGACGATGCACCCCGGCTCACCGACCGCCAACGTGACGCCCTCGATCTGTTCGACGACATCGCCAACGACCCGGAGTTCCATCTGCGGATGGAGCTGGAGGTCGGCGACATGCAGTTCGTGCACAACCACTCGCTGCTGCACGATCGCACCGCCTTCGTCGACCAGCCGGGCTCGCCGCGCCACCTGTTGCGCCTCTGGCTGTCGGTGCCGGGCGATCGGGAACTGCCGCCGGTCTTCCGGCAACGGTACGGGTCGATCGAGATCGGTGATCGCGGCGGCATCGTCGTCGGCTGACATCGACCATCGACACCGGGAACCGTCGAGCGCGCCGGTGACCCTGGTCGTGCTCGCCGTGTCAGGCGTGCACGTCGGCGACAGCGACGGTGTCGTCGGCGCGCTCCGTGCGAAGCCGCAGGCCGACGGCGATCGTCAACGCCAGCAAGGGAGTGGCCAGGATCGCACCGAACAACCCGGCGACGGTCGCGCCGACCAACGTGACGAGGAACGCCGGAAGCGGGTGGATCGACAGTTGGTCGCTGGTGAGCTTGTTGCCGACGACGGTCTGGACACCGTTCTGTGCAACCAGGATCACGATCAGCAAGATGATCGCGTCGGCCGTGTCGCCGGTGCCGAGAGCGACGAGGAATCCGAACGATCCGGACACGACCGCTCCGATGTACGGAACGTACGCCGTGATGAAGGTGACGAGGGTGACGGTGAACGCCAATGGCAGGCCCAGGATCACCATCGTGGTCCCGATGATGGCCGCCACGATCAGACTCGAGATCGTGAGCGCGTAGAAGTTGCGTCGCATGACCGAGGCGGCGTCGTCGAGGATGCTCATCCCGACCCGCGTCGGAACGCCGCGGTGCCGGCCGACCCAGATGGTGATCGGCGTCCAGTCGGCGAGCAGGTAGTAGAGGATGAACAGGCTCAACAACGCACCGAACAGGAACGACAGCAGACCGTTGAACACCGACGACAGGTACGAGGCGGCACCCGGCAGGATGCGCTTCCCGAAGTCGGTGATGTCGTCGTAGGCCCCTGCACCGGTCAGCTCGACGTCGAGGTCTGCCAACCAGTCTCCGACCGCGCTGAGACCGGCCTCGACCTGCACACGAATCTGCGTGCTCTGATCGGCGATCCCGTCGATGGCGATCACGAACGCTCCGATGAAGACGCCGAGCAGTGCCAGCATCACGATCACGGCCCCCAGGCGCCTCGGGACTCGAGCCGTCTCGAGACGATCGACGAGCGGCACGGCGAGGATCCCGACCACCGAGGAGATCAACAGCGGGATCACGAGACCCGACAGCGCTGCCACACCGACCCCGACGATCGTGACGAGGATGATGATGCCCAGCAGGCGCCAACTCGTCGCGCCGAGCCACGCCAGACGAGCGCCACCGGGCGTCGCGGAGTCCTCGACCGTCAACGACGAGCCCGTCTCGAGACCGGTCTCTTCATGGCCCCGAAGCCAGATGCTGCCGGGTGTTCGGCCGGTGACCGTCGCCGGGTCTGCCGACCTCCCTGCATGCCGCCGCGAGGTGCGTCCCCGGTCAGAAGACGGGGAACACGGGCCGGTCGCCGACCCGCTCGGAACGGGCGAGCGCGTAGAGGACCTCCCAGTCGCCGTGGAGATGCCGGGCGATGCCCTCGATGATGTCGACGACGATGGCCACGCCCTCGGGATCGGTCTCCGGTCGCGACTCGCCCACGCTGACCGCGAGGTCGTCGAGGTGGAGCAGGACCTCGATCAGGCGGGTGCGACAGAAGTCGTCGAGGGTGAGCATCCGACCACCCAGGGCTCCGACCAGACGGTCGGTGGGCTCGACGGCCAACCGCTGCCGGAGTTGCTCGGTCAGGTCCCGGCACTTCGCCGCCATGGCTTCGTGACCGATGGCCGATTCGTTGGCCGAGACCGCTTTGATCTGTTCGTGGATGGGCGAGTCGACAGCAGCGTGGAAGTAGGTGATCGGTGTGAGCAGGTCATCCGTGGGCTCGGCATCGGACGGCGTCCGGTCGAGGTAGGCCAACGTGGCTCCGGCGGCCCGCACCAGGTGGGCGGAGAGGCCACCAACGGTCATGCCGGCGAGCGCCGACGGCTCGTCCCACCCGGCGGCGACCGACGGGCGGCTCATCAGATCCGCTGCGGCGTCGACCGCTTCGATCACCAGCGCGCGCACGCGCGCCGAGTCGGCCGATGGTGGAGTGTCCGATGCCGTGGTGATGAGTTCGGACCGTAGTCGCTCGGCACCATCGACGATACGGAGACCGGCCCCGTCAGACGCTCCCGTGCCCGACGCGGCACTAGCGTCACGGCCGTGTCACCCGACCGCCAGAGACGACACGTGCTCCTCGTGGTCCTCGTCGCAGTCGCGGCTCTGGTGCTCGTCGCCCAGGTCGGCGAGGTCTTCGAAGAGGCAGAACTGCCCACGATCGACACCCGCTTCCGTGTTCGGGGCTCGGATGGTCCACCACCCGATCTGCTGGTCGTGGCCATCGACGACGTGACACTCCAGGAGCTCGGCGAGCCCTGGCCGTTTCCGCTCGAGACGTATGCACGGGCCGTCGAGATACTGACCGATGCCGACGCCGAGGTGATCGTGCTCGACGTTCCCGGTGACCCGACCGACGGCGACGCTGCGTTTCTGAATGCACTGGCGGCGGCGCCGGCGGTCACGCTGTCCGCAGTGCGTTCCGACGGCGAGGGCGTGCCCGTCGTCCTCGGTGGGCGCGATGCTCTGGACCTCGAGGGAGTCCGCGCCTCGGACGGGCGCCTCGAATCAGATGACGACGGCGTGGTGCGACGCTTCGATCACACGCTGCAGGACGACGACGAGTCCGGCGGCGCCGAGAACGGACTCACCGAGCTTCCGACCCTCCCCGTCGTCGTGGTCGAACAGGTCAGCGGTCTGGAGCTTCCGACCGACGTGACCGGCGACGAGGGCGCGACGATCGACCTACCCGGCCCGGCGGGCACGGTTGACCAGGTGTCCTTCCTGTCGCTGGTGAACGAGCGGATTCCCGCCGAGCAGCTCGCCGGCAGGATCGTGGTCGTCGGCCCGACGGCACGAGAACTCCAGGACAGCGTCGCGACGGCACTGAGCGAGGCCACGAGCCGCGCCGAGGTACACGCAGCAGCAATCGACACACTGCTCCGTGACGTGCCCCTGCGTACTCCGCCGACCGGAGTCCGGCTCGCGCTCACGCTGCTGGCATGCCTGGCGCCACTCCTGTCGGTTCGGCTGAATGCGTTGCGTGGTCTCGTGCTCGTGTTCGCGCTGGCACTCGGCTGGCTGCTCGTCGCACAGATTGCGTTCAACCTCGGCTGGATCCTGCCCGTGGTCGCGCCGATCGTCGGGTTGGCCGGCGCCGCTGCTGCGGCGGTCGGCGTGAACTACGTCTTCGAGGTGCGCGCCCGGAATCGGGTGCGCGACGTCTTCGGCCGCTTCGTCCCACCGGCGGTGGTCCGCGACATCGTCGACGCCGATCCGAATGGTGACCTCCTCCAAGCGACCAGTCGCGAGGTGACCGTCTTGTTCAGCGACCTCCGCGGCTTCACCACCTTCTCGGAGCAACGCGACCCTCACGAGGTCGTCGGGATCCTCAACGTGTACCTCGCCGCCGTGACCGATGTCCTGGTCGACGCCGACGCCGTGATCGACTACCTCGGAGACGGTGTGATGGCCGTGTTCGGCGTACCGACCCAACATGCCGATCATGCGGACCGCGCCGTCGCGGCCGGAATCGGCGTGCTGGACGCCACCGTTCGATTCGACCGGGAGATGGCCGACCGTCTCGACGGCGCACACTTCCGGGTGGGGATCGGCATCAACACGGGAACGGTGACCGCCGGGAACCTCGGCACCGTCCGACGCCTCAAGTACACGGTGATCGGCGACGCGGTGAACACGGCGGCCCGAATCGAGGGTATGACGAAGGACGCGCCGTACGATCTGCTCATCGCCGACTCGACGCGCGTTCGGCTGTCGGCGGAGCCCCACGATCTCGTCGAGCACGCAACGTTGCCGGTTCGTGGCCGGACCGAGCCGGTTCGATTGTGGTCACTGCGGCGCGCCGCGTCGGACAGCACCCACACGAGGCGCCCATGAGCCCGATCCTTGCGAATCGGCGACCGATGACCACTCGATCGCCGGCGATCCCGACGATTCGTCTCCGTGCCGGGCAATCCGAGGCCTCGTCGGCCGGCGCCTCGACGGATCGGTAACCCGACACAACCCCAGGTCGATGACCTGGGGTTCGTGCGGTGGGCGTAGAGGGAATCGAACCCCCGACCTCATCCGTGTCATGGATGCGCTCTAACCAACTGAGCCATACGCCCGCAGCGGGCACGTACGCTACCAGCCGTGCAGCGCGGCTCACACTCAGGATCGAGCGCCGGCGACCAGGTGTTCGACGAGCTCGCGCTGATCGACGTCGCGCCACTGTTCGACCCCCACGGCGACGCCTCTGACGTTGCCGTGCAGATCGATCGCGCATGCCGCGAGCTCGGCTTCTTCCGTATCACCGGCCACGGGATCGACGGGCAGCGACTCGCGGACCTCGACCGCCTCTCCCGCGAATTCTTCGATCGGCCCGATGGCGACAAGGAGGCGTTCGCGATGCGACACGCCGGGTCGGCCTGGCGGGGCTGGTTCCCGCTCGGCGGCGAGATCACCTCGGGGGTGGCCGATCGCAAGGAGGGGCTGTACGTCGGCATCGACCACCCGGCCGACCACCCGAGGGTGCGTTCGGCGACACCGCTCCACGGACGCAACCTCCTGCCCGACGACGGGTTGGGTGCCGCGGTCGACGACTGGCTCGCCTGCCTCCGCCCGATCGCGGACGCCGTGATGCGGGGCATCGCGCTCGGACTCGGGCTGCCGGCCGACTGGTTCGAGACGCGGCTGACCGCCGACCCGACGGTGCTGTTCCGGATCTTCCGGTATCCGGCACTCCCCGACAATGCGACCTCCGACGAGTGGGGCGTCGGCGAGCACACCGACTACGGACTCCTCACGCTGCTCGCCCAGGACGGATCGGGCGGACTCGAGGTCAGATCACCCGGCGGCGACTGGATCGACGTGCCGGCCGAACCCGAGGTGATCGTCTGCAACCTCGGCGACATGCTCGATCGGCTCACCGAGGGCCGCTACCGATCGACACCTCATCGCGTCCGCAACACGACCGGCCGGACCCGGCTGTCGTTCCCGTACTTCTTCGACCCCTCGTGGGACGCCGTCGTGACGCCGCTGCCGCTCGACGGGTCACCGCCGGCCGACGACGCGGCCCGCCGATGGGACGGCGCCAGCCTCCAGGCCTGGGCCGGCACATACGGCGACTACCTCACCGCCAAGGTCGCCGAAGTGTTCCCCGATCTGTTCGACGACGTGACGGGCGAGTCGGGCTGAGACAGCGAAGGCGGGTGGCGATGTCGTTGGCCATCAGGCGGCCGCGACGGGTGAGCACCCATCGACCGTCGCGTCGCACGACGAGGCCCTCCAGCGCCTCACCGTCGAGCGCATCGAGAGGCACGCCGTCGGGCATCCGGAGCTGTAACTCGAGCCGCTCGAAGCGACGCGTCGCGGCGTCGAGCGTCTCGCCGGCAGCCTCCGTCGACTCGCCCGCGGCGACGAGGTCGATGTAGCGCTCGGGCGTGCGCACGTTCCACCAGCGGCGGCCGTCGACGATGCGAGTGGGCGGCGCAGCCGAAGCCGCGGTAGTCCTGCTGTCGCCAGTAGAGCACGTTGTGCCGGCACTCGTGGCCGGGCAGCGACCAGTTCGAGATCTCGTAGTTGGCCAGACCGGCCGCGGTGAGCAGCTCGTCGACCAGCTCGTACTTGTCGGCCTGGTCGTCGTCGTCGGGATGACGGTCCGGCTGCGTGGCCAGCGGCGTGCCGGCCTCGACCGTGAGCGCGTAGGCGGACACGTGGGGCGGGTCGAGCTCGACGATCGCCTCGACCGTGCGGCGCCAGTCGTCGACCGACTCCCCCGCCGCGCCGTAGATCAGGTCGAGGTTGAACGACGTCAAGTCCGACCCGGCGGATCGCCTCGACCGCGGCCACCACGTTGTCGCTGGTCGTGCGTCCGGCCGAGCGCACCGAGCACGTGCGTCGCCATCGACTGCACGCCGAGACTGACCCGGTTGACGCCGTGGGCGACGTACGCCTCGCAGCAGCTCGTCGGTGACGTCGTCGGGGTTGCACTCGACCGTGACCTCGGCGTCGTCGGCGACCGGCACGAGTCGCGATCACGGCGCCGAGCGCCGTCGCCGTCGACCATCGACGGCGTTCCGCCGCCGACGAAGATGCTGGTCGCCGGCGGCATGCCCTCGTCGATCGCCCGACTCGATGTCGGCGCGGAGCGCACCGAGGTAGGCGTCGGTCAGGTGGTGGCGGTCGGTCCAGGTCGCGAACGCGCAGTAGTCGCACTTCGACGCGCAGAACGGGATGTGGACGTAGACGCCGAAGGGCGCCGCCGGGGCGGCCATCGGGTCAGTGAATCAACTCAGGCGGCCCGGAACACGAGGTCGAGCGCCTCGAGCCGGAGGGCGACCTGATCGACCGGAATGTCGAGCATGGCCGCGATCGCACGCTTGTCGTCCGCGCGGATCGTGAGCACGCGACCGTTGAAGTCCTGGCGCTGCACCTGGATCATGCGCATGAACCGGGTGAGCATCTCGAACGGTGCGCCCGACAGCTGGCTGAGCTTCAAGATGTCGATCGCCAGCTTGGGCCGCGGCGCCGTGCCGTCCTCGCCACCGCTGGGTGTGTTGTCGCCACGCGGGAGCAGCTGATCGACGGGCACGCGGTAGAACTGCGCCAATCGGTCGAGCCGCGGGAGCGACAGGGCCCGTTCGCCGCGCTCGTAGGCGCCGAGCACCGAGGCCTTGAACTCCTGTTCGGATTGGGCCTCGACGTCGTGCAGCGACAGGCGCTTCTGCTTGCGGATCGCCCGCAAGCGCTCACCGACCTGGACGCTGTACCCGGCGTCGTCGGCATCTTCGTTGAACTCCACATCCGCTCCTCTACGTGGCAGGTTGACTGCGAATGTAGCACCCCCGGACGCCGAACGTGGCAATCTGAGTCCATTCGGAGCGATATCTCACTCTGCGTGCATGACGAGATGGGTCGCCGCCACGATCGCCGCGGTCTCCACACGCAGCACGGTGGCCCCGAACGAGACGGTGTCCGTCGCAGCCTCCAGCTCGGCGGGTGACCAGCCACCCTCCGGCCCGATCGCCACGGTGACGTCACCCGGGCCGATCGGGCGGGCTCCGGGTTCGGCGGCGACCGCCTCCGAGAGCAGCGCGGCCGCGTCCACCGGCTCGGCGACCTCGGGGAGCCAGACACCACGAGACTGCTGCAGTGCCTCCACGGCGACACGGCGCAGCTTCACCAGATGTCTGGCGGTGCGGTCGCCGTTCCATCGCACGATCGATCGCTCGGCGTGGAGCGAGTACGATCCGGTCGATCCCGAGCTCGGTGAGCTTCTGCACGATCCACTCGGGACGATCCTGCTTCGGAATCGCGAACGCCACCGTCAGCGGTGTCGGTCGTGGCGGTGTCCGTCGCACGTCGCTCTGCGGCGTGAGCGACTCATCGGCGGCCACACAGGTGCGCCAGCGCCGGCCCCGTCGGTGACGGTGACGGCGTCGCCGTCGCGCACCCGCAGCACCCGGAACACGTGATGCGCGTCGTCGTCGGTCAACGCCGGTGCCTCGACATCGTCGACGAGCACGTGGGCGCTCGCCCGCCGCAGCTCGCTTCGGCTCACGTCACGAGAACGCCGACTTGATCTTCGAGAACAGGCCCGTGCCGGCCTCACCGACCGACTCGCCGCGCCCTTCGGCGAACGTGCGCAGCAACTCGGCCTCGTCGGTCGACAGCTTCGTGGGGACCTCGACGTCGACGATCGCCCGGAGATCGCCACGCCCGCGGCCCTGCAGCCGAGGCACGCCCCGATTCTTCAGGACGAACTGGTGGCCCGGCTGGGTGCCGGCCGGCACCACGAGCGACTTCGTCACCGTCGAGCGTCTCGAGCTCGAGCGTGGTGCCGAGCGCCGCCTGGGCGATCGAGATCGTCACCTCGGTGACGAGGTCGTCGTCCTCCCGGTGGTACCGATCGTGCGGACGAACACGCAGGTGCACGTACAGATCGCCCGGTCCCCCGCCGCGAGGACCCGCCGCGCCGCGCGCCGCGTGAGGCGCAAGCGTGCTGCCGTCGACCACACCGGCCGGCACGTCGACCGTGTAGGTCTTGTCGGTGGTGACGCGGCCCTCGCCCCGGCAGGTCTCGCACGGCGTCGTGACGACCTCACCGAGACCGCCGCAGCGTGGGCACGGGCTCGTCGACACCATCTGGCCGAGCACGCTCTGGCGGACACGGCGAACCTGCCCGGAACCGCTGCACTCGCGAGCACGTGACCGGCTTCGTGCCCTCACCCGCGCCGGAGCCGTCGCACGTGTCGCACGTCTGGGGCAGCTTCAGATCGACCGGCACCTGATCGCCGAACACCGACTGCTCGAAGGTGATCGCGACGCGCGACCTCCATGTCCTGGCCGCGGGGCGGGCCGGTCGGACCGCCGACCGCCGCCGCCGAACGGGTTGCCCCCGCCTCCGCCACCGCCGAAGAACGCGTCGAAGATGTCGCCGAGCCCTCCGCCGCCGAACATGTCCTCGAAGTTCGCGCCGCCCGCCGGCACCGCCGACACCGGCCTCGCCGAACTGGTCGTAGCGAGCTCGCTGCTGGTCGTCGGACAGCACGGCGTACGCCTTCGACAGCTCCTTGAACTGCGCGTCGGCCTCGGGATCGTCGGGGTTGGCGTCGGGATGGACGCTCACGGGCGCGCTTGCGGTACGCCTTCTTGATCTCGTCGGCGCTCGCCGATCGATCGACACCGAGCAGGTCGTAGTAGTCGGCGCCATCAGCCCTCTCCGAGTCGGCGGCCGAGGCGATCGCTCACGATGTCGACCGTCGCCAGGGCCTGTGGATAGTTCATGCGGGTCGGGCCGAGCACACCGACCGAGCCGAGATGTTCACCGTCGACCACGACGGGCGCCACGACCACCGAGCACGCCGACAGCGGCTCGACGCCGTGCTCGACGCCGATCGCCACCGACATGCCGCGATCGACGATGTCGCGAACCAGCGACACCACGACGAACTGCTGCTCGAGCGTGTGCAGCACCTGGCGCACCACCTCGACGGCCTCGAAGCGATCGGCGACCGTGGAGGCGCCGCCGACGTAGACGTGGTCGTCGGTCGTGCGCAGCCTGGATCGCCTCGACCGACGACCCGACAGACCGCATCGGCGCTCGCGCTGCCGGTCGAGCGGGATCGCGTCGACGTCACGCCAGCGTGCCGCCGATCAGCGATGCGGCCAGATGGGCGCCGGCGGCCGCCAACGGCCGCGTCGGACGTGTCGTGGTCGAGTCTCGATCACCTCGCTCTCGACGCCGCCGTTGCTGAACACGAACACCGCGGTCGCGGCGCTCGGCCGACAGCCGCACGAGCTGCACGCTGCGGATCGCGGCCGCCTCGGCCTTCGGCCCGAGCACGACCGCGGCGTTGTGCGTCAGCCGCGTCAGCAGGTCGCTCGTGTGGTGGAGCATCTCCTCGAGCCGACCGTGCGCGGCTTCGAAGAACTCGCCGACCTCGCGAGTGGTGGTCGCGTCGACCCGGCCGGGCGACGGCGAGGTGATCGACGAAGAACCGGTACCCGCGATCGGTCGGCACTCGACCGGCCGACGTGTGCGGCTGCACCAGGTAGCCCTCCTGCTCGAGCGCCGCCATGTCGTTGCGCACGGTTGCCGACGACACGTTGATCCCGGCCGAGTTGGCGATGTGCGACGACCCCACCGGCTGCGCGGTGGCGATGTACTCCTGCACGACGGCACGGAGAATCGCGGTCTTGCGGTCGTCCAACATGTTGGCAATCGAGGATACCGAGTGCTAGCCGCACGTGCAGCTCTCATCGTTCCCGCACTGCGTTGCGGGCGTCAGCCTCCATACTGGTGCACGCCATGAGCGACGCCCGATCAGACCCAGCGACGACCGACCGAGCACCGACTTCGTTCGCGAGCTGGTGCAGCACGACCTCGACGACGGCGTGTTCGATCGGGTGCAGACCCGTTTCCCGCCCGAACCCAACGGCTACCTGCACATCGGCCACGCCAAGGCGATCACCGCCGACTTCGACCTCGCCGCCGAGTTCGGCGGCGTGTGCAACCTGCGTTTCGACGACACCAACCCCGACACCGAGGAGACGTCGTTCGTCGAGGGCATCATCGCCGACGTGCGGTGGCTCGGCTACGAGCTCGGCGACCCGCTCTACGCGAGCGACTACTTCGAGCAGCTCTACGAGTGGGCCGAGCTGCTGATCACCGACGGCAAGGCCTACGTCGACGACCAGGACGGCGACACGATCCGGGCCCAGCGTGGCGGCTACGGCCAGCCCGGCGTCGAGTCGCCGTACCGCGACTCGCACGCGTCGACGAGAACCTCGACCTGTTCCGGCGGATGCGCGCCGGCGAGTTCGCCGACGGCGACCGAGGTGCTGCGGGCCAAGATCGACATGCAGCACGAGAACATGCAGCTCCGCGACCCGGTGATGTACCGCATCCGCCGCGGCCACCACCACCGCACGCGGCGACGCCTGGGTGATCTACCCGACCTACGACTGGGCGCACGGCCAGAGCGACGCGATCGAGGGCGTCACCCACTCGCTGTGCACGCTCGAGTTCGACAGCCACCGCCCGCTCTACGACTGGTACCTCGACCAGCTGCCGCTCCCCCACGAACAGCCGCGTCAGACCGAGTTCGCCCGGCTCGAACTCACCCACACGATCACGTCGAAGCGCAAGCTCGCCCAACTCGTCGCCGACGGCGTCGTCGACGGGTGGGACGACCCGCGGATGCCGACGCTGCGCGGCATGCGCCGACGCGGGTACCCGGCGTCGGCGATCCGCGAGTTCTGCCGCTTCATCGGTCTCGCCCGCACCAACAGCCGCCACCAGATCGAGCTGTTCGAGTCGATCGTCCGCACCGAGCTGAACCGCACGGCACAGCGCCGGATGGCCGTGCTTCGCCCCCTCCGACTGCGTGCTCACCAACTGGCCGACCGACGACGACGGCAACCCGGTGGTCGAGCACTTCGAGGTCACCAACAACCCCGAGAACGAGGCCGACGGCACTCGGTCAGGTGCGCGTTCACGCGGCGAGCTGTTCATCGAGCAGGACGACTTCCGGGCCGATCCGCCGCCGAAGTACTTCCGGCTGACGCCCGGCCGCGAGGTCCGCCTGCGCGGCGCCTACCTCGTCACGTGCACCGGCTTCGAGACCGACGACGACGGCAACGTCACCACGGTGCTGGCCACCTACGACCCCGAGACCAAGGGCGGCTCCGCGCCCGACGGCCGCAAGGTCAAGTCGACGATGCACTGGGTGTCGGCCGCCCACGCCGTCCGGCGACCGTCGCGCTGTACGAGCGGCTGTTCTCGGCCGAGGTGCCGGGCGAGGCGACCGGCGACCCGCTCGACGACGTCGACCCGAACTCGCGCGAGCTGCTGACCGACTGCCAGGTCGAGGCGGCGCTCGCCGACACCGCACCCGGCGAGGTCGTGCAGTTCGAACGGATCGGCTACTTCGCGCACGATCCACGACGAGCCGATGCTGTTCCATCGCACCGTCGGCCTGCGCGACGAGTGGGCCAACATCCAGAAGCGCCAACGGCAAGGCTGAGGTGGCTGCGCCGACCGGGTTCGACTGGTCGCGAGCGTACGAACGGCGACGTCGCGATCAGCCACCACGGCCGTGAGGTCACGATCGTCCGTGGTCGCACGGCCGAGCGGCTGACGAGCCGGCTCGCACCGGCCACCGACGACGAGACGCAGCATCTGCTCGCCCGTGCCACCGGCAACTACCGCCGCGGCAACGAACGGCGATGACGGCGGTCGGGGCCCGTGGGCCTGAGCGAACGCGTCACGCCGACACCCCGTGATGCTTTGAGATTTGCGTATATGTAGATATCCTTATAAAGTCATCCCATGGGACTTGACAGTCCGACGCCATGCTCGACGTGCTCCGGGCGGTCGGCGAGGAGACGCGACTGCGCATCGTGCTGGTGCTGCGAGCACGGCGAGCTCACCGTCACCGACCTGACCGAGATCCTCGGGCAGTCCCAACCCCGCATCTCCCGCCACCTGAAGTTGCTCGCCGACGCCGGCGTGGTCGACCAGCACCGAGAGGGCACCCGCGTCTACTTCGAGCTCACCGAGCACGGAGCCCGATCGGCGACCTGGTCGCGGACGTCACGTCGAGCACCGACCCGCACGACACGTCGCCGCCGCCGATCTCGACCGGCTCGCGCTCGTGCACAGCCGGCGCGCCGCATCCGCAGCCCAGGAGTACTTCGCCGACGATCGCCCGCCGTTGGGATCGAGGTTCGATCGCTGCACGCAGCCGACGAGGTGGTCGAGGCCGCCGATCGTCGAGGTTGCCGCCGAGCGACCGTACCGAACCGTGCTCGACCTCGGGACGGGCACCGGCCGCATGCTGCAACTCCTCTCCGACGACCGCGTCGAGCGTGCCGTCGGGCTCGACAACAGCCACTCGATGCTCGCCGTCGCCCGTTCCAACCTCGAACGGGCCGAGGTCCGGCGCGTCGAACTCCGTCAGGGCGACGTCTACAGCCCTCCGCTCGAACGAGACGCGTTCGACCTGATCGTCGTCCACCAGGTGCTCCACTTCCTCGACGACCCGGCCCGCGCGATCCGCGAGGCGGCCCAGCTGCTCGCTCCCGGCGGGCGCCTGCTCATCGTCGACTTCGCCCCGCACTCGCTGGAGTTCCTGCGAGCCGAGCACGCCCACCGGCGGCTCGGCTTCCGCGACGAGACCATCGTCGGCTGGCTCGAACAGTCCGGGCTCGACGTCGGCCCAGCTGCCGAACGATCGAGCCGCCGCACCGACCAGCACGACCGGGAACGGCTGACCGTGTCGCTGTGGACCGGCGTCGATCCCGTCGACCGGGCTCACCACAGTCGGCCGATCGACCCAGGAGGTTCGCCGCGATCATGAACCATCTCCGTCAGCTTCGAAGTCTTCCCGCCGAAGACGCCCGCCGGGCTCGACACGCTTGGCGTCGACGGTGGCACGTCTCGACGTCGGCCGGCCCCGCCTTCGTCTCGGTCACCTACGGCGCCGGCGGTTCCGACCGGCACCGGTCGTTCGAGGCGATCGACCGCGTTCGCGAGGCCGGCGACGCACGCCGTCGCCGGGCACCTCACCTGCGTCGGTCAGTCACGCGACGACGATCGACGAGGTGATCGACCGATACCTCGCGCTCGGTGTCGACCACATCGTCGCGCTCCGCGGTGACCCGCCCGGCGGGCGTCGACGCCCCGTACGAACCGCACCCGACGGCTCATCGGTCGACCGCCGACCTCGTCGCGGCGATCAAGGCCGGCGCGATCCGACATCGACGTGTCCGTGTCGGCGTACCCGGAGCGTCACCCACAGTCACCGACCGACGACCACGACCTCGACGTGCTCGCGGCGAAGATCGACGCCGGCGCCGACCGGGCGATGACCCAGATGTTCTTCGACAACGCCACTTCCTCGCGTACCGTCGGATCGTGTCCGGGCCCGACGGGATCGACGTGCCGATCGTGCCCGGCATCTTCCCGATCCACTCGTTCCCTGCCGTCGCCCGATTCGCCGCACGATGTGGTGCGACGATCCCGTCGTCGGTCGCCGAGCGGTTCGACGGTGCTCGACGACGACCAGGACGCCACCCATGCGACTCGCCGCCGACCTCGCCGCCGAGCAGATCCGGCGAACTCGCCGACCACGGCGTCGAACACGTCCACCTCTACACGCTCAATCGATGCCGAGCTCGCGCTCGCGGTCTGCCGAGCGGCTCTCGCTGGTGTCGGCATGAGCATCGACACCTGTCCGCGAGGCCGCCGCGATCGGATCCTCGTCCTCGACGGTGCGAGCGGCAGCGAGATCCAGTCGCTCGGCGTCACCGAGGACGACCTCCGCGGCGACCGGTTCGCCGACCACGGCCGGTCGCTCGCCGGCAACAACGACCTGCTCATCCTCTCCCGGCCCGACTGCCGTGCGCGACCTCCACCGGAGCTACCTCGACGCGGGCGCCGACATCATCACGACGAACACGTTCTCGTCGACCACCGTCGCGCAGCGCGAGTACGGCCTCGACGACCCGGCGCTCGTCCACGACCTCAACGTCGCCGGGCGCCCGCCTCGCCCGAGACAGGCCGACGACGCCGAAGCCAGCGCCGGACGGTCGTCCGCGATGGGTCGCCGGTGCGCTCGGCCCGACCAACGTCACGCTCTCGCTGTCGCCGCGGGTCGAGGACCCCGCGTACCGTGCCCTCACGTTCCGGGAGCTGGCCCAGGCGTACCGCGAGCAGATCGCCGGGCTCGTCGACGGCGGCGCCGACCTGCTCCTGATCGAGACCGTGTTCGACACGCTCAACGCCAAGGCGGCGATCTGGGCGGCGCGTCGCCATGCCGCCGACGACCGGCCGCACGCGACGCCGGTGATGATCTCCGGGCACGATCACCGACCGCTCGGGCCGCACGCTGTCGGGGCAGACCGTCGGCGCGTTCTGGCAGTCGGTCCGCCACGCCGCTCCCCTGTCGGTCGGGCTCAACTGCGCGCTCGGCGGCGACGAGATGCGGCCCTACGTCAAGGAGATCGCCGGGCCTCGCCGACACGCTGGTGTGCGCCTACCCGAACGCCGGGCTGCCCAACGCGCTCGGCGGCTACGACGAGACGCCCGAGCAGACGGCCGCGATCCTCGGCGAGTTCGCGGCGTCGGGCTTCGTCAACATCGTCGGCGGCTGCTGCGGCACCACGCCCGACGCACATCGCGGCGATCGCCGACGCGGTGGCAGGTCGTCGCACCGCGACGGTTCGACGGCGCGCTCGCCCCGGCTGCCAGCTCTCCGGGCCTCGAGCCGTTCACGCTCACCGACGACGTCCCGTTCGTCAACGTCGGCGAGCGCACCAACGTCACCGGTTCGGCCAAGTTCCGCCGACTGATCACGAACGGCGACTTCGCCGAGGCGCTCGACGTCGCCCGCCAGCAGGTCGAGAACGGCGCCCAGATCATCGACGTCAACATGGACGAGGGCCTGCTCGACTCGAAGCAGGCGATGGTCACGTTCCTGAACCTGATCGCCGCCGAGCCCGACATCGCCCGCGTGCCGGTGATGATCGACTCGTCCAAGTTCGAGGTGATCGAGGCCGGGCTCGAGTGCGTGCAGGGCAAGGCGGTCGTCAACTCGATCTCGCTGAAGGAGGGCGTCGAGCCAGTTCCTCGCCCAGGCCCGTGTCGTGCCGCGACCACGGCGCCGCCGTGATCGTGATGGCCTTCGACGAGGACGGCCAGGCCGACACGGCCGAACGCAAGGTCGAGATCTGCAGCCGGGCGCTATCGACCTGCTGCACGACCGAGCTCGACTTCCCGCCCGACGACATCATCTTCGACCCGAACATCTTCGCCGTCGCCACCGGCATCGCCGAGCACGACCGCTACGGCCTCGACTTCATCGAGGCCGACCGCCGAACTGCGTCGGCGGCTTCCCGCATTCGCACGTGTCGCGGTGGCGTGTCGCAACCTGTCGTTCGCGTTCCGCGGCAACGAGCGGGTCCGCGAGGCGATGCACTCGGTGTTCCTGTACCACGCGATCACGAACGGCATGCGACTCGGCATCGTCAACGCCGGCCAGCTCGCCGTCTACGAGCAGATCGACGCCCGAGCTGCGCGAACTGTGCGAGGACGTCGTGCTCGCCCGGCGGCCCGACGCCGCCGAACGGCTGCTCGAGGCCGCCACGAACTACGTCGGCGAGGGCGCCGCTGCGCAAGGAACGGGTCGGCCAGGAGTGGCGCGACTGGGACGTCGACAAGCGGCTCGAGCACTCCCTCGTCAACGGCATCACCGAGTACATCGAAGCCGACGTCGAGGAGTCGCGCGAGCGGATGGGGTCGCCCGTCTCGGTGATCGAGGGGCCGCTGATGGACGGCATGAACATCGTCGGCGACCTGTTCGGGTCGGGCAAGATGTTCCTGCCCCAGGTCGTGAAGTCGGCACGGGTGATGAAGCAGGCCGTCGCCTACCTCACGCCGTTCCTCGAAGCCGAGCGCGAGGCGGCGATCGCCGCCGGCGGCAGCGATCGCCGACAACTCGAACGGCACCGTCGTGCTCGCCACCGTGAAGGGTGACGTCCACGACATCGGCAAGAACATCGTCGGCGTGGTGCTCGGGTGCGCCAACTACGACATCATCGACCTCGGCGTCATGGTGCACGCCCAGACCATCCTCGACACCGCCCGCGAGCGCGGCGCCGACGTGATCGGCCTGTCGGGTCTGATCACACCGTCGCTCGACGAGATGGTCAACGTCGCGACCGAGATGGAACGACAGGACTTCACGTGTCCCGCTCCTCGTCGGTGGTGCGACCACCAGCCGCATCCACACGGCCCTGCGGGTCACACCCGCCTACTCGAACGGCCCGGTGGTCCACGTCGCCGACGCCAGTCGGGCGGCCGGCGTGATCTCCAAGCTGCTCAACACCGACCTGCGCGGCGACTTCCTGGCAGACCTCGACACCGAGTACCAGCGCGTGATCGAGGCACACGAGCGGGCCGAGGTCGAGCGCAGCCGGCTCTCGATCGGCGAGGCACGGGTCAACGCAGGTCGGTACCCGTTCGAGCCGACGACGGTCGCTCCCCCGACGTTCACCGGCGCCCGCACGTTCGACGACATCGACGTCGGCGACCTGGTCGACTACATCGACTGGACGCCGTTCTTCCACGCCTGGGGCCTGCGCGGCCGCTACCCCGGCATCCTGACCGACGCCGAGCTGGGCGAGGCAGCCACGCCGTTGTTCGACGATGCCCGGCGGATGCTCGACCGCATCGTCGCCGAGCAGTGGTTCGGCCCGAAAGCAGTCGTCGGGTTCTGGCCGGCCGCGAGCGACGGCGACGACATCGTGCTCACCGAACACGGGAGCCGCCTGCACGGCCTCCGCCAGCAGCTGAAGCGACGCGACGACAAGCCGAACCTCTCGATCGCCGACTTCGTGGCGCCCGCCGGGGGCGACGTCACCGACCACGTCGGTGGCTTCGTCGTCACGGCCGGGCCGGAGGAGAACGACATCGCGGCCCGCTTCGAAGCCGACCACGACGACTACTCGTCGATCCTGGTCAAGGCGCTGGCCGACCGTGTGGCCGAGGCGTTGGCCGAGCGAACCCACGCCCAGGTCCGGCGCGAGCTGTGGGGCTATGCCCCCGACGAACCGTTCGCACCCGGGGAGCTGATCGGAGAGCCGTACCGGGGTATCCGTCCTGCCCCCGGCTACCCGGCACAACCCGATCACTCCGAGAAGGTCACGATCTTCGAACTCCTCGAGGCCGAACAGCGGATCGGCGTCGGCCTCACCGAGTCGTACTCGATGTGGCCGGGTTCGTCGGTGTCGGGCCTGTACTTCGCCCACCCGGACGCGAAGTACTTCGCCGTCGGCCGCATCCAGCGCGACCAGGTCGAGTCGTACGCCGAGCGGAAGGGCTTGACGTACGAGGCGACCGAACGCCTCCTCGGCAGCAACCTCGCCTACCAACGCTGAACCGGGCCGAACGCGCCCGGCAGCGGCTCCTCACGACCCGGCGCCTCCGTTTCGCGATGATGGGTGGATGACGTCCGAATTCGTCGAGATCCAGATCACGTGCGGGAGCGACGACGAGGCGCGCTCGATCGCGAACGCGCTGGTCGACCGACGTCTGGCGGCGTGCGTCCAGCAACTGCCGATGAGCAGCACCTACCGATGGGAAGGCGCGGTCGAGCGCGACGACGAGGTCCTGCTCCTGATCAAGACCACCGGCCGACGCATCGGCGAGGTCGAGGCGACGGTCCACGCACTGCACTCGTACGACGTTCCGGCGTTCACGGTCGTCGAGATCGCCGGCGGCAGCGCCGGATACCTCGCGTGGCTGCGCGACGAGACGTCCTGACCAGTGGTCACGTCCCCGACCGGAACACGTCGAGCGGCGCGGTCGACGCGAGGTCGAGCACGCCCGGCTCGCCGGGCAGCGGGCCGGTGACCGCCCAGGTCACACCGATCTCGCCGAAGCGCTCGTACTCACTCGGTGTCGACGGCCTGGCGATGACGTCGAACCCGTCGAGCGACCCACGTTCCTCGCGGACGACGTCGAGCATCTCGGCGAGGCCCCGCTCGTCGAACTCGATCGGGTAGAGCCCGTCGTACCTCGCGGCGCGTCGCACCGGTTTGCGAGCGTCACCACGGGCGGCGAACCACAGCGGGATCCGCGGTTGCTGGAACGGGCGGGGAAGCACGACCACCCGATCGGCGACGAAGTGCTCACCGTGGAACTCGACCTCCTCACCCGACCAGAACGCACAGAGCAGTTCGACCCCCTCGTCCAGGCGTTGGCCTCGGACGCGCGGGTCGACGATCTCGCCGAACGCGCTCAGCTCACGCGTCGTGTCGACACCCAGACCGAGGCCCAGCGTCAAACGGCCTCGCGAGAGGTGATCGAGCGTCGTCGCTTCCCGTGCGAGCTTGATCGGGCGACGCCGCGTGATCGGCGTGACCATCGGTCCGATCCGGACCCGCTCGGTCGCCGTGGCGATCGCCGCCATGGCGACCCACGGGTCCGCCGTCTCCTGAGGGTCCTCCGGTCGGCGAAGCACGTGATCCCAGAGGAAGACGGCGTCCCAACCGGCCTGTTCGGCGGCCACGGCGATCTCCACGAGCGCGACCGGATCGGCGAGCTCGCCGTACGGAGGGAGGGTGAGCGCGTGTTGCATTCGGCCAGCCTTGCCGACTCGACCCCTCGACAACGAGACTGCAGCGGTGGACGTCCCCAACATCATCGACATCGAGTTCCGCGAGTTGCTGGCGCTGGAACCGCACGGGCCGGACACGTTCGTCGGCATCCCCGCCCGATACCCGTGGGGCGTCCGGCTGTTCGGCGGGCAGGTGATCGCACAGGCGCTCAAGGCCGCCGCAGCGACGGTCGACGACGATCGGGCGGCACATTCGCTGCACTCGTACTTCATCCGCCCGGGCTCACACGACGAGCCGGTGCGGTACGAGGTGGAGCGCCTCCGCGACGGCCGGTCGTTCAGCACGCGCCAGGTCGTCGCCCGCCAATCTGCGGGCGCGATCCTGAACCTCTCGGTGTCGTTCCAGGTCACGGAGAACGAAGCGGACGTCCAGGTCAGTGAGTTTCCCGACGTGATCGCCTCGCCGGACGACCCCGACCTCGTCGACTCGTCGTGGGGGGCGTTGATCGAACGCAAGGCCGTCGAGATCGACGACGGGCGGGTCGGCTACTGGATCCGATTGACGGCGGACCTCGACGATGACCCGGTCGACCGATCGTGCGGGCTCGCGTTCATGTCGGACGCGGCTCCGTCACGGGCGGCGCGATCGCCCCACCCCGACTTCGCGGGCGACGTCTCCGACCGACGGCGATTCCAGGGGGCCAGCCTTGATCATTCGATGTGGTTCCACCGGCCGTGCGATCCGAGCGAGTGGCACTGGTTCGACACCCGCTCGCACGGCCTGTCCGGCGGCCGGGGCCTGGTCACCGGCGACGTGATCGCGCGGTCCGGTGTCCAGGTGGCCACCATCGCCCAGCAGGTGCTGCTCCGACGTCGCCGGAGCAGCACATGACGGCGATCGACGGCGATCGACTGCTCGACGGCCTCCGCACGCTGCGCACGTTCGGGGCGCACGGCACCGGGGTGGTGCGGCCGACGTTCTCCGACCAGGACATGGCCGCACGAGCGTGGCTCCGCGATCGGATGGCGGCGGCCGGGCTCGAGGCGACGATCGACGGGGTCGGCAACGTGTTCGGGCGGTCGCGCACACCCGGGCCCGGCGCTGGTGCTCGGTTCGCATTCGGACACACAGCCAGAGGGTGGCTGGCTCGACGGTGCGATGGGCGTGATGTACGCGATCGAGGTCGCCCACGCGCTCGGGGCCGACCCGGCGACGGCCGACCTCGCGGTCGATGTCGCCGCGTGGTCCGACGAGGAGGGCACCTACACGAGCTGTCTCGGCGCCAAGGGCTTCGTCGGCGAGGTCGACACTGCGGTGCTGGCAGCGGAGAACGTCGACGGCGAATCGGTCGCCGCGGCGCTGGAGCGGGTCGGGTTGACCGACGTGCCACACGCACGGTTCGATCCCGAGCGGCACGTGGGATACCTCGAGGCCCACATCGAGCAGGGCCCGTACCTCGAGGAGTGGGAGCAGCGGATCGGCGTCGTCACCTCGATCGTCGGGATCCGAGGCGCGACCGTCACGTTCACCGGCGAACAGAACCACGCAGGCACCACCCCGATGGACCGACGCAAGGACGCCGCGGTCGCGATGTTCCGTTTCGGTCACCTCGCGCAGCAGCGTCTGGCTGATGCGGCCGGGCCGACGCAGCGTGTGGACGATCGGGCGGGTGACCGTCGAACCGGGTGCGCCGAGCATCGTGCCGGGCTTCGCCGAGGTCGCGGTGCAGTTCCGCGACCAGAGCGACGAGGTGCTGCAGCGCATGCTCGACGCCGTGACCTCGTCGGCCGAGGAGCTCGACGGTGACGAGTCCGGTCTCGGTGGTGGCCTCTCCCGGGCACGACACCGATCGCTCCCACGGTGATGGACGCCGACCTGCGACGCCACCTCGCGGACGCGGCCGAGCAGCATGCACCCGGCGCATGGGTCGAGATGCCGAGCGCTGCCGGGCACGACCCGATGGTGCTCTCACACCATCTGCCGTGCGCCATGTTGTTCATCCCGAGCATCGGAGGAGTCAGCCACGACTTCGCCGAGGACAGCCACGACGACGACATCGTGCTCGGCTGCCAGGTGCTGGCTGATGCCACCGTCTCGATCCTGCGAGATCACCGCAGCAACAGCACGAACAGCCGCACGGTGTAGCCGGCCATGACGGTCCAGAACAGGACCGGCGAAGGTCCGCTCGCCGGCTCGCCGGTTGATCGTCGAGCCGGTCCACGTACCGAGCGCCATCAGCGGCACGGCTGCGAGCGCCATGAGCACCGACGTGCGACCGAGCAGCTCGGCGTCGGCGAAGATCGCCGTCTTGGTGGCGTCGCCGGCGAACGACGCCAGCGATGCGGCGCCGACGAAGTGACGGCGATCGAGATCGAGGTTGCGGATGGCGACACCCTTGAGCGGGCCGGACGTACCCGAGAATCCGCTCGACGCACCCGACACGAACGCGAGGAACGGCGCGAACCCGGTCCGGAGCCGCTGCAGCTCTCATCCGTTCGGCGATCACCGACGCGACGAACATCGCCGACGATGCCGACGGTGACCGCCCACTCGGGTGCGTTGCACCAGCAGGGTCGAACCGAACGCAGCACCGATCACGATCAGCACGACGATGACCGCCGCCGCCCGAAACGGCAGCGTCTTGCGGTAGGCGATGATCTTCATCACGTTGTTGCTGGCCAGCAGCAGCGCAGCCAAGGCGACGCCTTCCTTGGTGCCGAGGAACAGCGCAAGCGTCGGCACCATCAGCAGCGAGCCGCCGAGCCCGGCCGACGCCGAGATCGTGAACGACGCGTAGACGAGCGCGAGCACGACGATGGTCGTCACGATGGTCATGACGCTCCAGGTCAGCGTCGCGATGATCGCTCAGACGGCCCGATGATGTCGACGCCGAGCTCGGCGAGCTGCGCGTTGATCTGCGCCAGATCGCCGTCGACGACGGCGTCGAAGTGCGGCGAGCTGTTCGTCGATCTGACCGGCGAGCTTCTCGAACACCTGGTGCGACTGCTCGGTCGGCCGGGTGTCGGCGCTGCTGACGACCGGCGCCAGGCCGCTGAGCTTCTCGAACAGCTTCTCGCGATAGTTGAGCGAGTCGCCCTCGGAGGTGAACTCGTTCTGCACGAGTTCGTCTCTCGACCTCGGTCAGCTCGCTCAGCCGACGCGCGTCGGCCGCGGCGATCGCGTCGGCGCGGCGTCGTCGCCGGCGAGGCGCTTCGACCAGTCGTCGAGCTGCGTCCGCAGCGTGCGGATCGTGTTCACCGCCGTCGCGGTCTGCGGAGAGCTTGCGTCTGGATGTTCAGCATCAGCTCGAACTGCTCGGCCGAGATCGTCGTCGCTGGTCGTGACCCGCGGGTCCTTCACCAGGTCGAACGACTGGGTCATCGACCAGTCGCCGACCGTCAGCGTCGCCTGGTAGGTGCCCGGCATGCGCGAGCGGGCCCGGCGGCCGACCGTGGAAGTCGGTGTCGACCATCTTCACGCCACGCGCGGTGGTTCATCGACCACTGGAAGCTGTTCATGCCCGGCTTGGCGGTGATGTACAGGCCGTCGCGGTCCTTCTTGTCGTCGGGAATGTCGCTCGAGAACGTCTCGATCTCGTTGCCGTCGGCGTCGACGATCGTGAGCGTCGCCTCGCCGTCGGCGTCGTCGTCGCAGACAGGTACGTGATCGCGACGCCGCGGGCGAGGTCGTCGCCGGCGTCGATCACCCGCTTGCGCCTTGTGGCCGGTCTCGTCCTCGTCGAGGTAGAACGTGGCGTTCTGGCCGATGGTGACGTGGTAGTTCTTGCCGCCCGGCGAACCCCAGAAGTCGGCGAACAGATCGGGCGGCGTGCGCACGGTGTCGCGAGGCGTGAACAGGTAGCTGATCGTGCGCCTGCGACGGTCGTCGTGGATCTGGTGGAGCTGGGTGAGGTCGTCGAGGATCCAGAACGAACGACCGTGGGTGGCGACCACGAGGTCGGTGTCCTTGACCACGAAGTCGTAGACCGGGCGTGACCGGCAGGTTGCACTGCAGCGACTGCCAGTTGGCGCCGTCGTCGAACGACACGCAGATGCCCCAGCTCGGTGCCGACGTACAGCAGGCCCTGGCGGTTCGGGTCCTCGCGGATCACCCGGCAGAAGTCGTTCTCGGGGATGCCGTCGTCGATCCGCGTCCACGTCTCGCCGAGGTCGGTGGTCTTGTACACGTACGGCGCGTAGTCGCCCATCTTGTGGCGGGCGACGGTCATGTACACCGTGCCGGCGGTGTGCGGCGACTCCGCGATCATCGTGACCTGCGAGAACTTCGGCAGGCCGGGCGGGCGTGACGTCGGTCCAGGTCGCCGCCGTCGTCGCGTGATGACGTGCACCAGGCCGTCGTCGGAGCCGGCCATCAGCACGCCCGGCTCGTGGCGCCGACACCATCAGCGAGAAGATCGTGGCGTACATCTCGGCGCCGGCGGTGTCCATCGTGAGCGGACCCGACACACCCATCGTGTCGGGGTCGGCGTAGGTCAGGTCGGGGCTGATCGCCTCCCAGCTGTGGCCCTCGTCGGTGGAGCGGAACACCTTGTTGCCGGCCGCGTACAGCACGTTCGGGTCGTGCGGTGAGAACACGATCGGGTAGGTCCACTGGAAGCGGACCTCGGCGGTGTTGCCGTCGTGGTACGCCTCGGGCCACACGCTGACCAGCTGGATCTGCTTGGTGCGGTGGTCGTAGCGCTGCAGCGCGTCGCCGCCGCCGGGGGAACTGCCGATCGCGCCGACGTACACGATGTTCGGGTCGTCCGGCTTCGGCGCGACGTAGCCGCTCTCGGCGGTGCCCGGCGGGTAGCAGTCGGCCCAGTTGATCGCGCCCTTGTTGGTGCGGCTCGGCACCGCGATCGACGAGTTGTCCTGCTGGCTGCCGTACACCAGGTACGGGTACTGGTCGTCGGTGGCCACGTGGTAGAACTGCGCCGTCAGCTGGTTGTAGATCGTCGACCACGAGTCGCCGGCGTTGAACGACACCCACGCACCGCCGTCGTCGCAGCCGATCATGCGATTCGGGTCCGTCGGGGTCGATCCAGAGCGCGTGGTTGTCGCCGTGCGGCGTGTGGAACTCGTCGAACTTCTTGCCGCCGTCGATCGACTTCCACGCCTTCATGTTCATCACGTACACCGTGTCGGCATCGGTGGGGTGGGCGATGACGTGCATGTAGTACCAGGGACGCCACTGCAGCTCGGGCTTCGCCGAGACCTTCTCCCACGTCTCGCCGTGGTCGTCGGAGCGGTACAGGCCGCGCTTGCGGCCCTCGGCCTCGACGATCGCGAACACCCGACCCGACCGCGCCGGCGAGACCGACACGCCGATCTTGCCGAGCGTGCCGTCGGGCAGACCCGGGTTGGCGCTGATGTCCTCCCACGTGTCGCCGCCGTCCATCGAGCGCCAGAGGCCGCAGTCGGGCCCACCCGAGTCGATCGACCAGAACGTGCGCCGGGCCTGCCAGATCGTGGCGAACAGGATGCGCGGATTGTTCGGATCGAGCGACGACGTCGACCGCACCGGCCCGCTCGCTGACGTGCAGCACGAGCTCCCAGGTCTCGCCACCGTCGGTCGAGCGGTACAGCCCGCGCTCGGGGTTGTCCTTGCGAGGCGTGGCCGAGCGCAGCGACGTAGACGAGGTCGGGATCGTCGGGGTGGACCCGGATCTCGCCGATGTGGCGGGTCTCGGTCAGCCCGATGTGTTGCCACGTGACGCCGGCGTCGGTCGACTTGTACACGCCGTCGCCGTGCGTGACGTCGAGCCGGATCGTGGTCTCGCCCGTGCCGGCGTAGATCACGTTGCCGTCGGACGGCGCCACGGCGAGCGCGCCGATCGACGCGGTGTTCAAGAAGCCGTCGGTGATGTTCTCCCAGTACTGGCCGGCGTCGTCCGACTTCCAGACGCCGCCCGCGACGGCGCCGAAGTAGAACACGTTCTTCCGAACCGGGTCGGCGGCGACGGCGACCACGCGTCCACCGCGGGACGGTCCGATGCAGCGGTAGCGGACCTGGCTCAGCAGTTTCGGATCGACCGTCGTCATGGACCAATCCTGCCACCGATCATCTCCGCACGTGTCACGGAGATCCAGCCGTCGCAGGGCCACGCGGCAGGTCGCCACGTAGGCTGACACCGTCCGAATCGAGGGCACCCATGGACGAACCGCACACCCACCGCCTCACGCAATTCAGCCACGGCGCCGGTTGAGGCTGCAAGCTCGCCCCGGGCGAGCTGGCGCACGTGGTGCGCCATCTGCAGGCCGATCACCCCGACGAGCTCCTCGTCGGCACCGCCACCGGCGACGACGCCGCCGTCTGGCGGCTCGACGACGAGCGGGCGCTCGTCTCGACCGTCGACTTCATCACGCCGGTGGTCGACGATGCGCGCACCTGGGGCCGCGTCGCGGCCGCCAACAGCGTGTCCGACGTCTACGCCATGGGCGGCCGGCCGCTGTTCGCGCTGAACCTCGTCGGCTGGAACACCGACGCGCTGCCGACCGACGCTGCTCGGCGAGGTGCTGGCCGGCGGTCAGGACATCGCCGCCGGCCGGCGGCTTCGCCATCGTCGGCGGCCACACGATCGACGACCCCGAACCGAAGTACGGCATGGCGGTCACCGGCGAGGTCCACCCCGACCGGATCCTCACCAACGCCGGGCTGCGCGCCGGGCCAGGACATCATCCTGACCAAGCCGCTCGGCGTCGGCGTCCTCACCACGGCGATCAAGGCCGACGTCGCCACCGACCGAGTCAGCCGACGCCGCGATCGCCTCGATGACGCGCCTCAACGACGTCGCGGCGCGCGATCGCCCTCGACGCGGGCGCGACCGGCTGCACCGACGTGACCGGATTCGGGCTGCTCGGTCACCTCGGGCGGATGGCGCTCGAGTCGGAGCGTGCGGGTCGACGGTCGAATTCGACGCGGTCCCGTTCCTCCCCGGCGCGGTCGACCTCGCGGCCGACGGCGTCATGCCCGGCGGCAGCGGCCGCAACCTGAACTGGGGTGTCGAGATCCTCGATGCCGGTGATCACGACGACACCGACCAGCTCCTGATCGCCGACGCCCAGACGTCGGGCGGCCTCGTGTTCGGCGTCGATCCCGGGACACCGGCGCGGTGCTCGCCGAACTGGCGGCGACCGGACACGATGCCGCCCACATCGGCCACACCGACGCGGGCACCCCTGGCTTCGTCCTCCGCTGAGACGCTCGCCCACACCTCGGTCGCCCGCCGATCCGTCGGTGGCGTCAACCCGACCGGAGGTACGCCTCGGCGTCGGGGCCCATCTCCGAGAGTTGCTCGCCGCGGATCCGCTCGCGCTCCGCTCGTCGGGGGTGGTTGATCCCTTCCCCGACCACGGGCTCACCCGGGCTCCGCACCACGAAGCGAGCCAGGCGCTGTGCCGTCGGCGTGAGCGTCGACCATCGTTCGTACGACATCGACTTGATCAGCGCCTCGCTGCGGAACCATGGTGCGAAGTACTCGATGTTCGGCATCGCACGGACGTCTCGGGAGAGGTTCGGGGTACCGCCGTGCCAGCATCGTGCGTCGCGGATGATCGCCGAACCCGCCGGCAGCGGGCAGATCGTGCTCAGGCGCATCCACTCGGGTTCGTCCGCGAGCCGGGGATCGGCGAGCGCGACCGGTGGGTTCCCGGGATCTGCCGGATCGGGCCGTTCTCCGGTGTGAGATCGACCAGCGGAAAGTTGATGTGGACGGCGGGCACCGGAAGATCGCGCATGGTCAGGCCGCCGTGCGGGTCGTGCAGCTCGGTCCAGACGTTGTCGGAGTGCAGCCCCTGGTACTCGATCGCTCCCGGAAGTGCGAGGTCACCGCCGGCGCCGTAGACGATGTAGTCGGGCGATCCGAAGATGGCGGTGAGGATCGGCGTCGTGGTCGGCAGGTCGATCAGATCGCACCACTCGGGCCGGTGGAACATGTGTCGCGACGCCGACGTGCCGCCGAACGAGTACCGGTGCGGGAGACCGCCCGCTCCCCCGCCGACTGCGCCCTCGGCGTCGGCGGCCCCGAGCGCCTCGATCACGTCGGCGGCGGCCTCGCGGAGGCGATCGAGCTGGTGGGGCTCCAGGGCATCGGCGACGGCGACGAACCCGTCGCGATGGAACAGCTCCGCAGCGCGTTCGACGTCGCGCGGCTCGACGACCTCGAGACCGGGTATGCCGTTGCGCTCAGACAGGCGCTGCCGGAGCGCCACGACGTTCGGGTCGTCGAAGGCGCGGGTCCAGTCCGCGCAGCGTGGGTCGCCACTGACCAGGTTGAGATGTTCGGGCGTCGTCTCGATCTCGACCTCCCCGGGCTCGGTCGCGAGACCGAGGGGGTTGTCGTTCGACGCCACGCGGTCTGCGCGTGGCCGGTTGGCGAAGCCGTTGGGTGGCACATCGGCGTTCCACCCGAGGCCCGAGACTCGGTCCGGCATCTGCGACACGTTCCATCCTCGCACGCCGACACCGAGATGCACCCGTCCGGCGATCGTTCAGGTCGTCTCGACGAACTCGACCCAGTTGCCGTCGGGATCCTCGACGATGCCGATGCGGACGCCTTCGCGGATCTGGCTGATCGGTACGGTGACCGGGACCCCGGCATCGGCACACGCCTGCATCACCTCGTCGAGGTTCGACACGATCAACGTCAGGTAGCGGTACCCCAGCGCACCGGAGATGCCCCCGCCGGCGGCGGCCGGTGGGGTCGAGTCGAAGCAGATCAGCTTCAAGAGCGAGTCGCCGCACCGGACCCGATGCATCGTGCCTCCGCCACCGATGGGCATGGGCATGTCGCCGACGTGTTCGAAGCCGAGCAGCCCGCAGTAGAACGCGAGTGACCGCTCGCCCTCTCGAATCACGACCCCGAGGTCGAGGGAGGACTTGGCGAGTTGGACGGGCATGCGCTGCAAGCTAGCCAAGCGCCGATACCGCCCCCGACGTGGGACGGTTCGATGACGGTCTCGTGACATCGTTGCGTCGGGGCCGACGGCTCGGCTGGAATGTGACCGTGGGACGGGCGACGGGGGTGTTCGCGGGCGTACTGGCGGCGTGCCTCACCGCCGCGTGTGGGGTGACCGACGACGATCCCGAACGGACGCGTCTCGCACCGTTGCACGGCACGATCGACCCCGACGTGCTCGCCGCACCGGTGGCGATTCCGGTCGCGGCGCCCGAGTCGTCGGTTGCCGTCGGCCAGTGGCGTGTCGCGGAGGTCGTCGACGGCCGGACGCTCCTCGTGTATCGCGGGCTCGAGCGCGCGACCGCGGTGCTCGGTGGGATCAGCGTCCCGGTCGACGACGAGTGTATGGCCGGCCGAGCGGTCGACTCGTTGACGTTCATCACCGGCGGTGGCCGAGCGGTCTCGATCCGTCCGCCGACACCACGTCAGGATCGAATCGACGATGCCAGGATTCTCACTGCGGACGGCGAGGACGTGGCTGCATCGCTGCTGTCGCTCGGGCTCGCCCGGATCGACGGCGAGAGCGTGCCACCGGACGACTACGTCGAGGCCGAGCAGACCGCTCGACAACAGGCCGTGGGCGTGTGGTCCGGCGACTGTCACGACGGTTGACCGCGAGCGCGCGGCGTCGCGACCGACGACCGGATCCCAGGTGTGGGGTAGCTTCTCCACCCATCGAGCAGCACGTTCCACGACTCGGCCGAACCGCGACCCCCGGTTGAGCGGCACCTCCGATGACTGACTTCGACGGATCCGAGGCCGAGCTCGACGATCTCCCCGAGCCGTCCAACTTCGCCCTGGGGAGAATCGACACGTCACGCCTGCTGAGCCCGTTCGTGGTCCGTGCCTTCGCCGGGATCGTCATCGCCGCGCTCGTCCTGGTGTGGCCACAACGCACCGATCAGATCCTCGCCCGACTGGTCGGCGTCGGTCTCGTCGTCGCCTCCGCCACCGCGTTCTGGGGAGCGGTCCGTCATGCGCCCCGCAGGATCGCGACCGCCGCCACGGCGATCGTCTCCGGCGGGGTGGGCCTCGTGCTCGTGTTGATGTCGGGGCGGTCGTCGGCGTTCCTCGGACGCCTCCTCGGCGTGCTCCTGCTGGTCGTCGTGATTCGCGACCTCGCACAGGTGTGGCGGACGGACGCCGAATCGGCCAAGCGCACCTGGGCGACCACCAGGTCCGTGGCGCTCGCCGCGCTCGGTGGCGTGCTCATCGCCTTCCCGGCCGAGGTGCTGGCAGCTGCGACGGCCGTCGCAGCGATCGTGTGGATCGCAGTCTCGATCATCGTGATCGCGGCGACCCTCGACGCCGACACCGAGGATCCCTCCGGCTACGCGGGTGCCGGCGAGATGGTGGTCGACTGGCTCGTCCGGCGACCCAAGTCGATGGAGGACCGACAGGCGCTCTACGACAAGGTCCTGTACGACGCCCCCAGGACGAGGCAGCGGGTCGCACGGTTCGTCACGCTGATGACGTTCGCATCGGTCATTGCTGCGATGGGCGTGATCACCGACTCGACGGCGATCGTGATCGGTGCCATGCTCATCGCTCCGCTGATGACACCGCTGATGGCCATGGCGATGTCGCTGGTGATGGGCTGGCCGCACCGCCTGACGCTCAGCGCCTCGATCGCGTTGGGCGGCATCCTGCTCGCGATCGCCATCGGGTTGCTGCTCGGATGGGTTGCCCCGACCGTGATCGACACGACGACGAACAGCCAGATCCTGGCGCGTGCGACGCCGACCGTCCTCGACCTCATCGTCGCCGTCGCAGCGGGTGCCGCCGGCGCCTATGGCTTGTCGCGACCCGACGTGTCGGATGCATTGCCGGGCGTGGCGATCGCGATCTCGCTCGTGCCGCCGCTGAGCGTGGTCGGCATCGCATACTCGCAGGGCGATTGGGGCGCCGGCAATGGTGCGTTGTTGCTGTTCACGACGAATCTCGTCGCGATCCTGATCTTCGGCGGCATCACGTTCGTCGTCACCGGCGTGACGCCGATCCAACGCCTGACCGCGAACCAGTACCGGGTGCGCACGTCCGTTGCCGCGGTCGCGATGTTGGCGGCCGTGGTGTTCGGCGCGTTGCTGCTCAACGGAGCCGAGATCGCGGCCGACGCGTTCGACCAGGCGGCGGTGGAGGACACGGTCGACGATTGGCTCGACGAGTTCCCCGACCACGGCCTCGCCCGGATCGATCGCGACGGCAGCGAGGTCACCGTCGTGGTCGTGGGCCCCTCCGACGGAGCGCCCGACGCGCAGTCGCTCGCCGATGCGCTCACCGCCGACCAGGGTCGAGTCGTCACTGCGACCGTCCGACTCCTCGTCGAGGAACGCGACGTGGCGACCGGCGGATGACGAACCGTCGACGGCGGATGGTCCACGGCTGCGCTCGGCGGCCGCGACTGCCACACTGGCAGTCATGACCGGGCAACCGTGGATCGACACCATCGCCGATCACGAGTGGACCGACGGGCCGCTCGCCGAGCTGCACCCCCGCGTGGTCGACGACAGCTCCGGCCGCGTCGACAACATCATGGCGATCCACTCGCTCAACCCGGTCGGACTGGCGGCGCACGACGGGTTGTATCGCTCGGCGATGGCGGGCACGGGCACGCTCCGGAAGGTGGAACGTGAGCTGATCGCGCTCGTCGTCAGCCTGGAGAACGAGTGCCACTATTGAGTGGTCCACCACCGACGCGGTCTGCGCCGGCTCCTGAAGGACAGCGCCGAACACACGGCCGACGAACTGCTGGCGGCGATCGAGAGCGACTGGCGGACGGCGCCCCTGTCCCCGCCGCGCTCGGCGATGCTCGAGTACTGCGTCAAGCTGACCCAGACTCCGGCACGGGTCGTCCGAGGCGACATCGCACACCTGCGTGACGTCGGGTTCTCCGACCGGGACATCCTCGACATCGTCGAGGTCACTGCGTACTACGCCTACGCGAACCGCATCGCGGACGGGCTCGGCGTCCCCACGGAGGACTGGATCCCCACGGGCAGTGATCGCTCATGAGTGGCGACAAGCCGCCTCGGCTCGAGTTGGTGGAGCGGGTCGACCTGCCCGTCGTCGAGGCGTCGGACCTGACGGTCAGGAACGTCGCCGGACGAACCGAGGTACTGGTGGTCGGCGACCGCACGGCACACGTCGCGTCCGGCGAGTACGAACCCGGCCGCGGCTTCACCGACTGGGAGGTCGTCGACCTGTCGAGTCTGCCCGGCTGGCCGCTCCCCCCGCACGACAGTCAACTCGAGGCGATCGCGGCCGACGGGGGCTCGCTCGTCGCGATCATGCGTGAGGACCCTCCGTTCGTCCACGTCGCCGACACCGAGACCGGAGCGGTCGTTGCGAACATCCGGCTGTCGGCCCCTGCGGACTCACCGCTGGCGGGCGCGTGGGACGACCCGTCGTCACGCGGCGAAGGGCTGGTGCTCCTCCGCGACGGCCGGCTGCTCGTCGCGAAGGAGAAGCGCCCGCGCGCCCTCATCGAGTTCGCGCCCGTCGGGTCGGAAGGCCGGGGGCTGTCACGCGAGATCCTGCTCGGCCCGGACGAGTCGTGGGACGCTCCGACCGGGACCGTCGACTACGCAGCCGTGGCCATGTGGAAGCTTCGAGGTGCGGCGAAGCAGGCGCTCGACGACATCAGCTCGATGACGATCGGACCCAACCGTGACCTCTGGTTGCTGTCCGACAAGTCCCGGTCCCTCGCCAGGGTCTCGCTCGACGTTCCGCTGGCACCGACGACAGGTGAGATCCGAGAGCTGGCGGAGATCTGGCGACTCCCCAAACGCACCGAGAAGCCCGAAGGCGTCGCGGCGATCGACGACGACACCATCCTCGTCGCGTTGGACACGGTCTCGATGCTCCAGAACGGCGTGATCGCCCGACGACCGAGCAGCTGAGCAGCCGGAGTTCACGCGGGTGCGGTGTTCGCCCCGTGGCACCGTTTGAACTTGTCGCCGCTCCCGCACGGGCAGGGGTCGTTGCGACCGACGCCGACGAACGGTGCCGCTTCTCGTTCGGCGAGCAGGGCGGGTAGCTCGGCAGGCGCGCGGCCCTGCCGAAGGAGATCACACATCAGGCGCATCGGCTCGTCGATGTGCCGGAAGAAGTGTCGATAGCCGGCACAGAGATAGTTCAGGCCGGCTTCGCCGTCGGGGGTGTTCGTGAACCGGTTCTTCGGGCACCCGCCATGACATGCGAACCGGACGTCACACGACCGGCAGTACTCCGGAAGCGTGTCCCGCTTGTCACGGCCGAACTGCTGCTGTCGCTCGCAACGGACGAGCTCTGCCATCGGCGTCTCGTTGATGTTGCCGAGCAGGTAGTCGGGTTCGACGAAGTGATCGCACGAGTACAGGTCGCCGTTGTGTTCGAGCGCCACCGCCGAGCCGCACGTCTCGGAGAAGACGCACACACCGGCGGGCTCCCCGTAGAAGTTGGCGAGCGCGGTGTCGAAGTGCTGCACGTAGACCTCGCCGACGTCATGGTGTGACCACTCGTCGAAGATCGTCGCCAGGAACCGGCCGAACGCCTCGGGCCCGACCGTGCGGTCGGTGACGCGGTTCCCCTCCAGCACGTAGAGCGGGCGCTTCTCCTTGCTGCCGGGCTCACCGGTCTTCCAGCCGATGTTCGCGATCGGCAGCATCGTCTCGGTCGTCCGTTCGACGATCGGGATGAACTGGATGAACGACACGCCCATCTCGTCGCGGAAGAACCGGTACACGTCCAGCGGGTGGTCCTGATTGCCGGCATGGACCGTGCAGAGCACGTTCACGTCGACGTCGGCCGCCTGCAGATGCTCGTATCCGGCCATCACCCGGTCGAACGAGCCGAGTCCGCGCTTGTCGACGCGATACAGGTCGTGGAGATCACGGGGGCCGTCGACCGAGACGCCGACCAGGAAGTCGTTCGCCTTGAAGAACTCGGCCCAGTGCTCGTCGAGCAGCACGCCGTTCGTCTGGATCGTGTACTGGATCCGCTGATGCGGCTGCTTGAGCTCGTCGACCAGTTCGACGGAGCGGCGGAAGAAATCGAGTCCCATCATGGTCGGCTCGCCGCCCTGCCACGCCACGGTCACGTCAGGCGTCTGGTGCGACTCGAGAAGTTGGCGGAGGTACGTCTCGAGCAGCTCGTCGGCCATGCGGAACCGATCGCCCGGGTACAGCATCTCCTTGGACAGGAAGAAGCAGTACTCGCAGTCGAGGTTGCAGATCGGCCCGGTCGGCTTGGCGAGCACGTGGTACGCGGGGGCGAACGTCACGGCCGCAATCCTGGCATGTCGACCTCGGCAACGTCGCCTGGCCCCTCGTCCCGCGCGCGAGCCGAGTGGCAACATGGAGCATGTCCCGACCACCGAGAACCCTCATCCGGAACCATCGTGCGTCGCGTCGCGTCCGCCGAGAGGCCGGGGCCTCGCGTCGGGACGAGATCCCGCTCGAGGATCACGCGGCGATGCCGAGCATGGAGGGCCGGCGCGACCCGATCGAGATCCTCACCGCCCATGACGAGGCACGATTGCAGCATCTCGTCCCGATCCGGCACGGGCGGATGAGCGTCTCGCCGTTCACGTTCTACCGCGGGTCCGCTGCCGTGCAGGCAGCCGACCTGTCGAACACGCCGACGACCGATCTGAACGTCCAGCTCTGCGGGGATGCCCACCTGTCGAACTTCGGTCTGTTCAACGGGCCCGATCGCCGACTCGTGTTCGACCTCAACGACTTCGACGAATCACATCCCGGTCCGTTCGAGTGGGACGTCAAACGACTCGCCGCGAGCGTGACGGTCGCCGGGCGCAACAACGAGCTGTCGCCGGAGAAGATCGATCGTGCGACACGCGCCTCGGTGACCGCCTACCGCGAAGCCATCGAGCGGTGCGCCGACATGGGCCCACTCGACGTGCATTACATGCGGCTCGAACTCGATCGGCTGATCGAGTTCACCCAACGCAGCAAGAAGTCCCAGAAGCGGGTCGACAAGCTGCAGCGCAAGGCGACGGCCAAGGACAGTGTCCGTGCGCTGAACAAGCTGACCGACATCGTCGACGGCCGGCGCGTGATCGTGTCGGACCCACCGCTGATCACCCGGGTCGACGAGCTGGTCGAATCTGACAACGTCGACGAGCTCACCGACTTCTTCGGTCGGTACATGGAGACGCTGCCGCCGCACCGGCGTTCGCTGCTGGACCGATATGCGATCGTCGACATCGCCCACAAGGTCGTGGGGGTCGGCAGCGTCGGCACCCGGTGTCTGATCGTGCTGCTCGAGAGCGGCGACGGTGAGCCGCTGTTCCTCCAGTTCAAGGAGGCCGTGGCGTCGGTGCTCGAGCCGTACACCGGCGCGAGCGAGTTCGAGCCCGGCGAGCGTGTGGTGATCGGCCAGCGGCTGACGCAGACGATGGGCGACATCTTCCTCGGCTGGTCGCACTTCGAGGGACCTCGGACCGGGAGGCCGCACTTACTACTACTACTACTTCCGCCAGATGTGGGACGGGAAGGGCTCGATCGACGTGGACGACATGGGCGGCGGCCGACTCTGGCGCTACGCCGAGCTCTGCGGCGGCGTGCTGGCGATCGCACACGCCCGCTCGGGTGACGCGGCGATGGTCGCCGGCTATCTCGGCGA
>CAWHCI010000010.1:0-18080 GCA_963827775.1 uncultured Acidimicrobiaceae bacterium | reverse complement strand
TTGATCCGCTCGAGCGGGTTCGTGGACGAGATCTTGCGCCAGTGAGCTCGCGGAAACGCGGCGTAGGTGGTGACGTCGGCTTCGGCGCCGGCGAGGATCTCGGCAGCCTTCGGGAACCGGTCCTCGAGCATGCCGACCACGGCGTGCAACTGGGTGCGGGTCGCTTCCGGTGTCGGGTTGGGCGTGGATCGTGCGCACGGTCGCCGCGACCATGTCCTTGTGGGCGGTGCTCAACGTGGCGAAGATGTTGCGGGCGAGATGCACCTTGCAGCCACCAGCTGGCGCCGGCGAACACCCGGGCGATCGACGCTTTCAGCCCGGCGTGCGTGTCGGAGATCACCAACGGCAACACCGTCGAGGCCGCTCTCTGGAGTGAGCGGAGGAACGCCGTCCAGAACACCTCGTCTTCGGAGTCACCGACGTCGCACACCGAGCACTTCGCGCGGTTGCCGTCGACGGTCACCGAGGTCGCCACGACGACAGCACGTCCGACGACGTGATGGTCGTTGTGCCTTGATGTACGTCGCGTCGAGATACACGTAGGGCATCGCCAGGTGGCCGAGTGGTCTGGTGCGGAACACGGCGACTTCGTCGTCGATGCCCTTGCAGATCCGAGACACGGGCCCCGACTTCATCAAAGAATCGCATCCCAGCGGCCCACCAGGTCCTTGGTCGACCTTGCCGGCGAATACGCAGCGACGGAAGCGGGCGATGATCACCGCCACACGCCTGCTCCACACGCCGGCGGGCTCCAGCAGGCTCGGGAGGAACGCCCCCAGGGAGTTCTTGATCCGCAATCCGATACCACCAGCCGGGCGTCGATGGCTTCCTCGCCGCCTGTCGCGCTGGTCGGGGCGAGCGTCAGTTCGTCGTGCAGGCTGGGCTGATCAGCGCGCTGAGATCCGCGTCGACGAAGGTCCTGCATGCAGCGCAGAGGAGACAGCCCGAAATAGTTCCTCGGAAACGCCGTCGCCGAGCTGCGGAACAGGTCATCCAAGCGGCCATCATCACGGCCTGGGCGTTATCGGCGCTTTCTTTTCTCGTAGCGGGTACTTGTTCGCTTGATCACGCGACGCCATGGCCCACCTCAACAGGTGGACCCCTTCGCTACTTCCACCACCTCATGGGACGCCAACATCCGGTCGAGCACGGCGATAGCGCACTGCACTGCGGCCCTGGTGCGGTACCGCATAGTCCCGCACGAAGCCGAGCGGCTTCGCCGGAAGTCACTCGCTGGACGGAGCCGGCAATAATCGATTGCGGGCGAGGTGATCGTCCGCAACACTGTTCTCACGACCACGCGGAGGGGCAGCCATGCGAATGAGCCGAAGGATTCTGTGCGCGGCAACGGCGGTACTGGTTTTGGCGGCCTGCGGAGGCGACGACGACGCGGGACAAGCCGACCGCTGACGAGCCCGCCGCAGCAACCGGAGACGCCAACGAGCCCGCCGACGAATCGGCAGCCGAGGAACCGCAAGCCGACGCCAGCGAGCCCGCCGACGAACCGGCGGCCGAGGAACTGCCAGCAGACGAACCAGCCGCCGACGAACCTGCTGTCGACGACAACATGGCCAGCGTCACCATCGACGGAACCACGTACGAGGTCGACGTCTCACTTGGGCCTGCTCCACGGTGCGATTCCGACTTCTTCGCGGCGTTCCTGGTGTCAGGCGGAGATTCGCAAGGCTTCTTCTACGCTCTGCTGCCACCACCCGACGACCCGAATCACACCGATCCCCCGAATGTGTCCCTTCGCTGTGAACGACGGTGAGTTCGAGTGGATCGCCGACCCGTCTAAGCAGATGTCGGGGTCGAGCCAGGTGAGAGCCAGGTCGACGAATTCACGGTCGACGGCAACACGGTGTCGGGAACGGCCACGTTCGTCGAACTCAACGAGACGTATGCCCACTCGGGCGGCGGTCCGAAAGCACCGCCCGTCACCGGGACCTTCGAGGTCAGCTGCGCGGGCTGACCGGTTGATCGGGGACCTGGAACGCCGATTCCGACATCCACAACGGGTGCTCCCAAGTCTGATCAAGCCTGCACATAGCTGCGCCCAGAATCACGACCCGCATCCCAACGAGGGTGTGCGACTGCGGCCCAAGTCGAACACAGCATATTCGCCGGCCGACTGAGCCGGCCCTGGGTGCTGGCCTAACATGAATGCGTGCATCTCTGCGAAGTCCGGAGCGAACGGGACGTCGACTGGGCGATCAATCGCGTTCTGCTCGGGGATCTCGTCGTGGTGCACGTGGGCGGACTTCGTCGGCCGCGACGACATCGGTTGAAGCCTGAGGTTGCACTGTGCTGCCTTGAGGCTCGTATTGCAGGCTTGGGTGGCCAAATGCAGCTCGGCCATAGCACCAACGCTTTTGGCCGACTCGCCCGGGGACGGACAGCGCTTCTGCTCCCGCCTGACCCCAACGGTGGGGATCTCGGCAGAGTGCGCGAACCTCGCCGACCGACGCCGAAACCATCGACCGCTCTTGCGGCCGTGCCGCTGCCAGCCCCTTCGTAGCCAGGCGGTCCGCAGCCCCTCAGAATCCGCCCGGCGGCACCAGACCACCACTCGACTTCGGCCCAAGTTCCGCGGCGCGGAATCACGCATGTCGTCCGGCGACGGCACCGCAAGTCGGTTCAGTGTCGTCTGCAAGGCTGGCGGTGTGGACGAGGAGTCGCTTCAGGGAGGAATCACCAATCCAGGTGCTGTGGTCCGCGCTGGTCAACATGTCCTTCGCCCGTCGAGCCCCTACTCCGCCTCCTGCCACGCCTTCTTGCGGGCGGTCAGAGTCGCTGGCTTCGAGGGCGCCCCGATGCCAGTCGGGATCGACCCGGACGGGCGCGAGCGACTCGAGTTCATCGACGGCGAGGTTCCCGCACCGCCCTACCCGTACTGGAGCCAGTCCGACGCTGCGCTGGCGTCCATCGCCACGCTGCTACGTGGTCTGCACGACGCTTCAAGCCGGTTCGACCCCGGCGGTCTCCGATGGGCCGGCGACCTCGCCGATCCGTCCGGCGGATCTTTGGTGTGCCACAACGACGTCGAGCTGTCGAACGTCGTCTTCCACGACGGGATCGCCGTCGCGTTCATCGACTTCGAGTTCGCCGCCCCCGGCCGCCCCGTGTACGACGTGGCCCAGTTCGCCCGCCTGTGCGTGCCCATCGAAGACGAGTTCGACCAGGCCCGGATGGGCTGGGTGCCCGCCAACTGGCCAACGAGACTCCGTCTTGTCGCTGAAGAATACGGCCTCGATCGGGATGGCCGGAAGGAGCTGCTTGAGGCCATCGACGACGCCCTCGACCGAATCGAAACGTATGCCCGGCGAGGCGTCGACGCCGTCGACCCGTGCGCGATTGCGATGCTGGAGAAGACTGGGGGCATCGAGAAGTACGACCGGCGACGCGCCTGGTGGAAGCGACACCACGACGAGTTCGCCGTCGCCCTCCGCTGACACGCATCACCTGTGACGTCACGACCTGGAAACGTCGTCCGCAGCCCACTCGATAATCGGGACGCAGAATCTTGATCCGTCCGGCCATAAGCGCCCCGCATCGCGGCCCAAGCAGCGCACATGATATTCCCTAGCGCCGGTGAGCGGCTTCGCCGGTTCCGTCGCGTGGGCAGGGGCGTTCCTGCCTGCGATTTCGAGAGGGGTGGCGCCGACCCTGCCGTCAGCCCACGGCGTTTGGGCGTTGCGTCGGAGCCGCTCGTGCTGCGTCCTCGACCCGCCCGACGTAGGCGGTCCACCAGTCAGCGTCGACGTCGGGCAGATTGTCGAGGTCGGATCGATGCCCGATTGCGCCGTCGATCCGCTCGCGGAGGATGTCGGCTTGGCCGAGGTGTCGATGGGTCTCGGCGATCACGTGGACGAGGATCCAGTGCAGCGTGACGGGATTGACGTCGTCGGGCCACCACGGCACGGTTCCGGTGTCATCGAGGGAGAGGGCGCCGATGGTCGCGTCGGCGTGTGCGTGTGCACGTCGGTACATGGCGATGATCTCGTCGCGGGTCTCATCGGCGGTGGCGAACATGTCCTCGTTGGGCTCCTCCTCGCGCTCGTCCCACGGGAACCGCTCACCGTGTGGGCGTCCGAAGGTGTCCCCGAAGTAGCCGTACTCGACGACCGCGAGATGCTTCACGAGGCCGAGCAGGTTCGTGCCGGTCGGCGTGAGTGGCCGCCGTATGTCCTATTCCGACACCCCGTCGAGTTTCCACAGCAGAGCATCCCGCGCCAGTTGGAGGTAGCGATGCAGCGTCTGCTTTTCCATCGATTCGTTCCATCGACGGAGTATGACACCGCGGAACGGCGCTGGGCTGGTGAGTTCGAGACGAACCACCTGAGAGAGCGGTCGTTCGGAGGTTCGTGAAGCGAGACGACCTCCGCGATGGGCCTGCACGTGCTCGGACCACCTCGCGATGCTCAGCCAGCCGCCCGGGAGCGTGTCGCAGTGACCTCCTGCCCTACACCAGCTGACAACGGAGTGGTCGACTGAGAAGTGGTGGTGTGCCGACGCCCCCGGCGGACGCGCCCACCCATCCGATCGAACCAAAGCAAGGAGCCCGAGATGAACAAGAAAGTACTGATCGGCGCCGTCGCCGGCCTCGGCGCCGCAGCGTGCGTCGCCGCTTGCGTCAAGTCAGGCAAGTGCCAGAGCGACAGTGCCAGCGAACCCGAGCCGACGGTCGACATGATCGAAGCGACGAAAGCCAACACGGACGAGATCCCGACTCTGTTGAAGGACGAAGCGCTCGCCACAACCCCAGCACAGTGACGCCCGACGGGCCCTGTTGACCGGCCACCGCCGACGCGACAAGGCGGCGATGCGTCAGATCAGAGTTACACCGGGAGGTGCCAAACGTGACAACCATCAACCAGGCAGCCGCGGACTTCCTCGGCAACAAACGGATCGCGGTCACTGGCGTGTCGCGCACATCGAAGGGACATGGCAGCAACACCGTGTACCAGCGGCTGCGTTCCCGCGGCTACGACGTGTTTGCCGTCAACCCGAACGCTGAGGAAGTCGAGGGCGACACCTGCTACCACGACCTGAAATCGATCCCGGACGGCGTCGATGCTGTCGTGATCGGCACGCGCCCAGAACACGCGGACACCACCATGGTCGAGTGTGCCGAACTCGGCATCAACCACGTGTGGATGCACCATGGACCAGGCCCAGGCAGCGTCTCACCGAGCGCGGCCACCTACGGCCGAGAGCACGGTATCAACGTGATCGACGGCGGATGCCCGCTCATGTTCGAGCCGACAGCGGACTTCGCCCACAAGTGCATGAAAGCCGTCTTCACGATGACGCGGAGAGTTCCCAAGCAGGTCTAGCTTTCCAACCTCTCGGTCCAGCAGTAGACACTGGTCACGACGACGAGAGATCTTCGAGCGGCCATCCCGCCGATGACGACGAACTCGACGCCGTGGTCGACGAGGACACGGCAGATCGCTTCGGCGTGGTCGTCGTCGAGCTCAGGCGACATCGGTCACGAGGCGGTAGCCCATCGACCGGAGTCGGTCGCGGGTGACATCGTCGAGCGTGTGTTCCCACTCGGCGAGGATCGCGTCGTGGCGATCCTGTTCGGCCAGTTCCAGCCGGAGATCGAAACCGGCGCGAGCGAGCATGTCGACGAGCGTGGGGAGTGTCGGCTGGCGACGCCCCGATTCGTACGCCGACAGCGTCGGTTGGGCGATGCCGATCAGATCGGCAAACGCGGTCTGGGAGAGATCGAGCCGGCCGCGTGCGCGACCGCAACAACGAGCCCGCAAGCCGTTCTGCCATCGCATCCACACCCATACGTATCGTCTATGCAGTGGTGCTGCAAGATGGCACCCGTGAAGGCTTTCGTGCCCACGGATTGCCCACGAACTGCCCACGACGAGGTGATACGAGACGACACCAGTCGCACGTCATCAACGCGAAATGCCTGATCAGAGGGCACGCGACGACACGAGGCAACACCAGTCGGACGGCCCAGGCGGCTCTTGTAATCATGTGGTCGCGGGTTCGATTCCCGCACCCGGCTCTCGTTCACGCTCCGGACGTGAGGACGGAGGCGACTGGTACCACCCAATTCCATGCCCGACCTTGGCGAAACTGACGTCGAGAAAGCCGCCGAACGTGTCGAACTTCGGGCATGTTCCCTCGATGGCTCGGTCCACCTCATCGATGGTGTTGGCGAGGGCGAGCCGCGGAGGCAACGCCTCGCCTCGTCGGGCGAACGATCGGAACCGATCCCGCTGGTCGCTCGCGACGGACCGTTCCCAGGTCGCGAACCGTCGGGCGGCGTCGGTCCAGAACGACGTCGGGTGCGACGACCCGCGGGCGTAGTGCCAGGCGACGAACGCAGCGCCCTCGTCCATGGTTCGCGTGAGCTCATGGTTGATCGCATCCATCGGGACGTCGGACCGGCCCAGCGCTCGGTCCAGAATCGCCAACGTTGCGAGGTTGAGCTGCAGTACCGTCATGCCGAGGGCCGTCGCTTCGAGTGGTTCGATGAAGCCGGCCCGATTTCCGACGGAGAACACTCGGTCTCCGAAGGGCGTCGTCCGCCGAAAGTTCGGAAACGTGAGTGATCTGATCGGCAGGCGCTCGGTCACACCCTCGGCGGACAGGAAATCCTCGAAGTCGACGTGGGCAGAGGCACGGTCCGAGCCGCCGTGGACATATCCGTATGCTGTCTCGCTGCCCAGCGGAATCACGAACGTCCACCCATCCGACCGAGCCACAGCTCTTGTTCGATCGCGAGGCCAGGATGGCGGACCTCGAGTCAGGAGCGCCGCGGATGTCGGGATGGCACTGAACGTGACGTGGCCGTCGGTTGCCGGGGGGAACCCGCGAGCATCGACGACTGCGTCGAAGACGAGATCGGCATGCTCGGTCGTGACGATCACCCGGTCGGCGTCACTGTTCACGCGGCGACGCGTTCGCTGATGACGTCTGCGTTCGAGCGGTCTCCGAGTGCCGACGCGAGCCGAGCTGCGGACAGGTGACATGCGCTGCCCTCGGCGGTTCCGAAGAAGTGCGTGTAGTCCCCGTCGGTGGACCCCCACCCCTCGAACACGATGCCCGCCTTGGGGGTGGCGTCACAGCGCTGCTCGAGTTCGTGAAGATCCCACCCCAACACGCGGCGGGACCAATCGGTGAAGACCGGGGTGGTTCCTTCCCCCACGCCGATCGTCGGCGTACGAGGATCGAAGATGTGCGTGATCGACGCCCAGGGAACATAGTGAGCGAGGTGGGCCACGGCCATATGGCCCGCAGAGCCGGCACCGAGTACTGCGATCCTCATCGGGGAGTAGCCAGCTCGGAGGCGATCGCCGCGGCTGCGAGCGCATTCATCGGGCGCTGCGCGAGAGGAGGCACGTACGCGAGCGTCCGTTCGCTCATGGGCGCGGTGGCCATGTCGGCGATGGTCGTCCGCTCGGCCATAGCGTCCCAGATCGGGAGCATCGCCGCTTCATACAGGAGGATCTCGTGCTCCGGTCCCCAGATCTCGCTCAGGCGATCACGGAGTACGTGGAGTCCGACCGGCTGACTCGCCCGATAGTGGGGATCACCAAAGATGCCAATCTGGAAGAGGACGAGCGCCGAGGTGGGGTCGACCACCTTGTCGTGGAGCACCATCATGGTCGCGTCCAACAGTTGGCAGCCCAGCGCGATTTCGACACCGAGATCCGCAATGAGGCAATCCAGGGCTGAGATCCCTGGAATCATCGTTGCTGCGAATCCTCTGGCGCGAGTGAGTTCGATGCTCCGATGGGCAGCGTGCTGATAGACGCCTGGATGCCCATAGCTGACGAAGCAGGTGCGCTGCCCGGCGGCCACCGCGTCTGCGACGCGGCGGGCCATCGCCTCGTAGACATCCATGCTCAGCACGGGCTCCGCGGACGCAGGCCGTGAGAGCGACTGGACGTTCGCGTTGAGCTGATGGAGCCACTGAACCGTCAGTTGGTCGCCCACCTGGTGAAAGACAAGATCGGCCTGGCGGATCGCTGTCTCGGCCGCTGGAATGATCTGGCGCCGAAAGCCGATACCGGTGCCGACGACCGTCAGGCGACCCTCTTCCACGGTTGGCGGCGGCCGGTCAGGATTCGTCGTCGACGTGGGACATCAACGCCCGGAGCATCGTCTCGTGGTTCTGGCTCAGGATCGAGGCCTTCTCCTCCTCGTTCAGCGAGGTGTTGTTGTCGAGGTAGTCGGCTGGCGATTCCTTGAACGCGGCGAGCTTGTCAGGGTCGCCGGCGATCTCGGACATCGCCTCGAGCATGTCCGTGTTGTTGAGAAACCACTGCATATTGACCTCCCGGGGCGAGTCGTCGACGATGGCGCAGCTCCACATCCGTGACTCGTGCCGGATGCTGCCTCGGCGAACTGTACCCGAAACGCGACATCGGGTGTTCCGACCGCGACGGCTGCGCTCGTTCCGAGTGTGTGTGCGACCATGGACCGGTGTCTCTGAACACCACTCCGTGTGGCGTGGTGACATTCATGTTCACCGATGTCGAAGGCAGCACTCGCCTCTGGGCGTCCGACGCAGCTGCGATGTCAGCGTCACTGGAGTTCCACGACGATGTGCTCGACGAGACGATCCGACGCCACGGCGGCTACGTGTTCACGACGGCCGGCGACGCATTCTGTGTCGCATTCTCGGACGTCACCTCCGCCATCGACTGCGCACGATCGATCCACGACGCCCTGTCACGCGCCCCGTGGCCAGGTCCTGCGCTACGCGTACGGATCGGCATCCACCGTGGTGAGTCGGAACAGCGCAACAGTGACTACTTCGGTCCGACCGTCAACACGGCGGCGCGGGTCGCGTCAGCTGGACATGGTGGACAGACGATCCTGACCGATGCCGTCCGCGCTGCCGCAGGACCAACGGTGGTCGACCTGGGAGCGCAGCGGCTTCGCGATGTCCCCGAGCCGATTCACCTGTTCCAGGACGGCGACGGCGCCTTTCCACGACTGCGTGTGCTCCCGGATGCGATGTCCTCGCTGCCGATTCCGTCGACGGCGCTCGTGGGGCGCGAGGAGTCCATTCGGATCGCGCGCTCGCAGCTGCTCCACCATCGGCTCGTGACGGTCACCGGTGTCGGGGGCTCCGGAAAGACGAGGTTCGCTCTGGAGGTGGCCGAACGCGAACTGGCCCAACTCGAACACGGGGCGTACTTCGCAGACCTCAGTTCGGTCTCGGACGAGGGCGGCGTCGCACGTTCGATCGCAGACGCTGTTCGGTTGGGTGTCGCCGGCGGAGATCCCACCTCGCAGATTCTCGACTACCTCGCTGACAAGGACGCCCTCGTCGTGCTGGACAACTGCGAGCACGTGATCGACGAGTGCGCGATCTTCGCCGACGCGATGCTCAGCCGGAGAGGCCGATGGCGCATGATCGCAACGAGTCGCGAGTTTCTCGACGTCGACGGTGAGCACATCGTGCAGCTGCCAGCCCTCGAGTCGTCCATCGACGGGCCGGCCGTCGAACTCTTCATCGATCGAGCCTCGTCCGTCGATCCTGACTTTCAACCCGACGCAGCGACTCGTTCGACGATCGCAACGTTGTGCGAGCACCTCGATGGCATTCCGCTGGCGATCGAACTCGCAGCCTCTCGGGTGACGGTGATGACTCCGCACGAGATGATGGAGCGGATCCACGACCGGTTCCGGTTGCTGTCAGGAGGCCGTCGCCGAGCGCGACATCGCCAGAGCACCCTCGAAGCAGCGCTCGATTGGAGCTATGAGCTGCTCAGTGATGAGGAAGGCAGCTTCTTCACCGCACTTGGCGTGACGGCCGGCCCGTTCGATCTCGCTCTCGCATCGACCGTCTCCGGTGTCGCGCCGGCTGAATCACTGGAGTTGCTGGACTCGCTCGTTGCGAAATCGCTCGTCGTGATCGCCCGCGAGGGAACCCGGACGAGATTCCGCTTTCTCGAAACGGTTCGGGAGTACGCGCTCGGCCACCTTCGGCGGGTGCCGAACGGTCTCGAGACGACTCGCGATCTGCACCTCTCCCACCACCTCACGACGCTCGGCGCCACCGTGGAGGCTGCCGAGGCGCGATACGGCTCGTGGGTGGTCTGGGAGTGGTCCACTGTGACGCAGTGGTTGTCCGTCATCCAGAATCTCGAGGTCGCAATCGACTGGGCCATTGCATGCGACCGACACGCCGACGCGGCCGAGCTGCTTGTCGGCGCGACGCCGCTCTGGCGTGAGCAGTTTGCCGTGCAGCCGATTCTCGACCGGATCGAACTGGTCGCGGCATCACTCCCGACAGGGTCGGAACTCCGTGAGCGCCTCCTGATCCCACAGGTCCAGCTGGCAATGGTCGTCAATGATCTCCGCGGGTGGAAGGCGTTCGAGTCGGCGTCCCAACAAGCTCGCGATGCGACCGTCCGCGAGTTCCGGCTCGTGATGGCTGCCAACTCGTGTTCGATGACCGCACCGGCACGCTCCCTCGAGATCGAGACGGAAGCCGCAGAGTACGGCAACGATGCGTTCCACTTCTGGGACAAGAACCGGGCCGACGTGTACCTCTTTGCCGGCGAGTACGAGCAAGCGGTTGCTGCCCTACGCGCTCACCAAGGACAGAACCTGTGGGCCGTCATCGACGGCACGATCGCCGTCGCCTTGTTGATGGCGGGCCAAGCCGATGAAGCGTTGCGTGTGGCCAAGGATCACCCGATGCGAGAGTCCATTCGGATGTCCTACGGAGTGATCGTCGGTCTGTGCCATCTCGCGCTGGGTGAGATCGATGACGGCCGACGCGAGATCCTGAACGAGGCGCGATCGGCCGCGCTCGGGCGAATGAACCTCGTCGCGAACAGCGCCCTCGTCGGGATGGCAGCCCTGGTGCAGGCCGATGGTCAGACGGACTGGGCCAGAGAGATCATCCTTGGTGCGAGGTGTCAGCGAGAGGTCGCGATCAACGCACTCGCGAGGGATGTCGCCGATCAGCTGGGTGTCCGCGATTCGTTCGTCGCGCAACAGGTTGAAGCGTTGTCGGACATGACGGCCAATGACCGAACGGAGTTCCTCCGTTCGACGCTGGCGAGGTACGAGTCGTCGTCTGCATCGCGATGACGGGGCAACCAGGCAGGCCCTGACGCGTCAAGCTCGCCGTTTCCGGGTGCACTCCCGCACGGCGCTGCCGGCGTTGAACGCGCTGTCCTGCACGGTGACCAGACGCCGCGGCGCCGGGCCGGGCGTTGTGACCGAGGCGCCGACCCCCTCGAGCGACGCGCGAAGCCGGTCGAGCAGGATGGCTTCGGGCGAGTGGGCTGTCGCCGACGTCTCGCCCGACGCATGGCCGCCGCCGGTCCATCCCGACGGTAGGACGCCGTGCGGTTCTCCAGCGAGGGTCTTGATGAGCGCCGCGCGAGTCGCAACGCGCCCGTCAGAGGCTGGCGCCCGAGACGATGCGGTGGCCGACGTCGGCGTCGCCGAGCAGCTCGACCGGGCCGGCGTCACGACCCCACAGCCAGAGCAGCACGTCGCGGGCGCGGCCCCTGATCGCGACGTCACCCTTCTGGTGTGCCTGTTCGAACTCGATGCCGTGTTCGTCGAGCCGGTGGATCATCCATTCGCCGTTGACGGCGTCGATGTCGTCGCTGCCGGTCTCGACGTCACGGTCGGTGTCGGTGCAGTGGATGTGGGCCGTGCCGCCGATCGATGTGGTCCGACGCCGCGGGGCGAAGAACTGGAGGAACTCGTCGATACCGTCGGCGGCGACCGCGATCGGGATCTCGTAGGCGTCGCCGACCGTGCGTTCGGCGTCCCAGCGGTGGACGGCGGTCTCCTGTGCCATGCGCCGGCGTACCCACGTGACGTCCTGGTTGCTGCCCGTCCAGGTCCAGACCTCGGCGTCGGCCCGAGCGGAGTTGAGCACGGAGAAGATCCCGTTGTGCGCAGCCGCGACCCAATCGAGCAGCACGCTGTCGCTCGGCTGCGCGACCTCGGGAGTGGCCCGGACCTGCTCCACGTCGGTGAGCTGTTCGCCGACGATGCGGCCCCAGAACGTCCACACCTGGCCGATGTGCCAGGCGAGATCGCGCATGTTCCATCCGGGACAGGACTCGACCGGCGCGTCGAGACCGGCACGCCGTGCGGCGTCGATCAGTTGTTGGCCGTCACGGAGGACGTGTTCGGTGGCGTGGTACGGGAGCGACATCGCCCAGACGGTAACCGGACGTCGGCCACGATCGCTGCGCCGGAGCGGAACGGCCGGCGTCGTCGCCGGCTCGTCAGCGGAACCAGCGGGCGCCTTCGGTCCGGCGGGTCATCAGCGGCACACCCGCCGAGAACGGTGTCTCGCCGATCTGCGCCGACCAGCGCGGATCCTCGGGGTCCTCGGGCTTGCGCTTGATTCGTTCGATGCGTTCCACGTCGAGCCGCCGCAGCGCCGCTTCGATCCGTTCGGTCTGTTCGTCGGTGGTGCCGGGGAGTCCGAAGCCGTCCCGAACGAACAGCGCCGTGTCAGCGCGGTAGTCGTGTCCGAACGACTTGAACTCGCCGGGCACGGTCACCATCGCGTTGGCGGCGTCGATCATCACCTGCAGGAACGTGTTGATCGGTACCCAGTCCATGTCCTCGGGCACGTTGCGGCCGGGTTCGCCGCGCAACCAGTCGGGTCGCCGGATCATCAGCTCCGGGCGCAGGGCGGCGATCGGATCGTTGTGGTGCGACAACACGACGGCCCGGAGCCGCTCGCGCTCCTCGTCGTCGAGTTCGGCGAGCTGCTCTGGACTGTCGAAGACCCCGACCGTGCCGTCCGGGACGAGCTGATTGGAGCCGCCGGCCATGCCGTTGCGCGACCACTTGGCCAGTGCCGGCAGCCCGAACCACAGCGCCTTGTCGATGCCGTAGTGGTCGAAGCCGCGGATGCCCTGTGCCATCACGACGTCGCTTGCGGTCCAGGCGCCCAGGCTCTCACCGAACACGAGCACCTTCGGACGTCGTTCGGGCGGGCGTTCGAGCAGGCGCTGCCGGATTCCCCAGAGCAGCAGCCGGAACTGGCCGCGGCCGAGCCCGACCTTCTGCACGGCGAGGAACGACGGGAACCGCCCGTACTGCACCGAGCAGGTCGCGATGTTCCCTCGGGCGAAGAACTCTGCCGCCTCGACCACGGTCTGGTCGACCCAGCCGGTTCCGGTCGGCGACACGAGCAACAGGTACGGGCGGTCGAACGCTCCGGTGCGCTCGAGCTCGAGCAGCGCGAGCTCGGCACGTCCGGTCTGATAGAGCGGCACCGAGTTGAAGCCCACATAGGTTCGAATCGGTTGCACGGCCGGCTCGCCGACGACATCCTCGATCATCTCGGGTGTCACGACGTCGGTCACGTAGCGCCGGCCCTGCAGGCCGAGCTCGCTGAACCTCGACACGCTCTCGGGTGACCCCGAGAGCAGCGGTGATGTCGGCGCCGTCGCGTAGGACGGCTCCACGCGTTCGTTTGACCGACCGATCGAAGCGACACCGGCGTTGTAGAGCGAGACCGCGCCCAGCGCCCAGGCGGCCGTGTTGGCGGCTGCCCCCAGCACCGGCTTGCCGAGCTCGTCGCCCAAGTAGTGCCGGAACCCTCGGCCGGTCAGCACGAACGCCTTGCCCAGCCCGGTACCGACGCCAGCCGATCGCCGCACCGATCGCGATCGACGTCGGGATGTCTGCCTGCTGGTCGACCGGCCATCTCGGTATGACCTGCTTGCGATGGCGGAGCCGCCGCGCAGCCCAGTACACCGCACCGGTGCTCAACATCGCTCCGGTGACGAGCGGATACGAGCGGTTCGAGAACCGTCCGGCCCGAAACATCCGGGCGGCGTCGAAGGCGGCGCCGCTGATCGCCGTGGCGCGGAGCAGGTCTCCACTCGTGCGTGCCGCCGACACCCACAGCGTCTCGTCCTCGCGCTCGGGTATCTGCGACACCGCCTCACCGACCAGTGCAGTGGCGGCACGCACGCCGAGCGAGACCGGAGTTGCCGTCGATCCGATGATCGCGGCGTGCGCGGCGTTGAGACGTCCGCCGATCAGCCTGGCCCCGAGCAGGTGGAGCCCGGTCGCGAGCCCCTGATGCTGCGACGTACGTGGCATCAGACTGGGCAGGAAGGCATCGAGCACCGACACCGTCTCGAAGACCGCGGTGGTGTCACCGAGCGGATCGAGCCGGCTGCCGACCCACTTGACGGTTCGACCTGCCTGGGTGCTCACGAAACTGGTGGCCGCGGTTCGATCGATCGTCATGGGCGCGGTCGCTCCCGAGTGCACATCATGGACGTTGATCCTGCCACGTCACGATCTCGTCGTGGTCCCCCGACCTGCGTGAACCCGGCACCGGCGAGCGTGGACGAACACCAGGCCGCGACGAGGATCGGCTGCCGCTGACACGGCGTCGCCGCCGGTCACGGCGTGGCCCCTCGTCGCGTGCCGCCGATCCGGACGTGCCGGCAGCTCAGGGTGGGCCGGGTGACCCACGACGACGACCCTCGAAGGCGTCCAACGTGCCGATCGTGCAGCGGAGGCGGGAATCGGCGCCCGGTAGTTCTGCGGCCGATGAGTGACTCGAATCGCCCCGCGTCGGGTCGGCCCGACGAGGCGTTCGAGATCACTGGTGTCGCCGAGCACGTACGCAAGGTGAAGCAGCGACGGCAGATCGACGACGAACACACCGAGATGCCTCCGGCCGAGGCCGACGGCCTCGGCGAGGAATTGCCGGCACCGCGCGGCTCCTCGGTCACTCGGGTGGCGGGCCGACTGTTGCTCGGCGGGTGCCTGCTGGCGGCGCTCGGCGTGTTCACGCGGTGGACGTCGGGCGACGGCGTCACACTGAACGGCATCCAGGGTCCGCACAACGGCTGGATCATCCTCGTGTACCTCGTCATCGGGGTGGCGATGGCGCCCGCCGTGGGTCGCGGGTCCCGCACTGCTGGGCTCACGGCCGCTCTCGTCGCGATCGTCACGATCGTCACGGTGACCGGCACCGCCAGCGTCCCCGGGTTCGGCCTCGCGTGGGGCTACTGGCTGACGTTCGTCGGCGGGATCGTGATCGTCGTGTCCGCGGGCGCCGCCTTCGCTGGACGCGCTGCGACACCGGACTCGCGCGAGCAGCCGGACGACGCGCCGGAGACAGTGCCAGCGAGCCGGCTGCGTTGGCCGACGCTCGGCGAAGTCGGTCTCGTCGTGGCCGCGTTCTTCTTCCTCCTGCTCCGGCAGGTGCTCGCGATCGGCGAGGACCGCAGCTGGCCGCCGCCGCCGGACGCAATCAGCGCCACCGAGGCCGAAGCCGCCACCGCCGAGTTCGTGGCAGGCGACCTCGGCCCGCACGACGTCGGGCTGGACTACGCATGGTCGACCGCCGCATCGGTCGAGCCGTGGGCAGAGGGCGCGACGTTCTACCCGAAGATCTTCGACGATGTCGCCGGCGCCGAGTCCTCGGTCCACATCCTGATGTTCGGGTGGAAGCCGGGTGACGTCGGAGACGAGCTCACCTCCCTCCTCGTCGATCGCCTGGCCGACGGCGTCGAGGTGCGGATCCTCGTCGACGGGGTCGGATCCCAACCGACCGGGGCATCGAAGGCGATGTACGAGCGGCTCGTCGACGCCGGAGCGTTCGTCGTGGTCAACGACACGCTGCCCGTCGACCGCGACGGTCCGCTGTTCGATCGCTGCATCAGCCGGAACCAGCGCGAGGTCGGCCGGGCGGATCATCGCAAGCTGTACGTGATCGACGGCCAGGTCGCCTGGACGGGTGGCGCCGGGATCGAGGACCACTTCCTCGACGGGGAGTTCTACGACGTCATGGTCCGGGTGACCGGCGACGTCGTCCGCCAGACCCAGGTGGTGTTCCTGACGTCCTTTGCTGCGCACGACGCCCCGTCGCCGGCAGACCTCTCCCCGTACTTCCCCGATCAACCCGACCTCGGCCGGATCTCCGCTGCGGTCGGGCAGGTCGTGCCAGGGGGGTTCGTGTCGGCCACGCAGGCCGCACGTGAGCTCATCGACTCGGCGACCACGCGCCTCGACATCATGAACCCGTACGTCGCCGATCGCGACATGATCGAGCGCATCATCAGGGCGGCCGAGCGTGGTGCCGACGTCCGGGTGATCACCTCGAAGGAGTCGAACAACGCCCCCGCGGCGTGGGCGATGAAGCACCGGTACGACGACCTCCTCGACGCCGGCGTCGAGGTCTGGGAGTACCCGGGTGCGGTGGTGCACGCCAAGCTGATCGTCGCCGACGATCGGGTGCAGTTCGGCACGCTGAACCTCGACGCCTGGGCGCTCTACCGGAACTTCGAGATCGCGCTGATGGTCGACGACGCCGACGTCGCGGATCGGCTGGTCGAGCGTGCCATCGACCCGGCGATCGGGCGGGCCGAGCCCGGGCTTCGCCAGGGTGGCCGCGCCCGGATGCGGAACTGGTTCTCCGACAAGCTCACCTACTTCCACTAGCCCAGGCTGTTCGGTAGTGGTTTCTGGTTGGGTTCCTGGCGTGGTGGTTGGGGATTGATGTCCGGGAGTGCGGGTGGGCTGGCATTGGGGCGTGCGAGGTCAGCGTGGGCGGCTGGTGTTGGTTGTCCGGCTCGGTCGGGTCTGCGGTCGCTGGTGGGCCGCGGTGTGTTGTTCAGCAGCGCATCCGGAGTTGGTGGACGCGGTCGAACGCGGTGACGAGGTCGGTGGTCCAGGGCCAGTCGCGGCTGAGGCGGCAGAAGCATCGGCGGCCGGTGGTGGCGAGGTGGCCGGCGGTGTGGAACAGGCAGTAGCGGAGTCGTTTCGGCTCGGCGGTGGCGAGGTCGCCGTCGAGGGTCAGGGTGCGGGTCCAGGCGAGCAGGTCGTGGGCGATCAGGGTGAGCTGCAGCCAGGCGGTGTTGATCGCGAACGAGTGTGACGGCAGGTTCGTGAGCCCGGTGGTCTTGGTGTCGCAGATCTGTTTCTCGGCGCGGCCGCGGCCGCGGTAGAGCGCTTCGAGATACGCGATGTCGGGATCGTCCAAGTCGGTGACGAACACTTGGTAGCGGTGCCCGTCGACATCGGTGAACGTGAGCTGGGCGCCGGGATGTGGGAGCTCGCGGCGGGCGATCATCCGCAACCCGCACGGCCAGCCGCGTGTGGTGTCGAAGATGTCGCTGACGAGATCGGTGATCTCGACCACCTCAGCGTGGTCGCGCCAGTCGCTGCCGTCGGCAGAGATCGCCGGTGACCATGCTCGTTTCGGCACCTTGACCAGCACGTTGGCGATGTCGACGGTGAGCCGGTGACCGATCACGACGTTCACGTGGCGGGCCCGGCAGTGTTTCACGAACTTGTGTGACCAACCCGCCGAATCGGCGCGCACGATCACCTCGGCGCCCCCGGCAGGATCAATCGGCAACTGGGCGAGTGCATCATCGAGCACGGCGACGTGATCGGTGGCGGTGCCCGACCCGGCGTTGCCCGGACGGAGCAGCCCGGCGAGTGCTTCACCGGTGCCATCGAGGTAGGCGAGCAGTGGATGGAACCCGAACCCACGCTTGTAGGTCGGCGCCGCGTGTTCCTTGTCCGAATGCGAACCAATCAAGGTGGCATCGATGTCGATCACGTAGAACCCCGGATCCGCACCCGCCGCCCACGCCTTCGCCCGTGCGTGGGCTCGAGCGATCTTGATCCGTTCCAACGCGTCGGCGTCGACGGCGTCGAGGGTGCGCCACACCGTGGGATGCGACGCCACCTCACCGAACAACCCCGGCTGCTCGCGCAACGTCGCCAGGTCCGAGATCCGTTTGCCGCCATCGGCGAGCATCACCGCCAGATCGACCAGCACCTCACCGCGGTCATGGCCACGACGACGCTGCTTGGTCGGCGCCATCGCCGCCGACAACGCCGACGTCAACCCCACCTCGTCGGCGAGCTCGGCGACCAGACGAGCCCCGACGTGATTGACGACCCCAGATCCGTCACCAGTGAACTCGGTCCGTGGACGCCGACGATTACGCTTCACCATGGAAGTGCCCTTCTGGTTGTTGGCTCATGTTCTCGACAAACACGAGTTTCCCGCACCAGAAGGGCGTTTTCGCGGACGCGCCGACCTCAACCCCCAGCCACTACTGAAC
>CAWHCI010000009.1:0-129570 GCA_963827775.1 uncultured Acidimicrobiaceae bacterium | reverse complement strand
ACCGGGTCGATCAAGGTGCCGTCGGTGGCCGAGCTTCGGACCTTCGCGGCGGTCCACCCATCTGGTCGGCCATGTTCGTGGGAAGCTGCTTCCGGAGAGCGGCCCCCTCGAATGGATACGATCGACCTTTCCGGCGGTTCGAATCTCCGGCGCCCCGAAGCTGGGCGCTCGAGATCCTGGGTGAGCTGGAGCCGTTGCCGCGGAACTTCTACACTGGTAGCCTCCTGTGGTTCGGTGACGACGGGAGTCGTCAACTCGAGCGTCATTCGGACCGTGGTCGTCGGCGGGGGCGTTGCCTACCTGGGCGCCGGTGGCGGCGTCGTCGCGGATTCGGACCCGGAGTCGGAGTGGCTGGAAGCGAATCACAAGACCGCCGCTGGCGCGCGAGCTGGGGTTCGACCCGGCCGAAGCGATCTGAAGATCCGCGAGGGCGCGGTGCGGGTCGACGGGAAGATCCTGCCGTACGAGCGGGCGACCGTCCCATCGCCGACCCGGCGCTGCAGTCAGGCATGGGGGTCTTCAAGCCCTCGCGGTTCGCGACGACAGCGTCCTCGATCTCGACGCCCACCTCGAGCGTCTACGCACCACCGCAGCGGCTGGGCGTGGACCTGCCCCTGACGTTGGTGACCGGCGCGGACCATCGCCGGACAGCTCGCGGACGGTTCGGGTGGATCAAGTCCAGCCGTGCGGGGCGGGCACTGCGCGGTCTTCAGCGGCGCCATCGGATCCGGCCGAGCGCGATCGCCCGGTCACGGCGGTGCTGCTACCCTGGCGGCGCCGCGCCAAGCCGCTGGGCGGCTCAAGACGCTGGGAACTCCGCCGCGTTCGCTCTGGGGCTCGAGGAGGCCCGGCGCGCGGGGCCGACGAGGGTTTGTGGCTCAACCACCGCGGACACCTGGCCGAGGGTTGCGCGAGCAACGTCTTCGTCCTCCAGCAGCGCAAGCTGTTCACGCCGTCGCTCCGGGACGGCATTCTTCCCGGGGTGACGCGATCGCTGGCCCTGACGGCCGCCCGCAAGCTGAAGCTGATCGTTCACGAGGGCAAGCTTCGCCTACCGAGACTGCGAGCCGCGACCGAGGCGTTCCTGACCTCGAGCGTGCGGGGGGTGCGCCCGTTGATCGAGTTCGAGGGAAGTCGCGTCGGTAGCGGCGAACCCGGTGACATCACGCGGGAAATCGCTACAATCGTCGGGACGCTCCGGCAGACGACGCCGGCGATCCCGTCGGGGTCGCCGGATCCGAGAGCCATACGGGCTGGCTAGCCCGCCCGAACGGAGAGACGAGATGACGCACGGTCCCGCAGAGTCCGCGGCCGGTTGGTTCCTCGGCGCGAAAGAGGCGTGGTGGTTCCTGTGGATGTGGCTCGTGGTCGTCCTGATCCACGGGCTGTGGCGGTCGCGAGGCGACGCTCCCCAGGATCCGATCCGCCCCTCCGGCCCCGGCGTGGACTAGCCGACTCCCTACTCGGGCTGCCGCCACCGGGGACCCGGCCTGGGCGTCCATCGCGCCCTGGCAGTTTCCAACGTGGCCTCCAGGTTCGCCAGATCGGTCTCGATCAACTGCCGAAGATCCGCCAGGACCTTCTCGAAGGCCGCGCCCGCGTATGCATAGGCGTCCCGGTTGGTCTTGGTCGGCGGTGAGGTCGAGGTCCACTGGCGCTCACGATCCGATCGACGCGCGCCGCGATCGACGGCGAGCTGCGGTCCCGAGTACTTGCCAAGCACCGGATCCCCGGTGAGCTCAACCTGCAGGTCGAGCAAGCGCCGCTCGATTGCGAGCACCTCTTCGCGCAATGCCACGTCGGCCGAAGGCGTGTCGAGGACGGCCGCCTCGAGAAGTTTCACGGGTCCGATGTCACTCTGTCACTCGTACTATCGATGTCGAGTATTTCAAGACTTTCAGAGGAAATTTACGAGTATCGAAACAACACAAGATGATGTGTTTTCGAGACAAGATCTTTTGATGCGACGGATGTATCAATTCCTCCCTGTGAGTCTTTCCTTCCATCCATCAACCTTCGGCTTCCACAGACATCTGCCTCCTTTCAACAAACGAGGAATTTGCCAGAGCGTCGACGGGGCGATGATAGAGTCGAGAGTCAGCAGTCATCTCGCCTGTTGAAGCACGAAGCAATAAAAGCGCCATACTGCGGACGGGCTGGCGTGTTGGCGCAAAATTTTGAGACAGGCCGTTTTGCTTTGTTGATTTTATTAGCTGTCAGCAACAGTTATGATTAGACGCGAGAGTGATGCACCCCGCGAGCAAATTGGGACGTAGTGAGGAGACCCGGATTTAGGTAGTAATCGGTAAGAGAGTTTCACTCTCTCGTACAATGGTGAAGCATTCGGGTCGGAGATTGTTTGTGTCGGATGTTCATTCCTTCATTTTCTATGCAGGTTCAATCACCCTCTCATGCTAAATATTCGATGAAAATTTACCATGAACATAATTTGTCAAGGGGGTGTAATGTAAAACAAAAATTTCAAAAAGTCTACAGAAAAAAGAATGACCACAATTTTACTCATAATCTAGTGTGTGGATCGCACTCCTCGCTAAAATAGTTGTTACTCTTTTGCCAACCTTTCTTTTATAACAATGAAATTGATAGTTTACGGGTGTGTCTTGGTTAGATATGCAGTTGCTTCCTAAGCCTAAGCGTCCAAAGGAAACAAGATGCACGAGTGTTCTACTAGTTGATGATGGTGCTGATTAATATATCAAATCAATTGACAAGACAAGAAAGGATTCAAAAACACAAAACAACAAAGAGGCGCCCCTAGACGGATCACAGTTTTGGATGACTCAAAATCAGATCACTGTCTCCTCCGATGACCACCCATTTATCGATTGAAGGTCTCACCAACATGTTGGATGACGACGTCAACCGGCCCTGGGCTCACACCGGTCCCAACGTTGGCAAATCCTGACATGAAATTATTGTCAGGAACCACAAATCTCATTGGGAAATTACCATATTCTCATCCTTCTTATCGGTCTGGTGGTCCTTGATCAAACCAAAGCATTGGAAAGCATTGGGGGATAGCACGGGACATCATCGATTGCATCATTATGAGCTCAATATCATCCATGGCTATCTTACCTGCAAAATCTTGTAGGTCCTCCATGGCTTGGGCGAGTACTCTATCAAGATCGTCCTTGTCAACTGCTACCACGTCTGCCCTGATACACCCTTCTATCATTTGGGCATACCAATCCATCGGTACAGAGACTACCCTGTTCGTCTTATCCGTTGCGACGACAACCAAGTTGTCCTGCATAGAGAGTCGTTTGAGGACCATTCTGAACTCTCGGTCAAGGTCGGACAGTGTCGCCCGATTGATGAATCCTTTGTTGAACCGGCCGATGAGTTCCCTATCCATGGCTTTTAGGATAACTCGCTGGCAGTATGGTAGAAATATCTTTCTTAAAAGCAATCTTCTAGATTAGCTACCCTAGCATCGTTTCCACGAGGTCAGTTACATACAGTATCCTACTCCTTGATACGAGGCCACATGACACCTCCCTTCACCTTTTCAAGAGTCAATACCAAGCACGTTTTACCATCCAAGGTCCAAGTGCAACCGTCGACATCGACTTTATCGTAAAGCTTTAGATTCAACGCCTCTTCTCCCTTGTAAGTCACCAGTACACTCTTGGGAAAAAATGATATCTTTACCGCTTTCTTGTCAATATCTTCATCAAACTCGACACCAATTTCTATCTCCTCCTCATCTTGAGTCCAACTAAAGTCAGACTCTTGTGCTACCTTACCCTCTGTCCCAGCAGCAGTTGGCTGAGTCTCCCCATCCTTTCCAGTCACCTTGTTCATTTCCTGCTGCCATGCCAAGTTCTCCGACACGGCCCTCTTCATCCACTCAGCATCCCTATCAGTATCCTTGCCAACAACAAAATCAATGTTTGTCATGACTGGTCGAGTCGCCACCCGACCAATAAATACATCCCCATAGAAGGTCGGCGGAGGGCTATACCCACAGCTCTCTGCAATATCAATTGCTCGAGAATTGATCGCTAGCTTCTTAAGCAAACCAACCTCGTCAAGGTACACGTATACTCCGCGATACTTGTTTGTTTCTGCAGGGTGCACAAGCGGAAAGGTCTGTCGAATTCGAATCATTGAAGAGAAAGTTAGAAAGATCAAAGGTAGCGCCAAAACATGTAAAGATGAACAAGGACAATTCAATTCAATACAATTGACTTACCTCAACACTGCCCTGTGCCGCAACGGCATTCATGGAAGCGACGGATAGCTTGGACGTGTCCAGACCTTCTATATTCCCACCTGCGAATTGCTTGCTGGCCTGCTCCTTCAACAGTCCTGCATCGATTGACTGCTTGTTTGTCGCAAAGTAGGGACGCGTAAACTCAACAACAGCATCGCCGGTGCCAGGCTGGATCAGCCCAGGAGGCAACCGAACAGAACGAAGGGGCTTGGAGTCGTCACACGGGATAAAGGCCAAATCGACTCCATCAATTTCGCCAGATAGGTCGTGAAGGCAGTGGAGCTGGTGAAGGATGGGTGCGTTCGTACCGGTGGCGGCTGCCCTGCGATCCTCGGGAGTTTCGATGGTGATGCCATGCGACTTGAGCCAATCTTCACGCTCTTCTGTTGTCATGTTGTCTTCTTTGTTGGAGGACATGATGGTAAGCGTGTATGTACGGATGGTATGGAGAGTCGAACGAAGGCCGATGATGGCCGAAGAAGATACCGTTGGATGATATGGGAAATTCCCATGGAGAGTGCAGGTCGAGGAGTCAGTCGAGGAAGGCCGATGAACGGATTTTCTACCACCCAAAAAGGTTAATTAACCCTTTTTGGGAGTGGGTATTTTGAACACATAGCAGGGGCCCATATTGGCTACCAACATACCAATATCTTCTCCTGACCACATACAACACACAACTGGTGCAAAAATTATGGATATTGGATCATGGCGCCTGTTATTGTTATCATCAACGTAGTGCCTGGCACTGTAGTAGTTGCCAAATGGCTCGGCATAGGTGAAGAGGAAATTCTATAACCAGAAGTCCCGGGATTAACTCTTCTATAACCAGAAGTGCCGGGATCAATTCTTCTATAACCAGAACTGCCGGGATTAACTCATATGTTCTTTTCTAAGCCATGTACACAGCATTGATGTCTTCTTCACTGTGCCTCTTTGCCCTGCCTCCTCGCCCTCCGGTTACCCACTAGTACCGGTGACTGCTGCTTGTACTAATTCTACATGTAGTCTAGCTCGTCTATCTAACTGCTACTACTAGTAGATCTAGCTAGTACATGAAAAGCGTCCTCTCACGTGAAATCGCCCTGATTCTCAGCTGATTGTCGTAGAAATTGAAACGAGGTCTTCCAAGTCGACCTGCCGAGACCACCGACACCACAGCAGCCTCCCCATGACACGTTTGGAGAAGGGGACGAATCTCGATTACCACTTTGGGCATTCGATTTGCAACAGGAGCCTCCTCATAGTTAGGGACACGTCTTACACATGATTGAGGCTTCCTGCCATATGAGGTTCTTGGAAGTCCAGCAGATATTAGGATAAGCAGCACAGACATGAAGAAACGAGTCAAGCCGCACCCCCTTGTTCAGCGCAGGGCGCCTCGAACTCAGGGATACGTACATTCCTTCTGACACCAAGCTTCAGCTTGACACCAAGCGTCAACCCTATTAACTAGCAGAAGCAGGAGGAAGGAAAGTACTATATAATACTCCTAACATTGAGATCACTCACTTTACTAAATATAATAGACATAATTTACTCAACGCAATCAAAGTGAAGTAAACCTACATTTACTTTACTTTTCATCTTATTTTATAATATTGCCTAATCGCATACAGAGCCTAGTTCATAATAAATTTATTACACTCTAGGTGTAGGGTGAATAGATTGCTAGTTTATTATACGAATGGCCGAGCACTACCTAACCTACAAAGTCCACCGTGTAAAACAGGAGCACTACGACGAAGAATATCCAATCATCAACGCAATAGATAGATCCCTACTCGACCAAGACGGGATATCCCAAATTATATCCCATCCCGAGGTCGCTGCGCTATTGCACCAGCACCGTCTCTCTTTCTTCCTCGACCCCCGAGGAAAGGACGCCGTCACCGCCGCCACAGCTGATAACCTCGTCCGCGGTATCCTCCTCGCCTGCCTCGATATCCAAATCGATAGGTTCGTCGCCGGGCGTATCGCCGCCGACGACCTCGCCGACGAAACAAAGGCGCCGCCGCCGAGCCAATCGGGAAGCACAGGTTGATTGTTTTATCGCCGCCGCCAACGTACCCGACGGAAGCCGAAAACGCCGCCGGAAACCAAGCCGAAGCCGAAGCCGAAGTCGAAGCCCGAGCCGAAGCCGAAGACAAAGCCGAAACCGAAGCCGAAGCCGAAGACGAAGCCGACGCCGACCAGGTTGATTGTTGTGAGGACGCCGACCAGGTTGATTGTTGTAAAAATGGCCGCCCAGCGCGAGCGGCAGGAACGTGCCCGGATGATCCGCCATTTCGACGAACCGCCTATCCCGTTCCCCGAGATGCCCGAGCGGCACCACAAGGCCGAGAACACCATGACGGTGTCCCTGAAGAGAGACCCCTTCGCGGCGGACTCCGAGGTCGACAAGCGAAAGGTCCATCGCTTCGCGAAGGCGAAGGGTCCGTACGCCGCGGAAGAGACGGCGGACGCAATTGCGGACCTGTGGACGATCGTGACTGGGCAGAACTTGACGACCGGGCCCGGAAAGTACCGGGCTGCGCGAAGCTTCTTCCGTGGGGCAGCTCTTCGCGACTTCAACGCGTACGCTAACGAGTTAGGTGCGGAGACCGGTCCTCACTTCGAAGAAGCGTTGCGACAGATGGCCAGAAAGGCCTTTAAATCGAATGCGGCCAATCGTCAGAAGAATTCATGGCGCAACGGAGTGGCAGCCACGAAGACCTACGACATGTCGGTCGCTGATTGGTTCAACCGTTACTATGACATCAAACGGAAATTTGAAGTCGCTTTGGGGCCGGACTGTCTTGGACTGGACGACAATGATGACGTCGACATCGCGCTGCGAAATCATCCCAATAAGTGGGTGAAGGATCTCCTTCGTGCCGGGAACGACCCTGCGAATGAGACGATGGAGTCTTTGCGGGCCAAGTTCGAGCGGCTTGAGGCTGCCGAAAGCATCACGATGGGCGTCCTCGGAAACCTGAGACCTGAGAAAAGAGCCGAAATGATACCGCGCGGAAGACGCCAGCCACGTTTCGCAAAATATAGGCCTTTCCGAGGTGAAAATCACTGCGCAAAATATAGGCCTTTCCGAGGTGAAAATCACTCGGAAGCAACCCGTAGGGGTGTGCGGGATCAGGTGCGCGACAGTGTCGGCACGTCCCAAAGGCAGATGCCTCGCCAGAATGGCAGGCGCGATTTTTCGTGGGGGCGCAGGAACAATTATAACCGCGGTGTCCGCAGCGAGGCTCATCACGCCAGCCGTCCGAATGACGCAGGAAAAAATCAGCGTAGCTACTACCAGAACCAGGTGTGGCGCGTCAATGACAACGCTGCAGGACGCGCACAGCGTGAAGCCGGACAGGCCCAAAACAGGTTCTCTCGGAACCGGGAGGCGAATCTTATTGAGAAGAGCCTGTCGGATTCTGACATCGGTTTCTGATCAGAAACGCGTGGCTCCTCGCGCGTCATTTCCCCGATCAAGTTTATATGCCGGGGTCTCAAGCGAGGATGCCTTCAACTTAGGAATTTATACATTCATTTATGTACACCAAATGGGCAGGGGCCCAAGGATACTGCATACGAAAATTATGGCATTGATAACAAAAGAACAATGCCCACAAAAACCCAGAAAAAACAAAAAAACAAGAAAAACTATAAAAAGAAACTGCATATTAATAACAGGTATTACCTTGACAAACGCACAGCCTCTACAAGTACACGTGATACAATAACTATCCGAGGAGCACTTAGGAACCAGCAGGTTCAAAGCGCGGACCTCGTGCCAGTTCTCACTGTGCTGGTCAAGACATCATCAGGCCGTTTCCAACCGGTACTGTGTTTACTGGATTCAGGGAGCTCGCATAGCTTCTTGCTGAGCAGTGCCTTATCTGGAAACATAACAATGAAAACATCCAGCAGAAAGGTTGCAGTCTGGCAGACCAGAGGAGGCAATTTTAAAACGGCAGGAAAGGCTGACGTTAGATTTATGTTGCCAGAATTCGCGACAAAACCAAAATTTGAGTATGAAATGTACATCGATAATAGAGCTAGTAGCCATAATGGCAACAGCCCGTACAGCATGGTGCTGGGACGTGAATTCTTACAAGCCTTCGGTTTCAACATAAGATTCAGTTCTAACGATACTGAATACGAAGGCGCAACAGTCCCGATGCGCAATAGGAACACTCTAGCTCAAAACATACCATTCTTATTTCAGCAGGCCACCTTGGAATCCTTTGAAAGCGAAGCGGCGCAAGCCTTACTATCGCGAATGACAAGGATTGTCGAGAGTAATTATCAGCCAGCTGACTTAAGAAAGGTAGTAGAAGCTTGTGCTGAACTTAATCAAGAACAAAAAGCACTTTTGCATGATGTACTGATCAAATTTGAGCCAATGTTTGATGGTGAGCCAGGCGCGTGGAACATGGAACCAGTAAGCTTAACGCTAAAGCCAAATGCTAAACCCTACCATGCCCGGCAGCCATACACAATACCAAAAATATATGAAGAAACAGTTAAAAATGAGATAGAACAACTAGTAAAAAGGGGAGTATTGGTCAGAGTGAACAGATCAGAGTGGGCAGCCCCCACATTTATAGTACCCAAAAAGCTCAACCCAGGGCAAACCGTACCTAGTGCAAGAATAGTAACGGATTTTAGACGCCTCAATGAATGCCTGGTAAGACATCCTTATCCGGTACCCAAAATCCAAGAATTGTTACAATCACTAGAAGGATTTAAATACGGCACATCATTAGATTTGGTACAGGGTTATTACCAAATGCCCCTGGACGAGCAGAGCAGGAAGCTCTGCACCACAGTGCTACCTTTTGGTAAATTTGAATACACAGCCCTTCCGATGGGTGTAAAAGTGTCTGGAGACGTATTCCAACAAAGAATGAATGAACTATTGGGTCACTTACCATACATACGAGTATACATTGACGATGTACTCATCATAACAAAGGGTACTTGGTCTGAACATTGTGAGGCCTTATCAGAAGTTTTAAAATTGATGAAGCACAAAAATTTGAAGGTAAATGCTGAAAAGTCTTTCTTTGGAAAGAGTGAACTAGAATACCTGGGATTTATGATCAGCCGTGACGGTATTCGCCCAGTCCCAAAGAAAATAGAAGCTATCAAAGCTATTCTGCCTCCTACCAATAGGAAACAGCTGAGAAGCTTCATTGGGATGATAAATTTCAATAAGGAAATGTATCCAGGACGTTCACACTTGTTGTCACCACTGACACGCCTTACCTCCAAAAGTGTGCCTTTTAAATGGACTGATACAGAACAAAAGGCCTTCGATGAAGCAAAGAAAAGATTATGTAAAGATACACAACTCACTTATCCGGACTTTAATAAGCCATTTGACGTGCATACAGATGCTAGCGACAAGCAATTAGGAGCCATAATTTCGCAAGATGGCAAGCCAATTGCACATTTTTCGCGCACCCTTAACTCTGCACAAAAGAATTACACTGTAACTGACAAGGAAACACTTTCAATCGTTGAATTGTTGAAAGAGTACAGGGGAATTCTTTATGGCCACACAATCCGTGTGTATACAGATCATAAAAATCTGACGCATTCCAATACACAGAGCGTCTCACAGCGAATAATGCGCTGGCGCCTGTTAATGGAGGAATTTGCCATCGAACTAATTTATATCAAAGGAGAACACAATGTGGCTGCTGACGCATTAAGCCGCTTGCCACGCAGAGACGTGGACAACAGTGAGCTAGAAAATTCAGTTATTGAGTTTATTGAAAACTATGAAATCTGTGAGGACGAATTTCCCCTCGATTACCAGGTCATTGCACGCGCTCAAGCCCGTGACAAAGAGTTACAAAGCATGCTTAACACAGCACAACCTGGTCAACCAAGTTTCAAACTCAGCCCTTTTGTTGGAGGCGGAAAGACAGCCCATTTAATAACAAACAACAAAGAACAGATAATTATACCCCCTGAATTACTGACCAAAATCATTGGTTGGTATCACGACCGCCAGGTACACCCTGGAAGAGATCGCCTCTATGAAGGCATATACCAACACTTTGACTGTCCCAAGGCAGGACAGCTAAGAAATGCGGTCACAGCATACGTAAGAACTTGTGACGCCTGCCAGAAGGCCAAAAAGGCGAGCAGGCATTATGGACAAGTCCCGGCAAAGCAGCTAGAGACAAAGCCCTGGGAAGTCTTACACATAGACCTATATGGTCCTAAGAAGATACCAAGAGCGGACGGTAATATCATGGAATTTAAAGTTATGACCATGATAGATCCAGTGACTGGATGGTTCGAAATGGGTAGTTATGATGACGCTACCCCAGAGACCATCATGAATATATTAGAAATATCATGGCTGAACAGATACCCTCGTCCACAAGTCATAGTGGCGGATCGAGGAGGCGAATTCACTGGACATTTCTTCCGGAATGCCCTCAGGGAAGAGTACGGAATAGAATTAAGACTTATTACCACCGCTAACCCGCAGGCAAATGCGGTAGTGGAACGAATCCACCAAGTCATAGGAAACATGCTGCGAACAATGGATGTGGCTAACTGCTATCTGCTGCCGCCGCCCTATGATCCATGGGCAGGCCTAATATCAGCCATAGCATTCGCCATAAGAAGTACTTGGCACAGCTCTATGCGTGCTACACCCGGCCAGCTAGTATTTGGCCGAGATATGATGTTAAACATTAGACACCTGGTTGATTGGCATTACATGCAGACCAGAAGGCAAAAGATAGCCTCTGAGAATAATGCCAGAGAAAATGCTAAGAGAGTCCCACATACATATAAGGTTGGGGACTTAGTTTTAAAGGCAAAAGGAAACCCAGGTGATAAAAGTGCAATTAGACCCACATTGCAGAGGCCCTTTGAAGGTCCGTACCGCGTACACCATGTCTGGAACAATGGCACTGTAACGATAAAGCGTACTGTGCATGGAGGCGCAATATTTGAGCGCATAAACATTAGGAGAATCAGACCTTACTATAATCGGTAAGTAATTAACGCAGTTGGCTTGGCGGGACGCCCCAAGCCAATGATGCAATGTAAGGTACTGATTCAACATACACACACACACACGCACACACATAAATAATGCGCGATGCCACCGAGACAAGGTGATGAAAAATAAACATAAGATATATCTATAACAAACCTTAACTCCCACGAGCCGAGAGTCGCTAAGAGTGGCAAGGGCGTGAAGGTGACCCACAGTGTGAAGGATTCACCCGGGCCACAATTCCACAGATCCAAGAGATTGTGAAGAAGTAGCAGCAATGCTTTCTTAAAGGTCAGAAGAATGACAAGCAGCACGATCACAGGATCATATACATAATCAATACCTATGAGAGAAACTAACTACATACCCCATGTACATAATCCGGGTTTTTCCCATGTAATCATGGTTTTCCCCTCACTTGCTGGGGCAAGTGAAAATTCGTACCTAAGTAGGTACCTTGGGGTGGCGTATAGAAACGCATTATATTATATATATATACTTAAACGCTGAGTACATTAGCTACTGAAATCTTCAAAGAAGGAGGCGACTGCAACAGGAGCCTCCCAGTGGTTAAGAGACGGATATTACAGAATACGTGAGGTCTCCTAATATGTAAAGTTCTTGGAAGCTCAGCAGCTATAAAGAAGAGCAGTAAGAATACTGAGATACAGGTTAGACCGCGCCCCCTCGTTCAGCGCAGGGCGCCTTGAACTCAGAGCGCGCGAACCATTCTTGACATCATGCTGTGAAGCTGTTGACACCAGGCTTCAGCTTGACACCAAGCGTCAACCCTATTAACTAGCAGAAGCAGGAGGAAGGAAAGTACTATATAATACTCCTAACATTGAGATCACTCATTTTACTAATTATAATAGACATAATTTACTCAACGCAATCAAAGTGAAGTAAACCTACATTTACTTTACTTTTCATCTTATTTTATAATATTGCCTAATCGCATACAGAGCCTAGTGCATCCACGAGCAGGCACTCCGAGCCATATATTCGGGAGACCACCTTAGGATCCAGGGAAGAGGCCCACTGAAAACCATCATGAGCGTCCACCCGAAAGACAGGAAGAGAATCCTACTACCTACCGAGGTAATCCCCGATTCGTTACTCTGGTCCGTCTTTGTATGGGAGTAGGAGGGATGTATGCCAAATACCTCTCTAACCTCATATGCCAACGGTGAAAATCCAGGTAGGGCGTGGCCTTCAGTCGCGCTCGACAACTGCATGGCATTACAGAAGGTCCAGACTGGATACGAGTATCATTGGATCTCACACGTCTGCAAGAACTCTGAATCTCTGTAGCCGTTCATGTAAATTCGGTATCTCATCTCATCCTGGAGCTTCTTCTTCTGGCGGCATATACCATTCAAGGCATGCGTTTGGTTCACATGACACCGTAGTATCCCGTTGAGCCTATCATCATAGAGATGGTCTTCTTGTTCATATTCTTAGGAGGTCGGTGGGGCATCAAAGGAACCGCCGGTGTCATGTTCGGTGATCAGGAGGAGGCCAGCTTTTAGGAGGAGGGGTTGTTGCTGAGAGTGTATCGGTAGGGGTGGGCAGCAGGGAGAGAGCATTGTTCTTTGTGTTCACGGAGTTGTATTTTGATCTTAAGCTCAGTGGGGGTGGTGACAATGGCATGTCATTGCGTTTGAGTGGGGTGTAGGGAGGCTTTGTCTATGCCTTCGAGGAAGGTACCAAGCTTGGTAATGATTCAAGTATTTGTTGGGTTTGGGGTGTTGTTTTGGATGAGTGCAATTTGGGAGAGGGTGTCTTTGATGGTGTCTAGGGCAGCATTTCGAATGGCCAGTAGGGTGGGATGTTTGCAGAGGCAGTGGAGGTGGCTTGCAGTGCCAGCGGGCCAGCCAGGGATGGTACATAGCGGACATTTGTGGAGGGTGGGGTCATTGGTTTTACTACTGGTTGCTTTGGGCATGTCCTTGTCAGGATAGTGGAGGGCGAAGTAGGCTTCGCGGTATTTATCACTGATGTAGAGTTGACGTGTGTGGTATGTGGCGATGCCGTGGTGAATTAGACGGAGCATCGGGTCGGGTCGGTGGGTGATGTGTTGGTGATATGGTGGGCGGCACGGCCAAACCATCCGTGCTTGGCGCGGAGGCCATAGCGGAGGAGGAGTTCCTCCGTCCAATCATCTTTGATGTGGTCAGTGATGGAGCGGTCATGCATTGACTCTAATGTATTAGAATTTGTTGGTTGGCTGCATTACATGTACATGTACAACATTTCAAAGATTAATGCTGCATTTTTAAAATAAATGTACACTACCACTTCTCATCGGTCGCCTCATCCGTCGCCACGTCCGTCGCCTCGTCCGTCGCCTCGTCCGTCGCCTCGTCCGTCGCCTCGTCCGTCACCTCCCACGTTGCCTCGTCCGTCGCCTCGTCCGTTGCCTCCCACGTTGGCTCAATTGTTGGAGTTGGTTCGTACGTTTCTTCGTCGGTCGCCTCGTCGGTCGCCTCGTCGGTCGCCTCGTCGGTCGCCTCCTTCCGTCGCCTCGTCCGTTGCCTCCCACGTTGCCTCGTCCGTCGCCTCGTCCGTTGCCTCCCACGTTGGCTCAATTGTTGGAGTTGGTTCGTGCGTTTCTTCGTACGATGGTTCATATGTTTCCTCATACGTTGGGTCGTACGTATAATAAGCAGGATATTCGGGATAATAATCAGGGGCGTTTCGGTATTCGGGTTCGGGATAATCGGGATCTTGAGGCTTCTGAGGACAGTATTCCAAGCAATCTGGATACAGAGAGGACTTGCGGTGGCATGCATCGCAGTCAATGCCAGTAGAGGGATTCTCGGGATATTCAGGATATTCAGGATAATAATCAGGGTATTGGTATTCGGGTTCGGGATATTCGGGATAATCGGGATCTTGAGGCTGCTGAGGACAGTATTCCAAGCAATCTGGATACAGAGAGGACTTGCGGTGGCAAGCGTCGCAGTTAATGCCGGTATAAGATACAATATCTGCGTCAGTAACGTCCTCAAATATTGGCGAGGTCTCCCTAAAGGCCGAGGCGAGGTCGGCGGGACATTGCAAAAGCTGTCGATGTTGTCCCATATCATTGTCCTGCACAGAATCGCCGACGCTGACAACTCGAGGCTTCTCTTCATCAACTGACCAATCAATCCGTAGTCGTCGGTGCTTGTCCTCATGCTCACATCGCCTACACCTCCCCGATCCATTCCCAGAACCTTTGGAGATCATCCTCGTTGTCGTTCAATCGTCGACCTCGAGCACCGCCGGCCCCCACACATTTGCCGGCACGAAATCTTCCACGTCAAAGGCCAGAAACTCCTCATCATGTCCGCATCGATCGCCCCGCGCGTCACAGGCGGCGTCGTCGTTCAGATGGAGAAGCATCGCCTCCTCGATGAGGGCACGTTCTCGCGGCTGTATACCGGGGATCCCGTCACCTTCGGTGCCACAGAACTTGGACATGTTCCATTCCAAGTCGAAATAAAAGTCCTTCAGCGGCAAATTGCACTGGGATACATTTGAGCACTCGTTTTGCTTCTCTCGCACAAAGGTTTCGGCGCCATCCTTGCAGCTCTGAATGAAACTGGAATTGAGATAGTACGCGTTCTTGCAATATCTGCCGGGAAAGTCATCGTCCTCATTGGATTTCTGAAAGTCCTGAATGGATGAGCATTGACCGTCCAATCGGTCCCACCTTTTTCTTGCCTCGTCGTATCCATTGTATTGCGCCGACAACTGCAGTTCGCGTGCATGCGGCCCATCTGAGTCTGGATCCGCCAAAGCATCGCTTGCAGAGAGGGCTGCGATGATGGCGGCGATAATCGAAGTTGTGTAGTACAAATTCATTTCATTGAGCAAATTTCGCTGTGAATGAATCCTGATGATATTAGTTCTCTTTGCTATCGTTAGTCGGGCTGATTGATCTATGAGAGTTTATTCTGTGGCTGACTGGGTCACGTTGGCATTGGAGTTCATTCGGGCCGGTCTTGCATGTGACGCAGGCTGCTCATTCGTGATGGTCGTGCATTCATGATTCGATCGAGTTGGTTGGGTGTGGTCGCCTCGCAGTTCCGTTCTGCGGTGCAGGAGTTCGCTTTGCTGCGAATCCCGATTCCGGGGCAAGATGATGCGCATCCTCATATTGGCGGGGATACATCGTGGCATCACGGCCGCCGATGTAAGCAAAGGAGGACCACCAGGAAGCGGAGACGGAGAATCCGCCATTGTTGCTGCAGAAAAATTCTACGACTCGTACTCTACTGCTCCTCGCTGGGAGGCATAAAATGCCCAGGATTTTGGTCTCAGAGCAGATTTTTTTGCGATGAACTTCCCAGCGTTCCGTGTCTAGGACGAACCTTTTGCTGAGAGCCGGCCGGGCTCTCCGTGATGGTAGGGTCGTGTCTGACCTGTTGAATTGGCCGGCCAATCTGAATAACTTTTGATCAAGAGGGCCCACAGAAAAAAACAAAACCACTTTACTAGCTTACTTTTTTATGAGGAAGAATGCTGTGGTGTTGGATGGGAGACATATGTAACTGAACGAATACATGCAAATAAAGGAGATGTAGCAAAACAAAAAATAAAACCTTTTTACCGGTTAATTTTTCTTCAATTCCGGTTGAAATTAAGTCTGCTTCCAAAAATTCAGAAGCACTTTCAAGCTTCCACGATCCCCTTTCTTCTGATGCCCAGTATAATGTATCTAAAACAGGGGCGTAAATAACACCAAAAACCGGGAAGGAGTTCCTGATAATCGCGATGTTTACTGTAAACTCACCGTTTCTTTTGATAAATTCTTTGGTACCGTCAAGAGGGTCAACGAGGATAAATTCATTCCAGTCCTTTCTTTCAGAATATGGAATAGATTTATTTTCTTCGGAAAGGATGGGCAAACCAAGATCTTTAAGGTTATCATTAATAATGGCGTTGGATTTTAAATCGGCTGTTGTAAGAGGACTGTCATCTTCTTTAGATTTCACAGAATAAGACTTGTCATTATAGATATCAAGAATAGCTTTTCCTGCTTCAATGGCGGTTTTTAAATAAACATCGTATTTCATTCAAACAATTTTTTATAATTACTTTGGGATGACTTAATCACCTATCAGGAAACAAATTAGAATATTACCCTCTAAGTTAATAAGAAATATTCACTCCAAACTGGAAAGTATTTGTTTTGCCGTGAAAATATTCCGGGGTCCACATGTCTAGGTAGCTTTGGTCGCCCCTGATATTACGGGCCATAAAAGCAGCATTCAGATATACATCATTTATTATTTGCCAGTGGGCCCTGAACCCAATTTCATCCGACTCCCATACAATTGGGGTAAATGGAGTCTGCTTCATACGGGGCATCGAACCTAATAAGGTATGGTCAGGTCCTTTTTGAGCCATGCAATAGCTGATACGAACATCGAGATTCCGTATCGGTTTATAGCCAATATTGAAATAAAATTCCTTTGAATTGTCCTCAAGGTAATGCCCCAGGTTAAATCGGTTGGACTCGAAAGTAAGAGTAGGAACAAAATGCCTGAAAGTAAGGGAATTGGTGATGGTATATTCTATTCCTGCATAAAGATCCGGTATCAGGTTTGAAACATGCAGCCCTGCTTTAAAGCTGTAAAAATTATAATCATCAGGATCGGTAATTCGTTTGGCGGCCAGTTCGTCCAGGAAAAGAGTTGAATATAGATGGAGATGTTTCATGGGCCTTCGTTGATCTCCTTGAACCGGTCGAGGTCGACCATGACGACCGTTCCGGAGCTCCCGCTCCTCGCGAGGCTCGAGGTGACGGCGATCTCGAAGCTGAGCCGGTTCGGCAGCCCGGTCAACGAGTCGTTGCGAGCCTGGACCTCGAGGCGCTCGACGAGGAGATCATTGGAGAGCCGCGAGCTCAACGTGTTCGCGAGTGAGGCGAACAGCCCGAGCTCGTCGGAGGTGAACTCGCTGCGCATCCCCAGGCGATCCGCGACGAAGAGGACGCCGACCCGGTCGACTTCACTGAGCACGGGTGCCGCCAACACGCGCGTCGCGTGGAGGGCAGCCAGGAGTTCCCGGGCCGCTGGTCGCGGATCGTCGACGTCGAGCTGCACCACCGATTGGTCCTCGAGGAGGTCGGCGAGCAGATCGGCGAGCGGGCCGGGATCGACATCGGCGAACGAATCGTCGACGAGCACACGGAACGTCGAGTCGGCATCGTCCTGTCCGACCAGGATCAGGCCTGCGAGGCGGGTTCGGAGAATCTGCACCAGTTCGACGAGGCCGGTGTCGAGGGTGCGGGCGCCGCGTTCGTTCGAGAGGGCGCGGGTGAAGCGGTGCAACTGTTGGAGGTCACGAAATCGTTGCGAGAGGCCGCCGCTGCTTCGCAGCAGCAGACCGACCGCCAGCAGCGGCACGAACGCGTAGATCGCCATGTACGGACTCGTCAGGGACACGGCCAACGCCGTCACTCCGAACATGCCACCGAGCACGGCCAGGATCTGTGACTGACCGAGGTCGGCGAACAGGTGCGGCCGGAACTTCCGGTCGACCGCCATGATCACGAGGGGCACCGCCACCAGGCTCATGAGCTCGGCCGCCACCACGGCAACGAGCGGGACCGCCCACTCGGCGACGTTCTCGGGCAGTCGCATGCCCAGGAGCGAGCGGACGATCAGCGCCGCGAGCCCCACCTGAGCCACGAACAGACAGGCGTTCCACAGAGCCTTGAGCAACGGCGACTTGCGGATCCACAGCAGGGCCGAAGCGCCGCCGACGATGTAGGCGACCAGCAGCAACAACGGGCTCGTGTAGAGGAGTCCGAACATCAGTGGGATGCAGGCGAGCGACAGCGAGTGCGACTCCTTGCGGATCTCGACGTGCAGCGCCGCAGCCTCCGAGATGGCGAATCCGATCACGAGCGCGAAGAACGGCAGCGACCACTCGCGGGTGGGGATCGACGCCACCGACGGCGTGAGGATCAGCAGGAAGCTGCCACCCACGGCCAGCGCCAGTGCATAGAGCAGGACACGCAGCGTGGGTCCCAGGCGGTCCGACACTCCCCGCGGACCGCGCCGCGTGACGACATCGCGTCGCTTCACGAGTCGACTCCCGTCGTCGGCTCGGTCGACGGGTCGACGACGCCGGCGAACGCGCGGATGTCGATGCCATCCGCTCGTGTCCGCTCGATTCGACGTGTCGTCGTCATCAGGTTCCGTTTCGTTCGTTGCGTTCGTTGCGTCCAGCCGGCACTCTGTTATCGCCAGGCCGTCACCCGGCCGTGAGAACGGGGTTCGTCAAGTTCCCCTCAAGACCCGCCGGCACATCGGCGTCGTCGAAGCCCACTCCCGACGGGAGCATGACGACGCGGAGCTCGGCGAGGATCACGACACCCGAGCTGTTCTCGCCGTCGAGCATCTCGACCATCGAGACCGACAGCCCCCGCCCGGCGTGTCCTCGGCCGACGAGTCGGCCCGGGGGCACTCGGTACGGGCAACCCGACCGCTGCGACCATCGTCGCGACACCCGCAGCTCGTCCGGCTCGGCGCCGCCCGGCGAGCGTTGCGTCGCCGGGTGGTGGTCGGGGCGTCGCCCAACGCTCCGGTCGGCGTTCGCGGTCGCCCATCCGGCTCACGACCAGGTGCTTCCCGACCAGGTGCTTCCCGACCAGGTGCTCCCCGACCAGGTGCTTCCCGACCAGGTGCTTCCCGACCAGGTGCTCCCCGACCACGTCGAACCCGACCACGTCGAACCGGACCAGGTCGAACCCGACCAGGTGCTGCCGGACCAGTCGTCCGTCCCGCTCCAGGTGCTCCCGGACTCGCTCGCCTGGACCCACGCTTCGGGGTCCCACGTGGCGCCGCTGACGGTGACCTCGCCCGTGAGCTCCTGGCCGTCAATCGTGATGTGATCGTTGCCGCGAGCCGCCTCGAGCGACCCGAGCCCGGTGGCCCGTGGCCAGTCCTGCACGGCATCGGGGGTGTCGGCGTGCATCGCATCGGCGAGGTCGATCACGCCGTTGCCTTTGATGATGTCGAACTGGTAGGTGTCGGTCGCCGTGCCCGTCAACAACGCCTTGACCTGATCTGGGGTGAGGTCGGGGCGCTGCTGGAGGAGCAGGGCTGCCCCGCCCGACACCACGGCTGCGGCCTGTGACGTTCCGGAACCCTTGAACAGACGCTGGTCGTCGTCGACCCGACCCTGGGGATTCTCGGTGTCGACCCGCGAGCCCGGGTTGCGCAGACTCATGATCGACACGCCGGGTGCCAGCAGGTCGGGGTTGCGCACGCCGTCGCCGGACGGCGCCCAGTGCGGGTTGAACCACCCGAACACGTCGTCGCGCTGCGCACCCGACACCGCCAACACGTATGGATTGGTGGCCGGGCTGGCGAGCCCCCACGATCCCATGCCCTCGTTGCCGGCCGAGACGACGACCAGGATGCCGTGGTGCCAGGCGTTCTCGACCGCCTTCGAGAGCGGGTCGATGAGGTGCGATTGCGTGCTGTCGGTGTTGTACGACAGGTTCAGCACCCGGATGTTCATGCCGTCCGCGTTGCGGTTCTGGACCACCCAGTCGATCGCCGCGATGACCTGCGAGACGTCGACGGCACCGGTGTTGTCGGCGACCTTGACGCTCACGACGCGGGAATCCGGGGCGACGCCCAGGAAGTCGTCGGTCTGCCGATCGAGTGGATCGGCGCCCGGGGTGCGTCCGGCGATGATGCCGGCCATGTGCGTACCGTGACCGAACGTGTCGAGCCCGGCGACCTCGTCGATGTTGCCCTCGAGTGACAGGTCGGGACCGACGAAGACGTCGGTCGTCGAGAGTTCGGCGATCGGGGCGACTCCGGTGTCGATCACGGCGACGTCGACGCCGGCACCCGTGTAGCCGGCAGCCCACATCTCGTCGGCGCCGATCTGGTCGACGACCTGGGCCATCGAGGTCGGCTGGTTGGCATAGGGGATGACTTCATCGAGCGTCTCGATCGAATCGCCGTACCACTCGATCGACTTCAGTGACACCTGACAGCGACCGGACCGCATCGACCGACCCAGTCGTCGCGCGGGTGGTGTCGTCGTGATGGTCACCGGTTCCGTCGTGGCCGACGGTGGCGTCGTGATGGTGGTCGTGATGGTGGTCGGCAGCCGTCGTGGTCGGCGGTGTCGTCGTGATCGTGGCGACCTCGACGGCCGGCTGGCCCTTCGCCCTCTTGCCCTGTTCGGCTTCTTCGGGCTCGGCGTCGGGGCCGCGGCCGTGTCACCGTCGTCGATCGTGACGACCGGCGCCGGGTCCTTCTTGTCCTTGCCCTTGCCGCCCTTGGCCGACGCCGCTCAGCCCCGGCGCGAGCGCCAGCACGACGATCGACTGCCGTGACGACCGCGAGCTTGCGGCGTGGGGTTCGTGTCGCCTGCTTCATGACCAGCTCCCTGCCGACCAGGTCGCTCCGGACCAGGTCGCTCCGGACCAGGTCGCTCCGGACCAGGTCGCGCCGGACCAGGTGGCACCCGACCAGGTGGCGCCCGACCAGGTGGCACCCGACCAGGTGGCACCCGACCATGCACCTCCCGACCAGGTGGCACCCGACCAGGTGGCACCGGACCAGGTGGCACCGGTCCAGGTGCCCCCGGACCAGGTCGCGCCGTTCCAGGTACCGCCCGACCAGGTCGCGCCCGAGGGCGCCATCGGGCCGTCCGAGCCCGACGTGGGCAGTGCATGCGGGTAGTCCTGCACGGGCGCCTTCGCGCCCCGACTTCGCGTTACTTGATCGCGTCCTTCGGGTTGATCTTGCCCCGACCGTCGACGTACGCCTCGACGTCCTTCAGATCGATCGCCAACTCCTCGTACAGGAACTTCACCTGATCGTTCGTCAGCTGCGGGTAGCGGGACAGCATCGCGGCGACGAAGCCACTGACGACCGCCGCCGACTGCGAGCTGCCCGAGCCGACGAAGTACTTCTCGTCGACCACTGCGGTCGGGTACTTCTGGTCGAGGAACGATCCGGGTACACGGAAGCTCATGATCGAGCGCCCGGGTGCAACGACGTCGGGTGTGCGGTACTCGTTGCCGCCCGAGCTCCAGGGAGCGATCCAGTCCTGTGCGCCGGACGAGTCGTACATCTCGTGGGCACCCACGGCGAGCACGTACGGCGAGATCGCCGGGCTGTCGATACCACCGTGCTGGTTGCCACGGTTGCCGGTCGCGGCGACGACCACGATGCCGGCGTCCCACGCCCGCTCGACGGCGGCCGACAGCGGGTCGCCCTGGTTGGTCTTCACACCATCGACGCCGAGCGAAAGGTTGAGCACCCGGATGTTGAGGCCGTTGTCGTTCTTGTGTTCGACCACCCAGTCGATCCCGGCGATCACCTGGGCGATGCTGGTCTCGCCGGTGGCACCGGCGACCTTGACGCTGACCAAACGGCTCTGCGGTGCGATGCCGAGAACGTCGCCCGCCTCACCGTTGATGATGCCGGCGAGGTGGGTGCCGTGACCGTAGGTGTCGAGATTCGCGAGGTTGTCGATGCCGCCCTCGTTGGAGAGGTCGGGGCCGTACACGACCTTGCCGGGCTGATCGAGACCGCTGACCGGGGTCACCCCGGTGTCGACGATGGCGACGTCGATGCCCTGGCCGTACGCTCCCGTGCCGGCGTATTCATTCTTCGACTTCTCGGTGACCAACTCGAGGGGCACGGGCTGGCCCGGCTTGACCGCCATCGCGAACGTGACCGGTCCCGGTTCCGAGATCGCGGCCGTCGCGATCGGCTCCGCGGTCGTCACCGACGCTCCGCCGGCCGCGGACGTGGCGAACATGGCGGTCAGGGCGACGACGGCCGCAGCGCTCCCCAGGCGTCGTCTGGTTCTGTGTGCCTGCCGGCCCGGCGGCGCATACGTCGGGTTCGCCATGTGCGGTCTCCTCAGTCGTTCAGCGGTTGTAACAGCATTATTCGCTGCTCCGAGTATCGCTGAACGTGGCCGAGTTGTCACTCAACGTACGATCAAGACTTGTTCTGGACTTCACATAGCCTCACCGGCACTTGTGCGAAGTCGGAGCGCGGTCCGGCCGTGCGCGCCGCCGCGGGCGCGCGACGACCACGCGTGAGCGCGTTCGAGCGCGTCCATGACCCGGGTCCGCGAGCGTGTGTCAGGCTCGGTGCGGGAACGATGCGCCGCCGGCAGCGGCGGCGAGGGTCAGCGTCGCAGGCCGAGTTCGGCGATGAGTGAGCGGTAGCGCTCGACGTCGATGTCGGCCAGATAGTCGAGCATGCGGCGGCGGCGACCGACCATCATCAACAGGCCACGACGGCTGTGGTGGTCCTTCGGGTGCACCTTCAGGTGATCGGTCAGGTGCTGGATGCGATCGGTGAGCAGTGCGATCTGCACTTCGGGCGAGCCGGTGTCGTTCTCCGACGAGCCGTGTTTCGCGACGATGTCTGCCTTGGCCTGGAGCGCCATGATGTTCTGCCTTCCGGATGGAGGTCGCGTCGACCCGGTCGGATCGATCGCATCACGCCGAAGTCGTGACCTCGACGGACCACGCAATGCTACGGGCGCCCCGGATCGACTGACAACCACTACGCTCCCGCCGCGTGGACACGGTGACCGAGCGTCGGCATCAGCGTGCGAGACGCCTCCAAGCACTTCGGATCCATGCACGCGCTCGGCCCCGGTCGACCTCGACGTCGCGCCCGGCGAGGTCGTCACCTGCTCGGGCCGAGCGGCTGCGGCAAGACGACGCTGCTCCGCCTGGTCGCGGGCCTCGAATCGCCGACCGGCGGCACGATCACCGTCGACGGCGAGTCACCGGCCGACGCCCGGCGTGACAAACGAATCGGCTTCGTCCCCCAGGCCCCGGCGCTCCTCCCCTGGCGCACCGTCGACGCGAACGCCCGGTCTCCTCCGTGATCTCCGACCGGGCCACAACCCGTCGCCGTCACCCGACCCCACGGCGCTGCTCGAGCAGGTGGGGCTCGCCGACTTCTCCGGCGCCTACCCCCACGAGCTGTCGGGCGGGATGCAGCAGCGCGTCGCGCTCGGTGCGAGCCTTCGCGCTCGGAGCCCCTTACCTCCTGATGGACGAGCCGTTCGCCGCCCTCGACGAAATCACCCGCGCCGACATGCGGCACCTGCTTGGCCGAGTTGTGCGAGCCGGTCAACGCCGCCGTGGTGTTCGTCACCCACTCCATCGCCGAGTCGGTGTTCCTGTCGGATCGTGTGGTGGTGCTGTCGCCGCGGCCGGGTCGCGTCGTCGGCACCGTCGACATCGATCTCCCCCATCCCCGGGTCCCCGAGACGGAGGACGACCCGGCGTTCTTCGAACACGAACGTGTGCTGCGTCAGATGCTGCACTCCGGGGCCGGCCGATGAACGGCCGTGCTGAGCGATCGCGCCGCATTCTGGACCGCGGTCGGCGGCGTCGCGCTGATCGCTGTTCTGGGAGGCGTTCGTCCGGATCCGCGACGTGCGGCCGTTCGTGCTGCTCCCGCCGTCGGAGATCATCTCGACGTTCCTCGAGACACCCGGCTTCTACCTCGAGGCCACGTTGATCACGGCATGGCACCTCGGGCTCGGGCTGGCGATCTCGCTGGCCCTCTCGCTCGCGGTCGGCGCCCTGCTCGCTGCCTTCCGCCCGCTCGAACACGCCAGTCAGCCGCTCCTCGTCCTGATCCTCGTCACGCCGTGGGTCGCCTACATCAACTCGGTCGTGCTGTTCGTCGGCCGCGGCAACCCGTCGATCATCTTCCTCGTGTCGTTCGTCACCGTCCCGGCGTTCGTCTACGCCATCGTGAGCGGCATGCGCAGCGCCGACCCTGCCGCCCGTGAACTGTTCGCGTCGGTCGACGCCACTCGTTGGGAGGTGCTGTGGCGGCTGCGACTGCCATCGGCCGTGCCCGTCGATCCTGACGGCGCTGCGGATCAACCTGGGGCTCGGGCTTGGGCGCGGCCTACTTCGCCGAGGGCTCGTTCAACAGCGTGGGCAACGGCCTGGGCGAGATCGGCAAACGGGCGGCTGCCAACAACCAGGGTTCGCTGCTGTGGACCACGATCCTCTGCACGGCGCTGCTCGGCATCGCCGTCCAGGTCGCTCGTCGTCGTGGTCGAACGGTGGCTGCTCCACTGGCATGCCTCGCAACGCCGAGTCGGCGCACGTTGAACCGTTCTCGCCCCGACACCGCTCGACCCGGCGCCGCCATGGTGTCGGGCCGGACGATCGGTAGGGTGGCTCGCACACGACGACTCCGGACGCGAACCGACCTCTAGCAACGGTTCACGCTCTGTCGTGTGCTGGCTGACAACCGATCAACCCTCGCACCCATTTCTGCGCATCACCTTCTGGAGGATCCATGACGCGCCGCCTGGCCGGTTCCCTGCTCACGCTCGTTCTCGTCGCCACCGCGTGCAGCGACGAAGGCTCCGAGACCAGCGAGAGCACCTCGACCGGCACCGAGACCTCGGTCGATTCGCCACCGGTCCCCACGACGGCATCGACCGACTCGACCGACTCGACCGACTCGACCGACGACGCCGACGACCTCGCCGTGGTCGCCGGCGAGGCGTTCCCCGACGCCCGGTGCGAAGCGAACCGGGCCGCCGGGTCGATCAGCTACCTGACCGGTTTCGACTTCGCCGCGACCGCCTCGATCATCGACGTGATCGTTGCCGACGACCGGGGCTACTACTCGACGAGCTGTGCCTCGACGTCGACGTCGCACCGTCGTTCTCCACGGCGAACTATCCGCTCGTCGCGGCGAACGATGCCCAGTTCTCCTCATCGGGGTCGTTCAGCGAGCTCGCCACGTTCGCTGCGACCAACGAGGCCGACCTGGTCGCGCTGGCGGTCGAGGGTCACGTCGCGATCGACGGACTGATGGTGAAGCCCGAGGTCGACGAGCCTCGAAGCGCATCGCCGGCACGACGATCGGCGTCAAGGGCAAGCTGCCGCCGAGCATCGCCGCGATGCTCGCCGGAGATCGGTCTCGTCGAGGGCACCGACTTCGACACGCTCCTGCTCGACGGATTCGACCCGCTCGCCCACTGGGAGGTCGGAGGGAGTCTCGTCCGTGCCCGGCTGGAAGAGCAACGAGCCAGGCACGCTCGAGCGCGCCGGGGTGCCGTTCACCCTGTACGACCCGGCCGACTTCGGGATCCCCGGCTCGTTCGGGTTGATCTACACGAACCGGTCGTTCCTCGACGACCACCCGACCGCCGCGGAGGACTTCATGAGGGCGACGATGCGCGGTCTCGCCGACGCGATCGCCGACCCGGCCGGGGCCGCCGCCACCGCCGTCGAACTCATCAACGGCGGCGGCAACCCGAACTTCCTGTCGCCGGAGGGCGAGATGTTCCGGTGGGAGACCGACGCACGGCTCATCACCGCCACGACGCCGGCCGGCAGCCATCCGGGCGTCCCCGACCCGGCGGGATTGGCGGCCGAGATCGCAGCGTACGACGCGGTCGGCGTGTACGGCGACGACGGCGCCCCACCGGTCGACGGGCGGTTCGACGCCGACCTCGTGGCCGGGCTCTACGACGCCGACGGAACCGTCATCTGGCCCGACAGCTGATCACCCCGGCAGGGCGAGTGTCGAAGCGGAGCGGAGCCAGCGAGCTCGGGAGGCGCAGCCCGACACGTCGGCCGAACACACCGCCGCCGGCCCTGCGACGGGCGAGCGTCGAAGCGGAGCGGAGACAGCGAGCTCGGGAGGCGCAGCCGGCCCTGCGGGTCAATTCATCGCGCCGCGCCGGCCGAGCAGGCGAGGAGCGCAGGAACGAGCACCGCAGCACGGCAGGTTCGAGCCGAAGGCCGAACCCGAGCGAAGCACCATCAACACAGAGCACCGCAGCACGGCAGTCCACCCGAGCCGCACCTCAGCGCGTCACCTCGCGGGCGTGCTCGATGTCCTGCTTGAGTTGCTCGACGAGCGCGTCGATGCCGTCGAACTTGCGCTCCGATCGAAGGAATCCGAGGAACCCGATGCGGGCGGCCTCGCCGTAGAGGTCGCCCTCGAAGTCGATGAGATGCGCTTCGAGCAGTGAACTGTCAGCGTGTTCGTAGAACGTCGGACGACGACCCAGGTTGATCGCGCACGGGTGTCGTGAGCCGTCGGGCCGTTCGTAGATGCCGGCGTACACGCCGTCGGCGGGCACGCAGACCCGATTCGAGACCTCGACGTTGGCCGTCGGGAATCCGAGCAGGCGGCCCCGTTGGTCACCCTGCACCACGACGCCGCGCGCCTCGAACGGCCGGCCGAGCATGTCGGCTGCGAGCGACACGTTGCCACCGGCGAGCGCGCGCCGGATCGCAGTACTGCTGACCGGCTCGTCGACCCCGTCCGACCGTGGGACCAGCACCACCGGCTCGACCTCGAACCCGTAGGTCTCGCCGATTTCGCGGAGCAGCGCGACGTTGCCCTCACGGTTGCGCCCGAAGTGGAAGTCGTCACCCACCACGACGCAGTCGGCGTTGAGGCAGTCGACCAGCACCCGCTCGATGAACGCCTTCGGCCGACTCCTCGGCCTGTGCCACGTCGAACGGCAACACCACGGCCGCGTCGACGCCCGTCGCCTCGAGCAACTCGAGGCGCTGCACGTGGTCGGTCAGCAGTTTCGGTGCCGACTCCGGACGCACGACGGTGGCCGGGTGTCGATCGAACGTGACGACGGCCGAACGAGCACCGCGGCGCTCGGCGAGCGCGCGAACCTGGGCGATCACGGCCTGGTGGCCGTGGTGCAACCCGTCGTAGGCACCGATCGTGAGCACGGTCCGCTCACCGGGGAAGGGTGCCGTCGAGGCGTCGTTGATCACCTGCACGATCGGTGACGCTATCTTCCGATCGCAGTCGGCAGCACGACCGAGGGCTTGGCCTGATCGGTGCGGAACGACTCGTACACGGCGAGGAGCACGTCCTGGTCGTCGAACAACGCCCAGGGTCCGTCACCGACGAAACGTGGCAGCACGCGGCCGTTCGCGACCAACGTGGCGGTGGCGTCGTCGACGACCACTCGCTCCGAGGCTCCGGACTGCGGTGGCGACCGGCAGGAGTTCGCACTCGTCGGGGGGTCCGGCCTCGTCGAGCGTGAACGCACCGACGGCCGTGCGGCGCAGGTTGCGCAGATGTGCGCCGCCGCCGAGCAGGTGGCCGAGATCGGCGGCCAGTGTGCGGATGTAGGTGCCGGCGCTGCACGTGACGTCGATCCGGAACACACCTGGCTCGTCGGCGTCGTCGACCGTGAACGACGAGACATTGACGGGTCGGGGTTCCCGCTCGATCTCGATTCCTTCGCGTGCCAGTTCGTGGAGCCGTCGCCCGTCGACCCGGATGGCCGAGACCATCGGTGGGATCTGTTCGATGTCACCGGTGAGGTGTTCGACGGCGACCCGGCGAGCGTCGGCGAGCGTGACCGCCGCTCATGTCGTGCCTCGCCGTGACCTCACCGGCGGCATCGAACGTCGACGTCTCGGTGCCGAGCACGACCTCGCCGATGTACCGCTTGTCCGTCTTCTCGATGAAGCGGAGCAGCTTGGTGGTCATGCCGACCGCGACCACCAGCACGCCGGTGGCGTCGGGGTCGAGCGTGCCGGCGTGGCCGACCTGTCGTTCGTGAAACCGCCGCCGCAGCATGCCCACGACGTCGTGGCTGGTGACACCGGCCGGCTTGTCGACGACGCAGAGGCCGTGGGTGGTGGCCGGTTTACGCCTCGCCACGACGGTGACGGTCCTCGCGGAGGATGTCGTCGATGCGCTCGGCCGAGCGCAGGGCGATGTCGGGGCGGAAGTCGAGGATCGGCGTCTTCTTCGCCCGGATCTGCTTGGCGATCGACGACTGCAGGCGGCTGCGATGCCGGTCGAGCGCCTCGACGATCTCGTCGTCACTGTCCTCGCCGGCGAGCGAGTCGAAGTACACGTGCGCCCGGTTCAACTCGTTGTCGACCTCGACGCTGGTGACGGTGACGAACGACGAGTCGTTCGTCGTCGATCCGGACGAGCTCTTCCGCCACGATCTCGCGCAGGGTCTGCCCCACCCGAGCCGACCGCGGATACCGATGCCCACCAGAGTTCCGACCACGTGCCATGCAACCGACCCTACCGAGTGCGTTGGATGATGCCGTCAGGACCCGCGCCACAACGGACCCGCCTCACCGGTGAGTGCACCGACGGATCGCGACCAGCCTGCTGCGCAGAGATCGGGTTCGTCGAGCGCAAGGCGCGGCGAACCCGAACAGCTCCGGGCTGTGCGCGGTGAAACGGAACGCAGCGATCGGCGAGATCGGCTCAGCTGAGGGTTCGGGCGATTTCTTGTTCGGTGTACGTCTCGATGACGTCGCCCGGCTTGAGGTCCTGGAAGTCGGAGAGTCCGATACCACACTCGAAACCGGCGCGGACCTCTTGCGCATCGTCCTTGAAGCGCCTGAGTGACGTGATCGAACCCTTCCAGATGATCGTGCCGTTGCGCAGGAAGCGAACCTTGGAACCGCGCGTGATGACGCCGTTCTGCACGAGGCAACCGGCGATGGCACCGATCCGCGGAACCCGGAAGATCTCGCGCACTTCGGCATCGCCGGTCACGACCTCTTCGTACTCGGGGGCCAGCATGCCGACCATGGCCTGTTCGATGTCTTCGAGCAGCTTGTAGATGATCTCGTACGTGCGGATCTCCACACTCTCGGTCTCCGCCGCCTGACGAGCCTTGCGGTCCGGTCGGACGTTGAAGCCGATGATCGTCGAGTTCGTGGTGGCGGCAAGGGTGATGTCGTTCTCGGTGATGCCACCGACAGCGCGGTGCACGAACGTGAGATCGACGTCGTCACGGCCCAGCTTGCGCAAGCTCTCGGTGACGGCCTCGAGAGAACCCTGCACGTCGGCTTTCAGGATCAGGTTCAGCGTGACGGATTCGCCGCTCTGGATCTGATCGAAGATGTCCTCGAGCTTCACGCCGGACTTCACGCGAGCGTCGCCGCGCTGGTCGCGGACCCGGCGGTGGAACTCGCGTGCCTCACCGACGGTTCGAGCCGTCTTCTCGTCGGGCGCCGACCGGAACTCGTCGCCCGCCTCGGGGACGGAGCCGAGACCGAGCACCTCGATCGGCGTCGAGGGACCGGCGACCTTGATCTGCTCGCCCTTGTCGTTGATCATCGCCCGGACCTTGCCCCAGGCCGGGCCGGCCACGATCGGATCGCCGACCTTGAGCTCGCCCTTGTCGACGAGGATCGTGGCGACGGGGCCACGACCCTTGTCGAGGTTGGCCTCGAGCACGATGCCCTTGGCCCGCCCCGTCGGGTTGGCCTGGAGATCCTCGAGTTCGGCGACCACGTTGAGCTGATCGAGCAGATCGTCGATGCCGAGATCCTGCAATGCGGACATCTCGACGACGATCGTGTCGCCGCCCCACTGCTCGGGGACGAGTTCCTGCTCGGCGAGCTCGGTGAGCACGCGCTGCGGATCGGCGTTGTCCTTGTCGATCTTGTTGACCGCCACCACGATCGGCACGTCGGCCGCCTTCGCGTGGTTGATCGCCTCGATCGTCTGCGGCATCACGCCGTCGTCGGCGGCGACGACGAGCACGACGATGTCGGTCGCCTGGGCGCCACGGGCACGCATCTGCGTGAACGCCGCGTGGCCCGGCGTGTCGATGAACGTGAGCTTCTTGCCGTCCTTCTCCACCTGGTAGGCGCCGATGTGCTGGGTGATGCCACCGGCCTCGCCGTCGACGACGTTGGCCGTGGCGGATCCGGTCGAGCACGGTGGTCTTGCCGTGGTCGACGTGGCCCATGACGGTGATGACCGGCGGCCGCTCCTCGAGCAGCTCCTCGTCGTCGTCGTCGCTGTCGTCGAACATCGCCTGGAGTTCGATCTCCTGCTGCTGGCCCGGATCGACGAGGAGCAGGTCGGCGCCGAGTTCGAGCGCGTACAGCTCCATGTGCTCGTCGGAGAGGCCCATGGTGACGGTGAGCATCTCGCCGTGCTGCAGCAGGAACTTGATGACGTCACCGGCGGTGCGGTTCAGCTTGGGACCGAACTCCTGGGCAGAGACACCGCGCTCGACGACGATCGTGCCCTCGGGCACGGGTGCATCGGCCGCGGTGAAGCTCTGCTCCTGCGGCTGCAGCTCGTCGCGGATCGCGACGACGACGACGCTTGCTCCGACGAGGTGGTCGACGCTGTCCGCTCGGGCGACCGCCACCGGGACGGCCGGGCCGCCACCGGGACCACCGCCGGGGCGACCGGCGAAATCCACCGGGGCCACCGCCACCGCCGGGACGACCGGCGTATCCGCCGGTACGACCGCCGGGCCACCGGGCCGCCGGACGACGGCCGGCCTCCCGGCGGGCGTGCAGAACCGGGGGGCGGCGGGATCGGCTTGCCGGTCGACGACACCGGACGACCGGGGGGCGGCGGGATCGGCTTGCCCGACGGCGCCCGTGGCGGCGTCGGCGCAGCTGTCGGCGCCGACGCTTCGGCCGGCTTCGGGACGCGGCGCCGGCTTGGGGCCGAATCGGGGCCGGGGCTCGAGATCGCGCGCTCGGGCGGCCGAATCCGGACCGGGGCTCGAGATCGTGCGCGTCGGGCGGCGAATCGGGGCCGGGGCTCGAGATCGATGCGCTGCCGGCGGCGAATCGGGGCCGGGGCTGGAGATCGAGCCGCTCGGCCGCGGCCGGCTCGGGGCCGGCGCTCGCGATCGGCTCGGCGGCCGGTGCCTCCGCGGCCGCGACGGGTGCCGGCTCCGGTGCGGGCTCGGCGATCGGTGCGGGCTCGGATGCCGGCTCCGACGGGCGCCTCGGCGGACGGGTTCGGATGCCGGCTCGGCGACCGGTTCGAGTGTTGCTGCCTCGGCGGCGGGTTCGGCGGCGGGTTCGGTGGCCGTGGCTCTCGGCCGCTGCCTTCTTGGCGGGCGCCTTCTTCGCCGGGGTCTTCTTGGCTGCCGCCTTCTTCTTGGCCGGCTTCTTCTTCGGCTCGGGCTTCGGCTCCTCCGGCTGCTCGTCGCGGGTCAGGCCGTCGCGGACGGCACGGCGACGCACCATGTCGGCGTACGCCTCGTTGAGCGAGGAGGAGTGGCTCTTGATCGGAACGCCGAGCACGCCGCACAGGTCGACGGCCTCGGCATTGGTCATGCCGAGTTCCTTGGCTAGTTCGTGTACTCGGATGTTCTTCGCCACGCTGTGGGCAACCTTTCGTCGTTCGTCAGTCTCGCAGGGGCGGGGGCGTTCCCCACCCGTTCGTTCAGTCGTTCACTCGGTCAGTTCGGCGAGTCGGGCGCTGAGCTCGCTCGATCGCCTCCGGCGACACGTCGGTGCGCCACGCTCGGTCGAATGCCCGTTTGCGCCGCGCCGGTTCGACGCACTCGGCCCCGCACAGCCAGGCGCCACGGCCCGGTGCACGGCGGTCGACGCTGATCTCACCGGACGGCGTCGAGCACGCACCGGTGAAGACGTGTCTGCGGGTGCGCGCTGTCGACACCCGATGCACGTTCGGATCGGAACACGTGCGTCACCCGGCTGCGTCATCCTCACCCGCGTCGGATCCGTCGGCGACCGGCTCGGCATCGACATCGGCATCGCCCGCATCGTCGCCGGACGCTTCGGCATCGACATCGGCATCGCCCGCATCGTCGCCGGACGCTTCGGCATCGACATCGGCATCGCCCGCATCGTCGCCGGACGCTTCGGCATCGGCATCGGTATCGCCCGTTTCGGCGTCGGTTTCGCCGTCCGCTTCGGACTCGACATCGCCGGCAACGTCGCCCGCATCGCCATCGGCCGCTTCGGAATCGCCGGCACCATCGGCCGTCTCGTCGGCGTCGTTGTCGACGTCGGAGCCCTCGTTCTGGGCGATCCAGTCGGCCTGACTGATCACGCTGCCGTCGGCCGCGTGCCACTCCATCTCACCCGACTCGGCATTTTCGTGCCATTCGCCCTCTGCGTACTCGACGTGCTCTTCGAGGTAGCTGCCGGCGGGTACACCCTCGGCGACCTGCGTCTCGGAACGGATGTCGACGCGGACACCGGTGAGCCGCGCCGACAGGCGGGCGTTCTGCCCTTCGCGACCGATCGCCAGGCTGAGCTGATGGTCGGGCACGATCACGTCGGCGGCGGTGCCGTCCTCGGAGATGTTGACCTGATTGACCTTGGCCGGTGAGAGCGCCTTGGCGACCATGTCGGCGAGGTCCTCGCTGAACGGAACGATGTCGATCTTCTCGCCGCGCAGCTCGTTGACGACCATGCGGACCCGGGCACCACGTGCACCCACGCACGCGCCGACGGGATCGACGTTGTGGTCGTTGGACCAGACGGCGATCTTGGTGCGGTGACCTGGCTCACGTGCACAGGCCTTGATCTCGACGATGCCGTCGGCGATCTCGGGCACCTCGAGCTCGAACAGCCGCTTGATCAGGCCGGGGTGGGTGCGTGACACGACGATCTGGGGACCCTTGGCCGTCTTGCGGACCTCGACGATGTAGGCCTTGGCACGGTCGCCGGGATTGGGGCGCTCGTACGGCACCTGCTCGGCCTGCGGGAGCAGCGCCTCGACACGCCCCAGGTCGAGCAAGGTGTACCGGGTGTCCGTCTGCTGGATGATGCCGGTGACGATGTCGCCCTCGCGGTTCGGCGTACTCCTCGAACTTGCGGTCGCGCTCGACTTCGCGGATGCGCTGGCCCATCACCTGGCGGAACGTCTGCGCGGCGATGCGACCGAGATCCTCCTTGTCGGGCGTGTCGTCGCGCTCGTTGACCCAGTTGCCGTCCTCGTCGAGGTCGTAGGCGGTGAACGAGAAGTCCATCGTGGTCGGGTTGACCTCGACGACCACTTCGTCGGCGGCACCGGGTCGACGCTTGTAGGCACTCGCCAGCGCGTCGACGAGGACATGCAGGAGGTCGTCCTCCGACATGCCCTTCTCCTGAGCGAGGAGGCGGATGGCTTCGCTCATGTCGAGATTGCTCACGATGGCTCCTTCTTCGATTCGGGCGGCGCCGGCGACGACGGCTTCGGCTGCTGCTTCTTGTTGCTCTTCTTCTTGCCGGGTCCCTTGCCGCCGGGCTTCGGCTTCGGGCCCCACACGAACACCGTCCGTGCCCGATCGATCTCGTCGATCGGGATCACCCGCTCGGTGAGTTCGTCGTCATCGGACCGGATCGTCGCGGTGGTCTCGTCGGCCGCGACGAGCACACCTTCGAGGCGTCGGTGCTCGGCGTCGGTGTCGGCGAGCCGGACGTTGATCGTCTTGCCGATCTCACGCCGGAAGTGCGCCGGCGTGCGGAGCGTGCGCTCGACGCCGGGGCTCGTGACTTCGAGGGTGTACCTGCCGGGCATCGGGTCCTGATGGTCCATCTCACGCGAGATCAGACGTGTGGCCAGCGCCAGTTGATCCATGTCGACGCCGCCATCGGACCCGGGCAGGCGTGTCGATCGTGACGCGCAGCGTGCCGCCGCGCTGTTCGACGTCGTACAGGTCGAGATCGAGGTCGGCGGCGATCGGCTCGACCAACTCACGGACACGTTGCAGAACGGGACCGTCGGTCATGTCGATTCGCCTCCTTTCATACAACAAGGCGTGGGCCCAGCCCACGCCTTGATCGATTCCTCAATCAATTAGCAACACAGGAGTATAGCCGGGGCTCCGGAAGGTCGGACGGGCGCCGGACGGCGCATCCTCGGCGGCGAGCCGGCTGCGGAGCAGGGCGGACGGCCGTCATCGGACGACCGGGAAGCCGTGGGCGGAGCGTCGTCGGCTCGGTGATCTACCGGCGGTGCCCGCGGTCGAAGCACACCTCGCCGGTGACCTGTTCGGTGAAGCTGCCTGCCGGATCGGCGAGGTCCTGGACCCCGTCGAGCGTGATCGTGCCGACCGCTCCGTCGAACCGATCCGTGCCGCTCCGAACCGGGCCGGAGCTGGCGAATTCGCCCGTGATCACATCGAGCGTTCCGGCGAGATCCAGTGTGAGGGTCCCGCGACGCGTCGTGAACGTCAGTTCGCCGGCGAAGGCGAAACCGGTCGGCGTGCCGCCGGTGATCGTGAAGGCCGCCTCGGTGGTACCGCGCAGCAGTCCGCTGTCGATCGTGGCCTCCGTCCGGACGAGGTCCGGAGGGTCACCGGGCAGGGGCGCAGTTCCCTGACCACGTCCGGTGGTGTCGACGCGACGGCATGCCAGGGGAAGTCGGGTGACCTGGTAGGGCCCGGTCATCGACGTGAACCGTGCATCGACGACATAGACCCCCCGGCCGAACAACGCGGCGGTCGTGGGTGTCTCGGCCCCGGGCACGGTGACGAGCCGTTGGATCTCACCGCTGGTTCCCCGGCGATCGAGCCGGACCGTGGCCACCCGAGCCGCTCCCGGCTCGACCACGTAGAGCTTCCGGCCCTGTCGGACCAGACCGTCGGGACCGGCGAACGAGTGATCGATGTCGACGACGGCGGCATCACCGGTGCGCGGATCGACGCGGTACAGCGTGCCCTGCACGTTGTGGGCGACGACGAGGGCGCGCCCATCGGGAGTCGTCTCGATGCCGTTGAGATTGGGGAAGGCGATGTCGGGCATACCGACCGGGAGTTCCTCGACCGCGCCCGTGCCGGGCAGCCGCCCCCACGTGCCGAGCGGCACCTTGAACACCCGGGGTTCTCCGGCGAACTGGAAGTTGGCCGGGTCCGGTGAGATCTGCGTCCCGGAGTCGGTGAACCATGCGGCCTGCTTCGTGACGATGACATCGTTGATGAACGACTCGAACGGCGCGGTGAACTCGAACGACGCCAACAGCTCTCCGGTCGTGCCGTCGTAGACCCGGCCCACTCCGGTGGGACCGCCGGCCGCCCAGACTCGGCCCCAGCGGTCGACGTTCAGGCCGACCGTCGCGAACGAACCCGCAGGTTCGGTGAGGACCTCTCCCGCACCGGTTCGATAGTCGCCGCGGTAGATCGTGCCGTCAGCCAGGGACCCGACATAGAACGTCGACCCGTGACCGGAGGCGATGCCCTCGGGGAAAAACCCGTCGGGCAGGTCGATGGTCGGGGGCAATCGATGGTGCCCGTGGTGGTGCTCGTGGTGGTGCTCGTGGTGGTGCTCGCCGCCGGTTGCGACGGTCGACCCCGCCGGGATGACCGCTGCCGTCACCAGCGCGATCAGCATTGTCGTCCGGAACTTGCGCATCACTTACCCCCACGTGCGGTTCGGCCCGACGACCACGTGAGTCCACATCCCCGAGCCGGTCGGCCGGTCGACCTGGTGAGCAAACCCAACAACCGCGCCTGCGGGCCGACGGGTATCGTCGCTGCGTGCTCCGGATGTCGAACCTGTTCCTGCGGACCCTGCGTGAGGCCCCCTCCGACGCGGAGGTGCCGTCCCACCAGCTGCTCGTGCGCGCCGGCTACATCCGTCGTGCCGCGCCCGGGGGTTTCTCGTGGCTGCCGCTCGGCTGGATCGTGTTGCGCAACGTCGAGCAGATCGTGCGCGAAGAGATGGATGCCGCCGGGTTCCAGGAGGTCCACTTCCCGGCCCTCCTGCCGCGTGAGCCCTACGAGGCCACCGGTCGGTACGAGGACTACGGCGACAACCTGTTCCGGCTGCAGGACCGGCACGGCAACGACTTCCTCCTGGCTCCGACCCACGAGGAGATGTTCACGCTCCTGGTGAAGGACATCGTGTCGTCGTACAAGGGTCTGCCGCTGTCGATCTACCAGATCCAGACGAAGTACCGCGACGAGGCCCGGCCCCGTGCCGGCCTCCTGCGTGGTCGCGAGTTCGTGATGAAGGACTCCTACAGCTTCGACATCGACGACGACGCGTTCGTGAAGTCGTACCGCGCCCACCGCGACGCCTACATCAAGACGTTCGATCGGCTCGGCCTCCCCGTCGTGATCGTGTCGGCGATGTCGGGCGCCATGGGCGGGTCGGCGTCGGAGGAGTTCCTGGCGCCGTCCGAGGTCGGCGAGGACAGCTACGTCCGCTGCACCAACTGCGACTACGCGGCCAACGTCGAGGCGGTTCGGGTGCCGGTGCCCGACCCGCTGCCGTTCGACGACGCGCGGCCCGCCCGGGTGGTCGACACGCCGGACACGCCCACGATCCAGACGCTCGTCGACCACCTCAACGACCACGCCGAGTTCGCGCACCCCGAGGGTCGAGCCTGGACCGCGGCCGACACGATGAAGAACGTCATCGTCAAGCTGCGCCACCCCGACGGCTCGACCGAGCCGCTGGCGGTCGGCGTGCCGGGCGACCGCGAGGTCGATCTGAAGCGGCTCGGCGCACAGGTCGAGCCGGCCGAGGTCGAGCCGTTCGACGAGGCCGACTTCGCGAAGAACGACGCGCTCGTGAAGGGCTACATCGGCCCGGGCGTGCTCGGCACGGAGAACGCGTCGGGCATCCGGTTCCTCGTCGACCCGCGCATCGTCGACGGCACGCCGATGGGTCACCGGCGCCGACGAGCCCGGCCAGCACGTGATCGACCTGACCGCCGGTCGCGACTTCACCGCCGACGGCGTGATCGAGGCCGCCGAGGTGCGCGGCGGCGACGCTGTGCCCGAGCTGCGGCGGCGACCTCGAGATCGCCCGCGGCATCGAGATGGGCCACATCTTCCAGCTCGGCCGCAAGTACTCCGAGGCGCTGGGCCTGCAGGTGCAGAACGAGTCCGGCCAGTTGGTGACGCCCACGATGGGTTCGTACGGCATCGGCGTGTCGCGTGCGGTCGCCGCGCTGGCCGAGGCCAACCACGACGACATCGGGCTGATCTGGCCACGCGAGGTCGCGCCGGCCGACGTGCACCTCGTGATCGCCGGCAAGGAGGGCGGCCCGCAGCGTCCGGCCGCCGAGCAACTGGCGGCCGAGATGGAGGCCGCCGGTCTGCGCGTGCTGTTCGACGACCGCGAGGGCGTCTCGCCCGGCGTGCGCTTCAAGGACGCCGAACTGATCGGCGTCCCCACCATCGTGGTGGTCGGCCGCGGCATCGCCGACGGCCTCGTCGAGATCAAGGACCGCCGCAGCGGCGACCGCGACGATCTGCCGGTGGGCGATGTCGTGACGCGCCTGGTCGCCGACTGACAACTCGCTCGATTCTGAAACGGTCCCGTACGACCGGCTGCGAACTCGCGACCTGACGACCGGATCGTCAGATCTGACCCACTCGATCTGCGGGATCCTCGGCGGAGGACCGACCGGAACCCACACCCGAGATCCTCGCCCGTCCCGGCGTGCCGACGATGAGGGTCGCGGTGGAGCAGTTTCGCTCGACGAGACCCGGGGCGCTCGGCGATCAGCCGCGGCGGATCGGGCGGGCGGAGGCGACCGGTCGCGCGAGGGTGCGCTCGCGGGCGAACACCGCCAGGCCGGCGCCGGCGATGAGGGCGATCCCGACCCACACGACCGGACCGGGAACCTCGCCGAACACCACCCAACCCCAGAAGATCGCGAGCGGCAACGCGACGTACTCGTAGGAGGCGACGACGGCGGCCGTGCCGAGGCGGTAGGCCTGGCTCAGCGAATAGCCGATGAGGGCCGACATGAGGCCGAGCACGGCGAAGATCCACAGGTCGCCCGCCGCCGGCCACACCCAGGCCCGGAGCAGGAACTCGACCGCCTCGCTCCGGCCGTCACCGGCGAAGCGTCCGTCGCCGGCGACCACGAAGAACCCGACGCTCACGACGATGAACGTGCCCTGGATGTAGATCGCCATCGCCGACGCCGCGGACTGCCCACCGAGCTTGCGGGTGAGCACCTGCATGCCCGAGTAGCAGGCGGCAGCGGCGACCGGCAGGAGCAGGTTCCATCGCGGGATGCCACCCCAGTCGACGCCGGGGGCCATCATCACCCCGACGCCGAACAGCCCGACCACGATGGCGGCCATCCGGGGCGCGCCGATGGGCTCGCCGAGCACCGGAATCGCGAGCAGGGTGATGAACAGCGGCGCCACGAAGAAGAGTGCGGTCGCCGCGCCGAGGGGCATCACGGCGAGGGCGGCGAAGAAGGTCATGTTGGCGACGACGATCAGCAGGGCGCGCAGCGCATGGAGAGCCGGCCGGTCGGTGCGCAACAGCGACACACCCCCCTCCATCCGAAGAAAGACGAAGCTCGCCGTCAGCCCGATGGCGGAGCGAACGAACACCATCTGGTGCAACGGGTAGCCGTCGGACAGGAACTTGATCAGCGTGTCGTTGACCGTGATGCAGAGCATCCCGACCAGGATGAAGGCGATGGCGCGCGTCTCGGCGTTCAAGCGGCACAACGTATCCACGCGATGACCGGAGACGGTTGGCCAGCGGATGCGCGGCGTGTCAGCGGTCCGATGCAGACCGGACTCCGCGCCGTCATCGCGCCCTCGGAGCACGCGGAGCGCTCCGGGTATTCGAGGCGGCGATCAGGAGCACCGAGTGGTGCAACCCGCAGTCGGCGATGCGGGGCACACGGGCGCCTGGAAGCGGCGTCAGAAGGTCACGGTCACCGTTCCGTACGAGACGCTGATCCAACGGGCTGGGCACGGCCCGGTGGGCGACCACCTCATCACGCCCGAGAGTGCCCGGCGGCTGGCCTGCGACGCGGGCGTTCACCGCCTCATCACGCACGCCGATACGGCGATCGTCGAGTACGGCTCCGAGACCCGCACCGTGTCCGACGTGGTCTGGCGGGTGCTGGTCGATCGCGACGGTGGCTGCCGATTCCCCGGCTGCGAGATCGGCGCCGAGTTCTGCGCCGCCCACCACGCCGAGCACTGGGCCGATGGTGGCGAGACGAATCCGCACAACCTGACGCTGCGGTGCCGGTTCCACCATCACGTGCTGCACGAGCAGCACTGGAGTCTCGAGCCCCTCGGGGCCGGGCACTTCGTGTCGCGATCGCCAACCGGGAAATTCTACGAGTTCGGCACACCCCGACTCGGTCAACTCGGCGTGCTCTGACCACTGCTGCGGTCACGCACGCTCGCCGTCACCGACGGCCGACCGCGGCGAGCCGACCGAGACGGTCGCCGCCGATCCACCGGAGGGCCACCGGCCCGTCACCGTGTACGACCCGCTGAGCCCGGAGACGAGACGACGCGCCGACGTGACCTGCGCACGACTGGCCGATGCGCTCCGCACCGACGGCCGCGCCGAGTTGATCGGCACCCTCGACACACCGCTCGCAGCCGAGGCCGTGCTGGACGACGCCGGCGCGGCCGTCGCGGGGTTGAGCGACGAGGTGCTGTGGCTCGATGCAGTTCGAGAACGGCCCCGCCTCCGGTTCGGCCTCTACGAACGCATGCGGTGAGCCCGTTCACGCCATGCGATGCACGAGCCAGCTCGTCGCCCCGGTGTGGATCAATGCGTAGCGGGCGGTGCCACGACGGCCGGACAGGTCGACCACCAGCTTGTCGGGCGACGAGCGCACGACCTCGTAGGTGCCCTCGTCCCAGATCGACTTGACGGTCGCTCCCTCCGCTGCGTCGACGGGCGTCGAGTCCTCGAAGGTGATGTGGTCGAGGTCATGATCGTCCACGCGCACGGCGAGCCGGTTGGCCGACGGATGGGTTGGCAGACCCTTCGGCACGGCCCACGACCAGAGCACGCCGGCCGCTTCGAGACGCAGGTCGAAGTGATGCGTCGTGGTGTAGTGCTCGTGGACGACGAACCGGGCGGTGCTCCCGGCTGCGGGCTCGACCGGCGAGTGGTCCGTCATCCGCTCACTCGATGACGCTGATCTCGTCACCGGTCGACACCGTCCCGGCCCCGACCACGACCGCGCACAGCCCGCGTCGACGGAGCTCGCGCGACTGGTTCACCCAGCGGGCGGCGTCCGTGCCGAAACGCTCGGCGAACTTGGCGCAGCCGTTGTGCGGCTTGGCTGCGACCTCGATCACCGCCGACCCGATGCGGAGCTGGGTACCGACGGGCAGGTTCGCCACCGACACGTCGAGGTCGACGAAGAATTGATCGCCGGCGAGCGGCCAGCGCTCACGGTCACCGCCGCTGAGCACGCCGATGTTCCGGCTGTTCATGATGTTCAGCTGCGCCTCGGGGTGGGCGCGGCCGTCGTCGGTCTGCGGGCTGCCTCGCTCGACGTAGTTGTCACCCTCGAGACCCCGCCCGACGACCAGCTCGCCGACATCGAGCACCTCGCGTGCGTCGACGTCGGGGCGCCGCACGATCATGTCCACCGTACCGACGCGACCCGGGCTGGCGCCCGCTGCTGCCATGGCTGCATCGATCTGGTCGGTGGCGAGGTGCAGGGTCGTCGTCATGGGAGAACTCCTCATCGTCGTGTGATCAGCTTCGCAGATCCCGCCGTCGCGAGCCCGGCGAGCACGCCGACCGCCGTGATGACGGCGACGTGCCCCGTCAGGCGGCCGACGTCCATCCGCCGGCCGTTCCAGTGCAGGATCGCCTCGCTGCTGCGGAAGCTGAGGATCGAACCGGCCGAGCCGACCGACAACAACGAGCCGGTCGACCCGAACGACAGGATCGAGCCGGCGGAACCGATCGAGAGGATCGAGCCTGCCGAACCGACGGACGCGATCGATCCGGCCGACGCGACCGACATGATCGAGCCGACCGAGGCCAGCGAGTCGATCGACCCGACGCTGGCCACGGAACGTTGCGAGTGAACGCGACACGAACGCAGCCTGTCACCCGTAGTCGAGGTAGCGCCACCCGGCCGACTCGTCCATCACGAGCCGGCGACGCGGGCCCTGCACCATCGGGTCGGCGAGCCCGTATCCGGCATCACCCTGCCAGAGGCAGATCCGAGCGCCGTCGGGCGCATACGCGATCTCCGTCGCGAACTGCTGAGGCTCGGCCGAGCCGAGCACCGACGCCACGTCGCCGTACCGCACCAGCTGTTCGAGCGTCACGAACGTCGGCGGCGCGATCAGGGCCTCCCCACTCGCCTGCATCGCCAACGCGTTCGCCGGTGCCAACCATCGATGCTCGTGGACCTCGCCGGTGTCGAGCGTGACGTGTTCGTCCGCGTGGTGCTCCTCCGCCTCCGCCACGAAGAACCAGGTCGAGAAACGACGGCGCGAGTCGTCGGGCGGCAACCAATGGCTCCAGTACACGAGCGATGCCTCCGCGAGCTCGAGCCCGACCTCCTCCCTGGTCTCGCGCACGGCCGCACGCCGGGCGGCCGGGAGCGGGTCGGGTTCGGTGCCGGCCGGCACGTCGCCGGTCTCGATCGTGCCGCCGGGGAACGCCCACATCCCGCCGAACGCGGTCTCGCGCACCGCGGTGGATCATGAGGACCTCGATCTCGTCGGCGCCGTCGCGGAGCAGCACCACCGTCGCCGCCGGTTCGGCAGGTCGTTCGGGGTCCGGGTGGTCGATGACGTCGATCGGCAGGTCCACCCGGTCAGCTTGGCAGGCGGGATCCGTCACTCAGCCGAGCTTGTCGAGTTCGGCGATCAGTTCGCTCACCGGACGGTACGTGAGCCCGGCGATCGCCCGGTGGGCGTACCGGATGACGCCGTCGCCGTCGATGATGAACGTGCTGCGACGCGGGAAACCGATCGGGCCGAGCGTGCCGTAGGCCGACGCGACCTCCTTGTCGGTGTCGGCCAGCAACGGGAAGTCGAACCCGTGCTTGGAAGCGAACGCCTCCTTGCTCGCCACGTCCTGCGCCGAGATGCCGATGATCTGCGCATCGAGGTCGGCGAACTGTTCGAGGCCGTCGTTGTACGCGTTCAACTGCTTGGTGCAGACGGGCGAGTCGTCGCCCGGGTAGAACACGAGCACGACCGGTCTGCCCGCGTAGTCCGAGAGCGAGACGGTCGTGTCACCGGTACTCGGCAGCGTGAATTCGGGGGCGCGATCACCGATGCCGACACTCATGACGCAGCAGCCTCCATGACGTCGTCGCTGATGTCGAAGTTCGAGTACACGTCCTGCACGTCGTCGTTGTCCTCGATCGCGTCGAGGATGCGCAGCAGCTTCTTGGCGTCCTCGACCGTGTCGACGGGTACCAGGTTGTCGCTGACCATCGGCATGTCGGCCGACATGATCGTGTATCCGGCCGCCCTCGAGCGACTCCTTCACGTCGAACGTGTCGCTCGGGTCGCACGTGACCGTCCAGGCTGTCGCCCCCACCCGACACGTCCTCGGCCCCGGCCTCGAGCGCTGCCATCATCAGTTCGTCCTCGTCGACGGGACCTTCGACCAGCACGATGCCACGGCGCGTGAACTGCCAGCCGACCGCGCCGGGCTCGGCCATCGACCCGCCCATCTTCGACAGGATGTTGCGGATGTCGGCGCTGGTGCGATTGCGGTTGTCGGTCAGCACGTCGATCAGCAGCGCCACCCCACCGGGCGCATACCCCTCGTACGTGATGTCCTCGTAGGCGTCGCCACCGCTCTCACCGGTACCCCGCTTGATCGCACGGTCGATCGCGTCGTTGGTCATCGACGCGGCCTTGGCCTTCTGGACCGCCGTACGCAGCGTCGGATTCATGTCGGGGTCGCCGCCACCGGCGCGCGCGCGACACCTCGATCTGACGGGCCAGCTTGGCGAAGAGCTTGCCGCGCTTGGCGTCGGCCGCACCCTTCTTGTGCTTGATCGTTGCCCATTTCGAATGGCCGGACATGTCAGATCTCCGTCTGCGAGGTGGTGAGAGCTGGCGAGGAACTGGGCGTGCAATCGCGGATCGTGCGCCAGCTCCGGATGGAACGATGCCACGGTAATCGGTCCGTGCCGCAGCAGTACAGGGACGCCGGCGTGGTCGGCGAGGATCTCCACGCCGCGACCGACCCGTGTCGACCTTCGGCGCCCGGATGAACACGCCGTGGAAGGGTGCCGAGGCGGAACCCAGCGACGGCACGGCGAGATCGGTCTCGAAACTGTCGAGCTGCCGGCCGTACCCGTTGCGCTGCACCGTGATGTCGATCACGCCGAACGAACGTTGATCGGGTCGCCCGTCGAGCACCTCGGTGGCGAGCAGGATCATGCCGGCACACGTGCCGAACGCCGGCATGCCGTCGGAGAGGCGTGCGGCGATGGGCTCGAACAGCTCACTCGTGGTGAGCAGCCGTGACATCGTGGTCGACTCACCCCCGGGCATCACCAGCGCCGCGACGCGCTCGAGATCGGCAGGCGTTCGTACCTGCACCGTGGAATGCCCGAGCCCGTCGAGCAGCACCTGATGAGAGTGGAACGCACCCTGCAGCGCCAGCACGCCGATCATGCGACGGGGAACGTCACCAACCGCGCTCGGCGTACCGCTGGTTGATCTCGTCCATGGCGATGCCGGTCATCGGGGCGCCGAGCCCGCGACTGACCTTGGCCAGGATGGAGGCGTCGTTGAAGTGCGTGGTGGCCTCGACGATGGCAGCGGCGCGGCGCTCGGGCTCGTCGCTCTTGAAGATGCCGGACCCGACGAACACGGCTTCGGCGCCGAGCTGCATGGCGAGGGCGGCATCCGCAGGCGTGGCCAGGCCTCCGGCGCAGAACAGCGGCACGGGCAGCTTGCCGGTCTCGGCGATCTCCTGGACGAGCGGCAGGGGCGCCTGGAGCTGCTTGGCCCAGTCGAACAGCTCGGCCGAGTCGGCCTGGCCGACCCGGCGGATGTCGCCGAGGATGCTGCGCAGGTGACGAACCGCCTCGATCACGTTGCCGGTGCCCGCCTCGCCCTTCGAGCGGATCAGGCACGCGCCTTCGGAGATGCGGCGCAGCGCCTCGCCGAGGTTCGTCGCGCCGCACACGAACGGGACCGTGAATGCGTACTTGTCGATGTGGTGGGCTTCGTCGGCCGGAGTGAGCACCTCGGACTCGTCGACGAAGTCGACCCCGAGTGCTTCGAGGATCTGCGCCTCGACGAAGTGACCGATGCGGGCCTTGGCCATCACCGGGATCGAGACGGCTGCCTGGATGCCCTGGATCATGTCGGGGTCGCTCATCCGTGCGACACCACCGTCGCGGCGGATGTCGGCCGGCACACGCTCGAGCGCCATGACGGCGGTGGCACCGGCATCTTCGGCGATCTTCGCCTGCTCGGGGGTGACGACGTCCATGATGACGCCGCCCCTCAGCATTTCGGCGAGTCCCCGCTTGACGGGGAACGACCCTGTGATCGGCTGCTGCTCGGACATCCTTCCATCGTATCGACGGATCCCGTGTCCTCCCTGGTGGGATCGATACCCGGCGTCAGAGCCCGGAGGCGAGCGAGGTCAACAGTGCATCGGCCCCGCTCTCGACGGGCTGTCCGTGCCCCATCGCGATCGCGGTCGGCGCGAGCTCGGCGAGTTCGAGCACGGATTCGTTCGCCGTGGCCATGTCGGGTGTGTAGGTCGGGTTCGGGCCGGTCAGCCCGGTGCCGTCGGCCGTGCCGTTGAGCGCGTCACCGGCGACGAGCAAGCCGATTCCCGGGTCGAACACCGAGATCGATCCGGGGGTGTGCCCGGGCGTGTCGACGACCTCGAGGCCGAACACGTCGTCACCGCCGCCCACGGCCGTGACGTCGATCGGCGCCGAGATGTTCGGGATGTCGAGGGTGCCGGCATACGCCGCGGCGCCCGACGCCCGGTCGAGCACGGCGGGCAGCGAACCGATGTGATCAGGGTGCGAATGCGTGAGCACCACGTGACGGACGTCGTCGAACGTGGCGCCGAGTGTCGCGAGCGCCTCACCGATGAGATCGGCGCTGCCCGACGACCCGGTGTCGACGACGGCGGCATCGTTGCCACGCACCAGCACGTACGCCGAGACCGACCCGAGCTGTGCCTGCGCCCACCGGAGCGACGCGCCGGCGGCGATGGCGTCGTTCGAACTGTCGTTCGTGGCATCGGTCCCTTCGCCGGGCGTCGACGTGGCGACGCCCGAGGTCGTCGACTCGGAGGCCGGTTCGCCCGTGCTCGTGGCCGGCGAATCGTCGCCTCCAGCGTCGTCGTCGCCTCCACATGCCGCGACGAACCCGCCGAGCACGGCGATCGCGAACGTGTTGCGGCCGAGGTCGGTCAGGAACTGCCGTCGGCCGATCCGGTGCACCGCCGGCGGCCGTTCGCCGCCAACCACATCGACGCGTGCCCGCCCCGGTGCTCGTGCACATGACCATGTTCGTGCGGTTGCCCCATCTCGCACCTCCCGCCATCCATCGTGACACCCGGGTGCGAGTTCCGGACCGCGGCGGGCCAGACTGGCCCGATGTCTGCGCCGACCCCCACGCCGGTTCGGCGGGATCGGGTCGACACCTACGCATCGCTGCGAATCCCCACCTACCGCACGCTGTTCGTCATCGGGGCCTTCGGCTTCGTGGCCACCCAGTCGCAGGCCATCGCCCGCGGCTGGCTCGCCAACGAACTCAGCGGATCGAACACCGGGCTGGGAGGTGTCTTCATGGCGTTCGGTGTGCCGATGCTCGTCGCCACGCCGATGGGAGGGGTGGCCGCCGACCGGTACTCGAAGCGCACGATCCTGATCCTCACGAACGCGCTCCTCCTGACCAGCGCCATCTGGATCGCTCTCGCCGTGTCGTTCGACTTCGTCGAGTACTGGATGCTGCTCGCGACCTCGGCCATGCAGGCAACGGCGTTCTCGTTCCTCGTCCCGGCGCGCATGGCGCTGACCGGCGAAGTGGTCGGACGTGAGTTGCTCACGAACGCGATCGTGCTCGGCCAGATGAGCATGAACTCGGCGCGCATCATCGGCCCGGCGATCGCCGGCGTCTTCATCGGCATCGCCTGGATCGGCACCGCAGGCGTCTACTACTTCTCGGCGATGCTCAGCATCGCTGCGCTTGATCCGCTGCTTCTCCCTGCCGCCCGGCCGCCCACGCGATCACGACCTGCGCACGAGTGCGACGTCCGAGTTCACCGACAGCATCCGCTACGTGCGCCGCAACCCGCACATCGCGAACCTGCTCGTCGTGTCGTTCGTCGCCGTCATGATCGGCTTCCCGTTCGTCGCCTTCCTCCCCCGCTACGCGACCGAGATCATCGAGGTCGGATCCTCCGGCTACGGGCTGTTGGCAGCAGCCTCCGCCGTCGGCGCCGTCATCGTGTCGATGTACATCGCCGGGCGAAGCACCGGACGCGCCGCATGGCGGATCCAGGCGGTGTCGGGCCTGGCGTTCGGCGCGATGCTCGTGGTGCTGGCGTTGGCGCCCTCGTTCGGCACGGCCCTGCTCGCGATCGCCGCCCTCGGGGCCGCGTCGGCCGGGTTCCAGGCGATGAACAACTCGCTCGTGTTGGCGCTGTCCGACCTGGAATACCACGGACGAGTCCAGAGTCTGATGATGCTCTCGTTCAGCGGGTTCGGCATGGCGGCCCTGCCGCTCGGTGCGCTCGCCGACCGGATCGGCCTTCGTGAGACGCTCGCCCTGATGGGCGTCGGCGTCATCGCGGCGATGGTGCTGTTCCTGGCGGTCAGCCGGAGGACACGCGACCGCATCGGCGATGCGGTCGCCCTGGCCTGAACCGGGCCGGCATCACGCGGGCCCGTTCACCAGCTCACGTCGGTCGCGTAGAGCGCCCACAGCTCGGCGATCCTGCCGTCGTCGACCCGATGGATCTGCAACCAGTGCACCGTACGGGGCTCCCCGGTCCCGACGCTGACGCCGCGCATCGTCACCCGGCTCCACACGTGGTCCCCGTCGAGCACACGATCGTGAACCTCGATGGCGGGATTGCCGAGTGCCCGTTGATAGCTCCGGAGGTCCTGCTTCAGTTCGTCGTGGCTCCGGCGAACCGTTCCGGACGGGCCGTGGCGCACCATCGGATCGGCGGCGAGCTCGTCGACCGCACTCAGGTCGCACTCGCCCCAGGCTCGGGCCTGCCACTGTTCGACCACACGAATCGGGTCGGACGGGACCGCGGCCATCGCCGCAGTATCGCAGACCAGCACGGCACCGGCCAGCGACGTCGGAGCGGTGACGAGCCCGGCCGTCACCTACCCTGATGCCATGACCCCACTGGTGCTCACCCTGATCGGAGACGACCGGGCAGGTCTCGTGAGCGCGGTCGCCGGCGCGGTCAGCGAGCACGGCGGCAACTGGGACCGCAGCCAGATGGCCGAACTCGCCGGGAAGTTCGCCGGCATCGTGCTCGTGACGATTCCCCCGGCCGCGTCGACGAGTTCACCGCTGCGCTGACGCCGTTGCAGGGTCTGCTCGACGTCACGGTACAACGTGCCGACGAGGCGCCGGCCGCTCGGGTGGGCATGATCCGGTGGTCGCTCGAACTGCTCGGCTCCGATCGTCCCGGCATCGTCAGCGACATCAGTGCGGTCCTGGCCGACCACGGCGTGAGCATCGAGGCGTTCTCGAGCCTCACCCGCGAGGCGCCGATGGCCAGCGGCATGCTGTTCGAGGCGACCGCAGAGCTCGACGTGCCGACCGATGCCGACGTCGACGCGCTGCGGGCCGCACTCGAAGACCTCGCCCACGAGTTGATGGTCGACATCGACCTCGGCACCGCCGACTGACCGTGTTCGACGCCCTCGTCGTCGGCGCCGGGTTCAACGGGCTCTACCAGCTGTATCGGCTGCGTGCCGACGGGTTCTCCGTACGTCTCGTCGAGGCGTCCGGCGGACTCGGTGGGGTGTGGCAGACGAACTGCTACCCGGGTGCTCGGGTCGACTCGCACGTCCCGAACTACGAGTACTCGATCGAAGCGGTCTGGCAGGACTGGAACTGGACCGAACGATTCCCGGGCCGTGACGAGATCTGCCGATACTTCGAACACGTCGATCGCGTGCTCGACCTGCGACGCGACATCGACCTCGAGACGCGCGTGACGAGGGCCCGGTTCGACGAGGGGTCCGACACCTGGACGGTCACCACCGACACCGGGCGCACGATCGAGGCGCGTTTCCTGATCATGTGCACCGGCTTCGCGTCCAAGCCACTGGTGCCCGACCTCCGCGGTCTCGACGAGTTCGGTGGCGACGTGCATCACACGGCCGCCTGGCCACAGAGCGGGACGACGTTGCAGGGCCGCCGCGTGGCCGTGATCGGGACCGGGGCGAGCGGCGTGCAGGTCGTGCAGGAGTCGGCCCACGCCGCCGAACACGTCACCGTGTTCCAGCGCACCCCCGTGACCGCGATCCCGATGCGGCAGCGACGCCTCGATCCCGACGAGCAGGCGATCGCCAAGCGCGACTACCCGGAGGTCTTCCGGCAGCGGAACACGCCACCCGGCAGCCTCACCGAGATCAGCCGGCTCGACGTCTCGGCACTCGATGTCGGGCCCGCCGAGTGCGAGCGGGTGTTCCGTGCGGCGTGGGAGCGTGGCGGCTTCCACTTCTGGGTCGGCACCTTCAACGACACCCTCACCGATCTCGACGCCAACCGGCTGGCCTACGAGTTCTGGCGGGATCGCACCCGCGAACGCATCGACGATCCCGCCGTGGCCGAACTGCTCGCGCCGACCGAGCCGCCGTACCCGTTCGGCACCAAGCGCCCGTCGTTGGAGCAGGACTACTACGACGTGTTCAACCAGTCGAACGTGTCACTGGTCGACGTGCGGGCCACGCCGATCGAGGAGATCACACCGACCGGGATACTGACCTCCGACGGCGCGCACCGGGAGTTCGATCTGATCGTGCTCGCCACCGGGTTCGACGCCAACACCGGCGGCCTGACCCAGATCGACATCTGCGACACGTCGGGCACCCAGCTGCGTGATCGCTGGGCCGACGGGGTCGACACGCACCTCGGTGTCGCCATCGCCGGCTTCCCGAACCTGTTGATGCTCTACGGTCCGCAGAGCTCGACGGCGTTCTGCAACGGGCCGACCTGTGCGGAGCTGCAGGGCGACTGGATCGCCGATCTCCTCGAGCACCTCCGCGACCGCCGATTGACCCGCGTCGAGTCGACGGTCGAGGCCGGTGAGCAATGGAGCGATCACCTCGACGAGGTCGCGAACGCCACGCTGTTCCCGCTGGCCGACTCGTGGTACATGGCGGCGAACGTGCCCGGCAAGCGCCGACAGCTGCTCAACCACCCGGTCTCCGACACGTACCTCGCGCGGCTCGCCGACTGCGCCGCCGCCGGCTACCCTGGCTTCGAATTCGGTTGAGTCCGCGTCAGTTGACCTGGCGGTCGTGGCCCTCCCAGAACGGCTGACGGAGCTCGACCTTGAGCACCTTGCCGGACGGATTCCGCGGGAGCTCCTCGACCCAGTCGACCGACCGCGGGATCTTGTACCCGGCGAGTTGGGTGCGCGCGTACTCGATGACCGTCGTCCTCGGTGAGGCCGGGATCGGCGCGGACGATGAGCGCCTTCACGCTCTCACCCCACTGCTCGCTGGGCACACCGATCACCGCGACGTCGGCGATCCCGTCGTGTCGCATCAAGGCGTTCTCGATCTCGGCCGGATAGATGTTCTCACCACCCGACACGATCATGTCCTTCACCCGGTCGTGGATGAACAGATACCCGTCACGCAGATAGCCGGCATCGCCCGTCCGGAACCACCCGTCGACGATCGAGTCGCGGGTGGCCGTCGGGTCCTTCCAGTACCCCTTCATCACCTGCGCCGACCGCACCCACACCTCGCCGACCTCGCCGTCGGGGAGGTCGCCACCCGACTCGGCGTCGACGATCCGGAGCTCGACGTCGCCCCACGGCTTGCCGGCCGCACGGAGCAGATCGGCGCGGTCACCGCCCGGGTCGTGGTCCTCGGGGTCGAGCTGCACGACGCCCCCGGTGGTCTCGGTCAGCCCGTACGCCTGCATGAAGTCGCAGCCGAACAGCGCGAGCGATCCGACGAGCACGGCCTCGCTGATCGGCGAGGCGCCGTAGACGACGGAACGCATCGACGAGAAGTCGGCATCGCTCGCTCCGGGCACGCTCAGCACGAACTGCAGCACCGCGGGGACGAGCAGGGCGTGCGTGATGCCGAACTTCGGGATCAACTCGATGATCTCCATCGGGTTGACCTCCTTCGTCATCACCGTGTGCGCCCCGTTGACCATGCCGGCGAGCGCCCAGCCGCTCCCGGCGATGTGGAACAGTGGCATCGCCACGAGGTTCACGGCCGTCGAATCGAACCTCCACGCCTCGCGGCCCGTGTTCATCGTGCACATGAAGTTGTCGTTGGTGAGCTCGACGCCCTTGGGCAGCCCGGTCGTGCCCGACGTGTACAGCTGGTAGCACGTGTCGCTGCCGAGCACCTCGACGTCGGGTTCGATCGCCGGGTACTGCGCGACCCAGTCGTCGTACCGCTGATGACCCGACTCACCCGGATCCCCCATCACCACGACCTTGCGGACCTTGGGCAGGTTCATCCGGTCGAGATGACCGAGGAAGTCCTCGCCGACGAACAGCATCTCGGCGTCGGCGTTGTCGACGATGTACTGCATCTCGGGCGGCGCGAGACGCCAGTTGACGGCCACCGAGACTGCGCTCACCTTGGCGCCGCCGAAGAGGTGCATGAAGTACTCGGGCGTGTTCTTGTCGAGGTACGCGATGCGTCCGCCGGCCCCGACGCCGAGCTCGATCAGCCCTTGGGCGACCTGTTGCGCCTCTCGATCGATCTCGCCGTAGGACCAGGCCCGATCGCCCGCTGTCAGCGCCAGACGATCGGGCGTCTTGCCCGCCCAGTGTCGGCTGATGTCGCCCAGGCAGGTGATGTCACCCGGCTGCGGCCGGAGTTCGTCGTCGAGTCGTTCCATGTGGGCTCCCTCCAGTCATGCGGCGTGTGTGATCACGCCACGGATGTTCTCGCCATCCCGCATCGCCTGGTAGCCGACGTTGATGTCGTCGAGCGAGTACGTGTTGGTGACCAGCTCGTCGAGTTTGAGCGTGCCCGCTCGGTACATCGAGAGCAGGTTCGGGATGTCGAAGCGTGGGTTCAGCGAACCGAAGACCGTGCCCTTGATCTCCTTGTTCCACAGCGTGATCTCCGACAGGTTGATGTCGGCGGAGGTCTGCGACAGTGGCGCAACCGCAGTGGCGACGATCGTGCCGCCCTTGCCGGCGAGCTTGGTGCCGAGGTTCATGAGATCGCCGTACAGCACGCCGGGCGTCATGATCACCACCTCGGCCATCTGGCCCATCGTCATCTCGGTGACGGCCGGAAACGCTTCCTCCATCGAGGCGAACGTGTCGGTGGCACCGAACTCCATCGCCTGCTCGCGTTTGAACTCGACCGGATCGACGGCGACCACCCGCTTGGCGCCGGCCATCGCCGCGCCCTGCACGGCGTTGATGCCGATCCCGCCGATCCCGACGACCACCACGGTGTCGCCCGGCCGGACGTTGCCGCGATTCGTTGCCGATCCCCAGCCGGTCGCGACCCCGCACGACACGAGCGACACGGCGGCGAGTGGCAGGTCGGCGTCGACCTTGATCACCTGTGACTCGGCGACGCACGAGTACTCGGAGAAGGTGCCCAACTTGGCGATGAGCTTCAGTTCGCCGCAGCTCCCTCGGTGCCGACTCGTGCCGTCGGTGATCATGCCGGGCAGGAACGTGCCTCCGCTGGTGTCACACAGGTTCTGGCGTCCGGTCACGCAGTAGCGACACGAGCCACACGACGGCACGAACGACGCCGAGACGTGATCGCCGACTGTGACCGATGTGACTCCCGGGCCGACTTCGGCGATCACGCCGGCGCCCTCGTGACCACCGATCATCGGGAAGATCGAGTCGATCCCCATCGCCTCCATCGTCTCGGGGAGCGGCACGAAGTCGCCCGTCAGCAGATGCTCGTCGCTGTGGCACATGCCTGCGTTGGCCCACTTCACGAGCACCTCGCCGGTCTTCGGCGGGTCGACCTCGATCTCCTCGATCGACCAGTCGTGACCGACACCATGGATGACGGCGGCTCTGCATTTCACGTGCTCGTTCCCCCTTCGACTCGTGACGCTCCCGTGCGTCGGAGACCATCAGACCACAGCGGGCGCCCGCCGCTCGATCCGGCCGCCGTGCCGAACGGCGTAGTGTTGGCGTTCCCACGAGTCGAGGAGACACCCATGAGCACAGCACCACTGGAGCAAGCGATCGAAGTCGCCGGAGGCGTCATCGCCAACGTCGACGAGAGTCAGATGTCGTCGCCGACGCCGTGCGCCTCCTGGGACGTCGCGGCACTGGTGAACCACATGGTGGGCGGCCAGGGCTTCTTCGCCGCGGCCGTCAACGGCCAACCCCCGTCGGACGAACCCGTCGACGCGGCGAGCGGTGACTTCGAGGCCGCGTTCGCGTCGGCATCGGCTGACTGCATCGCCGCATTCCGATCGTTGGACGACATGAACCAGATCGTCAAGGCGCCATTCGGCGAGATGCCCGCGCAGGCGTTCATGGGCCTCGCGATGACCGACACGTTCCAGCACGCCTGGGACCTCGCGAAGGCAACGGGTCAGGACACCGACCTGGCCCCCGAGATGGCCGAGATGTTGCTCGCGGCCTCGAAGCAGAACATCCAGGACAGCTTCCGCGGCCCGGAGGGCGCTCCGTTCGGGGCCGAACAGGACGCAACCGCCGACGCGCCGGCCGCCGACCGCCTGGCGGCATTCCTGGGCCGAGCCGTGTGACACGACCCGGCGGCCACCACCTGTCGCCTCCGCGGCATCAAGAGATGGTCAGGGTTCGTCAAGGGACCCGTCGAGCGCGTCGATGATCGTGCAACCCACACGGGTGTGGGACCGACCACGAGAGGCGTGACACAGTGATCTTCAGCATCGGCGTGCGACATCGAACCGTCGGTCCGGTCGAGTTCGTCTGCCCGCGCTGCGGGCTCGATCGCCTCGGCGCGGAGCTGATCCCCGGCCGGTGGGCCCGTGTGTTCGGCCTGCCGGTCATTCCCCTCGGCGAGCACAACCCGGTCATCGTGTGCGACGACTGCGGACACGAGTCGGACGTCGGTGTCCTCGACGTCCCCACCACCGAACAACTCGCCGGACTGCTCGACCGAGCGACCGTCGCAGCGCTCGTGACGGCCATCCGGTCCAGCGATCCCGCACGAACCGACGAGGTCATGGCCGGCGCCGAACGTGCGCTGCGCGACACCGGGTACGAGCCCGGACAGGTCGATCTCGACACCGAAGTCGCCGATCTCACACCGCCCGAGGCACGCCTCCACGTCCGTCGACTCGGTCGCGAGCTGACCACCCACGGCAAGCAGGGCTTCCTCCATCGTGCCGCGGCGGTGGCCATGGCGGGCGGTGTACTCGACCCGGCCGCTCGCGACGCATTGGTGTCGATGGGGTGCGATCTCGGTATGGCGGCGCCACACATCAACGGCGTGCTCGCCGTGGCGTCCAGCCACATCGACGCCTGACGCACCGCGGGCCGGCCGATACGGTCGGTGCTCGTGGTCGAGCGGGAAGCAGCGCGACGTCGGCAGCTCCGGACATGGTCGCGGAGAGTCGTCGTGGTCGGACTGGTCGCCCTGCAGATCGGACTCGTCGTTCGCGCATACGACGCTCCGCATCGCGAGTTCGGATATCAGATGTTCCCGGAGGCGAGCCGGTGGCGGGCCGACATCGTCCGCGTCACGGATGACGGGCGACGCGTCTCGATTCGAGAGCCGTGGTTCGGCTACGAGTGGTCCGATCTGGTGCGGGGGCGTGGTCTGACGACGCCGTGGGTGGAACACCACGCCGACTCGGGGCTCGACCGCCAGCTCCAGTTCCTGGCCGAGGCGCTCGACTGGGTGGCGGCGAACACACCCGCCGATCGCGAGACGCTGTATCTCGAGGCGATCGTCGAGTCGTCGTTCAACACCGAGCCGGCGAGGACCGAGATCATCCGCAGCCGCGATCGGCCGACACCATGAACGGGGCGACGGAGATCATCGGGCGGGTCGACCGTGCCCTCGCACGCACCGTCAGCGTTCGGTCCGTCTCGGCGGTCCGGATGCTGGTCGGCGCCGTTGCGGTGCTCCACCTCGCCCCGATCGCGAGCGACGCGGTGAGTGGGACCACGTTCCACGGGCGCTTTCGACAGCCGTACACCTCCTGGTACCCCGAGCTCGACCCACGCTGGTACACCGTGATGTTGGTGGCCGGTGTCGTCGCCGCGGTGGCGATGACCGCCGGAGTCGCAGCCCGCGCCGCCACCATCGCGACGACCGCGGTCGTCGGATATCATCTGTTCCTCTCGACGACACACGTGCACAACAACCGGGCGTATCTGTTCGGCGTGCTGCTGGTGTTGTCGATGAGCCGGTGCGCCAACGCGTTCTCGATCGACGCGTGGTGGGCGCGACGTGCGGGACGGCCGCTCGATCCCGAAGCCCCCGCCTGGCCGATGTGGTTGCTCCGGTTCCAGTGCGCCACCGTCTACGGCGCCTCGGGACTCAGCAAGATGCTCGATCCCGACTGGTTCGGCGGCACGGTCACCTGGGCCAGGGTCACGTCGCAGTCGGCGATGGTCCGGTCGTCGGCACTGCCGGACGTCGCCGTCGACCTGCTGCTCGACCGTTCGTTCCACTCGGTCGCCGCCAAGTTCGTCGTGCTGACCGAGCTGTTCATCGCCGGCGGCCTCTGGTGGCGACGCACCCGGCCGTGGGCGGTTTCGGCCGCGGTGATGTTCCACGTGATGATCGAGTTGAGCGCCGAGGTGCAGGTCTTCTCGTACCTCGGCCTCGCCGTGCTGGTGATCTGGGCGCCCCCGTCGCTTCCCCTCGACCGGTTCCGTTTGTTCCATACTCGCCGGATGACGTCGTCACCGACGCCCCTGGGAGGGCCGCCTTCGTGAGCACGATCGGCCGACGCCTCGCCTCGTATCTCGCGGCGATCCTGGCCTTCGGGCTGCTCGCGTTCGGCGTCGGGGCACCGCCCGAGCGTTGCCCGCACCTGACCGCGGCGGAGTTGCGGGCGGCCTCGGTGGCCGCTGCCGACTGGTTGATCGACAACCAGAACGCCGACGGCACGTGGCTCTACGAGTACGACCGGGTGGCCGACGTCGAGACCGACGACTACAACGTCGTGCGTCATGCCGGTGTGATGTCGTCCCTGTACCAGGCCGGGGCGCGCGACATCGACGGAGCGATCGAGAGCGCCGACCGCGGCCTCGAGTGGGCACTCGACCATCTCGTCGAGCGCGACGGCTGGGCGGGCGTCACCACGGGGACGACGATCCAGGCCGGAACGAATGCGCTGCTCCTGGCGGCGCTCGTCGAGCGCCGCCTGGCGACCGGCGACACCACGTACGACCCCCTCATGGAGGAACTCGCCACGTTCCTCGACGACCAGGTCGAACCGAGCGGTGCGCTGCTGGCCTACTACGACCTCGAGCCGGATCGGCCACGTCCCGACACGTACTCGATCTACTACACCGGTGAGGCCTACTGGGCGTTGGGGCGGCTGCACACCGTCGATCCGACCGCCGGGTGGGGCGCCACCGCCGACCGGATGGGCAACTACATGGCAACGGTTCGCGACGACGTCGAAGACATCTGGCCACCGCTGGCCGACCACTGGTCGGGCTACGGGCTCGCCGAGACGGCTGCGTTCCCCGATCGATCGCCCGGCGAGCCGCTCACCGAGGAGGAGATCGAGTTCGTCCGCCGTCAAGGTGGGCTGATCGGGCAGCGCGTGCGGTCGATCAGTCAGCGGTTCGGCCCGTGGGGTGTCGCCGTTCGGGGTACCTTCACGCCCCGGGGCGGCGGCTACGGCGTGTTCGGGGAGGGGCTCGCCGGTCTGTGGCGTGCCGCCGAGCTGGACGATCGGCTCGTCGACGAACGTGCCCCGCTGGCCGAGCGCACGTTGTGCATCAGTGGGCTCGCGGTCGACGCGCAGGTCACCGCTGACGAGGCCGCGTCGTACCCCGATCCGTCGAAGGTCGAGGGCGCCTGGTTCATCGACGACCTGACCCGGATGGACGATCAGCAGCACGCCCTCAGTGCGCTGCTCTTCACGATGCCGATCCTGGAAGCCGCTCCGTTCGACACCGGGCACCCAGCCCCCGCGGCGTGGCTCTGGATCCTCGTCGTGCTGGGCACGATCAACCCGGTCAGGGCCGCGTTGAGCATGCCGCGCGCCGGTACGGCCCGACACCGAACCACGCTGGCCGCACTCGGTGGTGTGATCGGGTCGGCGGTCCTGCTGCTCGTCGCGGCCGGCAGCGACTGGATCATCGACGCATTCGGTACGAGCGAGCCGGCCGTGCGCCTCGCGGCCGGCGGTGTGTGCGTGCTCTCGGCCGGCATCGACGTCGCCCGCCGCCCGGTCGCCGCCGAGCCGGCGCTGACCGGCTTGCGGGCGGCGATCATCCCCGTGGCCGTTCCGCTGTTCGTTCGCCCGGCGATGCTGATCGCCGGATTCGGCGTCGTGGCCGACCGCGGCATGCCCACGTACGCAGCCGCGCTCGCGATCTCGGTCGTGGCGCTCGCTGCGCTGGGCGCCGCGTCGATCGGTGACGATCCCCCACGACCCGTGCTCGTGTGGGCCGGCCGGGTGCTGTCGTTCGTCGCCGTCGCCGGCGGCGCGCTGCTGATCGCCGACGCCGTCTTCGACATCTGACACGGCGTAACGTCGACCCGATGAAGCACTTCACCGGCAAGGTGGTCGCGATCACGGGTGCCGCGTCCGGGATCGGCCGCGCGCTGGCGGTCGAGTTCGCCGAACGCGGCGCCCACCTTGCGCTGAGCGACATCGATTCGGACGGCCTCGCAGCAACGGTGGAACGCTGCCGATCGGTCGGCGAGATCAGCGCGCACCAGGTCGACGTGTCCGACCGAGACGTCGTGTTCGCCTGGGCCGACGACGTCGCCGCACGGCACGGGCAGGCCAACGTGATCGTGAACAACGCGGGTGTCACGGTCGCCGCGACCGCCGAGCGCTTGTCCGTCGACGACTTCCGGTGGCTCATGGACATCAACTTCTGGGGTGTCGTCCACGGCTCACAGGCGTTCCTCCCCCACTTGAAGGCCTCCGGCGCCGGCCACGTGGTCAACATCTCGAGTGTCTTCGGGCTCGTCAGCATCCCGGCGCAGTCGGCGTACAACGCGGCCAAGTTCGCCGTGCGCGGGTACTCGGACGCCCTCCGGATCGAACTGGAGATCGAACGGGCCGACGTGTCGGTCACGACGATTCACCCGGGCGGCATCCGCACCAACATCGCTCGCAGCGCCAGGGTCGACGAGAGCTTCGCCGACATCGGCGGCGACCTCGCCGGCTTCGGTGACGAGTTCGATCGCGTGGCACGCACCAGCCCCGAGAAGGCGGCCCGACAGATCGTGCGCGCCGTCGAACGGAATCGTCGCCGGGCACTGATCGGACCTGACGCGAAGGTGTTCGACCTCGTCTCGCGGCTGCCTGCAGGCCTGTACCAACGTGCACTCGTCGCAGACGGACGGCGGCGGTCGCAATGACGCCTCGCCACCTCGCACCGGCCATCGTCGTGGCGCTGATCGCCATCGCTGCGTGTTCCGGCGGCAGCGACGACGCGGCACCCGCGTCGACGGAACCGGCCGGCTCGAGGGCGGTCGACGCCTCCGCTGACACCACGCTGCCCGCGACGACGACCGGTTCCCCGCCGACGACCACGACCACCACCACCACGACCCCCACCACGACCCCCACGCACGACCCCCAGCACGACCCCCAGCACGACGACCACCAGCACGACGATCAGCACACGACCCGAGCCGGCCGCCCCCACGATCCGCTCGATCATCGACGAGGGCATCTTCCAGAACCTCGCGCACGCGGGCGGCGACCAGGATGCGCCCCACTCGACGAAGTTCGCGTTCGGCGAAGCGGTCAGCGCCGGCGCCACGATGCTGGAGCTCGACGTGCAACTCACTGCCGACGGCGCGCTGGTCGTCCAGCACGACGACACCGTCGACAAGACCACCGAGGCGACCGGGCCCGTGTCCGAGCTCACGCTGGCCGAGATCCAGGCGCTCGACAACGCCTACTGGTTCTCGCCGTTCTGCTGGCCCTGCCAGGACCGTCCGCTCGACGAGTACGTCTACCGAGGTGTCCGCACCGGCGAGATCCCACCGCCGGACGGATACTCCGCCGACGACTTCCGCGTGCCGACGTTCCGTGAGATCGCCACCGCCTTCCCCGACCTCCCGCTCGACATCGAGATCAAGGGGAGCTTCCCGCCGCAGCCGACGTCGCCGAGCAGCTCGCGAACGAGCTCGCCGAGCTCGGGCGGATCGACAGCGCCGTCGTGGTGTCGTTCGACGACGCCGTCGTCGACGTCTTCCACGAGCTCGCGCCCGATGTCGCGATCAGCCCGGGGGACGACCGGCTGACCGACTGGTTCCTCACAGGGGCACCGCTCGAGCCGTACTTCGAGGTGCTGCAACTACCCCCCTTCCAGCTCGGGATCCAGGTCATCGACGACACCGTCGTACAGCGCATCCATGACGAGGGGCGCATCGTGTGGGTGTGGCCGGATGACGCGTCGACCCAGGAGAACGCCGAGTTCTACGACGTGCTGATCGGCTACGGCGTCGACGGCATCATCGCCGGGCGACCGGCCGAGGTCACCGCCGCGCTCGACGGCGCGGCCGGCTGACCGCCGCCGGCGTCAGCTCGATCTGGGTTCGACGGACTCGACGCGCAGGATGTTCGAGGCGAGTGCCTCGTTCGTCGAGCCGGCGACCACCGGAACGATCTGGCCGACATCCAGGTAGCCGCGCTGTTCCAGTTCGGCGAGCACGCGTTGGATACGGCCGGACTCCTCACCGTCCGACGCCACCAGGATCGGGGTCGCTCCCCAGACGAGACTGAGCTGGCGGTAGGTCCGCTCGTTCCCGGTCACGGCGAGCACGGCCGCCTGCGGGCGATACCGCGTGATCGCCCGGGCGGTCGCCCCGCTCCCCGTGATGCAGACGACGGCGGGCGGGGCCAGCGCCCGGATCGCCCGGTTCGCGGCGGCCGAGACGGCGTTGGCGATCCGCCCGTGGTCGTCGGTGGCCTCCGTCTGGCCGATCTGCTCGACCGACGCCGACCAGGAGTCGCTGTCGAACACTCCCTCGGCGCTCCTGAGGATCTCGTCCATCGTCCGCACCACGTGCACGGGGGCTCGACCGATCGCGGTCTCGCCCGACAGCATCACTGCCGACGTGCCGTCGAAGACGGCGTTGGCGACGTCGGACACCTCGGCCCGGGTCGGTTGCGGGTTCTCGACCATCGTCTCGAGCATCTGGGTCGCCGTGATCACCGGGCGACCGATTCGAACCGTCGCCGCGATGATCTTCTTCTGGAGCGTGGGCAGTTGCGCGAGGGAGCACTCGAGGCCGAGGTCGCCGCGCGCCACCATCAGGGCGTCGCTCGCCTCGAGGATCGCGTCGAGGTCGTCGACCGCGGCCCGCGTCTCGATCTTGGCGACCACGACCGGCCCGGTCGGTGGCGGCGGGATGTCGAGCGATTCGATGTCGGCAGCGCTGCGGACGAACGAGATCGCCACCATGTCGACATCCGCGGCCACCACCGCTGCCAACGCCTCCCGATCGAAGTCGGTCGGCGTGGTGATGCTGAGCCGGTCCGAGGGGATGTGCACACCGGGGCGGCCCCGCATGATCCCACCGTGCAGCACCTGAGCGACGGCCAGGTGTTCGCCGACGTACTTGACCCGCATGGTCGCCTTGCCGTCACCGAGGTGGAGGATGTCGCCCTCCTGCACGTCGTCGACGAGCGCCTCGTGACTGACGTGGATCACGGTGGCCGTGCTCGCGTCGGTCCCCGGGCGCAGCTCGACATCGCTCCCACCCGCGAGGTGGACACCCTCGTCGCCGAAGCTGCCGGCGCGCACCTTGGGTCCGGGAAGGTCGATCAGGATCGCAGGGTCCGCATCGATCGAGTCGCCGACCGCACGGATCAGAGCCACACGCTTCAGGACCGACTCGATGTCGTCGTGGGCCATGCTCAACCGGAAGACGTCGACGCCGGCCTCGATCAGCTGAGCGATCTGGTCGCGCGAGTCGGACGCGGGCCCGATCGTGGCGACGATCTTGGTGCGGCGTTCGGCGTGCTGGTTGATCATGATGTTGTCCTCGGGACGTTCGGCCGCGGCAGGCCGGGCGGCGGAGATGGTGGGCGGGGCGGCGGAGCGGAGCTGCGTCGCACCGGTGCGGACGCTCGTCTCATGCTACGGACACGCACGCCGAGGCGCGCCCGCCGTGTCGGGCAGCGGTGGTTCGCTCACCGGCGACCGAGCGGGCGGTAGAACCGCTCGTCGTATTCGGCCACCATCCGCCCGGCCGTCACCAGAGGGCCGAGGTGCGCGAGCATCGCCGCGGTCATCGACCACCACGCCGCCCGGTCGTCGAACGTGGGCAGCACCGTGCCGCCGAGCAGGTCGTGCAGCGCCGTGGCCTCGGCCAGGTCGCGCGCCGGCGGATCGGCGAGATCGCTGGTGGGGATCGCCCAGCCGATGCCGTCGACGAACCAGTCGGCCCACCAGCCGTCGAGGATCGAACAGTTGAGCCCGCCGTTCAGTGCCGACTTCTCGCCACTCGTGCCGCAGGCCTCGCGGGCCGGACGGGGTTGTTGAGCCAGACGTCGCAGGCGCCGTACATGTCGTGCGCGACGTCGATGTCGTAGTCGGGCACCAGCGCGAAGCGGCCACGTGCCGCGTCCGAGTCGGCGAACGCGGCGATCTCCGCCAGCACCGCCTTGCCGTCGGTGTCGGCCGGGTGTGCCTTCCCGGCGAACACGAACTGGGCGCCGGCGTCGAGCGTGCGTTCGAGCCCGGCCGGATCGCGCAGCAGCAACGCGGCCCGCTTGTACGTGGCGAACCGGCGGGCGAACCCGATGATGCACCCGTCCGGGTCGAGCTGGACGCCGGTCCGATCGGCGACCAGATCGACGAGGCGGTCACGCCCGGCCCGGCGCGCCGCCAGGAACCGTTCTGCTGCGACGTCGGCGATCCGAGCCCAGGCGTCCGGGTCGCCGTCGGCCCATCCGTCGCCGAGCGTCTCGTCGTAGAACGCCTGGAGTTCCGGGCTCACCCAGGTGCGCGCGTGGACACCGTTGGTGATCCCCTCGACCGCCGCGGCGCGCGGCAAGCTGGCGAACAGCTCGCGGCTGACGCCGCTGTGCAGCTGGCTGACGCCGTTCGCACGCCCGCAGAGCTCGAAGGCGAGTGCCGCGGTGTTGAACGGCTCGGCGTCGGGGTCGCTCGGCAGTCGAGCCCACTCGAAGAGCGTGTCGACCGGGACGCCGAGCCGGTCGGCCCACCCGTCCAGCTCGGGTTCGACCAGGTCGCGGGCGAAGCGATCGATGCCCGCCGGGACCGGCGTGTGGGTCGTGAAGAGCGACCGGCTGCGAACGTCGGCGATGGCGTCGTCGAGTGCGACGCCGGCGTCCACCTGTTCCCCGAGCAACTCGAGCAGCAGGAAGCAGGCGTGACCCTCGTTGAGATGGAAGACGTCGGGCCGGAGGCCGAGCGATCGCAACGCACGCACCCCGCCGACGCCGAGCAGCAGCTCCTGGTGCAGCCGATGGGTGCGATCACCCGAGTACAGGCGGTCGGTGATCCCGTGCGCCCACGCCGGGTTGGTGCCGACGGCGGTGTCGAGCAGTACGAGCGTCGTGGCGCCGACCATCTGCGTCCAGACGCGGGCGATGACGTCGACGCCCGCGATCGACACCTGCACGGTCGATCCCGTGTCGGTGGCGCCGACGAGCGTGGAGTCGACCGTCTCGTATCGTTCGCGCTGGTGCGTCCCGTCGATCTCCTGCCGGAAGAAGCCCTCGCGATAGAACAGGCCGACACCCACCAGTGGCAGCCCCAGATCGCTGGCGCTCTTCAGGTGGTCGCCGGCGAGGATCCCCAGGCCGCCGGAGTACTGCGGGAGTTCGGCGGCGACACCGAACTCGGGCGAGAAGTACGCGACCGTCGGTTCGTCGACTCGACCGACCACGGCCGACAGCTCGGCGAACAGCTCGCCGACACGACCCTCGTTCTCACTCGACCAGGTGTCCAACGCCTCCGGGTCGGTCTCGCGTATCGCGGCCACCGGATGGCGACCGGGCGCTGCTCCGGGCAGGCTGTCGAGCAGCCCACGGGTCGGCAGGTGCCACGACCATCGGTGGTTCGCGGCGAGTTCGTACAGGGGATCAGACATGTCGGGCTTCCGTGGTGAGGGTCGTCAGAGCGGCCGTTGGCAAGGTCGCGGTGGCGGTCGCGATGATGATCGTCGGCCCCAACGGCCTGACGATCGAAGGTGCGCAGGCTATCGCCACCCGGCGACACGCACCCGTCCTGTCCCGACCCGTCACCCACGCCCGGCGCTCAGTCGGCCGGGTCGCCGGTCGTGGTCTCTCGGGCGGGACCGTCAGCAGTACAGGTGGACGTTCGCCGCGATCCAGTCGGCCATGTCCACGGTCTCGTCGAGATTCGGGTGTCGCACGACGACCAAACCGTCGGAGATCACCGTGGCCCGCCAGTCACGGCGGGGCTGGCCCGGCTGCACGAGGTCGACGTTCACGACGTGCTCTCCCATGCGGCCCATCATCTCGCCGACACCCTCGACCCGGGTCACGATCCCCTCGCCCTGCGCCCGTTTGAAGATCTCCGCCACGTTGTACCGACGCTCGTTGGGCTGGCCGAAGGTGCCGTGGCACACCGCCTCGGCCCACCCGCGGTACAGGTCGGTGTCGCACGCGTAGTTCATCACGTCGGTCAGCCGACCCCCGGGCGATCGCGGCACCGATCTCTCCGAACACGACCTCGCCGGACGCCATCCGGTACCACTCCATGTGCGTGAACCCGCTGTCGAATCCCATGGCGGCGATCACCCGTCGGCCGAGGTCGACCCCGTCGGCGATGAACGGGTCGGCGAGGTCGCGGTAGGCGATCACCTGCGGGCTGATCCACTCGACCTGCTTGCCGATCAGCGGGTTCGGTCGGTACTCGCACACGTTCTCGAACACGATCTCGCGGTTCGCGCACACCGTGTCGTACGTGAACTCGTCGCCGATGATGAACTCCTCGACGCTCACCTCGGGAACGTGGTCGAGATGTTCGAGCGTGCGTTCGAGATCGGCCTCGTCGTCGATCCGGTGGGTGTCGGCCGACCCGGCACCCGCGATCGGCTTGATGATGATCGGGAACCCGATCGCCTCGGCGGCGTCGCGACAGCCGGCCCTGGTCGTGGACCGAGCCGACCGGGGAGTACGGATGCCGGCTGCCTCGACCCGCTCCTTCATCACGCCCTTGTCACGGAAGGCCAACGCATCGGCCACCGACATCCCGGGCACGCCGATGCGTTCCCGGAGACGGGCCGCGAGCATCACCAACGGCTCCCACAGCGTCTCGATGCGATCGACGTTGCGGCCGTGCAGGTGGCGCAGGATCGACTCGAACGCCGCGTCCTCGTCGGACCAGGAACCGACCTGGACGTAGTCGGCCAGCGCGTGCTCGGTGCGGTCGGTCAGGCTGTCGACATGCTGATCGCCGACACCGGTGACGCGGGCTCCGACCTCGGCCAGCCCGCTCACGAACAGCGGCAGGTCGGTCGGATAGTCGGGCGACAGGAACACGACGTCCATCAGCTGCACTCCACGCGGATCACGGAGACGATCTCCTGCAATGCGGCATCGATCTCGTCGCTGTCGTGACCGCGGACGATCACGTAGCCGTCACCCTCGTAGCTGTCGGAACGGCCGGCGCCGGGTGTCGGGAGCTGCGACTCGACCACCATCCGGTGGGTGCGCTCGCTCACCCGGTCGATCCCGGTGACCGACGTGATCGACCGGCCTGATCCCTGCGCACGGAGATAGGCCGCGCCCACCGCGTACTTCCGTTCCGGCGGATCGAACACACCGTGCGTCACGAGTCGTGCCCACGCCAGGTACATGTCGGTGTCGTGGGCCCACGACATCAGCGTGGCGATCTGGGCTCCCGGTGGGCGGGCGCCGACCTCGGAGATCGCCACCGAACCGTCGGGTCGGCGGAACCACTCGAGATGCGAGAGACCGGTCGACATGCCGAGCGCCCGAACCGCGTCGGCGCCGACGGTGCGGATCGCCGCGAACTCGTCGCCGTCGATGCGCCGCGGCAGCACGACGCTCCACTGGATCCACGGGTTCTCCACGACGGTGAGCGGCGTCGGGTCGTACCGGCCGATCGAGTGCCACACCAGCTCGCCGCCGACGAGCACACTCTCGAACGAGAACTCCCGGCCGGTCAGGAACTCCTCCATCAACACGGGAGCGTCCTCGGTCGGCGGCGAGTCGCCGAGCCACCGCTCGATCGCCGCTGCGTCGTCGAGCCGGAACGTGCTGCGAGCGCCCATCCCGGCGAGCGGCTTCACGACGACGGGCGCCTGCCATCGGTCGTGGACGCTTCTCGCGGCATCGGCACCGTCGACACGGGCGTTGCGGGCACACGGGATGCCCGCTGCGTCGAACACCGCCTTCATCCGCGCCTTGTCCCGGAAGTTCTCGGCGGTCGCAGCGTCCATGCCGGGGATGCCCAACCGCTCCCTGGCCCGTGCGAGCGGCACCTGCAGCGGTTCGAGGATGCCGGTCAGCACGTCGACGCCACCCAGCGAGGCGCCGACCGACCCGACACCGTGCGCGAGCTGATCGGGGTCGAGGCAGTCGCCGACCCGCCAGTGGCCCGCGAACCGGTCACGCAACGACGGGGGAAACCGTTCGAGTGGTTCGTTGCTCACGACCGCGACGGCGGCGCCGTCGGTCGCCAGGAACGCCGCGAGGAATCGGTTCGTCGCCTCCATCGCGTACGGAGCAACGAACACCACCTTCACCACGTCGCCGACCGTAGCGGGTGGTGCGCCGAGCCCACGCGTGCGGTCATCCGTGGGCGCGGGCACACGGGCGCTAGACAGTTGGGGTGAACGTGATCCTGCTGGAGCCGAGCTTTCCGGACAACCAGAAGCAGTTCGCCCGCGCCCTCGCCGAGGTCGGTGCCACGGTGATCGGCATCGGCGAACGACCGAAGGATTGGCTCGACGACGACGTGACGGGTTGGCTCAGCCACTACGAGCAGGTCGACTCGATCACGAACGACCGCGCCGTCGAGCAGGCCGTGCGGTGGGTGCAGGAACCGGGTGTGGGTCGATCGACTCGAGGCCACCGTCGAAGCACACACGATGACCGCCGCCCGCGTCCGCGAGGCGTGCACCATCCCCGGCACCTCGGTCCGGACGGCCTTCCTGTGCCGTGACAAGCCCGCGATGAAGGCGGTACTGCGCGAGGCCGGCGTGCCGTGCGCACGTTCGGTCGGGGCCACGTCGGCCGACGACGTCCGGGCCTTCGCGGCCGACGTCGGCTATCCGCTGATCGTCAAGCCGCCCGACGGCGCCGGCGCCTCCGGGACCCACCGCGTCGACGACGACGGCGATCTCGAGCGAGTGATCTCGACGTCCGGGGTCGAACACGGTGTGCCCGTCGCGGTCGAGGAGTTCATGGAGGGCCACGAGGGGTTCTACGACACGATCAGCGTCGACGGCCACGTGGTGCACGAGTTCGTCAGCCACTACTACCCGAACGTGCTCGAAGCGATGCGAACCCGCTGGATCTCCCCGCAGTTCGTCGCGACCAACCGTCTCGACGCCGTCGCGGACTACGACGAGGTGAAGGAGATGGGTCGCCGGGTCATCACGGCCCTCGGCATCGGCACGTCCGCGACCCACATGGAGTGGTTCTCGGGCCCGAAGGGCCTCGTCTTCTCCGAGATCGGGTGCCGACCGCCCGGAGTACGGGCCTGGGATCTGTACGGCGCCGGCAACGACCTCGACCTCTACCGCGAGTGGGCCCAGATCGTCGTGCACGGCACCACCGACCGCCGGGCCTCGCGGCGGTTCGCCGCCGGCATCGTGGCACTGCGTCCGCAGGGCGACGGCATCATCTCGGGCTACACGGGCGTCGACGAGATGCAGCGCCGTTTCGGCGATCTGGTGATCGACGCTCACCTGCCCGAGCCGGGCACGCCGACGCAAGGCGTCGAGGCGGGCTACATGGCGAACGCCTGGGTTCGGGCGCGACACGAGGACTACGACCATCTTCGTTCGGTGCTCGACGAGATCGGCCGATCCGTCACGGTGCACGTGCGATGAGGGGCGACGCCCCGGCGCTCACGGTGCGCCACGCCGAACGTGTCGAACCCGACGCAGAGCTCACGCCGACGGCGCTCGACCGCATGGTGTTCGAGCGTGGGTTCCCGATCACCGCGAAGGGAGTCACCACCTTCGCGTACCGAGGCGACGTCGACGCCGTGCGGCTCATCCACTTCGGGATCGGACTCCCCCACGACCTCTCCTTCGAACGACTGCCCGACTCGAACTGGTGGCTGCTGGCTCTCACGCTGCCCCTGGCCACGCGGCTCGAGTACCGGCTGCACATCACCGAAGGCGACCACGGCTACGACACGGAGGACCCCCTCAACTCGTTCGAGGCGCGGAACCCGTTCGGTCAGAACTCGGTGTGTCGATCGCACGGCTACTCGGTGCCGCCGTGGGCGCTGCACGACCCGGAAGCGGGCGTCGGGCTCCAGCGCTCGCTCACGATTCCCAGCCGTCACCTCGGGCGGGCGGTTCCCGTGCACCTCTACCTTCCCTCGTCGTTCTCGATGGAACCCGAGCATCGATACCCGTTGCTCGTGATGCACGACGGGACCGACTACCTCCACTACGCGGACGCTGCAACCGTGCTCGACAACGTGATCCATCGGGGCCTGACGCCCGAATTCGTCGTTGCGTTCTGCGACCCGTACGACCGGCTCCTCGAGTACGCGGACCACGAGCACCACGCCCGGTTCGTGGTGGAGGAACTCGTTCCGTACCTGGAGCGGCACCTCCCCCTGATCGGCGATCGCGAGCACCGGTGCCTCGGTGGCGCCAGCTTCGGTGCGGTGGCCACGTTGTCGACGGCGGTCCGGTTCCCCGACGCATTCGGCAAGCTGCTCCTGCAGTCGGGTTCGTTCGACGGCGCGGCGCCCGACGGCGTGCAGCGCGACGACGACCTGTGGAAGCCGGTGAAGTCGTTCGTGCGCCGCTACCTCGACGACCCCGTCCGCGTCGCCGACCGGATCTTCATGAGCTGCGGGCTGTTCGAGGCGCTGATCGACGACAACCGCTCCGTCCGCCCCGTGCTGGCGAGCACCGAAGCGCAGGTGCTGCTCGCCGAGATGCACGACGGGCACACCTGGGGATGCTGGCGCGACACGTTGGGCATCGGGCTGCCGTGGCTCTTCGCCGATGCGTTCCGGCCGCGAGATGTGCGACCATTCGAACGACCGGACGGCATCGAGACCGAACCGCGCAACGAGGGGGAACCGCATGGCTGACGTTCGACGCAGGATCGGGCTCTCCCTCGGCGCCGACGTGTGCTGGCCGATCTGCTACGAGCAGATCCTCCGTCGACTCGACCTGACCGTCGAGATGGGCGGCGACTCGATCGGGTTCGACGTCGAGCGCGTGCGAATCGAGCCGTTCTACCTGCGCCAACCCACGAGCTACGACGTGGTCATCGACCGCCTCACGCATTGGTACGGCACGAGTCGGGAGTGGATCAAGAAGGCGATCCTCCTCGACGGGCTCTACGTGTTCAACAACCCGTGGTCGATCCAGTCCAACGAGAAGCACACCTCGTACTGCGCCATGATGCGGCTCGGCATGCCGATCCCGACCACCTGGATGGTGCCACCGAAGGAGTACCACACCCAGCCCGACCTGCAGGTCACGCTCGAGCGGTACGCCGAGATGTTCGACCTCGCCGAACTCGGGGAGCGGGTCGGCTATCCGATGTACATCAAGCCGTACGACGGCGGGGGCTGGGCCGGCGTGAGCCGCGTCGACGACGCCGACGACCTGCAGCGGCTGTACGACGAGAGCGGCACCTACCTGATGCACCTGCAGCAGGCCGTCGACCCGCACGACCTGTTCATCCGCTGCGTCGGGCTCGGTCCGCAGGTCCGGATCATCCGGTACGACCCCGAGCGCGCCGCTGCACGATCGCTACACCGCCGACGACGGTGACGTCCCCGACGACCAGCGGCAGCACCTGGTCGACACCACCTTGACGATCAACGCGTTCTTCGGGTGGGACTTCAACAGCTGCGAAGCCCTGCGCCAGGACACCACGTGGTTCCCGATCGACTTCGCCAACCCCTGCCCCGACTCGCAGGTCACGTCGCTGCACTACCACTTCCCCTGGTTGATCGGCGCCAACCTCCGCTGGTCGCTGTTCTGTGCCGCGACCAAGCGACCCGTCCGACCGAACCTCGACTGGCAGCCGTTCTTCGACATCGCCGACACCGATGCGAGCTACCCCGAGAAGCTCTCGCAGTACGCTGCGCTGGCGCGCACCCGCCTCCAGGCCGACGAGTTCGACGAGTTCTGCGATGCTCATCTGTCGCATCTCGACGAGATTCTCCACGACTTCTTCGGCAGCGACATGGCACACGACGCAGTGCGCCAGAAGGTCGTCGCGATGTACCCCGAGCACGAGGTCGACGACTTCACCGAGATGTTCTGGCAACGCATCCAGGACTGGCGGAACGACCGGTGAGCAAGACCGTCGACCGCTGGCACTCGCCCCACCTCGAACGGTCGGTCGAGGTGGCCCGGTGGGGAGACGTCGGCGTGCCGGTCCTCGTGTTCCCCACGGCCGGTGGCGACGCCCAGGAGGTCGAGCGCTTCCATCTCGTCGACGCCTGCGGCGACCTGATCGCCGACGGGAGGATCAAGCTGTACTCGTGCGACAGCGTGAACGGGCGGGCCCTGCTCGCGAAGGAGGGCGACAGCCTGCATCGGTCGTGGATGCTCCGCCGGTTCGCCGAGTTCGTGGGTGAGGAGGTCGTCCCCGCGATCCGCAGCGACTGCCGCAGCCATGACATCGAGATCATCACCGCCGGCTCGTCGATCGGCGCGTTCAACGCGCTGGGCGCACTCTGCCGGTACCCCGGCGTGTTCCGGCAGGCGATCTGCATGAGCGGCACGTACCGGCTCGAGCGGTTCATGGACGGTCCGGTCGACGACCGGTTCGTCTGGGCCTCCCCGCTGCACGCGCTCGGCGACCTCGACGACGACCACATGAGCGCCCTACGGTCACGGTCGGTGATCCTCGCATCGGGCGAGGGCGCCAACGAGGACATCGGCGAGTCGTGGCACGCCGCACACCTGCTCGGCGCGGCCGGCGTTCCGAACCGAGTGGATTCGTGGGGGCCGCACTGGGCCCACGACTGGCCACTGTGGCGGGAGATGTTGCCCCACTACCTGGGCGACGTGGTCTGATGGTGACAGTGCTGATGGTGACAGATCGGTTCGAGAGGTCCGAAGGGAGATAGATCGTGGGACTGCAGACTGCCAGCGCCGTCGAGCAGCGGAAACGGGCGATGAACTGGATGCTCCGCGACCTGCACGCGCTCGAGCACATGCTCGCCGAGGGCATGTTCGACGTCTCACACCCACACATCGGGGCCGAGCAGGAGCTGTTCCTCGTCGACCAGGCGTGGCAGGCGTCACCGGTGGCACTCGACATGCTCGACGTGGTCGGCGACCCGCACTTCACGACCGAGATCGGCGCGTTCAACCTCGAGATCAACCTCGATCCGCGGCGGTTCAGCGGTACCTGTTTCAGCGACATGCAGGCCCAGCTCGACGACTTCGTCAACACGTGCCGGGGCGCGGCCCGTTCACTCGGCCACGAGATCGTCCTGACGGGCATCCTGCCCACCCTGCGCCTCAGCGACCTCCAGTTGACGAACATGGTGCAGAATCCCCGCTACCTGGCGCTCAATCAAGCGCTGATGGAGATGCGCGGCGAAGAGGTCGACCTGCAGATCTCGGGCGTCGACGAACTCCACGTCCGACAGCGGTCGGTCATGGCCGAGGCCTGCAACGCCAGCTTCCAAGTGCACCTGCAGGTGCCGCCCGACGAGTTCGCCAACACGTACAACCTCGCCCAACTCCTCGCCGGACCGGTCCTCGCCTGCTGCACCAACTCACCGATCCTGTTCGGCAAGCACCTGTGGGCCGAGACCAGGATCCCACTGTTCGAGCAGTCGGTCGACACCCGCCGGTCGGGACAGCACCTCCGCCAGCGTGAGGGACGGGTGACGTTCGGATCGCGCTGGGTGGAGGACTCCGTGGCCGAACTGTTCAAGGAGGACATCACCCGGTACCGGCCGCTCCTGTCGCCCGACGAGCACGAGGATCCGTTCGACGTGCTGGCCAGGGGCGAGATCCCGACGTTGGCTGCGGTTCGGATGCACACCGGCACGGTGTGGCGCTGGAACCGTGCGTGCTACGGGGTCATGAACGGCGTGCCACACCTGCGCGTCGAGAACCGCGTGCTGCCGTCCGGGCCGACCACCCTCGACGAGGTCGCCAATGCCGCGCTCTGGCTCGGTGTCGTGACGGGGGCGGCGGAGCTGTTCCCCGAGGTCAGCCGGATGGCCAGCTTCGACGAGGCGCGGGCGAACTTCTCGAACGCGGCCCGCGAGGGTCTCGCCTCGACGATGGTGTGGACCGATCACGAGGAGTACCCGGCTTCCGCCCTGATGCTCGACGTCCTGCTGCCCCTCGCCGAGAACGGACTCCGCTCCGTCGGGGTCGACGACGGCGACGTCGACCGCTATCTCGGCGTGATCGAACGCCGGGTGCGATCGGGCTACACGGGCAATCGCTGGCAAATCATGTCGATGCGCGGCATGAACCAGCAGGGCGAGTTGGGGCAACGGCTCAACAGCCTGACGGCGGGAATGGCCGCCCGTCAGATCGTGGGGAATCCGGTCTCGGAGTGGACGGCGGCGACGATGAAGGAGGGCGGCGGCTGGGAGCACAACTTCCGGTCGATCGAGCAGATCATGGTGACCGATCTCGTCACGGTCGCTCCCGACGACCCGCTCGACCTCGCCGCCAATCTGATGGACTGGCACCGGATCCGCCAGGTGCTGGTCGAGAACGGCGACGACGGCATCGTCGGCATCGTGTCGTACCGGCGGTTGCTCCGGGTGATGGCCGCGAACGACGAGACCGAACGCTGGACCGACCTCTGCATGACCGACATCATGCAGAAGGACCCCGTCTGCGTGCCGCCCGGCATGGCACCGCTGCGGGCGTTGGAGATCATGCGGTCATTCGGCATCGGCGCCCTGCCGGTCGTCGACGACGGGCTGCTCGTCGGGCTGGTGACCGAACACGACTTCATGAACATCGCCGGCGTCCTCATGCTCCAGCAACTCGACGACGCGGCGCCCGACTCGGTCGACGGATAACGTCCGTGTTTCGACCACTCAAAGTGGTCGCTTGACATCGTGTGGCGAGCTACACCAGAACTTTGGCCACGCTCAGCGAGAACTTGACGGAGCACGACGGACGGCGCACCCGGCCAGGTGCGAAGGTGGGCATCGCGACCGGTCGAGATCCTCGAGCGGTCGCACAGGGCCCCGCCAGACCCTGGTGACCAGCACAACGTGCACGCAGCGTCGCCGCCCGGGGCGTTGTCGTGCTCCCGCCGAGCATCGGCGGCCGGACAGAAGGGCGAACCCCCATGACCGCCACGACGACCACAGGATTCGATCGAGAACCGACGTACCGGCAGATCATCCGACCCTTCTGGTTCACGGGCGCGCTGTTGATGATGCTCGACGGCCTGACCACGTGGATCGCGCTGACGTTCCACGCCGAGGCGGGGGCCCGGGAAGGCAACCCCATCGCCGTCTGGGCGATCGACCACATCGGCGTGGCCGGCATGTGCACGCTGAAGGTGCTGATCGGCGTCGCCATGATGTACCGACTCGCGTCGACGGCTGAGCGCGGCCACAAGTTCGCGTGGCTCAATCGCGGACTCCTGCTCCGGAAGCGGCCGTCGTGGAAGGTCCGTCGCAACGCAGCGTGGGCGCTCGCGTTCAGCCTCTTCCTGATGGGCGTGGTCGTCGGGAACAATCTCCGGGCCATCATCAACCTCTCGGCGCAATAGGCGATCCACCGCCCACACCACCGTCCCGAGGTGCAAGACTTCGACGTCGGGCACCTGCCGTGCCCGGAATGGGAGAACGTCATGATCGTCGTCCGCTATCGATCGAAGCCCGACCGTGCCGATGAGAACCAGCGGCTCGTCGAAGCCGTGTTCGCCGAACTCGCCGACACCGATCCCGATGGCATCCGCTATGCGACGCTGCGCCTCGCCGACGGAACGTTCGTCCACATCGCCGACATCGAGGGCGACACCAACCCACTTGCGGACACTGCGGCCTTCGCCGAGTTCCAGCGCGGGATCGCCGACCGCTGCGAGGTCGGCGAGGGTCCGAACCCGCAGGATGCGATCCTGGTCGGTTCCTACGGATTCGGATCCTGAGTCACCGATGAGTCGCGATCGAGTCTCCCATCGGGACCGCTCGCTGGAGGCTCGATGAGCACCTTCGACGTTCGCTACGATCGGTGGTGCGGTTGGATCCTGGGGTTGTTCGGCAGCGGACGTCGGTTCAGCCGGGTCGTCGTCGGACCCGCCGAGATCGGAGTACAACTCGGCATCGCGTTCCGCGGCACGATCGACCGTTCGGCGATCCGCGCGGCCAGGGACTGGGACGGCAGGGTGTTCGGTTGGGGCGCACACGGCTGGGGTGGCCGTTGGCTCGTCAACGGATCGTCGAGCGGCATCGTCGTGCTCGACATCGATCCGACCGGTCGTGCCCGGGTGCTCGGCTTCCCCGTCAAGCTTCGCGAGCTCGCGTTGAGCCTCGAGGATCCCGACGGCTTCTGCGCCGCGTTGGGTGTCACGCGTCAGTCCGCGACCGCCGACGGCTGAGCGGTCAGTCGGCCGCCGGGTCGGCCGCGACGCGGAAGCCCAGGTTGCCGCACGACGAGTCGGCGGTGTTCGAGCTGCGCGCGGCCACCCGGTACCGGTGGCAGTACGAGTCGTGACAGAGGTACGAACCTCCGCGCATCACCTTGGCCTCACCCGACGGCGGCCCCGCCGGATCGGTTCGCGGTCCGGTGACGTGGAAGTCGGTGTGGAACCAGTCGGAGCACCACTCCCACGCGTTGCCCGCCATGTTGTGCAGGCCGAACCCGTTGGCGGGAAACGCGTCGACCGGTGCGGTGCCGACATAGCCGTCGTCCGCCGTGTTCACCGTCGGGAACTCGCCCTCGAAGATGTTGCACATCGTCCGTCCATCGGGAGCGAAGTCGTCGCCCCACACGAACCGCTGTTGCACGAGGCCGCCACGTGCCGCCTTCTCCCATTCCGCTTCGGTCGGGAGCCGCACACCGGCCCACGTGCAGTACGCCGTGGCGTCGTTCCACGACACGTGGACGACAGGGTGGTCCCACCGATCGGTGAGGTCCGAGTGCGGACCGTCGGGGTGCGCCCAGTCGGCGCCGAACACCTGCCGCCACCACGGGGTCGCCGCGACAGCGCGGGTCGGAGGGAAGTCGTCGGGCAGGAACAGGTGGAACACGAACGACCACTCGAACACGCTCGGCTTCGGTGCGGTGGCCGGTGTCCTCGACGAAGGCCGCGAACTGCCGGTTGGTCACCGAGTGCTTCGCGATCCGGCACGGGCCGACGGTGATCTCACGGGCGGGACCCTCACCGTCGCCCTGGTACCGGTAGGCCTCGTCCGTGCCCATGACGAACGGACCGCCCGGGATGTCGACGAGCACTCCCGGATCGGCCGCCGCACCGGCCGTTCCGGCAGCGGCGTCGTCCGCCGTCGCCGCGGGCTCCGCGGAACCACGCCGACTCGGTGCGCAGCACCCCTCGGCCCGGTCGTTCGACGTCATCGAGCCACGAGCCGAACGTGTGCTGCGATGCGGGCCCGGTGACCGGTTCGGTCGATCAGCTCGCCGGTCGTGAGGACCTGTCCGGACATGGTCGGGACCCTAGCCCGACCCACCGGCCCGCAGCCTCCCGACGGATTCGAGCCGTCCGTACACTCGGCCCGATGACCGACACGTCGACACGACAGGCCCGGATCGCGTGGTTCGAGCGGATCTGCGGGGATCTCCACGAGCGGTTCGTGCCGCTCACCGATGGCGAGCCGGCTTCGTACATTCCCGAGTTGGCGACGGTCGACCCGGACCGCTTCGCGATCGCGGCCGTCACGACCGACGGCGAACGGGTCGGCGTCGGTGACCACGACCACGCATTCACCATCCAGTCGATCTCCAAACTCCTGCTCTACGGGATGGCGTTGGAGACCCACGGCCGCGATCACGTGCTCGAGCGCGTCGGGGTGGCGCCGACGGGCGACAGCTTCAACGCGATCGCACTCGACGAGGACCGGAACCGGGCCCCGAATCCGATGGTCAACGCGGGAGCGATCGCGATCACCGACCTGGTCGTGGGCGCGACGCTCGACGAGCGGGTCGAGGCGGTCCGCTCGATGTACGAGCGCTACCTCGGTCACCGGCCCGAGGTCGATCGCGAGGTGTGGACCTCCGAACGGGCGACCGGAAACCGCAACCGGGCGATCGCCTACCTGATGCTCAGCCGCGGCATCATCGACGACCGGGTCGAGCAGACGCTCGACCTGTACTTCGCCCAGTGTTCGGTGCTGATCACCGCGGACGACCTGGCAACGATCGGCGCGACGATCGCCAACCATGGCGTCCACCCGGTGACCGGCGAGCGAGTCGTGCGGCGCGATGTCACCCGCGACATGCTCACGGTGGCACTCACCTGCGGCATGTACGACTACGCCGGCGAATGGGCCTATACGGTCGGGATCCCGGCCAAGAGCGGCGTCGGCGGCGGCATCGTGGGCATGATCCCCGGTGCGGGTGCCATCGCCGTGTACTCGCCGCGACTCGACGCATACGGCAACAGCGTCCGCGGCCTCCGGGTGTTCGAAGAGCTGTCGGACGAGTTCGAGATGCACGTGTTCGACCCCGACTCGCCCTGGCGCGGCACCGACTGATCGGTGTCCTCGGGCGCGACGTGAGGATCTCAGTCGCGGATGATGGCGACCGGGATCTCCGAAGCCTCGAGACAGCGCTGACTGACCGAGCCGAGCAGGAGCCCGGTGAATCCGCCACGGCCCCGGGACCCCATGACCAGCAGTCCCGCCCCATCGGCAGCGTCGAGGATGTGTGACGACACGTGCTCCTCGGCGTGCACCGGCGCGTAGTCGATACGACCGGCAGCCTCCGGCACGACCTCCTCGACCGACGTGCGAAGCAGATCGAGTGCACGTTCGTCGTCGGTGCGGTCGGGATCGACGACCCGCGGGCCGGTCGACCACGTGACCCGCTCCCACACCGAGATCACCCGGAGCCGGGCGTCGCGAGCCAGCGCCTGCGAGGCGGCCCAGCGGAGTGCAGCCGGCGACGACTCCGAGCCGTCGACCGCCACCGCGATGACGTCGCCGACGGGCGGCGGCGATGCCGGCACGGCCACGAACGGGCAGGGGGCGTGGTGCGCACACTGGATCGCGACCGACCCGACGAACACTCGGTCGACCGTCGAGTGACGGCGCGTCCCCACGACGAGCAGGTCGGCGCCGTCGGCCGCCTGCACGAGCCCGCCGCTCGGCGATGCCGCCATCAGGGTCTCGCTGGTGAGTTCGGTGTCGCCGACGTCGACGTGCCCGACGGCGGCGGCCAGCGTCGCTTGCGCTCCCGCCTCGATGTCCTCGTACGGAATCGCCGGTGCCATTCCGGCGCCGTACCCCAATCCTCCTCCGACGGCGACGGGGTAGGTCCAGACGGTTACCGCGCGCGACGCGGTGATCGGTGCCGGCGGCGGCCGACGCCCAGCGGAGCGCGTCGACCGACTCGTCGGATCCGTCGATTCCAACAACGAAGGTTCCCATGCGTCCGACGGTATCCGACGCGGCCATGACCCACCCCGATCGCCCGTCGGGCCACGTGAGCGGGACCGATCAACGTGCCGTGGGCCGTCGCCTCGTGATCGTCAGTTCTGGATCCAGTCGGTGGCTGCGTCGAGGTCCGCCACGGCGAACGTCTTCACGTCACCCGGCATCAGCCAACCGAACGCCTTCACGGAACGACGAACCAGACTCGAGTCGGTCACCACCGCGATGCGCTCGTAGGACGTGAACGTCTTCGCCCCGAGCTTTGCGTCCTCCCACATGGCGTCGGCCTCGTAGCCGTCGAACTCCGGACCGAGCACGTACAGGAGTCGAATCTTGTCGTGGCGCGAGAGCCGATCCTCGATCGCGGGCACCAACACGTCGTCGTAGTCGTCGTCCTCGACGTCGCCGATCGCGCGGACGCCGAGCACCTGGTCGGGAAGGTCGGGAATCAGTTCGAGCATGGACAACTCCTCGGTGATGCGGGGTTCGGACGATGTGTGACCCGGCCGGTCACGAGTCCTCCGCTGCCTTCGGGCGGAGCGTAGCGCCGGCGAGCGGGTCGGCAGCCTGTGGCCTGGCGAACCACTCGTGTGCCGACTCGGTCACCACGGTACGCCGCAACGAGCTCTTGATCCGGCGCACGCCCGACGGGTCATGGGCCGCCAGCCGCGCAGCGAGTTCGTCGGCCGCGGCGACGACCTCGTCGTCGGGTACCGACCGGTGCGCGATCCCGAGATCGGCGAGTTCGGGGCCGAGGATCCGGTCACCGAGCAGTGCGACACGGGCGGCGAGCGCTTCACTGTGACGCAGCCGCAGCCAGGCCATGTTCATCGGTGCCGGCATGCCCTGCTGGATCTCCCCGACCTGCAGGAACGCCGCGTCGCCGACCACGAGGAAGTCGCATGCCAGCGCCAACGCGGCGCCGCCGTTGACGGCGGCCCGTTCCAGTGCGCCGATCACGATCCGGTCCGAGTCGAACAGAGCACGATGCACGCGGCGCCACTTCTCGCCGAAGTCCGCCACCCAGTCGGGCTGGGGGTCGCTGTTGAACTCCTTCAGATCGAGCCCCGAGCAGAAGGCGTTGCCGGCACCCCGGATCACGATCACGCTGGTCGCGTCGTCGGCGTTGAGCGCCTCGATCGTGTCACCCAACCGATCGGCCAGTGGTCCGGTCAGGGCGTTCCGACGATCCGGTCGGTTGAGCACGACGTGGACGACCCGTTCGATCGGACGTTCGACGAGCACGGGGTCCATGTCCGGGAACCCTAGAGAAACGTCGTCGGCGAGCCCGACAGCGAGATTCTCCCGACGGTCGGCCATGATGCGCCCGGAGCGGCCGTGACCGGGCCGGACCACCCATGCAGCAGCACGACCTCGCACACCACCATCACGAACACCACCGTCACGAACACCACCGTCACGAACGCGAGCTGCACGACGCGCCGCCCGATCGGAACGGGCCGCGCAAGCAGGAGCAGGAGGACGCGTCGACCGAGATCACCGAGGTCGCGCACGGCATCCTGCGCAGTCAACTCCCCATCAGCATGCCGGGGCTCGGACATGTCAACTGCTACCTGATGGAGGACGAGCGAGGTGTCGCCGTGGTCGATCCCGGTCTGCCGGGCGACGACTCCTGGAACGCCCTCGTCGACCGTCTCGGCGAGGCCGGCTTCCGAGTGGGCGACGTGCACACCGTCGTGGTGACGCACTCGCACCCCGACCACTACGGCGGGGCGATGCGACTCCGTCACGAGACCGGCGCCGAGATCGTCACCCACGAGACGTTCCGCACGATCTGGGAAGCCGACGACCTCGGCGACGAGGACTCGTCGACACTCGAGATCAACTCGGCCGACGACCAGGCGGAGGCGCTGGAGCGGTACTTCTCGCGTCCGAGCCCGTGGGGCGGTCGACGAGCCGGCCCATCGCCGGAGTTCCTCGAACGGTTGCGCAAGGCGGGCGAGTCGCACGGCGGTGCCTTCGCGATCCCCGGACCGACCGTGCCACTCACCGACGGACAGACCGTCAAGCTGGCCCGCCGGGAGTGGGTCGCGATGCACACCCCGGGCCACACCTACGACCACCTGTGCCTGTACGACCCCGAGTACGGAGTGGTGCTCACCGGCGACCACGTGCTGCCGTCGATCACCCCGCACATCAGTGGCCTGACGCCGCAGTCCGACCCGCTCGCCGAGTTCTTCTCGTCGCTGGGACGTCTGGAGGAGCTCGACGGCGTGACGGTCGCGCTGCCGGCGCACGGCCATCCGTTCACCGACCTCGGCGGCCGGGCACGGCACATCATCGAGCATCACGAGGATCGCCTCGACATCGTCCGTGGCGCGTGGCCCGACCTTCCCAACGGCACCGTGCGCGACTTCATGCGGGTGCTGTTCCGGGAGCGATCGTGGGGCGACATGGCCGAGAGTGAGACCTATGCACACCTGGAGCACCTCAGGGAGCTCGGCGAGCTCATCCGCAGCGACGCCGACGGCGTCGCCCGCTACGCACCTGCCCAGTGACACCGACCGCCCGATAGGTTCGCCGACGTGCGCCGTCTGCTCCCTCTGTTGCCCTTCGCGATGCTGCTGCCGGCGTGTGGCGGTGACGCCTCGGTACCGGTGCAGGCAGGCCCCGCGGCCACCACCGTCGCGGAGTCGCCGCCTGTCGAAACGACCACGACGACGGCTGCGAGCGTGACGTCGACGACCGATGCGCCGGCGACGACTCCGCCGGCGACGACTCCGCCGACGACGGCTGCGCCCGCGCCGGTGGTCGGCGGGGAACTCGTCGGCCGCTGGGCCCACTACGACGTGGTGGCCTACGAGGACGGCGATCTCAAGACGCTGATCATCAGCTACGGCTTCAACGACTTCAGCGAGGTCGACGGTGCGATCGTCGACACCGCCGAGTTCTGCTTCTCCGAGCAGCGCACCGATCAGCCGATCGAGACCTCGCTCTCCGACGCGGCGACCCAGGCGATCAAGCCCCCGCCCACGCCGGTCGAGGTCGACGTGGTCGACGGGACGCTCCGCATCCGTCGGCCCGCGACGCCGACACCCGTCGGCATCCGACTCGACGACCCGGCGAACGAATCGCTGCCGACCGATCCGAACGACCCGCGCATCGTCGACGACGACGGCGACGGCAATCCGGGCATCACGGTGACCATCGAGGTCACCGAGGATCTGACGGGCGAGCTGTACATCGCCCGGCGCGAGATCTTCGCCTACGAGGCGTTCCTCACCGAACCCGACGTCCTCACCGGAACGGTCACCGACGACTCCGAGCAGCTGGTGATCGGTGCGAGCGATCCGATCTTCGCCACCTCCGACGCCAACTGGGCACAGCATCCCGACCCGGCGAAGAGCCCGATCATCCTGAAGCGGGTCGAACCCGACTGGGACTGCGAGCGCCTGGCCGCCGAACGCGACGCGCTGCTTCCCACCCACCCCCGACGTCGACTGGTGACCGGGTCTGCGACCGTGTGCCGGCGCGCGAGCGACGTCCGACGTCACGATCGCGCCGGCAGAACTCCTCGATGCTGCGCCGACGCCGGGACCACCGGATCTCGTCATCAGGCGTTGTGCTCTAGCGAGGCGAGGAAGACGCGGCGTAGCGTTCGCACCGATGGCGATGGAGTTCGCGATCAACGTGCCGAACTTCGGCGAGTATGCCGACCCGAGGATCACGGCGGAACTCGCCCGGGCCGCCGAAGCGGCGGGGTGGGACGGCTTCTTCGTCTGGGATCACATCAACGCGGCGTTCGGCGAGGGCAGCCCGATGGCCGATCCCTGGGTGCTCCTCGCGGCGATCTCGATGACGACGGAGCGCCTCCGCATCGGCACGATGGTGACGCCACTCGCCCGACGGCGCCCGTGGAAGGTCGCACGTGAGACCGTCACCATCGACCACCTCTCCGGTGGGCGGCTGATCCTCGGTGTCGGCCTCGGTCACCCCGCCGACCTCGAGTTCGCCGCATTCGGTGAGGAGCCCGACGATCGCCATCGGGGGCAACGGCTCGACGAGGCACTCGAGGTGCTCACCGGGCTCTGGGGCGGCGAGCAATTCACGTTCGAGGGTGCGCACTACGACGTCACGAATGTGCAGTTCCTCCCCACGCCGCTGCAACGCCCGCGCATCCCGATCTGGGTTGCGCAGACGTACCCACATCGGCGACCGCTCGTTCGGGCCGCGCGGTGGGACGGCCTCGTGCCGATGCACCCGACCGACATGTTCCCGACCCCCGAGCAGATCCACGAGATGGTCGGCATCGCCACGTCGCTCAGGACCGTCGAGGCGCCGTTCGACGTCAACGTGCCGGTGGTGCTGTCGGGCGACCGCTCGGGCTCCGGTCGATTGGCACGCGAGTACGAGGACGCCGGGGCCACCTGGCTGCAGGTCGGTGCCTGGGGCATCGACGAGCTCCGGGCACAGATCGCGGCCGGACCCCCGCGATGACGCGCGACCGGAAGTGACCTTGGCCTCTCCTCTGCCGCTGCACTGACACGTACGATCCGCGGAACTCCGATCGTCCGTGGAATGGGGTGTTCGCATGACGGATCAGGTGCAGCAGGCGACGATGACCGCACGTGAGCGAGTGCGGACCACGCTCGACCACCGCCAGCCCGATCGCATCCCGATCGACTTCGGCGGCACGCCGGTGACGGGCATCCACGTGTCGGTGGTGGCCGGGCTGCGTGAGCACTACGGGCTCGAGCCCCGCCTGGTGAAGGTGCACGAGCCGTATCAGATGCTCGGGATCGTCGACGACGACCTCAAGCAGGCGATGGGGATCGACGTCGAAGGGGTCGTCGGCCGCGAGACGATGTTCGGCTTCCGCAACGACGACTGGCGGCCGTGGATGACGCCCCACGGTCTCGAGGTCCTGGTCAGCACCGACTTCCGCACGACGGTCGACGAACGTGGCGACACGCTGATCTACCCGAAGGGCAACATGTCGGCGCCGCCGAGCGGGCGCATGCCGAAGACGGGCTTCTTCTTCGACACGATCATCCGCCAGGAACCGATCGACAAGGACCGGCTCGACCCCGCCGACAACCTCGAGGAGTTCGACGTCGTGACCGACGACGATCTCGACGACCTCGACACCGACCTCACCGCGGCCGAGGCGACCGGGCGGGCGATCATCGGTGTGCTGCCGGGCATGGCGCTCGGCGACATCGCCTTCGTGCCGGCACCCGGCCTCGAGCATCCGCGTGGCATCCGTGACATCAGCGAGTGGTACATCTCGCTCCGCAAACGTCCCGAGTACGTGCACCGGGTGTTCTCGGCGCAGGTCGAGATCGCGCTCGAGAACCTGGCGCGCATTCACGGCCGGGTCGGCGACCGCTTCGACGCCGTGATGATCTGCGGTACCGATTTCGGCACGCAGACGGGCGCGTTCTGCTCGGTCGACACGTTCCGGGAGCTGTGGTCGCCGTACTACCGGCAGATCAACGACTGGATCCACGCCAACACGACCTGGAAGACATTCAAGCATTCGTGCGGTTCGGTCGAACGGTTCATGCCGGGATTCATCGAGTGCGGATTCGACATCATCAACCCGGTGCAGTGCTCGGCGACCGACATGGAGGCCGACCACCTCAAGCGCGAGTTCGGCGACGATCTGGTGTTCTGGGGCGGCGGGGTCGACACGCAGCACGTGCTTCCCTTCGGCACACCCGACGAGGTCCGGGCCCAGGTGCTCGAACGGTGCGACGTGTTCGGTGCCGGTGGCGGATTCGTGTTCAACACCATCCACAACATCCAGGCCGGCACGCCGGTCGAGAACGTCGTCGCGCTGGTCGACGCCGTCGACGAATTCAACGCAGGGGGCTGACATGGGCGTGCTCGAAGATCTCTACGAGGCGGTGTTGGAGGGCGACTTCGACGACACCGCCGGGATCACGCAGCAGGGACTCGACGAGGGTTTCGCACCGCAGGAGCTGATCGACCGGGCCATGGTGCCGGCGATGTCGGAGGCCGGCCGGCGGTTCGAGGACGACATCTACTTCGTGCCCGAGTTGCTGTCGTCGGGGCGGGCGATCACCGCAGGTCTCGACGTGCTCCGGCCGCTCCTGCTCGAGAGCGACGCCGAGTACGCGGGGAGCATCGTGATCGGCACGGTGCAGGGCGACCTGCACGACATCGGCAAGAACCTCGTGGCGATCATGCTCGAGGGGGCCGGCTTCGAGGTGATCGATCTCGGCACCGACGTCAGCCCTGCCGAGGTGGTGGCCGCGATCAAGGAGCACGAACCCGAGCTGGTCGGACTGTCATCGCTGCTGACCACGACGATGCTGGCGATGCCCACGATCATCGACGCGATCGACGAAGCCGGCCTGCGCGACGACGTCAAGCTGCTCGTCGGCGGCGCACCGATGAACGAGGCGCGGGCCAAGGAGTTCGGCGCCGACGCCTACGCAGACAACGCCAACGCCGCAGTACGGGCCGCGCTGCAGCTGGTCGGCGCAGGCACCGGCACGTGACGTCGTGGTCGCCGGCCTGATCGAGGAATTGCTCGCCGACCGCCCGGTGCTGCTCGACGGCGCGTGGGGCACCCAGATGTTGGCGCTCGGATTGCCGTCGGGTCAGCTGCCCGACCTGTGGAACCTGAGCGAGCCCGACCGGGTCGAGTCGGTGGGCCGTCGCTACGTCGAGGCGGGCAGCCGGGTGATCCTGACCAACACGTTCCAGTCCAACCGCTTCGCGCTGCGGGACCGAGCCGACGAGGTGGCGACGATCAACCGTGCGGGCGCCGAGATCTCGCGGCGGGCGGCCGGCGACCGTGCGAAGGTGTTCGGCTCGATCGGTCCGACCAACACGATGCTCGTCGCAGGTGACGTGGAAGAAGCCGAGCTGCGCGCGGCGTTCACCGAGCAGGCGGTGGCGCTGGCCGACGGTGGCGCCGACGCGATCGTGATCGAGACGATGTCGGACCTGGGCGAGGCCGTGCTCGCCGTCGAGGTCGTGGTCGGGCTCGGTCTCCCGGTCGCTGCCTGCATGACCTACGACAGCGGCAAGCAGAACGACCGGACGATGACCGGCGTCCGGCCCGCCGAGGCTGCGGCTGCACTTGCCGGGGCCGGTGCCGACGTCGTGGGCGCGAATTGCGGCGTCGGGGTGGACCGTGCCGTACCGATCTGCGAGGCGTTGACCGGTGCGACCGACCGTCCGGTGTGGATCAAGGCCAACGCCGGGCTGCCCGACCTGGTCGGTCGCGAGGTGGTCTATCGGATGACACCCGACGAGTTCGTCGGCCACGTCGACGAACTCGTCGACGCCGGCGCCGACTTCGTCGGTGGCTGCTGCGGCACCACCCCCGAGTTCATCTCGGCGCTCGCGCGCCGGCTCAGGTGAGTGCCTCCTCGCAGGCGATCACGGTGGCGCCGTCGACGGTCATGAACGGAGCGATCGAGTAGGACGAGAGCCCCGATTCGAACTGGGGGAGATCGGGCGTGGTCTCGGCCTGGCTCGACATCCCGTCGATCCGGTCTGCCGCACGCCATTCGAGGCTCCCGAACAGGATCCCCTCCACGTCGCCGGGAATGACCGTCTCGTAGATCCAGACGCCGTGGTCGCACACCTGCACCGACCCGACCTCGGTCGGGAAGTCGTCGCAGGCGCCGTCCTCGGTCGGAGCGTTCGAGATGTGCATGAACTCGTCGGTGGCGATCGAGTTGCCGGGGCAGAGGCCGAGGCCCTCGCCACCGGCGACGCCTTCACCGGTGTAGACCGCGACATAGTTCCCGCTGCCCGGGTTGCGGTACCAGTACACGACGACCGGTCCGGCGGTGATGTCCTCGGAACCGGGGTTGAGCTGGAGCTGCCACCCGCTGGCGCTCTCGGGGATCGCTCCCTCCGGTTCATCCGGTGGCGTGGTCGTGTCGGGCGGCGTGGTGGTGTCGGGCGGCGCCGCGGTCGTCTCGGGCGGGGCTGCCGTGGTGTCGGGCGGTGCCGCGGTCGTCTCGGGCGGCGCGGCGGTGGTCTCCGGCGGTGCCTCGGTGGTCGAGGCCGGCGTCTGGCTCGTTGACGTCGGCGTGGTCGTGGTCGTCGCCTCCTCCTCGGAGCCGCTGCTCGTCGCCAACACGATGACGAGCACGATCGCGGCGATCCCGACCGCGGCGCCGATCGCCCACATCACTCGACGGTCCTTCATGACGGTCCCCCTCCGGACGGCTGCATCCGACCCCGATCCACGAGCGTACCGCTCCCCGCGAGTGCGATCGGGCGTCGCGCCGGGAGCAACCGGATCGAACGCCCCGTCGAGTTGCGGTCGACAATGTATTGCGATATCGTAGTATCTAGTACGATAACGCATCAATAATGGAGGACGCGGCATGACTGCACGCAGCAACCGAAGCAACTTCGAACAGACCGACGAGCACGGCGCTCCGCCGAGCGGGCCACACGACCGGGGCGGCCCGATCGGGACGGTTGCTGCGTCGATGCGTCGGCTCGGCCGCCCGGGGATCTGGATCGCGAGCGCCACGGCCTTCGCCGTCTCCGCCTACATGTTCTTCGCATCGTCGGCACCGTTCGCGATCCCCGAGGTCGAGGCGGCTTGCGGACAGCAACCACCCGACATGCGGTTCTTCACCGGCGCCGACGACCTCACGAGCTTCCTGGACGCGTGCGGTCCGGCCGGCCGCGGAACGTATCTGAACATGCAGCTGGCCGACCTCGTCTACCCCGCGGTCGTCGGTCTGTTCCTGGCGTCGTCACTCGCGGTCGTGATCGGCCGCGTCTCGCGCCGCGGCTCGAATGCGGTCTCGCTCGCCTCGATCCCCCTCCTGGCCAGTTCGTTCGACTACGTCGAGAACGCGTTCGCCTGGGTCGCGCTCGCCCGGTACCCCGCCTCGGGCCCGACCGACGCCCTGCTCGGTTACGCCTCGGCCGCCAAAACCGCCACGTCCTGGGCCGGCGCCATCTTGCTCCTCGGGGGCCTGGCCATCCTCGGTGTGCAGCTGGTCCGGCGGAGGTCACGGCCGATCCATGCCGACCCCGGTGAGTCCCGCTCGATCGGCCGTCGGGCGTTCTCGGCGTAGCCTCCAACCCGTGTCCGAGCACTCGCCCGAAGCGGAAACCGTCGCCGACGAATTCGATCCCGGACCTGCGAACGTCCTGTTCGACGTGTGGCTCGTGTCCCGAGCCGTCCACGCAGTGATCGACGATGTGATCCGTCCTTCGGGCCTCGACGCGGACGAGTTCGCCATCTACTCCGTGCTCGCGACCGGCACGGCCATGACGCCCTCCGAGCTGGCCAATTGGATGGCAGCTCCTCCCACGACGGTGTCGAGCTACGTCCAGCGCTTCGAGCGGCGTGGCCACGTCCGGCGCGTCCCCAATCCGGATGACCGCCGTTCCTACCGTGTCGAACTGACCGCAACAGGTCGCGAAGTCCACCTCGCCGCGGGCGCTCTGTTCCGACCCGCGCTCGATCAGGTCGACCGGGCACTCGCAGACCGGGCCGGCGACACGCGACAGCGGCTCCTGGAACTCCGACGCGTCCTCGACACCCTCGCGGCCGGCTGACCGCCCGTCGACACGCCGATCGGCCGGCCGCCCTCGCGCCTGCACCGCCGTCCCTGGCGGCAAGACCTAGGTTGGTCGGGGTGAGCTTCTCGTCGGAATCCGGTGATGCCCGGGACGGTCGACGCCCCCGGTTTCGTGCCCATTGGCAGCTCCGCAGTCGCGGCAGGCTCGTGACATGACGTTGCGGATCGGGGTCGTACCCCCATCGCTCGGCCCGGGCGGGATCGAGTTCGTTCGCACTGCCGAGCGGTTGGGCGCCGACACGATCTGGGCCCCCGAAGCGTGGATGTACGACGCGCTCACGCCGCTCGGCTACTTCGCCGCCGTGACCGAACGCATGCGCCTCGCCACCGGGGTCGTGCAGCTCGGTGCCCGCTCCCCCGCGCTCCTGGCGATGTCGGCGCTGGCCCTGCAGCAGATGTCAGGCGGCCGCTTCGTCCTGGGCATCGGCACCAGTGGCCCGCAGGTGATGGAGGGGTGGCACGGAGTGCGCTTCGATCGTCCGATCACCCGGACCAGTGAGACCATCGACATCGTCCGCATGATCGCTCGAGGTGACCGTGTCGAGTACGAGGGCACGGTCTACGAGCTGCCACTGCCCGACAGCCAGGGGCGCTCGCTCCGTTCGCCCGTCGCCGGCGTCGACATCCCGATCTACGTGGCGTCCATGGGGCCCGCCAACCTCCGGCTGACCGGAGCGAAGGCAGACGGTTGGATCGGCACCGCCTTCCTTCCCGAGTCGGGAGACGTGTTCACCGGCCCGATCCGGGAGGGAGCCGAGGCGGCAGGACGGAACCTCGACGACATCGAGTTGACCACAGCCGTGACGCTCGAGTTCTGCGACGATCCCGAGGAGGCCGGCCGGCGCCACGCCGACGGGTATGCGTTCACGATCGGGGCGATGGGGTCGACGTCGACCAACTTCTACAACCGGGCATTCACGCGACAGGGCTTCGGCGAAGCGATCGACGAGGTCCAGCGGCTCTGGCAGGCCGGCGATCGCGAAGCCGCAGCGGCGCAGGTGCCGATCGAGATCGGTCTGCACACCAACCTGCTCGGCGGTGACGCCGAGGTGACCGAACGCCTGCGCCGCTACCGCGATGCCGGAATCCGGCAGCTGCGGGTCAACGTGGGCACCGATGACGAGCACGTCCGCATCGACTGGCTCGCCCGACTCCTGGATCTCGCTACGGCCGTCGACGCCGAAGGCTGATCGCTCCCTCGTGCCGAGAGCTCCGTCTCGGGACGGAGGCGCGGATCAGCCGGGAGCGGGGTGATCTCGTCGGGCGGATCGGGTTGGGTGGTTGGTACACCCACCCAACCCAAGACAGGGAGGACCCGTGAACTCCACACCGGGCGAACATCGACTCGCCATCGACCATCTCACCAAGACCTACGGCGGCCACACCGTCGTCGACGACCTCACCTTCACGGTCGAGCCGGGCCGGGTCACCGGATTCCTCGGACCCAACGGCTCGGGCAAGTCGACCACGATGAAGATCCTGCTCGACCTCGCCGCTGCCGACCACGGGACGCGCCACGATCGGCGGCTCCCGCTACCGCGACCTGCCGTCGACCCGGCCGGCACCGTCGGAGTCATGCTCGAACCGAACGCCTTCCATCCCGGGCGCTCGGGCCGCAACCACCTCCGCATCGTCGCCCAGGCGATCGGGCAGCCCGGTCGCGCAGGTCGACGACGACGCTCGCCACCGTCGGCCTCGGCTCCGAGCCGGCTCGGCGCCGCGTCGGCACCTACTCGCTCGGCATGAAGCAGCGACTCTCGCTGGCTGCGGCGCTGCTCGGCGACCCCCCGGTGCTCGTGCTCGACGAACCTGCCAACGGCCTCGACCCCCAGGGCATCCGCGACCTGCGCGACCTGCTCCGCGATCGAGGCGGCACGGGGCCACACCGTGCTCGTCTCGAGTCACCTGCTCACCGAAGTGCAGCACCTCGTCGACGACGTGGTCGTCATCAACCACGGCCGACTCGTCACCACCGGGACCATCGACGACCTCACCGACCGACTCGGCGCTGGTCCGCACCCCTGACGCCGAGTCGCTCGGCCGAACGCCTCGCCGGCACCGGCGCCGACATCGAGCCGACCGACGACGACACGCTCGTGGTCGCCGGACTCGAGCTCGACCAGATCGGCGACGTCGCCTCACCGCCGGCATCGCCATCCACGAACTGTCCCCGACGACTCGGGATCGCTCGAGGACGTGTTCCTGTCCCTCACCACACCACCGACACCGATCAGAAGGTCGTTCAGTCATGACCTCGATCAACCTCGTTCGTAGCGAGATCCGCAAGCTCACCACCACCCGCATGCCCCTCGCCTTCGTCGCCGTGCTCGTCGTGCTCGCCGTCACTCAACGGCGTCGCCGTGGCCGTCGGCACCGACATGGACGGCTCCAAGACCTTCATCTCCACCGCGGCCGACCAACAGTCACTGATGGCCTTCGCCGCCAACGCCTTGATGATCGCCGGCCTGTTCGGAGCCATCGCCGCCGCCCGCGAATACGCGCACAACACCGTCATCGCCACCTACCTCGCCGCGCCCCACCGCGCCGCGAGCCCTGCGCGCACAGCTCGCCGCGGTCGGGCTCGGCGGAGCGATCCTCGGCCTGCTCGGGGCGCTGCTCACGGTGATCGCCGTCGCCGTCTCCCTGCCGCTCACCGACCACGGATTCATGGTCTCGGCCGGAGGTGTCGCCCAGGTCCTCGCTGCCTCCACCTGGGCGGGGGCGGCGGTGCCGTGCTCGGCGCCGGGATCGGCACCGTCATCCGCAACACCGGCGGCGCGGTCACCGGCAGCCGTGGTCGTACTCGTCATCGCCCCGCCGCTCATCGTGCAACTCGCCAACGGCACCGCCACCTGGGTACCCAACGCCCTGGCCAACGTGGTCTCCGGTGTCACCGACGACACCAGCGTCGCCGCCGCCGGGCTGGCCATGGCCCTCTGGGCGCTGGTCCCGGCCCTGATCGCGCTTCAGGTGGTCCGGCGCCGGGACATCGTGTGACGCACTCCACGCCGACGACGTGCCCCCGGCTGCGTCTCCTCCTCGCGGAGGGGACGCACGTCCGCGCCGATCGGCGTGACCGAACACCTCCTCCGGGTTTAGGTTGAGCGGCAGGCATGGACAGCGTCACCGCCACCCGCGAGGTCACCTCATCCGCTCCGGCACGACGGCAGGCCTGGAGCGCCTGGCTCGACTCGGACGAACCCCACCCCGTCCGTGGGCCGTTCAGCCGCTGGCCCCGCACCTCCGACAGCGTGCTGGCGCTCGCCGTGTTCATCGGCTCGCTGATCGCCGTCGCCGTCAGTGCGCTCGACGACGGCGACGACTTCACGTTCGGCTCGATCGGCGATCTACCCGCCGCCGAGATCATCCTGCTGGGGCTCGCTGCGGCCGCATTGCCGTGGCGGCGGCGACACCCGATCGGCGTCACGGTCGTCGTGCTGGTGATCATGCTCGGCTGGGCGGTCGCCGGATACGGCGACGGCCACGAACTCGCGTCGATCGTCGCCGTCTACAGCGTCGGCCGATACGCCACCGACCACCGCCACAGCCTCGCCACCGTCGCCGCAGCCATCGCAGTCGGCATCATCGGCACGATCATCGACAGCGACCAGCGCGTCGACATCGTTCCGGCCGTCGTCCTCACCGCACTCGCCTGGTACGTGGGTCGCCGGTCCGCAATCGTGGTGACTACCTCGCGCTGCTCCGTGAACGGGCCGAACGCCTCGAGGCGGAGCAACAGGCCACGAGCGCGCCAGGCCGTCGCCGACGAGCGCGCCCGCATCGCCCGCGAGCTCCACGACGTGGTCGCCCACCGTGTGTCGATGATGACGGTCCAGGCGGGCGCCGCGAAGACGATCGCTCGTGACGACCTCGACGCCGCGGTCGAGGCCATGGACGATGTCGAGCACGCCGGCCGCCAGGCCCTCGGTGAGCTCCGCCACCTGCTCGGCGTGCTCCGCCCCGACACCGCCGACCCCGACGATCTGGGCCCGCGACCCGGACTGGCCGACGTCGCAACGCTGACGGACGAACTCGCGCACACCGGTGCCGACGTCACGCTCACCGTCGACGGCCTCGACGACCGCTCGACGACCTGCCGGCGGCCGTCGATCTCTCCGCCTACCGCATCGTGCAGGAGTCGCTCACCAACGTCGTCAAACACGCCGGACCCGACCCCACCGTCGACGTCGCCATCACCCGCCACGACGGACGGCTCGCCATCGACATCACCAACACGACCGGCAGCGCCTCACCCCGCCTCCCCGCGTCGGGCTTCGGCATCGCCGGCATGCGCGAACGAGCCACCCTCCTCGGTGGCACGCCTCACCGCCGGCCCGCAGCTGCCCGACACGTTCCGCGTGCACGCCGACCTCCCCGTCGACCGGGAGCCGACATGACGATCCGCGTCGCCGTCGCCGACGACCAGGCGCTCGTTCGCCGCGGGTTCGCGATGGTGCTCGGCCATCAGCCCGACATCGAGGTGGTCGCCGAGGCGGGCAACGGCCTCGAAGCGATCGACGCGACGCTCCAGCACCGCCCCGACGTGGTGCTGATGGACATCCGCATGCCCGAGATGGACGGTCTCACCGCCACCGCGGAGATCCTCGACCGGGCCGACTGGCCGGTGAAGGTCATCATCCTGACCACGTTCGACCCCGACGACTACGTGTATCGAGCGCTGCAGGCCGGCGCCAGCGGCTTCGTGCTCAAGGACATCCCGCCCGAGCAACTCGCACCGGCCGTCCGCACCGTCGTCGACGGCGGTGCCCTGCTCGACCCCACCATCACGCGACGCCTCATCGGGCGCTTCGCCGAGACCCTGGCGACCGACACGGCGACCGCCCGGCGCCTCGACACCCTGACCGATCGCGAACGTGAGGTGCTCGTCGAACTCGCCAAGGGGTCGAGCAACGACCGAGATCTCCGACACGCTCTACATCGGCGCGCGCCACCGTGAAGACCCACGTGTCGAACATCCTCACCAAGGTCGGCCTCCGCGATCGCGCGCAGGCCGTGGTCTTCGCCTACGAGAGCGGCCTCGTCACCCCCGGCCACCACGACATCGGCCACTGAGGGGTCGCCCATTGGGGGGTCGACCGGCAACGCGCCGTCAGCCGAAGAAGTTCTTCAGGCCGTTCAGGAACATCTGGAAGCCCAGCGTCGCCAGCAGCAACCCCCCGAGCCGCGCCAGGATCGCGATCGTGATCGGCTTCACCCACGCGAGCAGGTCGCCCAGGTAGCGGTAGAAGAGGAACGTCACGATCGCCACTGCGGCGATGGCGATCGCCATGGCGATCAAGCCGTCGGCACTCGTGTTCTACGAGCTGAAGGTGATCATCGTCGTGATCGCACCCGGCCCGGCGATCAGCGGGATCGCCAGGGGGATCAGCAGTCCGTCGCCCTCCTCGCGTTGCTCCTCACCGTGGGCCTTCGACGCACCACCGCCGTAGAGCACCTCGAACCCCATCCCGGCGATCACGATCCCGCCCACCGCGCCGAACGCGTCGAGATCGATTCCCATCGCCTCGAGCAGCTCCTTGCCGACGAGCGCAGCGATCGCGAGGATGACGGAGACGGAGACGGTGAGCTCGAGGGCCGCGCTCGTTCGGCTCTGCTGCTGTTCGTCGACGACGTTGTTGAAGAACAGGAGCTTGACTGGGTCGAACGGCGACGTGATCACCAGGAGCCCGATGACGACCCTGGCGATGAAGTCCGCGTCGACCGTTTGCACGCCGTCGCGGTACCCGACGGCTGCGGATCGGCCCGAGACGCCGGCCCGGCGCCGGGCACGGGATCCGCGTTCGGAACTAGCGGAAGGGCGGCCCGCCGACCCAGCACACGAGCGAACGACGCGTCCCCGATACCAGCGGCGTGACCCGGTGCGACTCGAACGCCGGGAACACCACCACGGTCCCACGTGTGCGTGCTCGCACCCGCCATTCGGCAGGTACGGCGGCATCGTCGCCGTGCATGGAGAAGAACTCGAGGTCGCCGCCGCGGTAGTCGTCCGGATCGGACAGCTGGACGACCATCGACAGCTTGCGCACCGCCAGGTCGCCGTCGAGGCCGTCCTGGTGCCACGTGTAGAACGCACCCTCACCCTGGTATTCGGTGAACTGGAGATCTTCGGTGAACCCGATCAGGTCGAAGCCGTAACGGCGATTCGCCCGCCGGACCACGTCCGCGAGCTTGTCGTGGATCCACACGAACGGCTCCTCGGCCGGAATCCACCCGATGTTCGAGCGCCGGATGCCGTCGTCGTGCTCGGTGTCGCCGTCGCCACCGCCGACGTGGGCGGCATCGGTGGCGAGGCCGGCCGCCTGGTCGATGATCCGGTCGCATTGACGGTCGGAGAAGACCGCCGGGTACACGAGCGCCGACTCGTACGGGCGGGTCTCCTCGGGCACGAAGGCCCTGAGGGTCTGGACGGAGAAGCCGGGCATCAACGGTCGACCGTATTCCCCGGACGCCTGCCGGCTCCAGCGGCTCGGCCGGCCCGGCCACGACCCGCGGCCGATCGAGAGCGTCGCCGCAGTTCGTCGACGAACTTCGTCATCGGTCGATGGGGCATCACGGTTCTCGGCCGATGGGGACCGCGACGCCGTCGACGTCGATCCGGTGGGTGCGCGCTGCGACGTCGATCCGTGCCTCGAGTCGGTGGCCACCGCCGGTCCACCGCAGCCCGAGGTCGGTCGGTGGGCCGTCGAGGAGTTCGAATTCGCCGTCGAACAGGTCGCTCCGGGCAGTTCGCCACCTGAGCAGGTCGATGAGTCGCCGCACCACGGGCCGGGCGAGCGCCGCGTCGAGTTCGGCGCGGTCGTAGTAGGGCCGGTTGATGTCTCGTCCGACACCGGTCCGTGCCAGCAGGTCCATGTCGTTCGGGGCTGCGAGCAGGCCGGCGTAGTACACCTGCGGGATACCCGGGCACAGCACCTGGATCAGCCGGGCGAGGAAGAACGCATCGTCGTCGGAGCCCAACGCCTCGTAGAACGTGGAGTTCAGCTGGTACAGGTCGACGTTGGACGCCACGGCACCGGTGGCGGCACGCGATCGGCCTTCGGTCGCGTCGTGGATCGCCTCGACCAACGAGTCGACCGCCTCACCCGAGATCAGACCCGGCATCCGGCCGGCGGGCGCGACGTCGACGATGCCGATCCCGTCGTGGGTGTCGAGCACGGTCACGCAGTTCCGTGGCGCGATCTCGAGCCAGCGCCGCAGCGGCATCGCGTCGCCGGTGTGGAGCGCATGCAACACGAGGGGCGGCAGTGCGAAGTCGTAGACGAGGTCGACCTGTCGGGCGATGTCGAGCTGGCGCCGGTGATGCGAACGGATCTCGACGAGCACCTGCATGCCGCGCCGGCCGGCCTCGTCGGCGATCCGGGCGATGAACTCGAATGTCTCGGGAATCATGAAGCACGACGTGCCGGGCCGCTTGATCGCGTACCCGGCCGCATCGAGCCGCACCAGCTTCACACCGGCCGCTGCGAAGCGGTCGAGCACCGCAATCAGGTACGACCACGCTGCAGGGCTCGTCACGTCGATGTCGATCTGGTCGCGGGTGAACGTCGTCCACATCCGGCGAACCTCGCCTGCGATCTCGTAGTCGGTGAACGGCCGGCCCGGGCGCGGGCGATAGATCAGGTCGAGGTCGTCGTCGGTGGCGCCCTCCGGGAAGACCCGGTCGAGCGTGAGGAACATGTCCGCGTACGGCGACTCGGCCCCACGCTCCTGCCAGTCACGGAACTGCGGCGATGACGACGACACGTGATTGACGATCAGGTCGGCCATCACCGCGACGTCGGCACCGATCGCACTCACCCCGTCCCAGTCGCCGAGTCGCGGGTCGACCGTGGTGTGATCGGACGGGTCGAAGCCGGCGTCGGCACCGTCGATCGGGTCGAAGAACGGCAGCAGGTGGACCCCGCCGAACGCGCCCGCCGAGCTCGTCGGTGAGCACCCGGTGCAGGCCGGCGAGGTCGCCGGCCAGACGATCGACGTACGTGATCAGTTGCGGCTGGTTCGCCACTCCATCGCTCATGCTCGACACCGCTCCCTCCTGGACGCCACGCTAGTTGCGCACGGTCGCGTGTGACTTGGAGCCGGGTCGACGCATCCGACCCGGCCGACGATCGGCCGGCACGCCGCGGTCGGGTATGGTCGCTCCCCGTGGACGACCGGGGACGCCTTCGCCGTGCGCGATAACAGCGATCAGTTCATCGCCGTCGGCGGCGCATTCGTCGTCATCGTCGTCATCGCGTACCTCCTCTACCGGCCGACCATCCAGAAGTCGAAGCGCTACCAGGCCGCGGTGGTGCCACTCGCGAACATCATGGACGTCGGCTTCATCATCATGTCACCGGCGATCGTGCTGCTCGCCGGGTTCGCGGCGCCGCTGGTGATGCTCGGGGTGTGTCTGGTCGCGATCGCGGCAGGTTTCGCGATCGCCTACAACATCCGCCACTTCGAACCGATCGAGGGAACCGACGATCCCCTCAACCGGGTCGAACGAGGCGCCCAGTGGGCGTTGCTCGGCGCGTCGATCGTGAACATCGCGTACTACACGCTGCTGCTGATGGCGCTCTTCCTCCTCCCCTTCGACGCGTTCACGCAAGGGCGCCAGTCGTTCCTGGGCACCGTGTATCTCGGGATCATCCTCGTGATCGGCTTCTTCGGTGGCATGGCGTGGCTCAACGAGCGAGGCAATCGAACGACGGCGTTCAACCTGGCGGCGGTGTTCGGCGTGCTCGTCGCCTTTGCGATCTTCAACCTCCAGGAGTGGCTCGGTGGTCGGTGGGAACTGGGGGACTCACCCGAGCCGGGCATCGAGGAGTTCCGCAAGATCATCGGCCTGTTCGCCATCGTGCAGGGCTTCGAAGCTGCCCGGTACATCGGTGTCCGCTTCGGGAGTGAGCAGCGAATCACGACGATGCGCCTCGCCCAAGGCATCTCGACGGTCGTGTTCGTCGCGCTGATCGGGTCGATCCTGGTGCTCTTCATCCCGCCCGAGTCGGAGGTCGACGGCACGGCGATCTTCATCGTCTCGGACCGGATCGGCGACGCCATGCCCTGGTTGCTGCTGCTGGCCGCGATCGGGAGTCAGACGTCGGCGATCATCGGTGCCACATCCTCGCGAAGCGACATGCTCGTCACCGCCAAGGTCCCACGCCGGATCAGTTTCGTGGCCATCCTCGTGCCGGCGATCCTGGTGGTGATCTTCACCGACGTGAACGTCGCCGTGAACCTGGCCTCGCGGGTGTTCGCCGCCTACTTCCTGATCCAGGCACTCTTGGCCGGCCTGCTCGCTCGCCGCCGCTCCGACTGGCTCGCCCTCGCCGGCTTCGCCGGCGTGGGCCTCGTCATGGCCGTCATCCTGGTCTTCGGTCTCCCGCTCTGACCTCGCCGACCGAGACGGCACGGCCATCGCCGCGTTCCGACCGGCCGGTCAGGACGAACGGGCGCCGGCCGCGTCGATCATGCGTTCAGCCCGTCGTGCATCTCCGACATCCGGCTCGTCGTCTCCGACGTCGTCGAATCCCTTCACAATCAGCCACACGGCCATCACCATCTCCTGGACGGCGAGGGGGACGACCAGCAGATTCACCGCGGTGGCGTTCGACTCGAGTGACTCGAACATCATCAAGAAGCCCGACGCGAACATCAGAGGCACGCCGACCAGGCCCCAGACCGAGAGCCAGCGGGGCACCATCGCGTATCGGTAGAACGCCCAGTTCAGCACGAGGGCAGAGATGCTGAAGACCATCTGGGCACCCAGGTAGCCCGTCCAGTCGCTCGCCGTCTCGAGCGTGTCGGCCAACACGTTCGAGGCAGCCAGCTCCTCCCGGTCCGCCGTCGCGACGGTCCGACTCAGCGGCACCAGGAGCAGTGCGGCGACCAGACCGATGGCGATCGTCACGACCTCGAACGCCCTGGCCAGCACGTAGCCGAGCGACAGCGTGCGGCTGTGGCGTCCGAGGACCGAGGCGAGCAGCACCGCCGTGCCGACCATCGCGACCAGCATGACGAAGACCAACATGTTGCCGACGATCAGCGACCCCTGATCGCGCTCGACCGCTGCAAGCAGGTCGTCCTCGCCGAGCGTCGACGCCATCGTGACGACGCTCAACACCCCTGCGGCGGTCGCCACGATGAACAACCAGCCGATCCGCTGCGCCGGTTCCCTGAAGTACCTCATCTCAGACCTCCGCATTCACACGACTCTCATGGTCCAGCGTGCGGCGCCCACCATGTAGAGGCGAACGTCATGCGCGGCTGCGGGTGTGCAGCCCCACCAGGCCCCGGGATCGCCGGATCGAGCGCGCAGGTTGACGAACCCGGTGACCGACAGGCAATGATCGATCATCGACACACGCACGGAGGACACCGCGACCGAGCTCGCCATGGCGACAACGACTGCTGCGGGGTCGACCGTCGTCGACCCGGCACGCGACCGTCCCGCCGGCCCGACCGACGCGCCGGTCCGAGGTGACCGGGCCGTGTTCCCCCACGGCGCCGGTCTCGCTCTCGATCGGGACGACGGCGCATGACGCTGCGTTGGCGGCACATGACCGACGAGGAGCGAGAGCGGGCGTACTCGCCGAGCTCGTGTCTGGCGGACGGTGACTACCGACCCTTCGTCGAGGCCTACCGGCAGCGCAGCGACCGGGCGTGGTCTCGCCTCGCCGAGACATCGTGCCGAACGGCGACCGTCCCGTACGGCGACGCCGCGTCGCAAACCGTCGATGTCGTCGTTCCGCCGCAGGCCGACGGGGGGCCGCCGATGCTGGTCTACTTCCACGGGGGGTACTGGCAGGAGCTCTCGAAGGCAGATGCACGCTTCGCGGCGTGGGACTGCGCGGAGCGGGGTTGGGCCTTCGCCGCCGTCGACTACACCCTGGCCCCGCTCGCGAGCGTGCCGGAGATCATCGAGGAGTGTCGTCGCGCACGGCGCACGCTGCACCGCGAGGCTGCGACGCTCGGGTTCGACCCGACCCGGATCTTCGTCACCGGCAGTTCCGCCGGCGCACACCTTGCCGCGATGGTTGCGACCGACCCCGACGGCCCGGCCGATCCCGTGCGGGGCGCGGTCCTGGTGTCGGGGATCTTCGAGCTCGAACCCCTGATCGGCACGTCGATCGCCGATGCTCTGGCGCTCGACGCAGCCACCGCAGCGGAGTACAGCCCGCTCGGCCTCGACACGGCCGGGTTCCCGGCGACCGTGATCGCCTACGGCGCCGACGAGACGAGCGAGTTCAAGGCCCAGTCCGAAGCGTTCGCGCGCACTCCGCGACACCGGTACGACGGCATCGACGCTCGAGGTTCCCGGGCGGAACCACTTCGACGTGATCCTCGATCTCGCCGCACCGAACACCGTGCTGGGCGACGCCACCAACGAACTCATCGAAACCCACTGAAGCAGACATGCCGACCTTTGAACCGTTCCATCCCTTCGTCGTCGACCCCGACGGCGTCGACGCATCTCCCCATGCCCGCCCGATGCCGATCACGACCGACGAGTCGCGGGAGGCCACCGTCACCGAGACGGGCGGCGAGCCACTGGTCGACTTCGACGGCACCTCCAACCCCTACATCGACTACCAGAGCATCGACCTGCTGCTGTCGTTGCAGCACCCGCGAAGCGGGGGTTACGACGAGATGTGCTTCTTGGTGATGGGGCAGGTCAAGGAGCTCCTGTTCCGCGGACTGCACTTCGAGCTCGTCAACGCACAACGACAGCTCCGAGACGACGAGATCGACAACGTGATCCACATCCTCGGGCGGGCGGGCGCCTACGTGGACTGCATCACCTCGTCGTGGGACGTCCTCTCCACGATCTCGACCGAGGGCTTCAACCAGTTCCGGGACACGCTGGGTACGGCGTCGGGGCAACTCTCGTTCATGTACCGCCACGTCGAGTTCGTGCTGGGGAACAAGAGCGAACGGCTGGCCCGCGCCCACCGAAACGTCCCCCACGTCTGGCCGGCGCTCGACGAGGCGCTTCGGTCACCGAGCCTGTACGACGATGCGATCGCCCTCCTGGCCCGACGCGGGTTCGACATCGACGCCGTCGCGCTCGACCGGGACTGGTCACTGCCCTACGAGCCGAACCCCTCGGTCGAGGCCGCCTGGCGGGAGGTCTTCGCCGATCCGAGCACCGGCAATTCCCTCTACCGGCTCGGCCAGGCGCTGGTCGGCGTCGATCAGAAGTTCTCCGTCTATCGCTGGCGACACTTCGTCTCGGTCGAGCGGATCATCGGCTACAAGCCGGGCACCGGCGGTTCCGCCGGCGTCGGGTGGCTCGAGGGCGTCACCCGCCACCGCTTCTTCCCCGAGATCTGGGCGACCGCGGAGACTAGTGTCCTGTCCGGTTGTTTCTTCGATTAATTGTTGAGTTCGGGAATTTTCGTGTTCGTGGCGCGTTGTCGGTGCTGTATCCGCCAGCATCGAAGGGAACGTCATGGCCAAGCGAGGACGACCAGCCGCTGAGATCACGCTCACCGGGAACGAACGACGACAACTTGAGAGTTGGGCGCGCCGACACTCGACAGCACAGAACCTCGCGATGCGCTGCAAGATCGTGCTCGCCTGCGCCGATCCCGAAGAACTCACGGGCAGGCAGATCGCTGCGAAGGTCGGCTGTAACCCGGCCACAGTGTCGAAGTGGCGTCAACGGTTCGCCGAGAAACGTCTCGATGGTCTGATCGACGAACCGCGCCCGGGAGCTGCGCGCACGATCGGCGACGACGTCGTCGAACAGATCGTGATCGACACGTTGGAAGCGACGCCGAAGGATGCGACGCACTGGTCGACGCGGTCGATGGCCGAACGTCATGGGATCTCGCGTCAGACGGTGTCGGAGATCTGGCGGGCGTTCGGGTTGAGGCCGTGGGAGATCGACGAGTTCAAGATCTCACCCGACCCCCAACTCGTGGAGAAGATCCGCGACATCGTCGGGCTCTACATGAACCCGCCTGTCAACGCAGCGGTGTTCGCCGTCGATGAGAAACCACAGATCCAAGCGTTGAACCGGACCGCACCGATGCTGCCGATGATGCCCACCACCAACCAGCGGCGCTCGCATGACTACCGACGCAACGGCACCGTGGACCTGTTCGCCGCGCTCGACATTGCCTCGGGCAAGGTGATCTCCGAGCTGCGCCCGAACCACACCTCAGCGCAGTTCATCAAGTTCCTCAACAAGATCAACCGCGAAGTCCCCGCCGAACTCGACGTGCACGTCGTGCTCGACAACCTGTCGACCCACAAGACGCCAGCCGTTCACAAGTGGCTGCTGCGCCACAAGCGATTCCACTTCCATTTCACCCCGACCTACGGGTCGTGGATGAACCTCGTCGAACGCTGGTTCTCCGCGCTCACGACCAAGAAACTGCAACGCTCCGCCCACAACTCGGTCAACGCGCTCGCTGCCGACATCGTCGAATGGGTCGAACACTGGAACGACAACCCGACCCCGTTCGTCTGGCACAAGACCGCGGACGAAATCCTCGAGCGACTCGGCCGCTACTGCGCCGACGTCACCAACACTGAATTCATCGACGGATCAGCCTGACAAGACACTAGGAGGCTGCTCAACAATCGGCTCTGTCGGGCTGTGCCGGGTGCAGGTGGAGGGTGGTGGGTTCGCGAGTTCGGGGGTGATCTGGTGTGACCGTTTCGACGGTCGTTGGCCGAGTCAGCTGGTCGAGGCGAGGTTCCAGGTCGTGCCGTCGTGGTCGAGGCTGAGGTTGATCAGTCGTTTGAGGTTGATGACGGCGGCTCGGGTGGAGAAGGCGATCTTGTTGCGTGCGATGCCGCGGTGTCGCACGCGGCGGTGGCCGTTGGTGACGAGCCACGCGATGGTGCGCTCGACCATCGGCCGGTGTTGGCGGTAGTCGTCGACGAGGTCGGTGTCGGTTTGCCAACGCTTCCGGTTCGCTGCGAGGTGCCCATCGTGTTTGCCGACCAGGCATGTCTTGCCGTCGATGGCTGACGTGCAACGCGACCGAACCGGGTCAGCTTCGACACTTGGTCCCGAACGTGGCGCTGCCCTTGTCGGTGATGTGGGTGGTGGTCCCGTTCGGGCAGGTGACGGTGCGGGCGATGTCGTCGATGTTGAAGTCGTCGCGGTTGAACTGGTCGTGACCGAGGTGCTTGTTGCGTGCGAGCGGCCATGGCTAGATCAGGATTCGATGCTCGGCATCGTCGAGCTTGGCGAGTGAGTCGCCGGACCCGTAAGCGGAATCAGCGAGCACGTCCAGCCCCTTCGACTCGTCGGCGAGGAGTTCGATGCCGGTCGGGCCGTCGGCTTCGTTGGCCGGTGTGAGATCGCATGCAGTGATCAACCCGGTCGAAGGTTCGACAGCGACGTGAGCTTTGTAGCCGTCGCGATATGACGATCGGGACTTGTGCATGTGGCGGGTCTCGGGATCGACCGTCGAGATCACCCGATGCGAGGCGAAACCGAGGGCAGGCCACAGCCTGCGCATTACTCGGAGAGGTTCAACCCTTCTGCCGCCGTCGCCTTGTTCGCCATTGAGTCCGCCTGCCGCGCCCTGGATTGCAGCATCACCGACCCGTGGGTCAGGTGTGGCGGTCTTGGTGAGGTTCACCTGCCGGATCGTGGCTTGTCTGGTCGTCTGCAACATGGTGCACCACCGGCGCGAACCGTGGGTCGCGGACCGTACCCTTTGCGCGCATCGCCGCGGATCGCCGCGTTGATCACCTTCCGCTGAGCGACGCCAGCTCGTGCCGCGACGAGCCAGCAGGTCGTGGTGGACGGCGGTCCCGAGCGCGCCCTGAGCCGCCCGACTCAGGCGTCCTCCGCACCGTCGCTGCGCCACACCGCCAGGAGCGAGACGACTGCGGCTGCGGCGCTCGACGCCAGGGCGGCGGCGAACAGCGACCAGTAGTCGGCGGAGGTGCCGAAGACGGGCTTGGCGGCCCAGGTTGACATCGCAACCGTCGCGAACATGAGGACGACAGTGGCCAAGACCAGGACGCCGGTGACCCCGACCGCGGCGAGAAGGTTGCCCACCAGGTTTCCCGGTGCCCAGGACGGCCCCGGTTCCACGAGGGTCGGTTGCACCGCCTCGCGTTCGGCTCCCTCGAATGGCATGCCCCCAGCCGGGGCACATTCCGGGTCGGCCTCGGCCCGCCGCAGCTGCTGTTCCACGTCGGCGTACTCGGCACCGTATTCGGCATCGGCAACCCGCCCGAGGTCGCCGCACACCCGCTGCGCCACGGCGCTGACGAGCGGCTCCAGGACCTCCTGACAGGGCGAGGCCAGCGCTGCGACTCGGGTCTGCAGCGCCCCGTTCTTGCGAAGGCGATCGACCCGGACCGTGGCCACCGCCGCTGGGTGCTGGACCTCGGTGCCGGCGTCGTCCCGGAAGTCAGCGATCCGATGATCGGTCCGCGCCAACTCGACCCGGGCGAGCGCGCAGCGTCGCGCAGTCCGGGGGACCGCCGTCCGCCGATTCCAGGTGGGCAAGCGCCTGCTTGAGACCCTCTCGAGCCGAGATGGCACGTGCCGGACCCTGGGCCATGAGCGTTCTCAGCTCTCCGAGCAGATCCAGGGCGGTGGCTCCGGCGGCGATGCGCCTCTCCACCCATGCAATGAGGCCGTCGAGGCGCGTGGCCGACGGGCGTCGGCGGTTGGACCGCAATGCCTTGCTCACCAGGGCGCGCGGGGAGCCGCTCGTTCATGCCAGTCAGCAGAAGAATGGCGAACGCCGCCACTAGTCCGACGACGGTCAGGAAGAACGGCCAGCCCCAGTAGCCGTGCCGGACGCCCACCGTGACGGACAGCTCCGTCTGCTCGCCGGCGACGGTGCCGGTCACTTCCGAGCCGGCGGCGAGGCCGGAGACGGCGATGCACCAAGGCTGCAACGACGCTGACTGTTCGGGGGTGACGGCCACCTGCCGCAGCGAAGCTCCGGCTTCGATGCAGTCCGCTTCGTCGACCACGGCGAGCGTCGGTGTGTTGAGGCCGGCGGCGTCGGCCCCCACGGTCGTCCCCATCTTCGGCGCACCCACCGCCGACACGTAGACGAGGACGTCGGTCTCGCCCCCCTCCCAGGCCGCCATGGTGTGGTGCGCGGTGACGGCTGCGGCGACCGGTTTCGGCGCTGCCGGCTCGGCCGGCTCGGGCGTCGCCTGGACGAACAGCATGGGAAGCACCACCACCGAAACTATGGAAGCGGCCAGGCCGGCCGTTCTCGTACCGCTGCGCACGCTTCCCCTTCCCTTAATGGCCACTTTACCCAGCAGCGCATCGGCCTTGGAGCCGTGGTCCGAGCCCCACGGGCGCAGTCCGAGGATCTCCGGTCGATTGCGACTCCGCGCCGACCGTCAACTGCCGGGCACCCGAAAGCCCCGACGCATCTGACGAGATGCGGGCGAGACCGTGGCGCGCCAACCCCTATCTGGGTCGATCATCAGCCGGTTGAGTCAGTTGACGATCGTCATGCGGACGTGGCGACAGATGTTGACGGGTGTTTGCGGATCGGTTCCGAGCGGGTGGGTGCCTCACGAATCTGCGGGTGGTGGGTTCGATCTCTGTTCGTCGTTCCGGGTGAGCCTGCGTGTGGCGTGATCGTTCCTGCTCATTGGACGATGACGAGGCCGGTTGCTCCGTCGATCTCGATCGTTTGGCCGTCGATCAGGCGGGTGGTGGCGTCGGCGACACCGACGATCGCTGGGATGCCGAGCTCGCGGGCGACGATGGCTGCATGGCTCTGTTGTGCGCCGACCTCGACGACGACACCCGCTACGGCGAGGAACAGCGGGGTCCAGGCGGGATCGGTGATTGGGGCGACGAGTATGTCGCCGGGTTCGAGGAGGTGTGGGTCGGACGGATCACGCACGATCCGTACTGTCCCCCGGGCAACTCCGGCGCAGACCCCCTGGCCGGTGAGGACAGGGGTCGCGGATGAGTGTGACGCCGACCGGCGCGCGGATCGCAGGGGCCACGTCGACGGGTCGGGTAACTCGCGTTCGAATACGAACGGTGGCTCGCGCTCTTGGAGGTAGTCGCGTTGGGAGCGGCGATCGTCGATCAGCGATGCGAACGATTCCGGGTCGGCAACGAAGTCGCCCAGCTCGTCGATGGTGACGAGGCAGAAATCGCGTCGGTTCTCGGGGCCTCCTCGCCGACTCGTCCGGTCGGCGAGCTCGAACAACGCTCGCCGCACGGGATAGGTGCCGTCCATGAAGACCGCCTTGGCTCGTTCGCGTCCTTCCGCGTACAGCCGGGCGGCCCGGACGAACCGGTCGAAGAACGGTCGGATCGGCCGCGCCAGTTGCTGTCGCACGTCGCTGGTTGCACGCTCGCGCTTGATCGCGAGAAGCCTGCCGGCCGCGATCGGGTCGCGATCGTGCGGAGCGCGCCGCAACCGCTCGATTGCGGCGAGTGCGATCCCCGGGTCAGTGCCCCACGTCTCCGATGCGAGTTCCCATTCGTCTGGCCCACGTGCTCCGTGCGCGGTGAGGAACGACTGGAAGCCTTCGAGGAACTCCTCGACCTCGGTGCCGTTGTGGTGGTCTCCGATCTTGGCAAGGTCCGGGCCGTCGTCGAACCATCCCGACAACGTCGGTGATGCTGCCACCTGTCGCCCGAGGTCCCAGAGCTGGAACGCCGGTTGGGCCGAGTCGATCGTTCCGAGACCGGCCGTCAGGGTGGTCGCGGTTCCAGGTGGTGCGCCGGCGCGCTCAGCGAACTGTTCCATCGCCGAGCCGCCAGCAGCTGCGAAGCCGGAAGTACGCAGGAGTAGGCGCATTCCGTCCGAGAATCGCGGTGGGTACGAACGGACGAAGGCGATCAGCTCGTCGTCGGATTGCGTTGCGGGATCGGGAAGCCCGGCGCGCCATCGGCCGGTGGCGCAGCGGGCGTCGTCGACCTCGGAGATGTCGGGTCGCAGCAGTCTGGTCCCCATCACCCAACACCCCCGGGCCGTTGCTTTCCGGCTGCGGTCGCCGGGTTGCGGCAGGTGCGGCGGCGCATCGTCGGAGAGCCCCGCAACCTGACGATCGGCGTCGTCGGCCGACATCCCCGGCACTCGTTCGGACACGACTCGAATCAGCGACAGATTGCCGTAGAGGTATCCACCGAACACCCCGGTGCCGACGGCGCCCGGTTCGGCGAAGTCCTTGTCGACGACCAAACCGAGGTCGCGCATCGCGCGGATCTGGCCGTCGACCGACGCGTCACCGATCAGGCTCCCAGTCATCGGGCTCATCACGTTCGGAAACACCTCACCGGAGTTTCCCCGCGTGTACACCGGGAAGCGGCGGCTGGGTTGACCGTCGATCACCCAGGGTTGCTCGGTGGTCATGGCGCCCCTGCAATCGGCGCAGCGACGTTGTCGAGTTCGTGTCTCCACCCGTTCATGCCGGCTCCCTTCGACTCACAATGGAACAGCCAGACGGACGAAGCAAGAGGGCGTTCGGGTGACATGCCGAGGTGACGCCCCAGGTGTCCGTAAGGCAATCGCAAGAGCAACAGTTCAGCGAGCCACCGAATCGTTCGCCGGCGCACGCGCGCCAATTGGGGATGCCGGGGTCAACCGGCCAAGATCGCATTGACTTCTCCCACCGCCTCACCGGGGAGCGAGACGATTCAGTCGAAGCCGGTTGACATCAAGCGGAGCCAATCACCGCGGGCGCGAGATCGTGCTCGAGAGCCCCTCCACCGAAGCCGACGACAGAAGCTGAGTCACGCCGTTGGACAGTCCTGCGTCCGTTACGGTCGGGGTGGGAGGTTCATTCGATGACCGAGCAGATCTCCGAGCGGGCCCGCGAGTCACGGCGGTGGCGGTGGCCGGCGGTGACGCGACGCACCGCTCGATCGCCGAAGCTCAAACGCAGCCTGGGAGGGATCAAGGACTGGACCGCCCGTCTGCCGGGTCTGCTCGACCATCCTCGATGGAGGGCTCCGCTCCCGAACGTGACCGAGCTGTCGCCGGGGTGGCGCCGCCACGACCGGACCCATCTCGAAATCAACCTCGAGCACCCGGCTGACGACGTTCGGCGGACATGGGAGTCCTGGATCTTCATGCCGCAGAGCTTCCGCCTCAATCCCGACACGTACACGACGCGTCGGATCGGCTCCGATTTCCAGTCGCACATCCGGCTCAGCGCGCCCGTACTCCGGTTGGGCGACGTGGCGAGGGAGGTCGACAGGGTCGTCGTGACTTTGGATCAGGCCGGCGCGGATGTTGCCATCGATGAGTTGAAACTGTTCGCCTGCCGCGTCCGCGAAGCGATTGGCCGCGAGACGTACCGTGTTCGGATGTCGAGTTCGCTCGAAGCGATGGAGGCCGACACAGAGGCACTGGTGGATGACATCGGGGTTGCGGTGGCGAGTATTCGCGACATCATGATCCCAGCAGCGGAACGGTCCGGTCCCGGTGTCGCCGAGGTCGTGGAATGGGTCGACGAACACGTATCCGTCGAGTCCGAGACTTCGATGGTGAAGCTCGTGACGGATCTGTCCCGTCGCAAGTCGACGTCGCCCGTCATGGTCCGCGTCAAAGAGGTCGCCGTGGCCGAGGCAAGGCACCGGGTCGAGCACAGAGACGGACCCGCAATGTCGGCTGACAGCACCACGTTCGAGCTGGAGCAGCTCGAACGTCACCGGCATGCCCTGAAGCGGCTGACTTCCTCCGTGTTGTGGCTGCGGTCAGAGGCCGGTGATGCCCGCGGATGGGCTGAGAGCGTGCTCCACTCGATCGCTGCCGGCACCGCGATGGCGTTTGCGATCACTGCTGCGCTGCTCTATGGCACACCCAATGACGCCACCGATCTGTGGGTGTGGGGCGGCCTGGCGGTGCTGGCGTACATCGGCAAGGACCGGATCAAGGCCGGTCTGCAGAAGCGGTTCAATCGGTACATCGATCGGCGCTACCCCAACCGGAGGTGGATCGTCCGTCGTGAAGCAGGGGAAGCTCCGATTGCGACGGCCGATGAGAAGTACGGCTTCGTCGAACTCGACAAGCTTCCCCCGACGTCGCCGGGTTCCGACAGGCCCTCCAAGAGGACGCACTCGGGGAGGTGCTCGAGCTGGATTCGATCCTCTACCACCGCAAAGCGACACTGGTCGATCCCAAGCTCGTACACGCCGTCGATCCTCGCTTCGACGCGATCACCGAGATTCTCCGCGTCGACATCGCAGGGTGGTTGACCCACACCGACGACCCGTCGCGGAGCGTCACCCTGGCCGACCCCGACTCCGGAGAGCTCGTCGAGTCGTCGCTGCCGCGGGCGTATGACGTGACCATCCTCCACCGTCTCGCTCCGACCGGCACCGAGACGGCCTGGAGCGCGGCACGGCGTCGTGCTGAGCCGCAAAGGCATCCGCCGGGTCGACCAACTCGACGCCTGATCGCCATCCGGCGCCCGAGCCTCCCCCAACGCCAGCACGACGATGCTCAACAGCCGTGGCCGATCCGCATTTCGGGCACACCTGCAACGCGTTGGGGCGCTGGTGGAAGAGCGATCGGGTCGGGAACTTCTGCCGCAGACTCGTCACCAGGTCGTCGGGGTGGAGGTTCGGGTCCGTACCCTCTGCGACATGCGAGTCTTCTTCACTGGTGGCAGCGGCAAGGCGGGTCGGCATGCGATCCGGCATCTCGTCGAGGAGGGACACCGGGTCGTCAACGGAGACCTGGTGGCGCTCGGACACCCGGGCGTCGCCGACCTTCGCATCGATCTGACCGATGCCGGACAGGTCTTCAACGCTCTTTGTGCGTACGCGGGCTTCGACGAGCTCGAGCCCGGTACCGGTGTCCCGAGCTACGACGCCGTCGTCCACTTCGCCGCGATCCCGGCGATCCTCGTTCGGCCCGACAACGAGACGTTCCGGGTCAACACGCTCAGCACGTACAACGTCATCGACGCTGCGGTGAAGTTGGGGATCCGCAAGGTGATCTTCGCGAGCTCCGAGACGACGTACGGGATCTGCTTCGCTGACGGCGAGGTCCGGCCCGAGTACGTGCCGATCGATGAGGAGCACCCGACGGTCCCCCACGACAGCTACGCGATGTCGAAGGTCGTCAACGAGGCGACGGCGCGATCGTTCCAGGCGCGGACCGGTATCGACATCTACGGGTTGCGCATCAACAACGTGATCGAACCGCACGAGTACGAGACCGAGTTCCCGGCGTTCGTCGCCGACCCCGGTCTGCGGCGCCGCAACATCTTCGCCTACATCGACGCTCGCGACCTGGGCCACATGGTCGACTGCTGCCTTCGCACCGATGGCCTCGGCTACGAGGTCTTCAACGTCTCGAACGACGACATGTCGGTGGGGATCACCAGCGACGAGGTGTACGAACGCTTCTACGCCGGTGTGCCTCGTCGTCGCGAGATGGGTCGTGATGCGACGTTCTACGCCAACGACAAGGCCAAACGGCTCGTCGGATTCGCTCCGCATCACTCATGGCGCGACGAGCTCGGCGACCGCTGACCCACGCCGAAGACGCGGGTCGAGCGGTGCGCGTCCCGAAGGCCCACCTTGTCGCCCGGAGACCGTGGCGAGCTGGACCACCGTCTGGATCGACACGATCCGGTGCGCCACCATCTCACCCGAAGCGCCTGTCGAACCGGCCCCTCGCGGTGCCCCACAACGCCGGCTCGACGATGCCCTGTCCGGTTGACGATCCTCAATCGAGACGTCTGGAGCCGGCGTCTGGTGACACGCTGCCGACTCGCGTTGAAGGCGTTCGGGCACGGGCGAACCGTCTGGATGTCGCAGGACGGTGCTGTTGACCTAGGTGGTGCGGATCGCTCGAAATCCGGAGTCATCGCCAAGGTGGAAGTAGATGTGACCGCGAAGTGAGCCGTCTTGGTCGACCTCGACTGAACCGCGTCCCGAGACTGGATCTCCTTCGTCGTAACCGTCCCAGGTGAAGTCGACGCGCCGGTCCCGACCTGATGCATCGCTCTTCCAGTCGAGGTGCCCCTCGACTGCGATGAACCGGAGACGGCCGGTCCCGTTGATGTTGAGCTCGATGGAGGCGGGTCCGAGGAGCTCGATCGCGTCGAGGTCCCAAAGGTCCATCTCGACGATCTGCCAGTTGCCGATGATGTTCGCGTGCCACTCGACCGAGAACCTACCCGTTCAGATGCAAGACGAGGGACGCCGAACCAGGCGTCTCAGTCGCTCGGGCGTAAGCGCATTTCACTTGATGATCAGCATCTGAGACGTTCGCCAGGTGGACGATCTCGGACGATGCACGGCGGAGAACCGTCCGGTTGCCGTCCTCGAACGAGACGGCGACCGGCACCATCACTGGGCGATCAGATGTGAGGATCCCGAGACACCTTTATGCCCACCTCGTCTGACAACACAATCAAAACAAACCGGCTGACGGAGCGAAGGCTCAGAGACATCGATCAGAGGATCACCAGGAGGTGCTCAGCAGTTGAGTTCGAACGATGCGGTGTGTTTGGTACCGGCCTCGAAGTTGTCGAAAGTCAGATCGCTGTGCAATCAGCGTGGAGCCGTCGACGGTGACCAAGCCGACCTCACCGCCACCGTTCAATTCGACGTACGAACCGGTCGTGAAGTCACCGATGCCGATGATGACGTCGTCGCCGTGGAACTGACTGTCCTCGTCCCATCGAACAAAGTCGACCTCGATCGGCTCGCCAGCGGCCGTCGTACCTTGCGCCTCCGCGTTGAGCAGAATCTTCCCGCCTCCGGCAGCCGCGTCCTGTTCCTGCAGATAGCACAGCGGTGAGTCCAACGTGATCGCCTCACCATCGAAGACGAGTTCACCGCCCCCTCCACCGCCCGAGTTGCCGGCGTCGGCGCCCGCGTCAGCGGCATCATCGCCACCGTCGCCACCCGTGTCTGCGTCCGCGTCGGCCGCGTCATCGCCGCCGCCCGCGTCTGCTTCAGTGTCGATGTCGCCTGCAGCCGGAGGCTCGTCTTCTCCGCTGTCGTCGTCACCGCCACACGCTGCGAAAAGCAACGCCGCCGCCCCCGCCACGGCGGCGAATCGGCCTACGCGCGCTTCGGCTGACTGTGGTCATCGCCTACCCCATCTGTCGTAGCGCTACCAACCATAGCCGCCCGAGCGAACACCCGCCTCGGATCAAGAACTCGAACTCAGAACCGCACCAACGTGATCGTTGCGCTCGATCTGAGCGGACCGTGCGCTCCGCGTCGTCGACGATGTGAGCCCTGGAACACGACCTTGATCGTGCTGTTCCGCCAGGCGCGCGCTTGGTCTCAGCGGGGGATCCACATGTGAGACAGATCCAGGCCCGACGATCGGCGCGTCCGCTGTGTCGCGAACCGTGCGAGTGAGGTTCATGCACTGGCCCAAGGTCACGGCTGACGTCGGGGCCTGCTCGCCAAACTGGTGTGACGGCTGTCTCTTGTGGCGGTAGTGGCCCGCACGTACCGTGAACCAACTGACGGGGGGCGTCATGAGATCTTTCAAGGGTCGTCGAGTTCTGTTCGTCGCGGGCGCAGCAAGCTTGGTGATACCGGGCATGATCGACGCTGGGTCAGGTCCCGGCATGAGCGCGTTGGCGGCCGAGACGCTCGCGCCACTCGAGATCGAACCGCCGCAGGACTTCGGAGCGTCGCCGATCGACGGGCTGCAATACGCGGACCCGACGGAAGCGCTGGGGCTCATCGAGGCACCGCAGGCCAACGAAGCGGGCACGGTGTCGCTGACGTACCCGATCGACGTACCGCCCGGGCACGGAATCACGCCCGGCTTGGCGCTGCAGTACGACTCGAGCGGCGGGAACGGCTGGCTCGGCGTCGGTTGGTCGCTCGACGTGCCGGCGATCGAGGTCGACACCGCGTTCGGCGCCCCTCACTTCGACGCAGCATTCGAGAGCGAGTCCTACCTGCACGACGGGCAGTTGCTGGTGCCGAACGCAGTCGACGACGACTGGGAACCTCGTGTGTCGGGCACGCGTCGCGCGACTACTCCCATCAGGTCGAGACGGAGTACAGCGAGATCATTCGCCACGAGGTCGGTGCCGGTGGCCCGTCCAACTACTTCTGGGAGGTCCGCGGCACCGACGGTGGCGTTCGTTGGTACGGCGGCACGCCCGACAGTGGCGGTCCGGTGCCGTCGACGACCTCGTCGATCCCCGTGATCGACGAGGGTGCCGTGGTGCGCGATGGCAGCGGCAACATCGTGCGGTGGTTGTTGTCGGCCGAGCGCGACATCGGCGTCAATCTGATTCGCTACGAATACGAGACGATCACTTATCGAGCGACCGCTGGTACGTGGGCGCTCGACCCCGCGTGCAGCCCAGCAGGTCTCGACGTCTGCGGCAAGCACACCTTCCTCGACCGCATCCTCTACACGGATGCGACATCGGCGATTACCGGCTTCAACGGGCCGCCGTACGAGATCGACTTGATTCGCGCATCCGAACTGCCGGGAGCGACCGGGCCTGTGACCCGAGTTGACCCGATCGTCGACGCCCGCAGTGGATACGTCGATGTCCTGGTCGATCGCCTCGCCCAGATCGAGGTTCGGCACGGTGCGCCGCCCGCGACGGGGTCGGACCGCACGTACATTGACACGGCCGCCCGCTACGTGTTCGGCTACCAGACGGGTTGGTTCGGCAAGTCGCTGCTGACGACCATCACCCAGGGCATCGACGACCTCCACACCCACACGCTCGACTACTACAACGATCTCGGCACGGCGAATACCAACGTCGACGGGTTCGCCGATGCGGCGCCGTGGACGACCACCGATGATCTCGGGTCTCGGCAGTATCTCGACCAGAGCGCAGACGTGTCGGTACTCGGCGGTGCCGAGACCAACGCTGGCTCCGGCAGCCTGTACATCGGGTTCAACCCGGTCATCGCGTCGAAGAATCTCTCGTTCGGTGTCGGCATCGAACTGGCCGGCGCGGACACCAAGGCGATCGCCGAATGGATCGACCTCAACGGCGACAACCTGCCTGACAAAGTGTTCATCGAGGGCGGGCAGGTGAAGTTCAGGCTCAACGAGGGCACGATCTCGTCGGCGGGTGGACTGTCGGGTGACAAGGAGACCGCCGGCGGTGCGCAGATGAACAAGCTCTCGGAGAACTCCAACTTCTCGTACCAGATCTCCTTCCAGGCTTTCCCCGTCGTCGCGATCGGAGTTGGCACGGGTCAGACGTTCACGTGGTCGAACAGCTACTTCAGCGATGTCAACGCGGACGGGCTCGTCGACTTCGTGAAGGACGGCACCGTGTTGTTCAACCATCTCGACGCCACCGGCGTCCCGCAGTTCACCCCGTCGAGCTCGCCGACGCCGGTGCCCCTCGATCCGGCGCCGCTGGCAGCCGTCACCAACGAGACGCTCGAGCAGATCGAAGCGGAGTTCCAGCTCCAGTCGCCGCCGATCGACACGGTTCGCCGCTTCGTGGTGCCGTTCGACGGCACCCTCAGCATCGGGGCTCCCGTATCGCTCGATGCGGTCGGTGTCGGGTCCTCCGATGGCGTACGCGTCGCGATGCAACACGGGGACGAGGAGTTCGCGTCCGCCACGTTGACGGCCGGTTCGCCGTCGGCGTTCGCCGCTCCGGTCGATCGAACGGTCACCGCCGGCGACGAGTTGTTCTTCCGTGTCGGCGCCGTCGACGAAGGAGACAATGACAGCGTCTCCTGGTCGCCGGTGCTCACGTACACCGGCTCCAGTGCCGGAGCGGATGCGAACGGTCTGTCTCAGTCGACCTTTGATGCCGCTGACGACTTCACGATCGCCGGCCGACCCGCAGGAGCCGTCCCGATGCCGTTCACGGGTACCGCGAGGGTCACCGCGACGGTGACAGTCGACGCGGCCGTCACCGACGATCTCGAGCTGGTCGTCACGCGCAACGTCGCGTCGCTGGTCGGCAACGAGCCCACGTCCACACCGTCGGACGTGTCGAACCCGGCTCACGTCGTCGCCTCCGGCACGACTGGTACGACGACGTTCACCATGGACATTCCGGTCGAGTCGAACGCCGTCACGACCACGGTCGACGAGAACAACGATGGTGATCTCGATGTGGTCACGCTGGCCGACACGCTCGATGTGGCACTCGCCGTCGACTCGCCGATCGACGTCACTGCGGTCGACTGGGGCGCGACGATCGAGTACGTCACAGCCGTCGACGATGGCGGCACGCCGATCGCGCTGCTCGACACCAACGGCAATCCGAAATTCAGTGAGCCGGTCCCCGGGCACGTCGAGATGTACCCGCAGACCACTCCTGACGCGCCGGCCGCTGCCGTCGCGCTGCCCGACACGTTCACTGCCTCGTTGACCGTGACCGCACTCACCAGCAGCCCGCCGGGAACGACGGCGGTCGTGACGTTCAAGAACGCGAACGGCACGGTCAAGCAGAATGTCGGCATCGTGAGCGGCCTCGGTGCGAACTTCGACGTCGACCTCACGTCGATCACGGGCGGCGGCGACTACTTCGTCGACGTGTCGATCCGTGACGACGTCTTCAGCCAGGACGGTCTGTTGTTGGCGTCGTTCGTGCGGTACACGAACCAGGCGCAGACCACGTCCGAGGCGATCGACGGACGCCTCCGGTGGACCGGGTTCCCGGGGGTCTTCCCGCTCCCGTACCGAGGCTGGGGCCTCGCTGGGTACACCGCCGTCGACGGCACCGTCCCGATCGATCGGACGGCGTTCGAGTTGAGCACCGATGGTTCCCAATTCGATGACGACCCGGAGTTCGACGATCTCGACACCGGCTCGTCGGCAGCGCAGCCGGCGTATCCGCTCGCCGCTGTGCCGCAGCAGACGAACCCGGTGCCTGCCGGCGGCGAGAGCACCCCGCTCGACACGATCGCGACCGATCGCTGGATGCTGAGCGCCCGCACGTCGATCTACGGCGACGGAACCACGATGCAGACCTCGCGCCTGCTGACCGATCGCGCGACCCTGACGGGTCCGTCCGCGGGCACGCCGGGCGCCGGTGGTCGAGCGGCGCCGTCGCGTACCGGAGTCGGCGGTCCCGGCGTGTCGTTGATGTTCGGCGCCGGCCCGTTCGGCGGATCGTTCGGCTGGTCGCCTTCCGAGGGCATCACCGACTTCGAGGATCTGAACGGCGACGGGTACCCCGACCAGATCAGCGCCGGCTCGGTCGTCTACACGAACCAGATCGGTGGCTACACGCTGACGCGACCGGTCTCGGAGACCGACAAGTTCAATCGCGACGAGACGTTCTCGGTGCAGGGCGGTCTGGACACCGGGCTCGTCGACATCATCCCCAACTCGAAGGGGACTGCGAACGCGGTCGGCGGTGATGCGTCCGGCCGCGGTGGCTCGGCGGCCGACGCCGGCCCGTCGTACTCGCTCGGCATCTCCGGCAGCGGCGGCTACAGCTGGACGAGCACGGCCGCAGATGCGTCCAACGAGGCACAGCGCCAGGCCCTCAAAGCCGAAGGCGTGGCGTCTGACGAGACGCAGAAGGTGTTCGCCGACGTCAATGGTGACGGTCTCGCCGACCACGTGTTCGCGAACAGCGTGGGCGTGTTCGCCCAGTACAACACCGGCTACGGATTCACACCTGGGTCCGTCAACCTGTCCGCTGGTGGCTTCGAGGCGCGCGAGTCCGCATCCGGTGGCCTCGGCCTCGGGTTCTCGATCCCGTACGGCGAGTTCGGTGGTGGTGTCAACTTCCTGTGGAACTACGACTGGTCGAAGTACAGCTGGCGCGACGTCAACGGCGATGGCATCCTCGACCAGCTCTTCCGGAACGGTGCCTCGGTGACCGTCGCGTTCGGTACCGGAAGCGGGCTACTGCCGCCCGTCAGCTATGGCAGCACGGCGACGACCATGGTGACGGGTCAGATCGACGCCAGCGAGCACATCGCCTTCGATCGGTCGTCCGGCATCGGTGGCGGCGTCAACGCGACCGGCTACGTCGGACCGCTCTGCCTGGTTGCCTGCTACCTGGTGATCGGTGGCGGCGTCGGCTACAACAACTCGGTCAGCTCGACGTCGATCGATCTCCAGGACGTCAATGGCGACGGGTTCGCCGACGTCGTGCTGAGCGAGGACGACAGCCGCCTCGACGTGAGCCTCAATCAGCAGGGCCGCACGCACCTCTTGTCGGGCGTGACGAACCCGTTGGGTGGAACGCTCGCCTTCGACTACGAGCGCGACGGCAACACGACCGATCATCCGGACTCAATCTGGACGATGACGGCCGTCACGATCGACGACGGCAGTGCCGGTGTCGACGGCACATCGGGCCCGGCCGACGTCAGCGTCTACCGGCAGACGTTCGACTATGCCGGTCTCCGCTACGACCGGACCCACCGCTCGTCGTTGGGCTACTCGACCGTGACCATGACCGAACACGACGCGAACGGTGCACTGCGCAAGACGGTGTCGACGTACCTCAACGACAACGTCTTCGTTGCCGGTCTGCTCACGAGCGCGATCATCACCGACGCGAGCGACGCCGGTGTCCGTGGTTCGGAGGTCACCTGGGGTTTCCGTGATGTTCGAGCGATCGGCACCGACTACGACAGCCAACTCCCGGTCAACACGGTGACCAAAGACGACCTGGGTGACACGACGAGCGTCGCCTCACGTGGCCGGTCGATCGCTCCGCTTGTGATCGAACGGCGCGACTTCTGGTTCACCGACGCCGGCACCCGTACGTTCGAGCACGCTTTCGAGTACGCGTACGACGGGCTCGGCAATGTGCTCATCGAGCGTGATCTCGGCGACCCGACCGTGCCTGCTGACGACGTCACGACTCGAATCGAGTACTCCGACTGTCAGCGCTCGACCTCGAACGGCTGTCTGCCGACCTCCACGAACCGGTCGCCATTCTGGTCGCCGGGCACGTGCGTGAACTGGGCGAGCTACCCGTCGCGGGTCACCGTGCGGGGCCTCGACGGCGGCGGGGCGCCTGTCACGTTGCGCGAGCGCTCGGCGTTCGAGGCGATGTGCGACAACGGTGCCGTCACCGAACAGCGCGTTCTCGTGGAGAACGACGGCTCCCCGACGTTTGCCGTGACCGACATCACGGTGAACGCGTACGGCGATCCCGAGCTCGTCCTGTCGCCCCCTGGGGCCGACGGAGTCCGTTACCTCGTCCGCTACACGTACGACGCCGACCGCCACACCGACATCGCCCGGGTCGAGGAGTTCGACGTCGGCGCGGCCGACGCAGCCGCAGTGCTCGCTGCCGGACCGACGGCGGCCACGGCGCGGACCGGCATCTCGTCGTCGGCGACGTTCGATCCGCTGTCGGGTCGTGTCGCCAGCCGTACGGACGCCAACGGCGCGACGCGCTCGTACACGTACGACGGCCTCGGCCGGATCGACTCGATCAGCGACACCGCCGTCGGCGCCCAGACGCCGGGCGTGCTCGTCGACTTCCAGTACTCCGCCACGGCGTCGTATGCGTACGCGGTCGCCCGACACACCGACGTGCTCGCGGTCGGTCCGCCGGCGGGTGCTGCCGCGGATGCCGCGGGCGGTGACACCACCGCCACGATCGACACCCTCACGTTCGTCGATGGACTCGGTCGCGTCACGCAGACCAAACGCGATGCGCGCATCATCCCGCGCGGTGCCACCGACCCAGTGCCGACGCGACAGGTGACCGGCACGGCGTACTTCGATGCGTTGGCGCGGCCAACGGTCGAGTTCGGGGCCGTTGCCGATCCCGGCGCTGCGATCGCCTTCGCCACGCACGCGTACTCCGGCAATCAGACCACGACGGCCTACGATCTCGCCGACCGTCCCGTGACGATCGTCGAACCGGGCTCGCGCACGACGGGTTACACCTACGCGTTCGAGCCGCCGGCTCCCGGTGACCCGCAGCAGCTGGTCGTCACCGAGACCGATCCCGAGTCGCGGATGACCGTGATCGGCGCCGACCGACGTCGCAACCAGCTGGTTCACGTGGACGTTCCTGCGCCCCGCCAGGGCGTGACGGCGCCACCTTCGATCCGAACGGACTATGTCGTCAACTCGATCGGCGAGACGCTTGCCGTGATCGACTCGACCGGCGAGGTCACGTCGTACGAGTACGACCGGGTGGGACGGGTGCGCTCGATCTCGACACCGAACGCCGGCACCAGCGAGTTCGACTACGACCTCGCTGGACGCTCGAGCCGCACCATCAATGAGGTGATGCGAGCCGCCGGTACCGCGACCGAGTATCGGTACACGTTCAACCGGTTGACCGAAATCGATCACCCGGGCGTCGTCGATGACGTCACCTATGAATACGGCGTCGACAACACCGACGGACGGTTCACCGCCGGCCGGGTACGACAAATCGACGACCGCACCCGCATCGTCGACCACACCTATGCCAAGACCGGGGCGCTCGTCGCCGAGCGAGCGGAGATCAAGCGGCACAACTGGCGTGACGACTTGACCGAGGCACAGCGCGAAGGATTCCGCTACCTCACCCAATGGACGTACGACGAGTTCGGTCGGCTGCTGACGCTGACCTTCCCCGACAGCAAGACTGTGTCGATCGTGCCCGCCGGAACGCCGGTGGCGTCGCTCACCGATCCGTCGCAGCTCGATGGACTGCTCGAGGCACTCGACCTGCCAGGCGAGACGGCGACCTATCACTACGACTCCGGCGGCATGTTGGCGTCGATCGACGGCGTCGAGACCGGAGTCCAGACGTCGGCCGAGCCGATCAATCAGGTGATCGACGGTGTACAGACGGTGATCGACGTGCCGCGGCTCGTCGATCGCGGCTACGACTACCTGGTCGATCGCCGGTACGACCATCGCCTGCTCACGGTTCGTGACGAAATGGGCAACGGCACGGTCAGCACGTACGAGATCAACGGGGATACCCGCTGGCTCGATCGCAAGACGACCACGTCCCCGATCGGTGACGGTGGGACACTCGTCGCGCTGCAGGATCTGAGCTACACCTACGATGCCGTGGGGCGGCCGCTGACGTACGCCAACGATCGCGATCCGGCCAACCGGGCGATCAACGGTGGTTCGATCGATCAGTCGTACTCCTATGACGGGTTCGGCCGGTTGCGGTCTGCCTCGGGCAGCTTCCGGCTGAAGGACGGCCTCGACCAGCGGTACACGTACGACGTGACCTTCGAGCCGGAAGCGCCGTGGAGCGCGGTCGACAAGACCCAGACCGACACGCTCTTCACGTTCAAGCCCAATGGACGACTGGGCCGAACCGACGTCGTGGAGGCGAGCACGTACGCGTTCGATCGCGAACTCGGCACGCCCGGCGGACCGTTGCGGGTGGTGCACGACGATCGAACCGAGGCCGACGGTGAGGTCGAGCGCTACGAGTACGAGTACAACGTCAACGGGGCGATCGAATCGATGCTGGCCGACCCGCCCTCGTCGGGCGGCAGCGGCGGCGGCAAGGGCAAGGGAGGCGGTGGGAAGAACAGTCCGCCACCTGCGAGTGAGACGAACGAGTGGGATCGCACGTTCAGCTGGAACTCCTTCGACCAGATGTTGTCGGCACAGGACGGCAGCGAACTGCGAACGTTCGCCTACGACGACACCGGGCGACTGCGCATCCAAGACGGCAGCCTCCTCGCCGACGACGGCAGCGTGATCGCCGAGCGAGGCGGCGGGCCGGAGCTGATCTTCCTGAACGAATGGGTGACCGTTCGCTCCCAGAAGATCTACAAGCACATCGTGGCCGGCGCCGATCGCATCATGGCGAAGATGGACTCGGGGGCCGGGCTCGAGACGAAGGAGTTCTACAACCACGCCGATCTGATCGGCTCGACCAATCTGGTGAGTGATGTCCAGGGTCGGGGCTTCCAACGCCACGAGTACTTCCCGTCGGGTGAGATCTGGATCGACGATCGCAAGGAGGAGATCCGGACGCCGTTCCAGTTCGCCGACGGATACTACGAGGACGAGTTCGACATCGTCCTCTTCGGCGAGCGCTGGTACGACACCGAGCGTGAGCTTTTCCTGTCACCGGACTCGGTGTTCTACGAGGACGCAACGGCGCTGATCGATCAGCCGGCGCTCGGTGGTGCGTACACGTACGGGGCCGGCAACGGCGTGAGCAACGTCGACCCGACCGGGCGCCGCTTCTTCAGCGCGCATCAGACCCGCCAGGTCTTGGCCAAGGCGGAAGCCGACTTCATCGCGACCGGTCGCAATGGCGCCGAGACGAAGGTCGCCGAGGGGCAGGCGCGACGGAAGTCGGCGAAGAAGATCGCCGAGATCCTCGACCCCGACGCGATCGTGATCATCGACCTTGACAAGCGTGAGGTCACCGTCGGTCTGCCATACGGCTTGCGCTCGGATCCGCGCCCGCTGAGCTCGTCGCAGCCTGTGGCCGATGGCGAGTCGGAGGACACCGAGGAATCCGAAGCTTCGATGAGTCTCGATGCCACCGACGACGGCGTACCCGCGGCCGGTGACTCGCCCGAGATCGGGAACGCTCTGAACGTGCCGGATGATGCCGATTCGTCCGATGAGGAAGCAGACGACGCGCTTGGGGCCCAGTTCGATGCACTCATCGATCAGTTTGCGGACCTCGACGCCGAACTCGATGCGCTGCTGGCCGGGCTCGAGGATGACGACGCGCCGCGTCGCGAGCAGCAACCCGACGCAGGGAACCGAGGCGACAACTAGACGACCCCCAACAGTGCGACCTCGTTCAGTGCGCAATCGCCGCAGCGATTGTCGATCCAGTCCGGTGCAAGCCGATCGGCCGTCATGACGACCGCGTTGTGTCCTTCGCCTCTTGTGACGAGAGACTGCCACTCCGAAACTGAGGATTGAGAAGACTGGTTTCGTCTGCGTTGGCACGCGTAACACGATGTCTAGCGTTGCACCGCGCACCGAGTGTGAGGCTGCCGCAGCAGGAAGGATCAGGCGATGCTGGGGCAGAACGGACAGACGAAGAGGACGCCGAAGCCGTTCGTGTTCGTCAGCTACCGGCGCAGCGATGCTGCCGGGACCGCTGGCCGGCTTGGCGACTGGCTTGAGCGGAACTACCCGCCCAGTCATGTGTTCCGGGACATCAACATCGAACCTGGCAAGCCGTGGAAACAGGCCATCAAGTCAGCACTCGAGGAGTGCAACATCCTGCTGGCCGTGATCGGCCGGTCGTGGGCCAACGACCGAAACCTGCAGCGCCTGACGCGCCAGGACGACTTCGTGCGATTCGAGATCGTGACCGCACTCAACCGTGGCATCAAGGTCCTCCCAGTCCTGGTCGACGAGACGCCCGTTCCCGACGCAGCGAAACTGCCGGCTGAGCTCCGGCCCGTGGTCGTGCTTCAGTTCGCGGAGCTGAGAAACCTTCATTTCGCTTCCGACTTCGTCGTGCTAGTCAAGGCAATCGACAAGTTGGGCACAGTGCCTCCTGGGCTGCTCGGTCCTGACAGGCTGCGCTATCGCCAGATCCCGGCGGGTGCGTTCCACCTTGGAGCGGTTACTGACGACACCGAGGCCGAGGACGACGAAAAGCCCCGTCATCGAGTCGGGATTTCTCAGGACTTCTACCTGACTGTCGAACCTGTGACCGTGGGCGCGTACGCACAGTTCGCCAACGACGTCGGCATTGAGATGCCGCAGCCACCCAACTTCAACCCTGGCTGGAAGCACCTCGATCATCCGATCGTTCGCGTTACCTGGGACCAGGCACAACGCTATTGCGAATGGGCCGGAGGGCGCTTGGCCACCGAGGCCGAGTGGGAGTACGCCGCCCGCGGCAGACGCACGGGGGTCAAGTTCCCGAACGGCAAGGCGCTCAACCATGAGAGGGCGGTCTACTTCCAGCTGGGCAAGCGTCCACCAATACATCCCAGACCTGCCATCGGTTGGCCGGCGAACGATTTCGGCCTCGTTCACATGGCTGGCAACGTGTGGGAATGGGTCGCCGACTGGTATGACCCAGGAACGTACGGGCGACAAGCCGAACCGTCGCCGTGCAAGGATCCACGCGGCCCGGAAGAATCGCCGACAGGTGAGAAGGTGGTGCGCGGAGGCTCATGGAAAGACAAGCTCGCAGCCCTGCGGACATCGAATCGACGAGGGCTTGAGCCCAAGACGAGCAGCAAGGAAGTCGGTTTCCGCTGCGTCTTCGATGCTCGGCCGAGCTGAAGCTCAGGTCCCTCCTCGACCGAGTTCATCAACGTTGCGAACTGCTCCCACCGATCGACCGCCTTGCCTATTGATGGCTGCGGGGCTCCAACCGGTTGAGCCCCGTGAGATCCTCACCTTCGCCGATTTCGCCCCGCCGGACATCAGCCACTGCTTCCGGCAACCGCGCCGTGTTCTTCCACGAGATTGCCACCGCGATCTCCCCAAGCATCATCGAGTTCTCCATGCTCGACCCCATCGGTAGCGCACGACGAATGGCCCTAGCCCGCTCGCGGATGCCCTCCTAGCCTGAGTAGCGAGAGGGGAGTTGGGAATGTCGACGCGGAACGAAGTACACCAACACCGAGTCGTCGCAGTCCAACGCGGCCTCGACCACATCGAGAAGATCCGCGTGACGGACACCACGGGCACGAAGATGGAGGACTGGACCGCGCAGGCTGCAGCGTGCGCCATTGGCAAGGGAACCGACGGCTTTTCGGTCACCGAAACGGTTTGGTCGCCCGTGCTGGTCTACGACGAGAAGTTCATCAGGACCCACATGGATGGGTGCGAGCACAGCAACCTCGCGGATCTGCCCGAATTCGATGATGATCCCGACATTCCCCTCCACACCTGAAGAGCGGTGGCGACGAGGTTGGAGGTTGGCCCTGGGTCGATTGATGGCCTTGCAGCCCTCGGGCCGATAGCCGCTCGTCGATCGTCTCTTGACGAACTCCTCCCGGCAGAGCGTTCACAGGCCGGAGCGACGTTCGCAATAGAGATCTTGCTCTGCGACCTGCCGCGTATTCGCGACCAACTGGCGGCCGACTTCGAGGCCAACCCGCTGCCGGCTGAGGGCCCACACCCGGTTCGATGATCGTTGGATCTTGGAGTCGTCGCCGATGTCGCCCTCTTCGCTCACATCGTTGACGACGGCAGCGTCGACGTCATCTCGCTCCTCATCGGCCGACGACCTGCACCACGATCCTCTTGCCGAGCTCGCCCGTACGTTCGGGGATCGTCAACCGGACAGGTTGCTGTCACGTGACGCCGAGCGCCTCGCACGCCAGGATCAGCTCTGGCGAGAGGCCGCTCGGGTTCCTGCACTCGATCCCGGTACCGGCTTCGAGATACTGCCACGACCCGCCAACATCGACCAGGAAGACCTGCTCGTTCTCAAGACAGTTGGGGAACTCGGGGTCGCACACGCTCTGATCGGGAAACGCGATCACGCGCGCGTACCCGTTCTGACACTCGAGCACATCAACCTCGACGATGTTCCAGAACTCGTTGTCGGGGAACACGGCTGCGACGACGGGAAGGATGGCATCAGACGTACAAGCTGCAGTGGCGGACTCCTCGGTCGTTGGCGGGGCAGTCGTCGACTCAGCGCTCGTCGGTGGTGTGGTGGCGGGTGGCAGCTCGGTCGTTGAAGGTGCCTCGTCGGCCTGCGACGTCGTTGGCGGAGGCGGGTCGGTCGCAGAAACGGTCGAACCGTCGGCACCTGACGGTTCGACCGATTCGACGGTCGACGTCGTTGTGGCGTCGGTACCCGAGGGCGTCGACTCGTCGCCGCACGCGGTGAACGCCATCAGCGCGAGCAACGAAACCAGCGACGTTCGCCACCTCATGCTCTGATGGTCCAGCGCGAACAGTCGCTCGTGGTAGAGCGGGTTGGCACCATCGACCTGCGACGGTCGGCGTGCCACACCGATGTCTCGCGCAGATGGTGTCACGAACGTCTCGAATACGGATCCACAAACGGTCACATCCGGCGTCGTGAAGCGCCCCGGGATTCGTGGAGGCTCTGTTCCTTGAGAGGATGGAGTGATGCCAAGCAAGTATCCCGACGAGCTGCGCGAGCGTGCAGTGAGGATGGTGCTCGATCACGAGCACGAGTACGGGTCCCGGTGGGAAGCGATCTGTTCGGTCGCCGAGAAGTTGGGCCCGAAGGCCGAGACGGTCCGCCAGTGGATCATTCGTGCCGAGACCGACAGCGGTCGCCGGCCCGGTGCCACGACCGATGAGTTGGCGGAGTTGAAGCGGTTGAAGCGTGAGAACGCTGAGCTGAAGCGTGCCAACGACATCTTGAAGGCGGCAGCGCATTTCTTCGGGGCGGAACTCGACCGCCGATCAACGAAGTGATCCGGTTCATCGACGAACACAAAGACGATCGCAGCGGCACGTTGCGGTGGGGAATCGAGTCGATCGCCAAGACCCTTGGCATTGCCCCGTCGACGTATCACGCTGCGAAGAAGCGCCCGCCGTCAGCGCGGGCGTTGCGTGACGCCGAGTTGCGCCCGCAGATCTTGCGGGTGTGGGAGGAGAACCTCGCGGTGTATGGCGCCGACAAGATCTGGGACCAGTTGAACAAGGACGAGATCTCGGTGGCTCGTTGCACCGTCGAGCGCCTGATGCGCGACCTGGGCCTGCAGGGTTGCCGCCGGGGCCGGGGTCTGGATCCGCACCACGGAGGGCGACGATGCGTTGGATCGGCCGGCGGATCTGGTCGACCGCAAGTTCACTGCGTCGGCACCGAACCGGCTGTGGGTGGCGGACCTCACCTACGTCAAGACGCACTCGGGGTGGGTCTACGTCGCGTTCATCGTCGACGTGTTCTCGCGGATGGTCGTGGGCTGGCAAGCCAGCCGATCACTCAGATCGGATCTGGCGATCGACGCTGCTCGAGATGGCCGTGTTCAACCGCAAACGTCAGGGCTCGGACCTGTCGGCGCTGATTCATCACAGCGACCGTGGAGTCCAGTATCTCAGCGTTCGCTACTCCGACCGGCTGGCCGACAACGACATCGTTGCGTCGGTCGGCTCGAAGGGCGACAGCTATGACAATGCCCTCGTCGAGAGCTTCAACGGGCTCTACAAGTGGGAGCTGATCTACAAGCAAGGCCCATGGCGAGGTCTCGACGACGTCGAGTTCGCGACGCTCACCTACGTCGACTGGTTCAACCACCGACGCCTCCACGGCGAGATCGAACCCGGCGCCGGCTTCACCACCCCGGCGGCGTTCGAGGCTGCCCACTACAGTCAACCCGTCCCTGCCAACCCAGCCGGGACTCAATAACCCCAGCCTCTACAGAACCCGGGGCGCTTCAGGGTGGCGTTGAGATCGTCTCTGGGGGAGGCCCCGGAAGGGGGCCTGGCCCCGTTCATCTGATTGCCATACCTGGCTGGCCACGAATGCCCCGGATGAGGGAAGTGGCTCGGGTCCGTCGAGGTCGGAGCCGGTTGCAGCACATGAGTGGGAGCCGCGGTTGGCGCGTGTCTTTCTTGGGACCGTGGCGTGATGATGGCGCTCCTTTGGGGAGCCGGTGAAACACCGACACGAACCGAGAGGAGAAGGGGTCTGTTCCTCGGTGAGCGCGAAGAAGTGTCGGAGTCACTGCCAACGCCCGGATCGTTGTTACGGGACGTAGCCGTTGACGTCAGCGACGATGTCGGTCCCAGCCAAGGTGTAGATGCAAACTTTGCCGCCCGTCCCGACCTTGGCCAACACGGCGTTCGGGACGACGTCACCTGCGAAGTAGTTGACGTTCGACGCCAGCGGACGCGTGCTGCCGCACGGAAACACCGTCAAGAACCCCGGTGCCGCAGGGAACACCGCGGTCACGTTCAACATCACCGCATCCGCATCGTTGGGCACACCGCCACGACCCGTCACCTGTAACTCCAACGTCGTTCCAACGCCCCGACGACCAATCCCTTCAAACAGATGATCGATCGTCTTGTTGTTCGGACCAGAGCGGGTCTCCAACAACCTGGCAGGCACCACCGTGCCCGACGAGCCACCAGCGGGGACGTAGCCGTTGACGTCAGCGACGATGTCGGTCCCAGCCAAGGTGTAGATGCAAACTTTGCCGCCCGTCCCGACCTTGGCCAACACGGCGTTCGGGACGACGTCACCTGCGAAGTAGTTGACGTTCGACGCCAGCGGACGCGTGCTGCCGCACGGGAACACCGTCAAGAACCCCGGTGCCGCAGGGAACACCGCGGTCACGTTCAACATCACCGCATCCGCATCGTTGGGCACACCGCCACGACCCGTCACCTGTAACTCCAACGTCGTTCCAACGCCCCGACGACCAATCCCTTCAAACAGATGATCGATCGTCTTGTTGTTCGGACCAGAGCGGGTCTCCAACAACCTGGCAGGCACCACCGTGCCCAACGAGCCACCAGCGGGGACGTAGCCGTTGACGTCAGCGACGATGTCGGTCCCAGCCAAGGTGTAGATGCAAACTTTGCCGCCCGTCCCGACCTTGGCCAACACGGCGTTCGGGACGACGTCACCTGCGAAGTAGTTGACGTTCGACGCCAGCGGACGCGTGCTGCCGCACGGGAACAACCGTCAAGAACCCCGGTGCCGCAGGGAACACCGCGGTCACGTTCAACATCACCGCATCCGCATCGTTGGGCACACCGCCACGACCCGTCACCTGTAACTCCAACGTCGTTCCAGCGCCCCGACGACCAATCCCTTCAAACAGATGATCGATCGTCTTGTTGTTCGGACCAGAGCGGGTCTCCAACAACCTGGCAGGCACCACCGACACACCAGACGGGGCCGACGGGGCCACTGGTGGCGATGCTGGCGATCCGGGACCGGTTCCCACTCTGTTGTTGGCGGTCACTGTGAACGTGTATGGGGTGCCGTTGGTGAGACCGGTCACGGTGCACGTCAACGTGCCAGTGGTGGTGCACGTCTTGGCGTCAGGTGTTGAGGTGACGGTGTAGCCGGTGATCGACGTCCCGCCCGTCGATGTCGGCTTCGTCCATGACACCGTCACCTGGCCATTGCCGCCATCACCCGACACACCAGACGGCGCCGACGGAACAGTGATGAAGTTCCAGTTCAACGTCACCGCGCCGATATTTCCGCCATAGCCATCGACGTCGATCGTGTAGGTCGTTCCCGCGGTGACCGGCAACGTCACGGAACTCTGGGTTCCGCAAGTGTCGTCGTCCTCCGCGACGGAGCTCAGTGCGTTGACCGCTGTTCCGGTGTAGACACCGAGCAACGTGTCGAATCCACTCCCACAGGTGTCCACGGTCAAGATGCCGGCAACCGGAGCGGTCCACGCGTACCAAATCGAACGGTGGTAAGTGGCCTCGCCGGCGATCGTCGTTGGTTCACCGGTTTCCTCCGTGGCGAACGTGTTCACTCCCGTCGTCGTACCACTCGTGCCGGTCAACGATTCCGCGTCCGCAAAGTTGTCGTTCGTCGGCCGGAACTGCCAGTGCAGCGAAACATCGCCGATATTCCCGCCATAGCCATCGACGACGATCTTGTAGGTGGTGCCGCTGGTGACGGGGAACTTGACGCTCGCGCGGAGGGTCGCACACGCAGGCCCGGCGTCGTCGTTCTCTGCCACCAACGTGAGCGCATTCACCGCGCTGCCGGTGAACACGCCGAGCAACGTGTCGAAGTTGGTGCCGGTGCCGCAGGTGTCGAACGTTGCGGTGCCCGTCCAATCTGGCGTCCACTCATACCAGATCGTGTGCGTGGTAGTGATGCTGTCGATCGTTGCCGGCTCACCGGGCTCCAACGTCGCGTCGACGTTCGTTCCCGCCACCGTGCCAGCGTGCCCGGGCAGTTCCTCGGCATCGGCGAAGTTGTCGTTCGTCGTCGGCGGATCGGGTGTGAGATTCACCGCGTCCAGCAAGTCGAGACGATGGCGCGAGACTGAGTTGCGCGGCATCGAGGATCGTCGGGCCGGACGCCTCGATGGCCGTCTGGATCTGGTCGACGGTTGCCGTCGGATGCGCGGCAGCTATGACGGCTACCGCACCGGCGACGTGGGGCGCTGCTTGCGAGGTGCCTCCAATGGTGATCCCGGCGGCCGTGATGTGCGCTCCCGGAGCCAGTACGGACAGCAGCGGTCCGGATTGGGAGAAGCAGATGATCTGGTCGGCGGCGGTGGATGCGTCGGTGCAATTCTCCCGATGCACGACCGCCGACGTCCGAGTCGTACACCGCTCCGACCCGGACCGCACCGGCGGCGCAAGCCGGATGGGCCACCCCGTCCTGGAAGACGCTGCCCACGTTTGCAGTGTTCCCGGCTGCGACGACGGGCATGATCCCTGCGCCCCGCGCAGTGCTGAATGCCGCGTTGTACGGCGTCGTACACGTGGTCGTCCAGTGGTCGGAGTTGCCGAGGCTTAGGTTGATCGCGGTGATGTTGTACGTCGCCCGGTTCGCCACCGTCCAGTTGATCGCGGCGATGACATGTTGACTATCGGCCGACGCCCCATCGAAGACGTCGAGCCCGATCAGCTTGGTTCCCGGCGCGACACCGGCGACGATGCCCGCGACGTTCGTGCCGTGACCGTCGTCGTCGAGGACGCCGTCGTCGGGTGCGAAGTCCTGGACGTAGGCCACGCGGCACGACGCGGGCACGCCGGGCGAGGTGCACGAGCCGAACGCCGCTTCCTCGTAGTCGAGGCCGCTATCGAGCACGGCGACCGCCGTCCCGGCGCCGGTGTGGCCGGCGGCTTGCGCCTGCGGCTGGCGGATCAGCGGGAGGCTCTCCGCCAGCTGCCTCGTGTACTGCAAGTTCGGCTCGACCGACACGACATCGCCGGTCCGAACCAGGGCAAGAAGCGCCGCTGCTGTGTCGACCTCGACGAAGGAGATCGGCAGCGCCGAATAGTCCTCGATCACCGTCACTCCGGTGACACCATCGAACACGTCGGTCTTGCGTTCTGCGACCTGTACGCGAGCGGTCCGCATCACGTCGACATCGAGGCTGCCGAGCGTGAGGTCGCCGTACTGCACGGCGACCAACGCCTCGACCGGCCCGTTCTTCAACGACGCCACCACTTCGGCCGACAGGATGCCGGTCTCGACCGCCTCGGTCAGCGAATCCGGACCAGGCGGCACGGGTTCGATCGACGACGTCGTGTCGGCAGACGCCTCCTCCGCAGGCTTGTCCCCGGTGGCAGCGGCGGGCGAGGCGATGAGCGACGCCGATCCAACGGCGAACGCGAAGGCGGATAGCACCGCGACTGCTCGTCTTGCCCGTCGGGTGGCCCTCCAGCAAGTCATCACTGGCCCCCCTTGTTGTGTCTTCCATCGTAGGAACCGCCGCCGAGTGGCGAGAAGGGCCGAACGTCACGCGCAGGCCTCCTCCATTTGGCACGGTATGTGGGTGCGACGAGGTCGGGGATCTTGGTCGGTAGACCGCTTTCGACGGGTGCCCGCCGCCGATCACCAACGTGGTGTCCGGACCGGATCCCGATGTGAGACGGCGCTCCGTCACGGCCCCGTCACCGTCTTGGCGGCCAGCACCGTCCAAGAGCGGTTGGTCTTCCGAGACCGCAGCTCCCGCACCAGGGGGCAGAATCTGATCCCTGCGTCCGGCTCGCGTGCCTGGCCATGGTGATCAACAGTGCGGCCACCGCGACGAGGTCGTCTAGCAGGGTGATGAAATTCGGGGTCTGAGGGTGCTGGCCAGTGATTCAGGCGTCGGTTGTCGTTGTGGACTCGTTCGAGGTGTTGACCCGATGCCGGTTTTCGATGAGACGGTCTGGTTTCTGTGATCCCAGATGGGTCGGTCGCCGGTGACCGGCGGTGGTCTGGCCGGAACGGTCATCAGATTGTGGCGGCGTCGAGTGTGGTCATCCGGATGAGGTTGTAGACGGCGGTGGTCATCTTGAACCAGGCCCGGTTTCTGGCTTGGCCGATGTAGCGGAGCTTGCGTCCGGCCCCGACGGTCTTGACCCAACCAAAGGGTTCCTCGACCCGTTTGCGGATCCGTTGACTGACGTCGTAGCCGGCGTGACCGGTGGTGCGCCCGTCGATCGCTGATCTTCGGTTCGTGTTGTTCTGCGCGACGTGCGGCGTGAACCCTGCAGCACGCACGTCAGCAACGAAGCCTTTGGTGTCGTAGTTCTTGTCGCCTGCGACAGTTCGTCGCCGTCGACGTTTCGGGAGTCGTCGGAGCATGTCGGTTGCGCAGTCGCGTTCGGCGTAGCCGGTCGCCAAGGTGAGGTCCGCGTCGACGATCAGAGCGGAGCGATGCTCGATCAGCAGGTGTCCGGCGTAGCAGAGCTGGGCGGCAGTGTTGTTCGACTTGCGATACAACCGTGCCTCGGGATCAGTCGTTGAGGCGTATGAGGTTGCCCCGGTCTGACGGACACCTACCTTGAGGGCGTGAGCCCGGATTGGAGTGTCCATGTCAAGACACGAGTGAGCGTCGCCGTCGGCGCAAGTTCACCGATGAGTTCAAGGCCGACGCGGTGGCGTTGGTCGAGGAGTCCGGCGGCCAGATCGCCAAGGTCGCCAAGGAGTTGGGGATCTACGACTCGTCGTTGGGGAACTGGGTTCGCCAGGCCCGCGAGGAGGCTGCCGGTGCGCCGACGGCCGAGGAGCGCGCCGAGATCCGTGAGCTGAAGCGAGAGCTCGAGCGGGTCACGCGGGAGCGTGACATCTTGGGAAAAGCAACGGCCTACTTCTCGGCACGAGACCCGAGGAACGGGTGATGGCGATCTACTCGTTCATCGCCGAGGAGCAGGCCAACAACAGCGTGTGGAGTGTCGCGGAGATGTGTCGGGTGCTCGAGGTGTCACGGTCGGGGTTCTACGACTGGCACGGCCGGCCGCCGTCGGAACGCGAGATCACCGATCGGATGTTGGCGATCGAGATCGAAGCGATCTGGGAGTGCTCGGACCGAACCTACGGTGCGCCACGCGTGCATCGCTGGCTCCTCAAGCAGGGCTTCGTGGTGGGCCGCAACCGGGTGGCTCGGATCATGGCCGCTCAACGGTTGGGAAGGCGAGACCGGGCGCCGCAAGGTGCGCACCACGATCGTCGACCGGGGTGCGACTGCAGCCGACGATCACGTGCGACGTGACTTCAACCCGGTCGCACCCGACGTCGTGTGGTGTGGCGACATCACCTATCTGCGCACCGGTGAGGGCTGGCTGTACTTGGCGACGGTGATCGATCTGTTCTCCCGTCGGGTGATCGGCTGGTCCGTCGCCGATCACATGCGCACCGAACTCGTCGCTGACGCGCTCGAGATGGCGATCGCCACACGAGGCGGCCGCGTCGACGCCGGTGTCGTGTTCCACACCGACCGCGGATCGCAATACACCTCGGCCGAGTTCGGTGAGCTCTGCGACCATCACGGCGTCGTCCAGTCGATGGGTGCGACCGGGGTGTGCTGGGACAACGCGGCGGCCGAGTCGTTCTTCGGGACGCTCAAGCGTGAGCACGCCAACCGGCGCCGGTGGGCCACCCGTGCCGAGGCCCGCCGCGACCTGATCCGCTGGATCGAGGGCTGGTTCAACACCCGCCGGCTGCACTCGACCATCAACTACAACTCACCCGTCGACTACGAAGCTATGTTCAACCGTCGCGGCGACGGCATCGCCGCATAACCAACCCGTCCGTCGAACCGGGGCAACCTCAGTAGTCCCAGCCAATTGCCTGGGCCGTACGCCTCTACCGGGCGAGAAGAGCAGTCGCGCAGGATGGCGGTGCGCAAGGAGAGTGGCCGTGATGATCGATGGATCGATGTGGCTGAGGCGTCGGTGGCGGCACAAGGGAGGGGTGCTGGGCGGTCTTTCGGTACTGATCGTGGCATCAGGGATCGCCGTGGGGAGTGGCGCGTCGGTGTCCGCGGCGACGTTCAGCTGCACGAATCCGGTCGGCACCGAAGGTGATGGCGGGGGGAACTCGCTCACCTTCGTCATGAGCGTCTCCGGCGTGCTGGACGGCCCGATTGGCGGCATCTACATGACTCGCGGAGCGGGCGAGGGCCACCCCCCAGGCGAGCCTCCCGCGACTGCGACACCGGGTGTCGACTACGAGAGCACCGCCGGCTCGTTCAACCTCGCGTTCTCCGGCGACAGGGAGTACATCAACGTCAGCGTGAACGGCGACACCACGGTCGAGCCCGACGAGTTCTTCTACCTCGACATTCGGAGCACCGACCTCGTGGTGGTTCAAACGTACCGAGTCGGCACGATCTTGAACGACGACTCAGTCACGAGCCCGAGACCCTTGATGTCGCTCGTGCCGGCCCGGTTGTTGGAGACGCGGTCTGGGCCGGACAACCAGACGGTTGATCGTCGCTTCGAGGGTGTGGGTCGTCGTGGTGCTGGAACGACGTTGGAGTTGCCGGTGACGGGGCGTGGTGGTG
>CAWHCI010000008.1:0-25005 GCA_963827775.1 uncultured Acidimicrobiaceae bacterium | reverse complement strand
AGACGTCGGCCGTGTCCCCATGACCGCACGTCGTGTCGCCGACCCGGCAGCCGATCGATCGTGACGCGGGTCGGCGTCGGCCTCGGAGCAGCTTCGCTCGGGTGACCGATCGGCAACGCGGCACCGGGCTTCCGGCGGCCGATCGCCGCTCCGTAACCTCGGGCACATGTTCATCGACGGCAGTTGGCATGCGGCTCGATCGGGGCGCGAGTTCGAGGTCACCGATCCGGCGACCGGTGAGGTGATCGGCTCGGTGCCCGACGGCGACGCCGACGACGCCGTCGATGCGATCGCGGCGGCCGACGCGGCGTTCGGCGCGTGGTCGACCACGACCGCTCGCACACGGGCCGATCTGCTCCACGCGGCCTGGCAGCTCATGATCGAGCGGAGCGAATCGCTCGCCGAGCTGATGACCCGCGAACAGGGCAAGCCGCTCAAGGCGAGCCGGGCCGAGGTCGCGTACGCCGCCGACTTCCTCCGCTTCTACGCCGAGGAGGCCACCCGCGTGGCCGGCGAGTGGCTCCCGTCGGCGCGTGCCGATCAGCGGTTCCTGGTGCTCCGCCAGCCGGTCGGCGTGGTGGCGATGGTCACCCCCTGGAACTACCCGATCTCGATGCTCACCCGGAAGATGGCGCCGGCGCTCGCGGCCGGCTGCACCGCTCGTGCTGAAGCCGGCCGAGGCGACGCCGTTGTGCGCACGGGCGGTGTTCGAGATCTTCGAGGCGGTCGGGCTGCCCGCCAGGCGTGGCCAACCTCGTGACGGCACACGACCCGGCGCCGATCGGCGAGGTGTTCACGAACGACCCCCGGGTCCGCAAGCTCACGTTCACCGGCTCGACCGCCGTCGGCCGGCACCTGGCGGGTGCCGCCGCCGGCAACCTCAAGCGGGTCTCGGTCGAACTCGGCGGACACGCTCCGTTCGTCGTGTTCCCGGACGCCGATCCGGTTCGGGCGGCGAAGGGCGCGGCCGCGCTCAAGTTCCTGAACGCCGGTCAGGCCTGCATCAGCCCGAACCGCCTGTACGTCAGCGAGGTGCATCACGATGCGTTCGTGTCGACCCTGGTCGATCGGGTCGGCAAGGTGCGGGCCGGCAACGGATTCGACGACGGCGTCGGCGTCGGTCCGCTCGTGAACGAGGCCGCCGTCGACGAAGGTCGGCCGCCCAGGTCGACGACGCCGTCGGGCCACGGTGCCGAGGCACTCGTCGGCGGGCACCGGCTCACCGACGAGCCGTTCGACCGCGGGCACTTCTACGCACCGACGCTGCTCGACGGCGTCGCCGACGGGATGAAGATCTACCGCGAGGAGACGTTCGGCCCGGTCGCCCCGGTGATCGCCTACGACGACGTCGACCAGGTGATCGACCTCGCCAACGACACCGAGTACGGCCTCGCCGCGTACGTCTACACGCAGAACCTGTCGACCGCGATCCGGGCGTTCGAGGGGCTGCGATTCGGCATCATCGGCGTCAACGACGTCAACCCGACGGCCGCTTCGGCACCGTTCGGCGGCATGAAGGACTCGGGCATCGGCCGGGAGGGCAGCCACGACGGCATCGCCGAGTACCTCGAGACCAAGCTCGGCGGCTTCGCCGTCTGACCCGTCGGTTCGGCCCCGGCACGTCACGTTGATCGGGCGAGCGACCGAACGATGAGCCCGTCCCTGACGCGCTTCGTCGAGATCCTCGCAGTGGTCGAGGTCGTCGTCGAGGTGGTCGAGGTCGTCGCGATGCCGTGCGAATCGTGGGCGACGGCCAAGCTGGCGGGATGCGTCTCGCCACGATCCGAATCGCCTCGGGCACCGCCGCCGTCCGCATCGACGACGACGTCGCCGTCGAGACCGGACACACCGGCGTCGACGGGCTGTTGGCCGACCCCGAGTGGTCGGAGCGAGCAGCGAGGGCGGACGGTACGAGGCACCCGCTCGACGCGCTCGACCACGCCCCGCTGGTCGTCCGACCCGAGAAGGTGATCTGCGTCGGGCTCAACTACCTCGACCACATCGCCGAGACCGGGCGCGAGCGGCCCAGCCACCCGACCCTGTTCCCGAAGTTCGCGAACACGCTCGTCGGCGCACACGACCCGATCGTGCTGCCCCACGACGGCGAGTCGACGAGCGTCGATTGGGAAGCCGAGCTCGGCCTCGTGATCGGCCGGGCGGTGCGTCGGGCCACGCCCGAACAGGCCGCGGCGTCGATCGCCGGCTACACCGTCGTGAACGACATCAGCGTGCGCGACTTCCAGCGCCATACGGCCCAGTTCATGCCGGGCAAGGCGTGGGAGCGCACGACACCGGTCGGGCCACACCTCGTGACCACCGACGAGGCCGGGGCACCCGAGTTCGACATCTCGTGCGAGGTCGACGGCGAGGTGATGCAGGCGTCGAACACCCGCGAGCTGTGCTTCGGCCCGATCGAGCTGGTTCGGTACATCTCGACGTTCACCACCCTGGTGCCCGGCGACCTGATCGTCACCGGCACGCCCGGCGGCGTCGGCGTCGCCCGCGATCCGCAGGTGTTCCTGCGTCGCGGGCAGACGGTCGTGACGCGTATCGACGGCATCGGCGAGTGCCGGAACGTGTGCGCCTGAGCGCGTCGGTCACTCGATCGTGATCACGATGTTGCCGATGTGCTCCTTGCGCGCGAACGCCTCTTGCGCGGCGTGGATCTCGGCGAGCGGGAACGTGGCCGCGATGGTCGGCGCCACCCGACCTGCGTTGACCAGGCCGACGAGGCGGGCGAACACGTCCGGCGGGAACACGGTCGCGCCGATCAGTTCGAGATCGTTGAGATAGAGGGTCCGCAGGTCGATCTCGACGATCGGTCCGGCGATGGCCCCCGACGTCACGTAGCGGCCACCGCGCCGCAGGACGTCGGTCCACCTGCCGACGTCGGGTCCGCCGACGATGTCGGCCACCACGTCGAACCGACCGCCGCTCGCGTCGACGGCCGCGCCCGGCACGTCGTCGACATCGCGGGCGACCACCACGTCGGCACCGAGCGCGGCAACGGCATCGCGTTTGCCCGAACCGGCGATCGCGGTGACGTGTGCGCCGCGCACCTTCGCGAGCTGGACGAGCGCCGACCCGACACCGCCGGAGGCGCCGGTCACCGCGATTCGGCCACCGGCTGCGAGCTCGACGCGATCGAGCATGTGCGCGGCAGTCGACCACGAACAGGCCAATCCGGCCAGCACGGTGTCGGGCAGATCGACGTCGACGGGATGCACGTTGCGGGCCGGCACCGCGCAGTACTCGGCGAACCCACCGTCGAGCTCGCTGCCCAGGTAGCCGGCGAGATCCCGGTCGCTCGGGTCGAACGCGTCACGGATCCACGGGTCGACGACGACACGCCGGCCGACCAGCGCGGCATCGGCGCGGGCGCCGACCTCGACGACGGTGCCGCACGGATCGGCACCCTGCACCCTCGGAAACGTCAGGCCGCCGCGACCCCACGTGGCGTCGTCGAGTGTCGCGTCGGCGAAGCCGTCTCCGGACGTCGCCGCGGTGACGCTCTTGCTGTACCAGCCGACGCGCGTGTTGACGTCGGTGTTGTTGACGCCGCAGGCCGACACCCTGATCAGGGCATCGTCGTCGCCCACGGATGGGACCGGGGCGTCGTCGACGACCTCGAGCATCTCGGGTCCGCCGTTGCCGCGCAGCAACGCGGCTCGCATCGTGGTCGGTCGGTCGCTCATCGGTTCACCAGCTCTCGGTTCGGATCAGGCAGAAGGGGTGGCCGTCGGGGTCGAGCATGACGACCTCGTCGGTCGACGGCTGGTGCGAGTGGCGGGTCGCGCCGCAGTCGATCGCGCGTGCGACCGCGGCGTCGAGGTCGTCGGTGACGATGTCGATGTGCAGCATCATCTGCTGCTCCCCCGGTGTCGACGGCCAGACCGGCGCCACGTACTGCTCGTCGACATGAAAGGACAGCGCGGTGCCCCGATCGTCGTCGCGGAGCACGATCCAGCCGTCCTCGTCCATCAGCCGCGGCCACGCCAGGAGTCGCTCGTAGAACGAGGCGAGCGCGTCCGGGTCGGGCGTGCTGAACACGGTGCCGGCCACGCGGAGTCGGGGACCGCTCATCGAACGGTCACTTCACGGGCCGCATCATGCCCCACATGTGCGGACCGTCGCTGTCGTCGGTTCGCACGTCCCACTCGCTGCGAACTTCGAAGCCGTGATGCCGGTAGTAGGCGACGTTGGCCGCCGTCTCGGTCTCGAGATAGCACGGCAGACCTTCGTCGTCGGCCAGCTCGAACCCGGCTCCCATCAGCGCCGCGCCGAGCCCCTGGCGCTGCCAGTCCGGGTGGGTGGCCAGCATGTTGAGGTACCAGTGCGCCTCGGTTGGCGTGTTCGCCCCCATCACCTCGCGGAGGGCGCTGAACCTGGCCACACGCCAGTCGGGATGCACCATCTCCACCAGACCTTCGGGTTCGACTTCGGGGCGACCCGGCGGCACCCACCCGGCCATCGCCGCCACGTCGTCGGTGCACCACAGCGAGTCGGTCTCCAACCATCGGCGGGCGATGTTGCCGAACATGACCTGGTGCTGCGCCTCGTACTCGTCGTCGTCGGGCACCAGCCATCGCATCACGGGATCGTCAGCGAAGGCGAGGCTGGTGGTGCGTGCGACTCGACCGATGTCGTCGTGGGTGGCTCGACGGATCGTGACCATGGAGCGACGGTAGCCAGCGCGACCGGAACGAGCAGACTGGAACGATGAGCGATCGCCCATGGGAGTGCCCGGCCTGCGGCCATACGTTGAGCCAGTACGAAGACGACGCCATCGGACGCAGCGAGCGGCTGGCCGCCGCGATCGCCGACCACGTCGCCACCTGGTGGTTCGCGGGAACCGTGCTCGTGCTGCTCACGACCTGGGTGCTGGTCAACGTCGCCTGGCGCCCGTTCGAGCCCTACCCGGTGGTGACGCTCGCCGTGATCAGCGCGGTGCTCGCGTGCGTGACCGCGCTGCAGGGCCCACTGATCCTGGTCACGCAGCGCCGGGCAGCAGAACGCGACCGGATGCGCGATCGGGAGCAGCTTCGGGTCGCGATGAACACCGAGCACGACCTCCACACGCTGCACGACAAGATCGACCGTCTCGCCGCGGAGGTCCGCGACGGTTAACGGCCTCGTCGTCGCGGCGGCTCCCGGTCAGGGGGTGCGTCCGGCGAACGCCAGGAGCTGGTCCTGCGCACTGGCGCCGTCGGCGACGTCGGTGGGTTCGCCGAACATGTCGGGGCCACGGAGCATCTCGGTGGGCACCCGGCTGAGACCGAGCATCGTGGCCTCCACCGCGTCGGCCGGGAGCGTCTCGTCGGCACCGATCGAACGGGCGAGATCCCACGAGTGGATCAGCAGGTCGCCGATCACGAAACCGAGCACCTGGTGCTTCGGGATGCCACCCATCGCTTCGGCGTTGCCCTCGAGGTTCGACGGGTCGTCGAGTGCCGCCGACAACGCCCCCCGCACATCGGCCCAGTCGTCGCCGGGCGAGGTGCCGGCGCCGAGCACGGAGCCGCCCTGGGCCTGCCAGTGCATTGTGTGTTCGACGAGCTCGCGAACGGTCCACCCGTCGCACGTGGTCGGCAGGTCCCACTGGTCGTCGCCGACCTCGGCGATCACGGCGTCGTACTTGTCGGCAGCTTGCCGCCAGATGTCCGCTGGTCCGTTCATGTGTGCTCCTTGTCGTCGGTGAACGGTCGGTACCCGGTACCCACCGTTCGACTCTCGCTCAACTGCGTTTGATCTCGATCAGAGGCGCTCGATGATGGTGACGTTGGCCTGGCCACCGCCCTCGCACATCGTCTGCAGGCCGTAGCGGCCGCCGGTGCGCTCGAGTTCGTTCAAGAGGGTGATCATGAGACGGGCACCGGTGCACCCCAGCGGATGGCCGAGCGCGATCGCGCCCCCGTTGACGTTGATCTGCTCGTGTTCGAAGTCGGTCTCGCGCAACCACGCCATCGGCACCGGCGCGAACGCCTCGTTGATCTCGACGAGATCGATGTCGCTCGCCGTCAGCCCGGTCTTGGCGAGGGCCCGCTGGGTCGCGGGGATCGGCGCCGACAGCATCATGATCGGATCGTCGGCCCACACCGACATGTGATGGACACGGGCCCGCGGCGTGACGCCGTGCTCGTCGACCGCACGCTCGTTCATGATCAGCATCGCCGCCGAGCCGTCGGAGATCTGGCTGGCGACGGCCGCGGTGAGTTTGCCGTCGGGCGTCAGCGTCTTGAGCGAGCGGATCTTGTCCCAGTTCGGTTCACGAGGGCCCTCGTCGCGCTCGACACCCTCGATCGGCACGATCTCGTTGTCGAATCGACCCTCGGCCTGGGCACGCAGCGCACGTTGGTGCGACTCGACCGCGAAGGCCTCCATCTCCTCGCGGGAGATGTCCCACTTGTCGACCATCATCTCCGCGCCGACGAACTGGCTGACCTCACCCGCACCGTAGATCGTGTTCCATCCCGGTGAGCTGGTGAACGGGCTGTAGCCCTCCTCCTGACCGAGCTCGGACGAGGCGAGGATCGGCACCTGCGACATGTTCTGGACGCCGCCGGCGATCACCACGTCCATCGTGCCCGACATCACGGCCTGGGCGGCGAAGTGCACCGACTGCTGCGCCGAGCCGCACTGGCGGTCGACGGTGACCCCGGGAACGTGCTGCGGCAGCCCGCCGACGAGACCGCACGTGCGGGCGATGTCGCCCGACTGCGGCCCGATCGTGTCGAGGCACCCGAACACGACGTCGTCGACGGCGTGCGGGTCGACGCCCGACCGCTCCATCAGCGCGCGGATCGAGTGGCCACCGAGATCGGCGGGGTGGATCTGCGACAACCCGCCACTACGGCGACCGACGGGCGAGCGGACGGCTTCGACGATGAACGCTTCGGACATGCCCCAAACGCTATGCGGCCGGGATCCGCCGCCCGCAAGCGGAGCGGCTCGAACCGTCAGCTCGACCGACGAGCGACCACGAGCGTGTCACGGGCGACCCGTGCGCCGTCGTCGACCGTGACCGGACGGTCGACGACCTCGGCGTTGTCGATCTCGAACGTGTCGCCGATCGCGATGACGACCTGCTCGGGTGTCGTGAGCACGCTCGGATGTGACGGGCCGCCGTAGCCGTGCTCGAGGTTGTCGAGATCGTGGGCCACCAGCAGGAACGTGCCGCCGGCGGCAACGGCGGCAGCCGCGCGCCGGAGGATCGGCGTCAGTTCCGCGTCGACGAGTTGGAGGTAGGCGACCAGCACGAGATCGAACTCGCCGGGCGACGGTTCGAACGTCGCGAGGTCGGCGACCTGCGCGTCGATGGTGACGCCACGCCGGTCGGCCAGTTGTTCGGCCTTGTCGATCGCGACGTCGGAGAAATCGACGGCGGTCACGTTCCAGCCGAGCTCGGCGAGCCAGATCGCGTTGCGCCCCTCGCCGGCGGCGAGGTCGATCGCCCGACCCGGCGGAAGGTCGCGGCAGACCCGCTCGACGAACATGTTCGGTCCGGCCGACCACACGAGGTCGGTGCCGCGATAGCGATTGTTCCAGTCACCGGCGTCCATGCCGCGCAGCGTACGCGATTGCGCATTCGACCAGGTCACGACCGACGTCCCTGGTCGATGGGACGTTGGTCCCTGACCATTTGCGGCTGCAAGGATCACACTGGTGACACGAGCTTGTGAAAAGAATCACGAGGCTCGTTCGCTCGACGATTGACCCACAGAAAGGGGTTTGCCATGCGGAAACGACTCGGAGTGATCGGCATCATGCTGGTCGTCGCGGGACTCATCTTCGCGATCGCGGCTGGTGTCGCCTACGTGAAGGTGCAGGACGGCTACGACTCCCTCCAGTCCTTCAGCGCCGCGCAGAACGTGGAGCTGAGCTACAACGAGAACGGCGAGCTGATCGATCGCGGCACCACCGAGGAGGCCGAAGCGATCATGTCGCTGCTCACCGACGACTGGAACTACCCGGTGGTCGAGAGCGATCTCGATCCCAACGACCCGCTGGTCAACACCGGATCCGAATACATGTTCCAGATGGCAACCATCGCCTACCACATCCTGCACGGCACACAGACCGTCGTGCTCGACGAAGCCGTCGAGTACAACGGCGAGACGTTCGAGGCCGGTGAGTACGAGGTCGTCGTCAACGAGGTCGGCAGCCCCGAGCGGGTCACCGCCGGCCTGGGTGGCTACTGGACCGACTTCGACCGGCAGCATCCCCTCGAGGGACCGGCACGGGAGCAGGCCTGGAGCGGCACCGCCCACGGCCTGGTCGGTGAGCTCGGCGTCGGCACGGTGACGCACAGCACACTGCAGATGGGGCTCGCCCTGAGCGGCCTGTTCGCCGGGCTCGGCCTGGTGTTCATGCTCACCGGCGGCGGCCTGATCTGGGCCGGCCGGGGCAAGGACGTCACCATCCCCGACACCGTCCCCGAAGCGTTCACGACCGAGCAGCTCAAGGAAGACCAGATGACCTGAGCCGCCCCGGCTCATCCCATCCACCTCGACGAGTGGGCCCCTCTCCGGAGGGGTCCGCTCCGCGTCCGCGCGTGGGGCTCCCCACCGGCACCGACATACTGCGACATGGCCGACATCAGGATGTTCTCGTCCAAGTCGTACGACGTCGCGGCGTTCGACGCTGCCAACGAAGTGCACGGTTTCGACGTGTCGTATGTCGAGGACCGTCTCGGCCCGGCCACGGCCGAGCTCGCCGGCGGGGCGCCGACCGTGTGCGCCTTCGTCAACGACGACCTGTCGGCGGGCGTGCTGGAGCAGTTGACCGAGGCGGGCACCCGGTGCATCGCGCTGCGCTGTGCCGGGTTCAACAACGTCGACCTCGACGCAGCGAAGCGACTCGGGCTCGACGTGGTGCGGGTGCCCGCCTACTCCCCCAACGCCGTGGCCGAACACACACTGGCGTTGATCCTCGCTCTCAACCGCAACATCCACCGGGCCTACGGGAGGGTGCGCGACGGCAACTTCTCGCTCGACGGCCTCGTCGGGTTCGACCTGGCCGGCAAGACGGTGGCCGTCGTCGGCACCGGCCAGATCGGCCGGATCGTCGCCCGCCTGATGTGGCACCTCCGGTGCCAGGTGCTGGCCGTCGACCCGTTCCAGGTCGATCATCTGCGTCGACCTCGGCGTGGAGTACACCGATCTCGCGACGGCGCTCGTCGGAGAGTGACATCGTCACGCTCAACTGCCCGCTCACCGACGAGACGCATCACCTCGTGAACGCCGACACGATCGCCACGATGCGGCCCGGCGTGATGGTGGTGAACACGGGCCGCGGTGCGTTGATCGACACCGCCGCCGCGGTCGACGGTCTGAAGTCGCATCAGATCGGCTCGCTCGCGCTCGACGTGTACGAGGAGGAGGGCGATCTGTTCTTCGAGGACCGCAGCGGCGAGGTGCTCGACGACGACGTGTTCGCCCGCCTGCTCACGTTCCCGAACGTGTTGATCACGGCGCATCAGGCGTTCCTCACCCACGAAGCGCTCGACGCGATCGCCACCACGACGCTGGCCAACGTGGCCGCGGTACTCGGCCGGCGAGCCGTGCGAGAACAACCTGATCGACTGAACCCCGGCGCAGGTCGGCCGCTTCCGCCGTACACTGGGCCGCTACATACCGTTCCCAGGAACGATCTCGGGGCTGACTGGTTTCGACATCAGAACTGTTGGGCGGGTTTGCGACCCGAGTTGCTCAGACTCGCTAAACGGGGCAACCCAAAGAATTGCCGATGAGCAGTTCGCTCTCGCCGCCTGATTCATTTCAGATGAGTGGAGAGTCATCGTGAGCAGCAATGCCGCACGGGGCCAATCCATCACAGCCCGGCAACAGAAGTGAGGGATGACGGTGGGAAAGACCACTGACGGCGAGAAAGAACGCTGACGATTCGGAAAGACGATTCGTGGCCCACCCCTGATTCTCTGATGACGGAGTGAGCAGCCGACCCGCCGGTGCACCTGCGTAGGTGTAGAGCGGGAATGGTCGTATCGGGTCCGTTCTCAGACTGTTGGACGGGGGTTCGATTCCCCCCAGCTCCACTCGTGGGTTCGCTCACGACTGCCGAGATCCGCCAATGTGCGGATCTCGACCCTTCTACCAGGGTCTTTGTCCGCTGACGTCCATTGACGTCCGCTGTCGTTCCTGGAGCGTTGCTCCACCGGTTGCTCCAACAGAACAGAGCGACAAGCTCTTTCGAGGCTGCGCGTCACGTTCGATGTCGGTCGGCGCCAGCCACCCGCGTGCCCAGTTCGGGCATGCGGGTGGCGAGTGTCGCCATTCGGACTCGGACGCTGGCTCACCGTCTTGGCGTGAGGTCGACCGCCCTCGGTGGCGGCCGCTTCCCAAGGCCTCGAAGGGCGGTGGCCCGTTCGTGGCGCGCTCGGCCCGATCGCGACCACGTCCTCCCTGCCGGTTCCGAAGGGCAAGTACGGTCGACTCGGGGATCTCTTCGAGCCTCGTCTCGGCACGCACCGAACCGACGGCGGGTTCGATTCATCACTCGCCTGCGTCAGCGTCGCATTGCTCCCGGAGACATTCGAGAATCTCGTCGAGCGCTATGCGGTGGAGTTCACCGGTGATGAGCGTCGATCCGGTGGTGGCGATGACCATCCGACCCGGTGTGCCCTGGCCGAGCGAGACGTAGAGGGCATCGTTGGACAGGGTGATATTCGTCGGCTGATCGAGCTGGTTGGCGAGCACGACGGGCTCGCCATCGTCGGCGGGATACAAGGTCACACTTCCGGAAGCGCGGGCGTAGCCTCCGGGATCCGGCGCTGCATCCGGATCGAAGAGATCGAAGTCCCGTGGCATCCGTGCCGAGGGCCAGATGCTCGTCAACTCGACCACGAAGACATTCCCGGCTTCGTCCACGGCGACATCGACGGCGGTCGTCAACCCGGTGATTGCATCCGTTTGCCGCCCTGTTGCGGGATCGACGCGCACAACCTTGGCATCACCGGGCCAGAAGGACAGGACGCTTCCGAAGTAGTCGCCGATCTGGCCGGAGAACAGCGCGACGAGAACATCACCCGTGGTCGGGTCGATGGCGACTCCCGCGGGTACTGCTTGTTGGCCCCGCTCGAGCTCGGCGAACTCTGCGACGATCCGAATCGCGCCGTCCGTCGTGACGGCGATCAGACGGTTCGCCCCGCTTTCGACGACATAGAGGATCTCAGCGGCGCGATCCCACGCGAGCGCATTCATCGTTGCGTTGCGGACAATCAGATTGCGGCCCAGACCGGATTCGATGTCGAGTTCGACCACGTTGATTCCCGAGGCGCTGCCATCGGCCACGTAGCCCTGCGAAGGGTCATCGCGTGTGAGAAACAACCTTCGGTCGTCCAGCCAGACAATGTCGCCGACCCCACCGACCTCATCGTGACCGGTCCCGAACTGCGTCAGCGTGTTGTAGCTCGGGATCTGCGAAATGATCGGCTCGATCTCGCCAGGGTCGTCGTAGTCGCCATCGTCATTTACGTCCTCGAAGACGCTGACGCGTCCGGTCTCCAGCGCTCGGTCGCTCGTCTCGATCCCATTGCCCGCTTCGACGACCACCAGCCGGCCGTCGGGCAGCACCGCAACACCTCGGGGGTTCTGCAGCCCAGTGGCAACCCTCGTGGTGTCGGCCGCTGGAGCAACCCCGCCCGGATTCTCGATCGCAACCGTGGGAGGGGGGTCCTCCGACTCGCGCAGCTGAGCGATGACGACCAGTGCGAGCGACACAGCCAGCAAGCCGAAACCGGCGACCAAATACGTCGATCGGGAAGTTCCCCTGAGGCGGGCGACCACGGGAGTGAGTCCACCGGTGTCAGCTGGTTCGGGTTGTGGTTGCACGCTCCCATTCTCACCGAGACCCCGTGCCAACAGCTGTCGAGCGATGGGGGTCAGCAGATCGTGCCGGCAGCAGTCCGAACACGGCGAGAACGAGAACGTCGGGGGCGGCGAGACGAATAGGTGGGCGGACCGGCCGATCAGCCGCAAGGAGAACGTCCCATGTCGTCGTTCAACGCCGCGCGGTGGTTCAGAGGCCGAAACGCCATCCACGCCGCCACGACCATGAGTTTCTCCAGCACATCGACTCCGGGCCCCGAGTGTGATGACTGGTTGAGACTGCCTGATCGTGCAGGTCGGTTCTCAGTGACGGTTCACATGCGCTTATGCTCCTTCAACAGCGCCGCTCGGGTTGCGGCCCTCCACCCAACACTGAAGGGGAAGTCAGATGCGTGAACAACGACGAAGCCGACGCTTCGCGGCACTAGCACTTTCGGCCGCCGTGGTCCTTGCTGCCTGTGGCGGCGACGACGACTCGGCCGACGGCGAGGAATCAACAGCCGAGGAATCAACGGCTGAAGAGTCGACAGCCGAAGAGTCGACAGCCGAAGAGTCGACGGCTGAAGAGTCGACAGCCGAAGAGTCGACAGCCGAAGTAGCTGCCGGCGATGATGTCGTGATCCCGGTGTGGATCGCGTTCGAGGACTACCGCCTCGACTGGACCAACGAGGTCGCAGCAGCATTCAACGAGCAGGTCGACGGCTACAACGTCGAAATCACCGGCTTCGCCAGTTACAACGACGCCTTCGAAGCTGCCGTCCAGGCGATCAACTCCGGCGAGCCACCCGCCGTCGTCCACTTCTTCGAAGCGGCGACCCAGGAAGCCCGGGACGCGATCTCCAACGACGGTGAGCCCGTGTTCGCCGACCTCGAAGCGATCATCGGCGGCCGAACCGAAGTTGCCGGCGTGCCCGTCGTCCTCGACGACGTCGTCGGCGCTGCCGCGACCTACTACCAACTCGATGGGTCCTACACCTCGATGCCGTGGAACACGTCGTCCGCGATCATGTTCATCAATCGCACACTGCTCGACGCAGCGGGTGTCGAAGGCACGCCCACGACGTGGCAGGAACTCGAGGCCGCGTGCGGTGCGTTCATGGCGTCCGACGCCGCAACCGATTCGTGCGTCACCTGGCCGAATCACAGCTGGTTCGTCGAGCAGGACATCGCCCTGCAGGGCGAACTGCTGGCAAACAACGACAACGGTCGCGCCGGGCGCGCCGACGAAGTGTTCATCAACTCCGATGCGATGGTCGACTACGTCACCTGGTGGAAGGGTATGGCCGATCAGGGCTTCTACACCTACACCGGCACCCAGCGCGACTGGACCGGTACGTACGACCTCTTCGCAGCGCAGAACGTCCCGTTCCTGCTCTACTCGTCGTCTGACACGACGGCACTCACCGAGGAAGGCGGGACGGGAGGCTTCGACGTCGAGGCTGCATTCCTGCCTCGCAACGCCGAGGCGAGTGGCGGTGGCGCCCTCATCGGCGGCGCGACCAACTGGGTGATCAACGGGCTCGACGAGCAGACGCAAGACGGCGCGATCGCCTGGGTGAACTTCCTGTCGAACCCCGACAACGCTGCGTCGTGGCACGAGACGACCGGGTACATCCCGATCACCGAGGCGGCGATCTCTGGCCTCGAGGCTGCCGGCTACTTCGACGACAACCCGAACCAGCGAATCGCCAGCGAGCAGCTGGCCGCCTCGCCAGACACTCCGGCGACGACCGGCGCGCTGATCGGCAACTTCGTTGCCATCCGCGACGTGATCACCGAGGCAATCGAAGCGGTGCTCGTGAACGGTGACGATCCTGCCGCAAAGCTGGCTGAGGCGCAGGAAGACGCCCAGGCGCTCCTCGACGAGTACAACCTGCTCTTCGGCGACGGCTGATCCCCTCCATCTGATTCACGGGCCGGGGAGCCGACGGCTCCCCGGCCCGTGAATCGAAATCGGTTCCGGACCTGTCGACGTGCCACTGCCCGCACTCATCGCCCTCCTCGTTGCTGCCGCCGTCGGTGCAGCAGTGCTCTCGCGGGCCGAATCGAGCGTCATGCCGTTGCGTCTGCTCGCCGGCGCACTGGGCGGTGGTCTCGGCGCGCTGGCGGTCAGCGCTCCGTTGGACTTCTGCACGTTCAGCGACGAGTACGAGACCAAGGACTTCGTCTTCGGGCTGGCATTGATGGCGCTCGGTGCGGCAGCCGGAATCGCAGCCGCACGCGCCGTCCTCGCCCCCGGGAAGCAGTCTTCGAACGAAGCCAGCCACAGCGTGTGGCGCAGCTGGTGGATGCCGTGGGTGCTGCTCTCGCCGACGCTCGCAGTGTTGATCGTGTTCCTCTACTGGCCGGCGCTGCGGACGATCCAGTATTCGACGAAGCTGGCTCGGCTCTCCAGCCCGAAGCGTGTCGACCGGTGCACGTTGAACTTCACCGAGCTCATCGGCCCATCGCGGCCGTGGCTCGCGCTGGTACTCGGAGGTTTGGGGGTCGCTGGTGTCCTCGCCGGTGCACTCCTCGACCGGCAGGGCACGCGGATCAACCAGAGCGCCCGTTCCTTGGTGTCAGCAGTGAGCACGGTGGCGCTGTTGAGCGCGTTGGCGTTCGTGTTCACCGACGACTACCGCCAGGTGTACGTCGTCACGATGATCATCTCGGTCGGCACGGTGGTCGGTGGGCTCGCCATCTCGCTGGGCATCGCCTTCATCTCGTACCAGCCGATCCGCGGTGCGTCGGTCTACCGCACCCTGCTGATCTGGCCATACGCGATCAGCCCACCGATCGCGGGCATCTTGTTCTTCGTCATTTTCGACGCCAATACCGGCATCATCGATCACTGGACGACCTCCCTGCTGAACACCCGCCTCCCCGACTACCGCACCAGCACGATCCTCGCGCAAGGCCTTGTCATCATGGCCAGCATCTGGAAGACGCTCGGCTACAACCTGCTGTTCTACGTCGCCGGGCTGCAGACGATCCCGCCCGATCAGGTCGAGGCCGCCATGATCGACGGCGCAACGGCGTGGCAACGCTTCCGGTACGTGATCATTCCGGCGCTCTCGCCGATCACGTTCTTCCTGATCGTGACCAACCTCACCTACGCCTTCTTCGAGACGTACGGAACGATCGACTTCCTCACCAAGGGCGGGCCGGCCGGCGGTACCAACGTCGCGATGTACGAGATCATCCAAGTGTTCAACACGGGGGGCGACCTCGGCCGCGGCTCGGCACAGTCGATGATCCTGTTCGCCGGGGTCGTTGCGCTGACGATGTGGCAGTTCCGATCGACGGGACGACGGGTGAGCTATGGCTGAGATGCACACTGCCGCGCGGCCCACCGACTCCGAATCGACGGCGACGTCAGGCGCCGTTCGGCCGAAGCAGCGTCGCAGGGGCGCGCCCGGTCAGCAAGCCCACTGGTACACGCATGCAATGTTGATCGTGATCGTCGCGGTCATCGGCTTCCCACTGGCCTACGCGATGTTGGTCAGCACCCAGACCAACCAGGAGTACTTCTCCCACCAATTGTCGCCCGGGAGTGCGCTGAGGGAGAACTTCGACACCGTCTGGAATCAACGCGACCTCGGCCTCTACATGCGGACGTCGCTGATCCAATCGGTGATCATCGCGGCCGGGAAGTCGGTGACCGCCGTGCTTGCGGGCTTGGCGTTCGTCTACTTCAAGTTCAACCTCAAAGGCCCGGTGTTCTGGTTCGTGCTGGTGACGTTGATGATGCCGACGGAAATCTCGATCCTCGCCCTGTTCGAGATCGTCTCGGGGTTCGGATGGACCAATTCGATGCTCGCGATCACCGTGCCGTTCCTTGCCTCTGCAACCGGCGCGTTCCTCTTCCGGCAACACTTCTCGTCGATCCCTGCCGAGCTGTCCGAGGCCGCACGGATCGATGGCGCTGGGCCGATCCGATTCCTCTGGTCCGTGCTGCTCCCACTGTCGTGGAACGTCTTCGGCGCCCTGGCGGTCATCCAGTTCCTGTATTCGTGGAACATGTACCTCTGGCCGAGTCTGATCATCCGTGACGACGACTCGCAAACGGTGCAGATCGGGCTCGGTGCCCTGCAGAACGTCGGCGGAGGACTCTCCTACGGCCCGCTGATGCTCGGCGCCGTGCTCGCCTCGATTCCTCCGACATTGATCTTCATTCTGCTTCAGAAGACCTTCCTCAAGGGGTTTGCGATCACCGCTGGGAAGTGACGCAGCGACCTGGTCGCCCGACCACCGACCGACGAGACGGCGCCGTGGGCCCGGCAACTGAACCGCTCGGTGCACTCCGCCTCAACAGCCCTCTGAGCGGTGTCCACGGTTCGCGCCGAGGCCCGCAGGTGGCGAGTCGTGGCATGCCGCACGACCGGCACCATCAGGCCCTGGCCGGTCCGGGTGGCGACACCGGCGTGTACCGCGCCGATGACCCCAGCGTCTCGGCGGCGTGGTCGTCGTGGGCGTTGAGGTGAGGCTGCTCCCGACCTGTGATATCGAACATCATGGTGCCCCGGCCCCACTCGTGGGCTCTCCCACAGTTGTCGAGATCCGCCAACGTGTGGATCTCCGCCCGCCGACCAGGGATGTCGGTCACCGGTTTCGGCGCCGTCCAACCGAAATCCCCAGCACCGAATCCCGTCTCCCCACTACCGTTCGACCCGCGAGCGATCCAGCACGAGGAGGACACGCAGATGGCCACCACGGTCGGCTACGTCGGGACGATCCAGGTCGAGACCGTCAACGTCTCACGGATCTTCTTCGGCCTCACCGGAAGCACGAACGACAGCGACTGGGTCAAGATCGGCGGCATCCGCGCCTGGTTCACGATGAACCTCGAGGCAGGGGACCGGCCGTTCTACCTGGCGCAGCTCTCGCTGATCGAGCAGGCGATGAGCGAGGGTTTGCAGGTGAAGGTCGGCCACGAGGGTGCGATCACCGGCTGGCACTACCGCGAACCGAACGACGTGTTCGAGTGCAACAGCGTGCGCGTCCTGCGGGCCCCGATGAGGTTCTAGGAGCATGTTCGACCTGACGATCGGCAGCTCCGTCGAGCCCCGCGGGCGCGTCCGCTACGAGCTCGGCAGGACCAACTGGGAGGATCGCCGGATCCCCGACATCCGGAACCCGTCGGCGACGGTCCAGATCCCCGAGAGCAGGATGGTCGACGTGGTCATCCTCGGCGACGGGTACGAGACTGCCGCTCAGTTCGAGTCACAGCTCACCGGGTGGATGAGCGGCTTCGCCAAGCTCGCCGTGTTCGACACGTTCGCCGGAGCGTTCCGGATCCGGGCCTTGTACGAACCGTCGGACGTGCCGGCCTCGACGGCGCAGACCTCCTTCTACCGTTGCCGGATCGACGATGAGAACGACGATCAGATCTCCTTCGACGACGGCTGGTGGACCGCCGACGACACGGACGGCCAGGTCTTCCGGGACCGGCTGTTCGTCGCAGTCGACAGCTTCGCCGGGGTGAACCTCCAGCGGTACCCCGCGGACCTCGACCTCGGCGACGACAACACGGCGATCGACAACGACACATTGAGCAACGTGTACCGCAACCTGGTCGTCTGTGTGTTCGTGCGGACGGCGTCGGACTCGAACGTCTCGGGGATGGCGCGCCCGGTCCCGCGCCCCGACCCGGACGACCATCGGAGGGTTCGGGTGGCGTTCGGCGCTCACCGGATCCACGAGTTCAGCCACGCGTTCGCGCTGCTCTCCGACGAGTACATCGACAAGAACCGCACGCAGGCGTCGACCCGCGTCGACCATCCGTCCACGAGCGTGCTCACCCTGTCGAACCTGTGCCACACCACGACCGACGGGGACATCCCGTGGGCGCACCTCGGCCCGTGGGGACGCATCCGGCGCCAGGCTTCCGGCACCGATCCCGACCCGCTCGTCGGATGGCTCTGGGTCGGCGGCCACGGTCGCTACGGGAATGTCTGGCATTCGGAGTATCGGTGCCTCATGAACGGATCGCACGACAACTTCAGGTTCACCCAGGTGCAGGAGGACGACCCGACCGCGAACGCCGACGGCACGTACACCGAGGAAACCGGCGCCAGCTTGCCGCGACGGCGACCGGTTCTGCCTGTGGTGTCAGGAGATCGTGACCATCCGCATCCTGGAGAAGACCGACCAGCTCCACGAGCCGGGTGATCCGAGCGACCTGGGCGACGCGGCAATCGAGTGGTGGCAGCGCTGGGAGCAGGGTCTCCGCAACGAATACTGGGCGCTGTTCGACGTGTCCTCGCAGATCGCCGACGTCGAGGCGATGTACGCCGCGATGTCGCCCGGCGCGAGCGGTGAGCCGCTCTGGCAGTCGGATCTGTACGGCGTGTACCACGAGGCGCCGGACGAGCCGTCGAATCCCGTCGCCGACATCGGCGACGACGAGTTGTTCGCGCTGCTGCTGTAGCGACGGGTGAGCGGGTCATGCGCGACCGAGACTTGGCGTCACGATGGACGTTGGCGGTCACCTCCTCGACGGCAGCGCAGGACGAACTCATCCAGCACCTCGAAGACCTCCTCGAACGGGGTTTCCCGCAACCCGATGGCGAGATCGGGACACGGGCAGACGGGGTGCGAGAGGCGGGCAACAACCGTCGATCGCGCGAAGGTCTGGTCCAACGAGAAGCCGCTCGATATCATCACGCGACGCAGCCTCGCACGACGTCGCGACCGTCAACCGCGTCGAAGTGCTGAGGGCATCTCATTCAGCGTTGACGAAGCGGGCAAGCAGTGACGCGCTCGGCCCGAGCTGCTCGCGAGCCAATGAGGCGGAGTCGACCAGAATCGCCCGCGGCGAATTTTGGTGGGCGATCTGCGGGAGGGACCATGCCGGCTCAGGTCCGGAAGGTGACCCGTTCGCGAAGCCAGTTCGCGAACCCTGTCTCGTCGACGTCGCGAGCGGCTACGGCGAACATTGCCTCGACGGCGGACTCGGTGTCTGGCGGCGCGTCGTTCCATGATCCCTCGTTGAGATCGATGAAGAGCGCGAGGCATGCCCACCCTGCTCGCTTGTTGCCGTCCGGCAGCGGGTGGTTCCACGCGATCCGGCAGGCGAGCACGGATGCCTTGTCGTAGAGATCCGGGTAGAAGTCAGCGTCGCCGAGGCCGGCCTGCGGTGCTTGGAGCGCCGAGTCGGCGAGATCGACGCGGCTCGCCTTGATCAGCGTGCCCGCGGGGACGCCGGTGACGTGTTCAGCGAGGTACCAGAACTCAGCAAGGCTGAGATACCGGGTCACTTCGCGAGTCGGTCGAGGATCTCGCGGTCGCGTTCGAGCAGTTTCTTCGGCCGCGCAGTGAAGTCGTCGTCAGCGCGGACGCGTTCGATCTCAGCGGCGAGCGAATCGATGATCAACTGGTTGACGCTCTCGCCGCGCACGCGTGCGACCGCTTCCGCGTCGTCTGCGAGTTCGTCGGGCAGACGAACCGTCGTCTGCTTCGTCATGACATCACGATATCACGATGCGTCGGCTCCTGGCATCGGTTCGTTCCCCTGGGGTCTCGAGAATTCTCGAATCAGACATCAGTTTCGACAGCCGTGCTTGGCCACCTCGGGAGCCCATCGCAAGGGGGCAGGTCACGGCGACGACGCCCATCGGCCCGGCCGCAAGCGAATTGACGAGGCCGTCACCGTAGTAAACGCCGAGACCGCTGGGGAGGTCGGCCTGCGACCACGTCAGCCCGTCACTCGATGTCCACAACGTGTGGCGTCGACGTTCCGCACCCTCGGGCCCAGGCGGGTCCTCGATGGCGAACAGAATCCAACGCCCGTCCACCCACGCAACCAACGGCGCCTCCGAATCGTCTTCGCCTCGATTTGCGACGGTGAACGAGTCGGTCTCCGATGTGCCCGTCGTGGGGTCGACGACCCACGTCACCACTTCCATCGTTTCAGCAAGCGCTTCATGAGCCGCGTAGGCGGCGACGAGCACGTCGTCGTCGCTGGCCGCCAGGCTGACCATCTCGACCCGTCGAGGAAACACCCGACGGGACGATGCGTCGAGCGCCGTGTAGTCCAGGGCGACAACGTCCCACGACGCGGTCCGAGGATCACCGATCGCGAGCGAGACGTGGTCCGAGAAGTCCGTGCCGTCGATGACGACCACCTGATCGCTCGCGACGGCAAGCTGCGGAGGAGGAGACCCATATGAAAAGAGGGGCGCCCGATCTTCCGCTCGGGGTCCCCGTCGAACCACTCGACACCGTCGGGCGACCACATCACCGTCGAGATCGGAAACCCCTCCCGCTCAGCGGTTTCCGCGCACGGGGACGCCGGGGTGACGGCCACGTAGCCGCCTCCGGGCAGAGCGTCGATCTCGCTCACCGAAACGGGCCCCCACGGCGCGCCGGCGGCCACCTCGACCCAGTCGCCGTCGATGGGCGGGCGGATCCACGGTTCGGCGGTCACGGTGGTCGTGGTCGTCTCGGCCGCGGTCGTCGACGCTGCGGGTCGCGGTGGTCGTGGTCGTCTCCGCCCTGGTCGCCGGTTCCGCCACCGACGTGCTGGATGTGCGTGTCATCGGTCGGCATCGGTGGTCGTGGTCGTCTCGGAAGACGGCGTCGGCTCGTCGGTCGACGGTGGGTCATCCCGACAGCCCGCAGACGCCACGACGATCGCAACAGCCACGAACGCGATCGCCGTACGCATGACAGCCTCCTCTCGGGCGCCTTCTACTTCCACTGACGCGCCCAGGGGCGTGGCCGTCAAGAGCCAACCGTCACGTCCCGGCCGCCACACCCCGTGGTCATGCTCGACGCCAAGGGCCACGACCACGGCGAGGGACGAGAAAGGGCGGATGGCCACGCCCGCATTGGGTTGTCCGACGGGTCACCACGCGCGACGTGCGGTTCCCAGGAGCGGTGCCACCTGGTGTTGGCCATGGGTTGCGTGGGAAACCGCAGCGTCCGGCGAGGCGTGCGGATCTCACCGCGGCGTGCGGGCTCGCCACGTCCCGAGAACCGTCAGCCGGGAGCCATGGCCTGGCGTTCGAAATGGTCGCGCGGGTCTGGCTCCGGAATTCTTGCGCCGACAGTTCGAGTTCGGGATCGCCGACCTCGACGGCCGCGAGCGAACGGCAACTGGAACGCCACCTGGAACGCCACCTGGAACGCCACCTGGAGTTGTTGACCGCCCGTCCCATCACCGGGGCCTCCGCGGAACGAATCGACAGCATCGTCGCCCACCGCGCCGAGTGTTCGAGACCGGCCGCGAGCGCGCCGCTCGGCGCTGGTCAGGATGCACCGCTCCCCTCGAGATCCAGAACCATCAGATCACGTTGGCCGCTCACCTTCCGCGGCCAGTTGGCCCGCACGTTCGAGCCCGAACTGTCCGCGCTCGACGCCGACGCAGCAGACGTGGCGCTCGAACTGCTCGACCTCCACACCAGCTGGGAGACCTGGGACCGGCTCCGAACCTGGCAGAGCCTGCCGGTCGAACGCAGCCGCCGGCTGGTCACCGGGCTGGTCAACGAGGCTCTGAAACACTGACCATCGGCCCGGGCGGACGCGGGCCCGGCGGTCGAACGACTTGGCCGCTCCAACGAAGTCCCTGGGATCGTTCTACAAGACGTATACTGGTCGGTATGACGACACCTGTACCGACACGGTTCACCGACGACGAACTGGCGCTGATCGACGAACTCGTCGACAGTGGAGTCGCGGAGAGTCGCTCGGCTGTCATCCGACGAGGCGTCCACGACCTCGCCGAGTCAGTCCGCCGGGCTCGGGTCGGAGCCACCGCAGCGGCGTCCTACCGTGAGCAGCCTCAAACGCCCGAGGACGATGAACTCGCGATGGCGAACGCAACTGCGATGACCGAGGCGGAGCCGTGGTAGCCCAGGCCGAGATCTGGCTGATGGAGACACCGAATCGGAAGCGCCGCCCCGTACTCATCGTCTCTCGCGATGAAGTGATCCCGGTTCTCAACAACATCGTCGTCGCACCGGTGACGAGCACGCTGCGAGACATCCCCACCTGCATTCACGTCGGGCCCGATGAGGGCATCGATCACGAGAGCGTGGCCACGTTCGACAGCCTTGCGGCGGTCCCCAAGTCGGTGCTCACGACGCGGCTCGGCGAACTCGGCATCGGTGGTCGACGGCTGATCTGTGATGCCCTTGACGCTCTCGCCAACTGCTGACCGACGACCTCGGCGACCATCGAATCCGCACACCTCTCCGCGAATTCTGCCGTCTCGGGTTGCTCCGCCATGGGAGCAGCGGCCGGTCCGGGTGCCACCTGACCAGGCACTTCACCATTCGCGATGCGGAACACCCTGATGCGCCCGGCTCCACCGAGTACGTGTTCGACTTCGACGCCGGCGCGGGTTCGTGGAGGCGCACGAGCGAGCCTCGGCGGTTCGTGCCGTGGACCGTCAACGTTTCATCTCGTGGCGCAGGCCACACTCGGCCCGAACGAACTACGCCTGGACACCCGGCATCAGGCACGTCGAGTCGCCGAGATCGAGGTCGACCACCGTGCCGAGCCCGGCGATCCGGAGCAGGCCCGGCGCGTCGATGAATGGCTCAGTCGTCGAGGAAGAGGAGCCCCGGGACCTCGAGGAGTGAGTTGATCCGCTGCACGAACGTGGCCGCATCCAAGCCGTCGACCATCCGGTGATCGAAGCTCGACGACAGGTTGAGCACCTGGCGCGGCTGGAACCCGCCGTCGCGCCAGACCGGACGAACCTCGATCTTGTTCACGCCGACGATCGCCACCTCGGGTGGGTTCAGGATGGGGGTGGTCGCCAGCCCGCCGAGCGCGCCGAGCGACGTGATCGTGATCGTCGACCCGGACAGCTCGGCGCGCGACGCCGTTCCGGCACGCGCCGCGTCGGTGACTCGGCCGATCTCGGCGGCCAGATCCCGGAGGTCGCGAGTCTCGGCATGCCGCACCACCGGCACCATCAGGCCGTGCCCGGTCTGGGTGGCGATACCGGCATGCACCGCGTCGAAGACCGTCAGCGTCTCGGCGGCGTGGTCGTAGTGAGCGTTGAGGCGCGGCTGCTCCCGGCCGGCGACGACGATGGCGCGCACCAGGAACGGCAGCAGCGTGAGGCGGACGTCGTCGCCGTCCCGGTTGAGCTCGGCGCGCAGCGCCTCGAGCTCGGTCACATCGACGGCCTCGACGTAGGTGATGTGGGGGATCTCGCTCCAGGCGGCCGAGAGCCGGTCGGCGATCTTCCGCCGCACGCCGCGGACCGGTTCGACGCGCCGATCATCCGACGGCGTGACATGGCGCCGACCGGCCGAACCCGACCCGCCGGCGAGCCGCCGATCGAGGTCGGCGTGGACGACCCGCCCGCCCGGGCCCGTGCCCGAGATGGTGCCGAGGTCGATCCCGAGATCGGCCGCCCGCTTGCGCACCGCAGGGGCTGCCGTCACCCGGGCGGACGAGGTCCGGTCCGGCTCCCGATCCCGCGTCGGCTCTGCCGGCTCCGGCTCAGGCTCGGACGGCGACGCCGTCCCCACTGTCGGCTGCGACCCCGTCGCATCATCTTCGGTCTCGATGCCGACCAGGTTGCTCCCGACGGCGAGCACGTCGCCCGGTTCGCCGTGCCGCGCGACGACCGTACCGGTCACCGGCGACGCCACCTCGACCGTCGCCTTGTCGGTCAGCACCTCGGCGAGCACCGAGTCGGGCGTGACCTCGTCGCCGACCTCGACCATCCAGGACACGATCTCGGCCTCGGCGACACCCTCCCCCACGTCGGGGAGCTTCATCTCGAACACGCTCACGTCGTCACCGCCTTCCGCATCGCAGTGCCGACCCGGTCGGGACCGGGGAAGTACGACCACTCGTCCGCGTGCGGGTACGGAGTGTCCCACCCGCACACGCGGATGATCGGCGCCTCCAGGTGATAGAAGCACCGCTCCTGGATCGTGGCGCTCAGCTCCGCGCCCGCCCAATACTAAAACGAAAGCGGTTGTTTGTTTGTTCCATGTTTATATCCCGATGCTGGTTTATATCCCAGATGCTGGGCGGTTCGATCACTGTCATTTGCCAAGGGTCATGACATTGCTTCGAATGTACAGCGTGCCGGCGACGCCGAACATGGGGGAGCGCCCCAAATTGGCTATGGGGAAATCCCCCATGGGCTCGGGCTGGTTTGTGTTTAATCGAGAATGCGGCGAATTTCGATCAGCAAGCCGGTCATCTCCTGCTTACTGACAACGGCGCGGGCGCCGGCTTTTTGGCCAGGTTCGGTATAACGCGCTGTATCGTGCAGGGTAAGCAACAGCACCGGCAGGTCTTTATAGGCCGCATGGATTTTCTTCACGACGTGCAAGAGATCGCCGTCGTCGAGCGACAGTTCGGTGATGACCAGGTCCGGCTGAGTCGAGGTGATCGCTTCCAGGGCGGTGTTGTGGTCTGTCGCGGTGGCGCAAACGGTGAGATCGGGTTCGCCGTTGATCAGTTCGCTCAGCCCACGCTGCACGAGGGGATGACTGTCGATGATCAGAATGCGTCGCTCCGTGGTGGCTACAGAATCCATAGTTGCAACTGGCTGACCAGACCGATCGTTAGCGCTCATACGCCACGCTGGCACAAAAGAGGCGAGAAAGATGTAGGGGAATCTTGTATCACTGCCATGGAGGAATGCCCCATCGACGACTGCCGTCAGCGGCTACGACGATTTCAGTCCATTCAGTGGCACGCTGGGCCAGCTCCGCGGCGGATTCCAGTGACAGTTTTTGTTTGATGTGCTCGAGATGGGATTCAACGGTCTTGATGCTCAGGGACAGCGTCTTTGCGATATGACGGGTCGTACGGCCTTCACCCACCTGTTGAAACACCTGCAGCTCGCGGTCGCTCAACGCTTCAAGCGGGGAATCGGTTTCGAGTGTGCCACCGGCCAGGAATTTGCTGGCCAGGCACTCCCTGAATTGGTCGCTAATGTAGGTTTTGCCATCGAGTACCTCATGAATCGCGATCAATAACGTGTCGTCGAGTTGTTTTTTAGTGATATAGCCCAGTGCACCGGCCCGCAGAGAACGCTCGGCATAGACCGGCTCATCGTACAACGACAGCACCAATGCCGGGATGGTGGGCCAATGCTTCTTCAGATTGCCTTGACCAGGTCGAGGCCATTGCTGCCGTCGAGTGCAATATCGACGGTGACCAGGTCCGGTTGTTTGGCTTCGATCTCGGACAGCGCGGC
>CAWHCI010000007.1:0-17287 GCA_963827775.1 uncultured Acidimicrobiaceae bacterium | reverse complement strand
CCGCCGACTGCAGCAGCCCGCGCAAGGGTCTCGAGCCACACGCATCGCGATCGCCGATTGCGTCGTGATCGGCGGCCACGATCGCCGACGCGGTTCGGCAGTCGAGCCGGACGGCATCGTCATAGCGGTGATAGTGCGAGAGATCCGTGCTGATCACGATCAAGGTCTCGGCCCCGCCCCAGACGGCGTCGAGCGTGGTGCCGACCTCGTTCGCGGTCGCGTCGCCCACGGCGATCGGGAGCAGATCGAAGTCGCCGAGCACGGACTGGAGGAACGGAAGTTCGACTTCGAGGCTGTGTTCCAGCCGGTGTGGCTCGTCGTCGAGAGCGACTCCCGGTAGCTCGAGGACGCGGCTGCGGAGCTCGGCGTCGATCGGCACGGCGCCGAGTGGAGTCTCGAACGAGTCGACCGACGGCACGGCCATGCCGAGGAGATGTACGCGGTGACTCGGTCCGAGCAGGACGACCCGTTCGATTCGATCGTGCGTCGCAGCGACGCGGCCGAACGCGCTGGCCGCGATCGCACCGGAGTAGACGTAGCCGGCGTGCGGGACGATCAACGCCTTGGGCGAAGCCGAGGACGGTGCCGCCGTCACGGCGTCGGCGAACGCAGTGCTGATCGCGCGTCGGAGATCGTCGGCGTCGGACGGGTAGAACGTGCCGGCGACGGCGGGTCGACGCACGCTCACGTCGTCACCCCGCGTCGGTTGGCCCGACGGTGCATCCTCACCGGCTGACGTCGGGCGCCCCACGTGCCGGCCGGGCCGTCGAACACCCCGGCGATCGGTCGCCGCACGACGTGCAGCGGCCGTTGTCGTCGAGTCGGTACTCGCCGAGCACGTACCAGTCGCGGTCGATGACTTTGGTGCCGCAGCCGCGGCAGAACGTGCTGCCGCCGTCGCGGTCGTGCACGTTGCCGGTGTAGGCGTAGTGGACGCCGTTGTCGAGCGCGATTCGCCGCGCCCGGGTGAGCGTCTCGCGGCGGCGTCGGGGGCACGTCGAGCATCTTGAAGTCGGGGTGGAACGCCGTGAAGTGCATCGGCACGTCGGGCCCGAGGTGCTCGACGACCCACTGCGTCATGCGCGTCCAGCTCGGCGTCGCTGTCGTTGTGGCCGGGGATCAGCAGGGTGGTCAGCTCGAACCAGACGTCGGTCTCGTGGTGCAGGTACTCGATGGTCTCGAGCACGGTGCCGAGATCGGCCATCGCGGTGTGCCGGTAGAAGTCCTCGGTGAAGGCCTTGAGGTCGACGTTGGCGGCGTCGATGTGCGCGTAGAAGTCGCGCCGCGGGTCGGGATGATGTAGCCGGCGGTGACGGCGACCGTCTGGATGCCGAGGTCGTGGCAGGCGTCGGCGACGTCGATCGCGTACTCGAGGAAGATCGTCGGGTCGTTGTAGGTGAACGCGACGCTGCGGCAGCCGAGCTCGTGCGCAGCCTGGGCGATGGCCTCGGGCGAGGCGTCGTCGGCGAGGGTGTCGATCTCCTTCGACTTGGAGATGTCCCAGTTCTGGCAGAAGCGGCAGGCGAGGTTGCAGCCGGCGGTGCCGAACGAGAAGGTCGCGGAGCCGGGCAGGAAGTGGTTGAGCGGCTTCTTCTCGATCGGGTCGACGCAGAACCCGCTCGACCGACCGTAGGTGGTGAGCACGACGCCGTCGACGCCGTCGACCGTGTCCGGGCTCGCACGAAGCAGACGCCGCGCTGGTCGTCGCGCAGCTTGCAGGCCCGCGGGCACACGTCGCACTGGATCCGCCCGTCGTCGAGCAGGTGCCAGTAGGTCGTCGGGATCGTGAATCGGTCCATGTGCCGTCACCTCCTTGGCGATGTCGTCGCCACCTCGAACGATACGACCGATGTCGGCGCGCCGCCCGTGCCATTCGGCCGCACTGGGTGGTCTCGTCGGTCGAGAGCCCCGGTAGGGAACTCGCGGCCGACTGACCGGTCCCCGATCCGGCGACCGACGGATGCGGCTCGATTTCGCGTCGCCGTTCGCCGATCATGGTGGCGTGTCCGTCGATCCGGAGCCTCCTCGGAGCGGCGCCCCGAACCGTGTTCACCGTGTGGGTTGCCGCCGTCGCAGTGCTCACGGTCGTGACCGCCGCGGTGGTCGCTGCGCGCGGGCCGTTGCCCGGTGAGGTGGAGGTCATCCGCTGGTTCCAGGGGTTCGGGCGACCGGTTCCCGCACTCGCAGCAGGGGTTCACGCCGTCACCGGCACCGAGGCGAATCTGGTGTTGGGGTTCGTTCCGGCCCTCTGGCTGATCCGCCGTCGCGGCCGTCGCGGGGCGGCAGCGGCGGTCATCTGCCTCGTGGCGATGCTGTTCGTTCAGCCGGTCTCGAAGGAGATCGTCGATCGTGACCGGCCGACCGAGCTTGAGGTCGACGTACGAGCCGAGCACTCCAGTCGCAGCTACCCGTCCGGCCACTCGCTGAGCACGACGGCGGTCTGGGGCGTGGCGGCGGGTGTCGCGTCGACGGCCGACCGGTCGCGGTGGGCGTTCTGGTTGTGCGTCCCGATACTCGCCACCGCGCTCGGCCGGTGTGATCCTGGGTGTGCACTGGCCGAGCGACGCCATCGCAGGGACGATCGTCGGTGCGGTCGCGGCGGCGCTCGCGGTCCGGGCGCTGAGTCGGGGCACCACCTGATCCGACTTCGTCGAGCGAGACGGGAACCGAGCGGGCTCCCACACCGGACGGTTCGACGCTCAGCTTGATGTTCGTCTCGCTGGCGGCGACAATCGTGACGTGACGGTCGAAGAGATCCGGGTCGGGGTCGTCGGTGGTGGGGCGTGGGGAACGGCGCTCGCTGCCCACCTCGCGGCACATGACATCCCGATCGTGTTGTGGGCGCGTGAGCAGGAGGTCGTGGACGGCATCAACGCCGAACATCGCAACCACCTGTTCCTGAGCGATGTCACGTTGCCGGACGGGCTGACGGCGACGAACGACCTGTCGGGCGTCGTGGGCGGCTGCGATCTGATCGTGAGTGCCGTTCCGGTTCAGTTCCTCAGGGCGACGCTCGGCGATCTCGATTCGCTCACTGCCCCCGACACGGTGGTGACCGTCAGCAAGGGCATCGAAGCCGGCGCGCTGGCGACACCGCACCGCATCCTCATCGACCTCGGTGTTCCCGAGGAGCGGATCGTGGCGCTCAGCGGACCGTCGTTCGCTCGTGAGGTGGTCGCCGGCCGGCCGACCGCGGTGGTCGCCGCCGGTCGCGATCCGGCACGGGTGGCACGCGTGCAGCAGCTGTTCTCCAGAGGATGGTTCCGCGTGTACGCGTCCGACGACATCATCGGTGTCGAGATCGGCGGGGCGTTGAAGAACGTGGTCGCGCTCGCGGCCGGGGTGAGCGACGGACTCGAATTGGGCGACAACACCCGTGCCGCGATCATCACGCGGGGCCTCGCCGAGATCACGCGGCCTCGGTGTGGCCCTCGGCGGGCATGCGGCGACGTTCTCCGGGCTCTCGGGTGTCGGCGACCTCATGCTGACGAGCGTGGGCGGTCTCTCGCGGAATCGACGGGTCGGTCTGGCGATCGGGAGCGGTCGAACGCTCGACGAGATCCGCGCCGAGATGAACGAGGTGGCCGAGGGCGTGCCGACGTGCCGTTCGGCACGGGAACTGGCCGCCCGGGTCGGGGTGGAACTCCCGATCACCGAGCAGATGTACCTGTTGCTCTACGAGGACAAGGACCCTCGCGATGCGATGCGTGACCTGCTCGGCCGCGACCTCCGTCACGAGCGCGAGCTCCGGCCGACCGTCGCTCCGGCCGGTCGACCCCGTCGTGTGGCCGTGGGCTTCCGGCCGACGGATCGGAGGTCGCGCTGCGCCCATCCGGTCGTGGCCGTCCGGCGCCTCCGCACGCCGGACGGATCGGGTGCGCCCGTCATCCCGGCGGCGGGACGGCACCGGGGCGGCGAGTCAGCGAGTGAACGCGATCAGCTCAGGAGCTGCTCGATGCCGTTGCCGATCAGCGCTGCGATGGCGAACCGGATCATCGATCCGGCGAACGCCGCCACGATGAACCTCACGAACAGCAGGCCGGAGGCTCCGCCCGCAACCGCGGACCAGGCGTGGATCGGTGTCGGGACGATGGCCAGCACGAACGTGGCCTTGATGCCGTGTTCGCAGATGACCTCGAAGGCGCGATCGACGGCCTGCTGCACGCCGTCCCGGGTGGCGAATCGGTCGATCAGCAGCCGGCCGATGCCGGTGGCCCCTGCTCCGTAGCTCACCACCAGCCCGAGCGTCGCCGCTGCGCCGGCGAGTGCCGCGACCGAGATGGGACCGAACGACGCACCGAGAAACCCGGCGAGCAGGAGCGCGGACGTGCCCATGAGCGGGGTCGGGGCGGGCTGGCCGGAGGCGAACGCGATCGCGAACAGGGCCACGAAGCCGAGCAACGCGAAGTCGCCGCCCGAACTCGCCTGGGTCCCGATGGCCGCCAGCGCCAGCCCGTACGGGATGACGTTGATCAGGATCAGGAAGGCGAGGAAGCCCCGGAGCGTCCCGGTGGCGGACGTCCACGCCCACTCGAAGAAGCTCGTGACGCCTGCGGGGACGTGTTGGGACCTGCCGCGGAGCCCTTCGGGGCAGCGCGGCTCGTCGGTCACGGCACGAAGGTACCCCGGGGGCTCCGGGGTGCTGCATTCTTCGACTCGGTGGGGCGCTCGGCGGCCCTCTGGTGCTTCGAGCCCCCATGCCGTGTGCCGGTGACGGGCTCTGTTCGGCGATCCCTGGCGAATCGACGTGTGCCGGCATCGAGGACGTCGCCCCTTCGTGACGCCATGGAACCTCGCCGAACCAGGCGTGGGCCGCGCCAAGGGCCATCGGCCGGTCACGGGTTTGACGGTGGCTCCGACTCCGCACACGGACTTCGAGAAGCGCCGTCGCCGATGAACGTGATCGTCTCGCGTTCGCTGAGCGCACGATTGGCTGTCACGCATGCGTCCCTGATCAGAGATGCAGGATCCAGGTCCCACCTCAGGACGACACCGTTCCAGTCGGCCGAGTACAGCGATCCGTCTGCGCCGAACGCGACCGAGGTGACGCCAGCGTCGTGACCTGTCAGGTCTCCGCCGAGCCGTGTCAGGTCCGGCACGCTCCACAACCGGAGCGAATGGTCGTCGTAGCCGGCCGCGAGGATGCGATCACGAGCTCCGAATGCAAGCGCCGTCGGTCTGTCGGCTGTGCCGCTCAGTCGACCGACGAGGTCCCCCGACTCCACGTTCCACACGTCGATCCCGCCGAACATGGATCCTGTCGCGAGCAGTCGGCCGTCGCCGGTCATCGCAACCGCACCGCCACCCTGAAAGGTGGACGTCACCGATCCGTCGACCGGGTCGAACACGACCGACTCGGTGCCGCCGGTCGAGACGGCGTGGTCTCCTCCGATCGCGATGTCGGTCGCTCCTGACGAATGGGTGATGGCGGTGAATGAACCGTCCGGAGTCCAGACCTCGATGTCACCGTCCACACCGCCCGACAGCACTCTCGGTCCCTGATCGTCAGCAATCGACACGTCCAGAACGGCCATTCCCGCCGAGCTGAGTTCCTCGAGTGGCGAAGGGCCGTGATGCCCCTCGACCTCGGCGATGAGCTCGTCGCTGTCGCTGTCCCACACGATCAGCCTGCCGTCGATCGTCCCGATGGCAACCGTGGACCCGTCGCGGGCGATGGCGGCACCCGTCACATGGTCAGGCCTGGCCGAGAGCGACGGCAACAGGGAGCGGCCACTCACCAGGTCGATCACTCGCGGCCCCGCGAGGGCACCGAGCACCATCTCATCGGTCTCTGAAATGCCGAGATCCATGACTCCGCCGTCGACGGTCGTCACCTCGACGGCGCGGATGTTCGACGACCCTGTCGATCGGACCGTGGCTTCACCGCTCGTACTCGTCGCAACAATCCTGTCGCCGTCATCGATCGTCACGAGTGCGATGACCGCCGCAGTGTGCCCACGCGCGGCCCGGCCCTCGTCGAGTGACCACACCAGGCGGTCCGAGTCATCGGTCGCTGCTTCGGCTCGCAACACTCGAGTGGTCCCGTCGGTTGCGCCGACGTAGAGGAGCCGGCCGTCGGGGCTGAACTCCAGCGACCGTAGCGAGGTACCTGGCACCACCGGCAGCTCGACGAGTGGTTCCTCATTGTCCAGGTTGTTCAGCGTGACGACGCCGTCCTGGTCTCCAGCTGCCACGATCCGATCGCCGGCCCGGCTGAAGGCGAGCGTGTTGACCGACGAGTCTGACGGGAAGTCGATGAAGAACTCGAGCTCCGGCCAGTGCCACCACGACACGCGATGCGCCGTGGCGAGCACCAGCCAGCCGTCGGGTTGCATGACGAGCGCGTCGTAGACCGGCTCGCCGACTCGCACGACTTCCAGAGGTTCGAGCGTGCGTCCGTCGAAGGCCCAGGTCCGGACCGTTCCGTCCTCGGAGGCCGTCACGACGCGGGATCCACCATCGACGAACCGCGCCACCGTGACGACGCCTTCATGACCCGATCCGATGCGTACTGCCGTCGCACTCGGCAGATCGAACAGGAACAGGTCCCCGTCGACGTCGCCGACGATCACCTGCTTCTGCGAGACGTCGATGTCGATTCCCCAGAGCGGTCGGGCGGCCGGCGTCGGGATACGCATCTCCTCCTCTCCGGTCGCGAGGTCCCACACCGACAGGTGACCATTTGCGTTCGATCCGATCAGCTTGCCGTCGCTCGTCGTCACGACGTCGTTGATCGAGCCCCCATTGCTGTACAGGTACCGTTCCAGCTGCGGGTCGACGTTCAGCGCTCCGATCAGCGCTCCGAGGGCCTCGCTGGTCGGTTCGATCGCCGAGGACTCGACGGCCAGCAAGAGCGCCAGGTCGGTGTCGACGGCTGCGGTCGAGACGGATTGCGCTGCGAGTTGGCGCGATGTGGCAACTCGAGCGCGTTCCTCCGCACGTCGTGCATTCGCCACCGCCACGACGCCGGCGACGATCGATGCGACGGTGAGCAGAACGAGCGCTGCGATCGCCCCTGATGCCAGCCTGCGGGCGCGCCGCCGCATTCGGACGGTTTCACCGACGATGTCGTCCTTGTTGCGTCCGAGGACGCCCGCTGCGATCTGCGCCAGCGCATCGAGGAAGCGGGGATCCCCGTCGGTGAGGCGGCCCGGTCCGTGGGCCCATCGGAGATCTACTGCCAGAGGATCGGCCTCGAAGTGCCCTCGTAGCGATGGCGGCACATCCGGGCCGTTCCAATCGAATTCCACGAGGTCGTCCTCCGGAGCCCGCCACACGGTGATGACAGGAACGATCGTCGAGTGAGGTCGATGAGCTCGCCAGTGGGCGACCTCCTTGTCGACCCACGGTGAGGTCGTCGCCTCCGGCGAGAGGAGGAGGATCAGGGCGCGGGAGTCGTCGAGCTGGTCGGCGATCGATTGAGTCAGATCTCCCCCGGCTGCGAACCCGGCCTTGTCGCGGAAGATGCGCAGGGTGGGTCGGATCCGATACCACGGTCGTGTCAGACGCTGTAATCCGTGCTGCAGTGCCTCCGCGATGGCATCGTCTGGGATGCGGCTGTAGGAGATGAACGCGTCGTAGTTGAGCGATGGTCGGGCGGCTTCGTCCGCGGCGTTCACAACGTCCTTCGGCGCGTGAGACCGGGTCGACCTGTCGAAACCGGGGCCCGGCTCCTGCTCGACGGCACGTGCCATGACCGGACCAGCGCTCAGAGTCTGTCTTCGCCGACGCGATCGCCGTCGCGCACCCTCGCTGTCCAGCGCTCGCCGTCGAAGAACCTCTGCTCGTGGGCACCCGTCGGATCCGTGTGCCAGCCTTGAGCGACGGCCCCACCGGTGTGTCCCGGCGGATGTGTTCGGGAACTGCGGCCGGTCATCACCACGACCACGTACAGCATGAGAGCTGACGTGACGATGACCTGGCCGAGGTTGAAGTAGGTCCCCGCATAGATCATGTCGTCGACTGCGAGCCAGTACGCGGTCATCGCAAAGACCCCACCGAAGCCGAGCATCATGTACACGATCCATGCGAACCAGAGAGCACCCGCGTTCGGCTCGTGCTTCTTGACGTTCGTGAATCCGACGCTGACGAAGCCCAACCCAGCGGCGAGGGCGGCCCACAAGAAGACGCCGTCCCATCCCGACTCGTCCTCCGACGCGAGGTAGATGATCGTGGCACACGTCGACGCCGCCAGAATCGCGGCAACCACGCTGAGCGCTCGTCGGGATCGCATACGACGGTCCGACTCGCCTGAGGTCACGACATCCCTGGTCATCGTCGCTTCTCTTCCTTCGTCCGGGCCGCCCGCCGTGAGCGAGCTGCAACGGATGCATGATCGGTGTTCTGTTCCCTGGTTACCGATTAGTGCCCGACGGCCGGATATGTCAGGGGCCGATCGGCTCATGTTCCGGAATGACGCTGCGATAACGCCGTGAATGATCGGGAGCGTTTCAGTCGCCCTCACCGACGGGTTCCAGACCGGCGTACACGTAGGCGCGATTCGACGACCAAACGACGTGTACAGGTTCTTCGTTTCGGAGCAGATCGACGGTCGGTTCCAGCAAGCCGAGATTCATGTCGGCCACGACGCTCGTTCCTCGAACCGATACCTGTTCGCCACCATTGGGCTGAAAGCGCAGAACGACCCGACGCGATTCCTGCGTGAAGTCCATGTCCTCGTAGAGGATGACCTGTGCTCGGTCGGACAGGATCACGACCGAGTACTGCTGAATCAGGAAGTTGGACATGTGCGCACCTCTCGGTCTCATCGTTGCGGGACGTGTCTCGACGATCGCCGGCGCCGCGACGACGAGACGGTGCCGAAGTGCCCGTTCGTCTCGCAGTCCGCGAGCGATCGACGGCAGACTCACTCGGCGATCGGGCACGGGTTGGGCCGGCCGACAGGATCGGTCAGCCGATCGCCGGGGTGTGTTGCCGGGCTACGCGTCGACGAGGTCGATGAGGGTCGCGAAGTCGGCCGCCGTGTCGGAGGCCAACCGGATGGCGTGAAGTCCGACCTGCTGCGCGGCCACGGTCTCGGCGAGGTCCTCCCCGCAGAAGAGGCAGCGTGATGGTTCGGTGATCGCTCGCTCGACCGCGAGCGCGAAGATGCGCGGGTCGGGCTTCTCGATCCCCACCTCCGACGAGAGCAGAACCAGCTCTGGTTCGAAGCCGTCGAAGTCGAAGTCGTCGGGAAGGAGATCGAGGACCTGGTCGCGAGTGAGGCTTCCCGTGTTCGAGATCACGCCGACCGGGATCGAACGATTGCGCAACAATTCCAGCGCGTTCCGTGCACCTTCGATCCACTGCCGCTCAGGCGAGACCAGGGTGCTGCCGAGGTCGAAGAAGACCGCGTCGTAGGTCCCGGTCGGCGCAGGATTCGGGTCGGTGTCGCACTCGGAGGCCTCGGCGGGCGCACCCTGGTCGATGTCCCTGCGAACCAGCTCGTTGACGACCGCATTGAACACGTCGAAGAGGTCGGCGTCGGGGTCGTCGTCAGTGATCGTGAACTCGTGCGACTCCTCGTGATTCGATACGTGGACCCTGATCGTCTGACCCTCGACCCGGTCACCGGACGACTCGGGCCGGCCCGCCCGGCTGCGCTCACGCAACACGGCGGGCGTGAGCACCTCGCGAACCTCGGCCGCGAGCGATTCGGGCAGCTCGTCGAGGTCGACCTCACCGCCCAGCGGTTTCGCGAATGCCCCGATCCCTCCGGTTCGTTCGACGCGCAGCTTCAATCGACGATCCTCACACGCTGATTCCGACGAGCTTCCAGGCTCGGCGAGTGAACAGCTCCTCCCGGCTGCCGGCTCCGTGGCGAGCTCGGGCGACTGCAACCGTCAAGTCGGCCCATTCGTTGAACGTCGCATTGGGGTTGTTGATCTTCTGCATCGTGTCGTACCAGATGCCGCCCGGCTTGTCGTATGCGTTGCCCCCGAGATACTGACTCAACAGGTAGAACGCATGGTTGGGAATCCCCGAATTCCAGTGCACGCCGCCATTGTCGGAGCTGGTGACGATGAAGTCGTCCATGTGATACGGCTGCGGATCCTTGCCGAGCACCGGATCGTCGTATGCCGTGCCCGGTGCCTTCATCGATCGCAGTGCGACACCGTTGATGTTCGGGCCGAGGATGCCGTCGCCGATCAGCCAGTCGGCGTCGCGGGCCAACTGCTGGTTCTGGTATTGCACGGTGAGCGCACCGAACACGTCGGCGAAGCTCTCGTTGAGCGCACCGGATTGGTCTCGGTAGATGAGACCACCCGAGAACTGGACGACGCCGTGCGACAGTTCGTGGCCGATGACCGACAGCGAGTTGGTGAAGCCGGTGAACAAGGTGCCGTCGCCATCCCCGTACGCCATCTGCCGGCCGTTCCAGAACGCGTTGTTGTAGGCGCGGCGGTGGTGCACGGTCGAGACGAGTTTCATTCCTCGACCGTCGAGCGAGTCGCGGCTGTATTGGTTGAGGTAGAGGTCGTAGGTCGACTGCGACCCGTCGAACGCCTCGTTCACCGTGGTGTCGGCGACCGGCTTCTGGCCGGACTTGCGGGCCAGCTTGCCCGGCAGAGCGGCCTTCTTCTGGCCGTCGTAGATCTCGATGCGAGCTGACGGAGTGCCGCGAGCTGCCGCCAGTTCCTGCCCGGCAACGAAGGCAGTCGCCGGCGTCGGAATGGACTCTCGCTCCTCTCGAGTCGAAGCCGCCAGCTTCTCGATCGATTCGGCCATCTTGCGCTGTTTCGCGTCACCGCGCAGTTTGATTGCATCCACCATGAACGGTGGAATGATGCAGTTCACCGGACTGCATGGGCCGTGCGAACACTCAGTCACAACAATCGCCTCCGATCGATCGGGTCGACCGCTGGAGTCCACCCCAGCGGACGCCGTCAAGCTAGGTCCGCTCGCCGGTCGAAGCAAGCGAATACGTACCGCCGGCGAGGTGCTCGTTCGCCGGCGGTGTGACCCGCGCCTCGCCCCGCCGCACGCCCCCGCATGACCGTCATCATGTCCGGTCGATCAGACTGATGTGGGCGAGCGGTGCGACGTCAACTCGCGGTCCTGCTCCGTGAGCTGTGCTGCGACGCGCTTCGCGGACTCGCGAACGGCGAGGTGCGCCAACCCGAAGTGGCCGCTGTCGACGAACTCGCGGGTCACCCCATCGGGAACCGTGGAGCACACGTCGTACTCACCCAGCACCAAGTCCATCCGGTCGATCACCGCTTCGTTCCGCCTGGCGACAGCCTGGCCGGTCTCCGCCTCGCGCACGATCCGGTCGAACGGCGGAATCAGGATGCCGAGGGCGACGATGTGCGGCTTGCGGCGCTCCGCCGCCGGGTCGATTTCCCGCCGACGCATGATCACGAGGAAGGCGATCGCCATGGCGACGCCGGCCAGCAAGAGCAGACCGGCTTGCCAGGGCGCGTGGACTGTGAAGAGGTAGACGAACCAAGCGACCACGAACGCCCAGATCACGATGGTGTCGATCCGCCAACGTTTGTGGTTCTGTGAGCGACTCATGACGACCCCCTGGAATCTCGTGAGCTGGGCGTGCCGGCACACCTTCAGCGTGTCTTCCCGACATCGTGCGCGGCCCATCCGAGTGTCGACCAGTGCCGTTGCTCCCGAGAGCGAGCCGCCCGGCGATCCGAGTGACGCGCGTCGGCCGTCGTTGGCCGACGTCAGATTCGGCGTGCGCGTTCGGTACGGTCGACATCGTGTCCCGCTCGGTGTACGTCACGGCGATGGGGTCCGCCAGCGGGAAATCGCTCGTGACCCTCGGCCTGGCGGAGTTGCTCTCCCGACGCGTGGGGAAGCTCGGCTTCTTCCGCCCGCTCGTCCATGACGATCCGGACAACGACACCGAGTTGATCCGGCACCGCTATCAGCTCCCACCGGAGCGCATCGGTCACGCCTTCACCGACGCGACCTATCACAGCTCGGGAGCGGCGACGCGCGCCGGCGCCGATGTCGGCATGGCCACCACCGTCGCCCGGTACAAGGAGGTCGAGCAACACTGTGATCTGGTGCTGATCGAAGGGTCGGACTTCACCGGCGCGTCGTCGCCGGTGGAGATCGACGTGAACACCCGACTTGCCCGACATCTCGGAGCGCCCGTGCTCGCCGTCCTCAACGGGCACGATCGCGACGTGATGGAGATCTGCGAGCGCGTCAGGATGGGTTGGGACGCGTTCGACCGGAACTCGGTGCTCGGACTCGTCGTCAACCGCGCCGACCCGGATCTGCTCGACGAACTCAACGCCACGATCGCGCGGTCCAGCGACATCGACGTGCCGGTCTGGGCGATTCCCGAGATGCCGTTGCTGACGCAACCGTCGCTCGATCAACTCGCCACTGCGATGGGTGCGACACGCCTGACGGGTGACGAGAACGATTTCCACCGCATGGTTCAACGCGTCGAGGTCGCAGCCATGTCGGTGCCGAACCTCCTCGATCGGGTCGGCGAGGGGACCGTGCTGCTCACACCGGGAGACCGGCACGACGTGATGTTGACGGCGGCGATGACCCGTCAGTCGTCGGGCTACCCGGGCGTGCTCGGCCTGGTGCTCACCGGCGGACTCGTTCCCGACGAACGTGTGCTCCGTCTGTTGTCCGGGGTCGGAGCGAACAAGCCGATCGCGGTGCTCAGCGTCGAGGCGGACACGTTGGAGAGCGCCGTCGCTGCCGCCGGGCTCGAGGGCGCGATCCGTGCCCAGGACACGCTCAAGATCGAGGCCGGCCTCGGCCTGTTCGAGGACCACGTCGACGTCGGTGCGCTGGCGGAGCGCATCCAGTTCACTCGCTCCGAGGTCGTGACACCCGTCATGTTCGAGTACGACCTGATCGAACGGGCTCGTGCCGTCGGCGCCCGCATCGTGCTCCCGGAGGGCACCGACGAGCGCATCCTGCGGGCGGCCGACCGCTTGCGCCGTCGTCGCGTGTGCGAGCTCGTGCTGCTCGGACGTTCCGACCAGGTGCGCGGCCGGATCGCCGATCTCGGTCTCGAACTCGACGACGTGCCGGTGATCGATCCGTTCCGGTCGGAGCTGCTCGAACCGTTCTCCCGGCGCTATGCCGAACTCCGTGCCCACAAGGGGATCACCCTCGACCGCGCCCGCGACATCATGGCCGACGCGAGCTTCTTCGGCACGATGATGGTCTGGGAGGGCATGGCCGATGGGATGGTGGCCGGCGCCGCCCACACCACGGCGCACACGATCCGGCCGGCACTCGAGTTCATCAGGACCCGACCGGGGGTGTCGAGCGTGTCGAGCTGTTTCCTGATGCTGCTCGAGGACCGCACGCTCGTCTACGCCGACTGCGCGATCATCCCGGACCCCGATGACTCGCAACTCGCCGACATCGCCGTCGCCTCCGCCGACACCGCCCGCCTGTTCGGCCTCGAACCACGGGTCGCGATGCTCAGCTACTCGACCGGCGAATCGGGCACCGGAGCCGACGTCGACAAGGTCCGTCGGGCGACCGAGCGTGTTCGAGAGCTCCACCCGGATCTCCCGGTGGAGGGCCCGATCCAGTACGACGCCGCCGTCGACGTCGAGGTGGCCCGATCGAAGCTGCCGGGCAGCACGGTTGCCGGCCGCGCCACGGTGTTCGTGTTCCCCGATCTCAACACCGGCAACAACACGTACAAGGCAGTGCAGCGCTCGGCGAACGCCGTGGCCGTCGGGCCGATCCTGCAGGGGCTCAATCGCCCGGTCAACGACCTCTCGCGGGGCGCGACGGTCACCGACATCGTCAACACGGTCGCGATCACGGCGATCCAGGCCGGAGGTCGGTGATCGTGCGGGTGCTGGTGCTCAACACCGGCAGCTCGTCCGTGAAGTACCAACTCGTCGACTCGGGCACCGGTGAACGGTTGGCCGGCGGCCGGGTCGAGGAGGTGAGCGACCACGCGGCAGCGCTGCGCGAGGTCGTCGCCGGGTTGGACGGGAGCCGGATCGACGCCGTCGGCCACCGGGTCGTCCACGGCGGCGAGCTGTTCTCGGAACCGACGCTCATCGACGACGAGACGATCGCCGCGATCCGGTCGCTGGTCCCGCTCGCCCCGCTCCACCTCCCGGCCAACCTGCTCGGAATCGAGGCCGCGCGAAGAGCTGCGCTCCGACGTTCCCCAGGTGGCGGTGTTCGACACTGCGTTCCACCGGACGATGCCGCCCCGCGCGTATCGCTACGCGGTGCCCACCGAGTGGTACACCGACTACGGGGTGCGACGGTTCGGCTTCCACGGCACGTCGCACGAGTACGTCGCGCGAGCAGCGGCGCACTCGCTCGGGCGATCGGTCGAGGACCTCGATCTGATCGTCGCCCATCTCGGCAACGGCGCGTCGATGGCCGCGGTGCAACGGGGATGCAGCATCGACACGTCGATGGGGTTGTCGCCGCTCGAGGGGTTGGTGATGGGCACCCGGTCGGGCGACGTCGATCCGGCGGTCATCTTCCATGTCGCGGCGGCGTCCGGCCGCCCACCCGCGGAGGTCGCTGACGCGCTCAACCGGGAATCGGGGCTGCTCGGACTCTGCGGGTCGTCCGACATGCGCGAGGTCGAGTCGCGCGCCGCCGAAGGTGACGAGGTCGCCGGGCTCGCGCTCGACGTGTTCTGCTACCGCGTCCGCAAGTACGTCGGCGCCTACCTCGCTGTACTCGGGCGGTGCGACGCGGTCGTGTTCACGGGTGGCATCGGCGAGCACAGCGCGTCGGTGCGGTTCCGTTCGCTCGTCGGGCTCGACGCGCTCGGCATCTCGATCGACCCGGAACGCAACGCGTCGGGGGAATCCGTCATCTCGACCGTGACATCGCCGATCGACGTCATGGTGGTTCCCACCGACGAGGAGGGCACCATCGCCCGTCAGGTGGCTGGGGTCGCCGGCGACGCGACCTGAGCCCGACACCGATCCGACGACCGGCGCGCCCGGGAGTGGGCGGTCGGAGCAGGTGCCGATGGATGTCGTCCTTCCCGCGGGTGTCCGGAGCGTGGGTCACGCGGGCTGAACCACTCGTCGGTCGAATCGATCGCTCGAAGTCCGAGCGACTCGCGTGGGCGTGACGGCGCAGCTCCGCTCGATGGAGCGATCGAGTTCGGCGACCCGATCCGACCCAGCACGGGTGGCAGAGGTGTTTCGTCGGCCGACGCAGATGCGGTGCCGATCCCGACTCGGTGGCAGACGTGCGATATTGGAGGTCATGGAAAGCGACGTCGATCCCGTCGGGCTGCGGTTGAGGATCCCCGAGCCGGCACGAGGACAGCAGCCGGCGGACCGGGTGCGATTCATCAGCGGCGCCGGCGAGATGCGCAAACCGGACCTCGACGAGAAGGTCGAGCGCGTGGCCCTGATGCGCAAGCAACTCGTGCGCGTGCTCGACGACGATGGCAACGCCGTCGGCGACTGGGTTCCCGATCTCTCGCCGGAGGCGAAGGTCGCTGGTCTGCGCGACATGCTCCTGGTGCGCGCCTTCGACGCTCGCATGCTGCGCGCCCACCGCCAGGGGACCGTCTCGTTCTACATGCAGGCGCTCGGAGAGGAGGCGATCGCCTGCGCCCAGCAGCACGCGCTGCAGACCGGCGACATGCACTTCCCGACGTACCGGCAGCAGGGCCTCCTCGTCGCGGCCGGCTACCCGATCGTCGACATGATGAACCAGGTGCTGTCGAACGAGTTCGATCCGCTGAAGGGACGTCAGCTCCCGGTGCTCTACTCGGCCAAGTCGCACGGCTTCTTCTCGATCTCGGGGAACCTCGCCACGCAGTACATCCAGGCGGTGGGTTGGGCGATGGCGTCCGCGCTGCGCGGTGGCACCGAGATCGCCTGCGCCTGGATCGGTGAGGGCGCGTCGGCGGAGTCAGATTTCCACGCCGCGCTGGTGTTCGCATCCACCTATCAGGCTCCCGTGATCCTGAACATCGTGAACAACCATTGGGCGATCTCCACGCCCGAGGATTTCGCCCGCGGCGCGTCGGCGACGTTCGCCGACCGCGGGTACGGGTTCAGCATCCCCGCCATCCGCGTCGACGGCAACGACTACCTCGCGGCCTACGCGGTGTCGCAGTGGGCTGCCGAGCGGGCTCGCGCCAACCTCGGGCCGACGCTGATCGAGTGGATCACGCTGCGGAGCGGCGCCCACTCGACGTCGGACGACCCGTCGGTGTACCGACCCGCCGACGAGAAGGAGAAGTTCCCACTCGGCGACCCGGTCGATCGTCTGCGGCGGCACTTGGTCGCCTCGGGGGAGTGGGACGATGAGCGGCACGTCGAGCTCGAGCACGACGTCGCGCAGCAGGTCGACGACGTGTTCGCCGAAGCCAGCTCGCACGGATCGGTCAAGACCGGCGCGGTGGGTGACCCGCGATCGATGTTCGACGATGTCTTCCACGAGCTGCCGCCGCACCTCCTCGAACAGCGGGCGCAGCTCGAGGGAGGGGACTGACATGCCGACCATGACGATGATCGAGGCGATCCGCGACGCGCACACGGTGGCGATGGAGCGCGACGACCGTGTGGTCGTGTTCGGCGAGGACGTCGGGTACTTCGGCGGCGTCTTCAGGTGCACACAGGGGCTGCAGGAGCGATTCGGCGACCACCGGTGCTTCGATGCGCCGATCAACGAGTCCGGCATCGTCGGCGCCGCCATCGGCATGGCCGCCTACGGGTTGCGACCCTGCGTCGAGATCCAGTTCGCCGACTACATGTATCCCGCCTACGACCAGATCGTGTCCGAGGCGGCCCGCCTGCGCCACCGCTCGGCGGGCGACTTCACTGCTCCGCTCGTCGTGCGCATGCCGACCGGCGGCGGGATCTACGGCGGCCAGACCCACTCGCAGAGCCCGGAGGCGCTGTTCACCCACGTCGCGGGACTGACGACGGTGGTGGCGTCGAACCCGTACGACGCGAAGGGCCTGCTCATCTCGTCGATCGAGGACGAGGACCCGGTGGTGTTCCTCGAGCCGAAGCGACTGTACAACGGGCCGTTCGACGGACACCACGACCGTCCGATCGTTCCCTGGTCACAGCATCCGCTCGGCGAGGTGCCCGAGGGGTACTACTCGATCGATCTCGGGACAGCCCGAGTCCACCGTGAAGGCGGCGAGCTGACGGTGCTCACGTACGGCACACTCGTCCACGTCGCGGCAGGCTGCCGCGGAGGAGCAGGATCTCGACGTGGAGATCATCGACCTGCGAACCCTCGTGCCGCTCGACGTCGGGACGATCGTCGAGTCGGTGCGGAAGACGGGCCGGTGCCTCGTGCTCCACGAGGCCACGCTCACGTCGGGCTT
>CAWHCI010000006.1:0-403725 GCA_963827775.1 uncultured Acidimicrobiaceae bacterium | reverse complement strand
CGAACGGTGTGACGACCCCGTTGATCGAGAGGCTGCTCGCCGGCTCGTCGTCAGCCGGATCGGTGTTTGGTGCCGCGGTGTTCGAGGAACCAGTCTCGGGACAACTCCGCTGCTGCTCGCAGGGTTCCCGCCTCCTCGAAGAGATGGGTGGCGCCGGGCACCACGCGCAGTTCGTTCACACATCTCAACTGGGCTCGAGCCTGACGGTTGAGGCGAAGCACCTCGGTGTCATGGCCGCCGACGATGAGGAGCGTCGCACCCACGAAGGTGGTCGGCTCACCGCTGCCGATGCACCCTGGGCTGCGGTGAGCGAATCAACGCTCCGGCGGACGTTCGGTCACCGGCGCAGCCGATGGGGTCGCGGGTGGCAGTGGACGTTGCGCTGGTTCACCAAGCTCGCCCGGCGGAACTCGATCCATCCGCACGCACCGCTTCGACGTCGTCGACGAAGGCACCGGCGAGTCGACGATCACGCTCCGACGTAGCGAAGCCGTGCCCCCTGCTGTCCGAGGCGCAGGAGCGCTGCGGTCACCGTTCGGTCGCCGCTGCCGTAGAGCAGGATCTGCCTTCCCGCAGCGTCGAGGCGGTCGCCCAGGCTGTCTGCCTGCACGACGACCGAGGGCGATTCGTCCGGGTGTTGACGTGTTCTGACTCCGACCTTGCGCCGCGCGGACGTGCAAACACTGCAGCCAGTTCCTCGGTGCACTCGACGCCGGTCCGTCGGATCGTTCACCGCAGGCGACAGTGCCATCAGTGCGATGTCGACGAGGACCTCCACGGTGTATCCGACGTCGTCCTGCGGATCCCGCGACCTCGCAATCGTGATGCAGTCGAACAGCTCGTTGTCACTGATCGGTGATGGCGTCGAGACCCAGCCGATTGCCTCGCCTCGAATGACGGCCCTTCCGGACCCACCGTCGATCAACACACACGCCTCCGGCGCAGACATCAGGCGGTGCAGGCGATTCGTGTCGACACGGACGATGTACCCATCGTCGGGCGCCACCAGATCGGCTGCACCGGACGGTCGCTCGACATCGATGTCGGGGACCACGACGTCGTGGCGCGACTCGTGCTCTTGCGCTTTGGCCGCCCGCTCGATTCTCCGGGCAATCCAACCGATTGCCTTGTCGACGCGCAGCGATTGCAGCGTGCCGTTGATGTACCAGACGATCATCACGCCGGTGACAATCAACAACACCACGCTGACCGACATCATGAGCGGCGGCGCGAGGTCCTCGGACTCACGGCCTCGGAGCAGAACCTGTGTCGTGAGGATGAAGCTTGCGGTCAGCGTGAACGTTGCGAGCACCCACTTGTTCCCGTTGCCCCGGAGCCTCATTCGGAGGAGGCGCGCCGAGAACTTGCTCGCCATGTTCCCCGCGGTCAGCGCAGTGAGGGCCAACACGATGCTCAGCCCGGTGAACACGAGGCCAAGTGCACTCAACAGCGAGGTCCGAGCCTGGGCGACCGTGATGGCGAACGTCTCAGGGTCCGGCTGCGGGCTGTTCCGCTCGATCACCGTCGCCAGCACGACGCCGACAACGGTGCCGAGGATCGCGGTGATCTCCTGGCTCTCCTTGACCGTCGTTCGGAGGTTGTCCAGCATCCCTCGAATGTTTCGCATCGTCTTTCCCCACGTGCAGATGTTTGGCAGCACTTCGATCTTCAGCCATGGTGCACCGAGGCGGTAGCTCCAACACGGTGGGAGAAGGGAGCAAACGGGCGGTATTCAGCGGAGCTCGAGCGCTCGGCTGCATCGGTCGATCCCGCTGCGTCGGAGTGGTGTCGTCACTCGGGAGCGACGTGTTGGAGGAAGCGGATTCACCGGGCGAGCCGCCTCGCGTCAGGTGCTCGAGGTCAGGTGGTAGTTGCGTTTGCGGCTCGCTGCTCGGCGGCGCGGACTCCGTGGTGCCAGACGCCGAGCGCGCCGAGCCCGACCGGAACGATCAACAGCCAGGTCAGCAGCCGGTACAGCAAGACACCGGCCGTGATCTGGTTGACCCACTCGTCGCCGAGGCCGCGGTGAGCATGCCGACGAAGCCGAGTTCGGCGACGCCCGCGCTGCCGGGCGTGAGCGGGATCGCGGTCAGCCCGGCAACCAGACCGAACACAGCGACGATCGCCATCCATCCCAGGGCGTCCTCCGGGATACCCACGAAGCGCAGCGCCATGACGAGCAGCGCGCACTTCGCGGCCAGCGTCGCCACCGTGGCCACGGATGCCTTCAGCCACTTCCCGGCGAGATGGTCGACGGCTTCGGCGCGCTTGGCGGCCAACGTGGTTCCGAGGTATTCGTCCGGTGCCGGCCGCTTGAGCCGGCGGCGCACGGCGCGCACCGGGCCATCGAGCCAGCGCCCAACCGCCTCGGTTCGGGTCGCCGAGCCGAGCGTGACCGCAATCGCAACGCTCACGCGACTTCGCGGATCGCATGGCAATCCCAAAGCGAAGCCATCGATCAAGCATGCAGCGATATCCCCGACTACGCCACCGATGCCGCTCAGAACGTTCTCGCGCAGGCGCTGCCAGGCCGCTCATAGCCGGAGCATTCTGATCGCCGATCGCTCGGCCTGAGCCGCCCATATCGCTCCGCGTAACCACGGCCACCCGGCTTGCCAAGGTGTGCGACTTCGGCCCAAGTCGCGCGTCACGAAATCACGGTCGCGACGGGCTGTTTCGGACGGTCGACCTTCCCTCCCGTTCGAGCCGCTCGGGGCCTGTCAGATGTCGCCTGTGGCTTCGATTGGGGGAGTCACCGTCCCCTGGTCAGACTCGAGCTGCGACATCGTCATCGTGCTCGGCATCCAACATTCCATCCAACAAATTGGGCGATACGGCGTGGGATTGGACAACACGAGATGGACGGCGTCGTCGAATAACCCCAGCTAGATGGCATCAAACGACACGGGCCGGACGGCTTCGAGCTGACTCATAATCCCCGGGTCGTGGGTTCGATCCCCACCCGCCCCACACGGATCACCCGGTGGGCTCACGTTGCCTCGGCTGAACCGGTCACCACCTCCGGAGGTTGATCCCACGGTCCCGGAGGAGGACACTGGAGGTGGCCCCGATCCCGGGGCCGGTCGAGGGGTGAAAGACATGGGGAAGTATCTGATTCGTGGCAACTACGTCGGTGACGGCGTGAGCGGCCTGTTGACCGAGGGCGGGAGCAAGCGTCGCGACGCCGCCCGAGCGGCGATCGAGTCGGTGGGTGGCTCGATGGACAGCATGTACTACGCATTCGGCGACACCGACGTCTACGGGATCTGCGATTTTCCGGACGAGGCGAGCGCGACCGCGCTGTCGCTGATGATCAACGCCAGCGGAAAGGTGAGCGTCAACCTGACGCCACTGATGACACCCGAGGACGTCGACGCCGCTGCCGCGAAGTCGCCGTCATACCGCGCGCCGGGAACCTAGGCTCGAAGGGTCGGGTACCTGCGGGTCGCGGTCGAGAGACCGTGCCGCATGGAGGTGGCGGCGAGGATGTCGGGGAGTCGCGCGGCCGCATCGCCGCGGCGGCTCCTCCGGATGCCCGGAACGGCTGGCAACCTCGTCGAGGAGTGATCACGACCCATGTCGAGGATCCGACGGCGCTGGCTCGTGGAGCCACTCCTCACCCGCCCCCGGGGCGACGGGCTCACGTCGGTCGCGTCGACGCTCTCGCGATGAGCTCGGGCTCGAACACGACACGTTCGTGTTCATGGTCGGCGCGTTCGTGTTCGTCGAGCAGAAGTTCCGCGGAGCTGATCGTGCACGCACTGACCGGTGAGGCGGTGACCGAACGCACGAGCGCCGGGAGTTCCGGGCTCGTCGACCTCGCATCGGGCGACTGGTCACCCGAGCTGCTCGACGTGGCCGGCGTCGATCGCGCGCTGCTCGGCCAGATCGAGTCGGCCGGTCGCGTGGTCGGTGAGTGGCGGGGCGTCCCCGTGGCGCTCGTCGGCGGCCACGACACCGCGTCCGCCGTCGCCGGCACGGGTGCCACGGCAGCGGGCGGCTCGGCGTTCGTGTCGTCGGGAACCTGGATGCTCGCCGATGTCGAGCGAGACGAACCCGACACATCGGACTGGGCGCGCGCTCGAAACTACAGCAACGAGGCGGGTGCGCTCGGCGGGTAACGGTTCCTCCGGAACGTGACCGGCTTCTGGCTCCTCGAACAATGTCGGCTGTCGTGGGGTGATCCCGACATCGCCGACCTCGTCGCCGGGGCGCAGCGTGTCGGGGGCGACGTGCCGATCGTCGACGTCGACCACGAATCGCTCCGGTCACCCGACGACATGCTGGCCGCCTACGCCGCGCTCGCGGGGCTACCCCGTGACACGGACCAGGGGCTCGTCACCCGCTCGATCGTGGAGTCGATCGCGTCCCGTACCGTCGAGGTGATCGCCGACCGCGGAGGTCGCACCCGTCGCCGACACCGTGCTGTTCGGCGGCGCCGCGCGCATGGAACTGCTCGTACGCCGAGTCGCCGAGTTGACCGACCGACCGGGTCGGGTCGGCCGAGGCCGCGGCGCTCGGCAATGCAATCATGCAGGGTGTGGCACTCGGCGTGTTCGCAACACTCGGCCAGGGCCGAGCCATGATCTGATCAGGAGGACCCGATGACCGACCGACAGCTCCCCAAACCGACGGACTTCACCGAAATGCTGAAGTTCAAGAAGCCGACGCTCGACCGCACCGGGGCGCGCCTCGCCGGGGCCCAGACGATCGGTGACCTGCGCCGGATCGCGAAGCGGGTCACCCCGACGGCGCCGTTCGACTACACCGACGGTTCGGCCGAAGCCGAACTGTCGCTCGCCCGCGCCCGCCAGGCCTTCGAGGACGTCGAGTTCCAGCCGGCGATCCTCCGCGATGTGTCCGACGTCGACACGTCGGTGATGGTCACGGGCGGCCCGTCGTCACTGCCGTTCGGCATCGCGCCGACCGGTTTCACGCGCATGATGCACTCCGCAGGGGAGAAGGCGGGAGCTGCAGCGGCCGGAGCTGCCGGCATCCCGTTCTCGCTGTCGACGGTGGGCACGGCCACACCTGAGGAGGTCGCCGCGGCGAACCCGAACGGCCGGAACTTCTTCCAACTCTACATGTGGAGAGATCGGGAGCGCTCGATCGACGTCCTCGACCGGGCCACGGCGGCCGGGTTCGACACCCTGCTCGCCACCGTCGACGTGCCGGTCGCCGGCGCCCGCCTGCGCGACCGCTACAACGGCTTGACGGTGCCGCCGACGCTCGCGGCCCGGACCGTGCTCAACGCCATCCCGAAGGTCCGGTGGTGGTTCGACTTCCTCACGACCGAACCGATGGGGTTCTCCACGTTCAAGGAGTTCGACGGAACCGTCGCCGAGCTCCTCGATTCCATGTTCGACCCGACGGTCACCTACGACGACCTGGCCTGGATCAAGGACCGCTGGCCCGGTCCGGTGGTGGTCAAGGGCGTGCAGACGCTCGACGACGCCAAACGGTGTGCCGATCTGGGTGTCGACGCAGTGATGCTGTCGAACCACGGCGGTCGCCAGCTCGACCGGGCACCGATCCCGTTCCATCTGCTCCCGGCCGTTCGGCGGGAGTTGCCCGGCGACGTGGAGGTCTGGGTCGACACCGGGATCATGGCGGGCGCCGACGTCGTCGCGTCGATCGCGTCGGGTGCCTCGTTCACCATGGTCGGCCGCGCCTACCTCTACGGGCTGATGGCGGGTGGTCGGCGCGGCGTCGACCGGGCGATCGAGATCCTCTCGGACGAGATCGTGCGCACGATGAAGCTGCTCGGCGTCCGGTCGATCGGCGAACTCGAGCCCGGCCACGTCACACAACTCCGCCGGCTCGTGCCCAAGGAGGCCTGACCATGCCGATGACCGAACCGTACCCGGAGCTCGACGAGCTGCTCGCCAGCATGGGTGAGGGTGGCGGACGCATCTGCGACATCGACGCCAGCGAGGCCGGCGCCGGCAACATCTCGGTGTGCCTCGGCTGGGACGTCGAGCTGCGACGACGCTTCCCGATCTGCGAACGGATCGAGCTCCCGCTCGCAGCACCGGCACTCGCCGGGCGCGTGCTGCTCGTCACGGGATCGGGGCGACGACTCCGCCAGATCAAGGCCGACCCCCTGGCCGCCGTCGGCGCGCTCAGCATCGACGACGGCGGCACGACCGCCACCCTGCTCACCGCTCCGCAGCGCCTCTTCGAACGGCTGACGAGCGAGCTCAACTCGCACCTCGCAGTCCACGACGACCATGTGCGCCGGCTCGGCGGCGTGTTCCACGCGGTCGTGCACGCGCAACCGCCCCACCTCACCTACCTCAGCCACATCCCCGACTACCGCGATCCGGCGACCATGAACCACCGCATCCTCCGGTGGGAGCCCGAGCTCATGGTCGCGCTCCCCGAAGGAGTCGCGGTGCTCGACTTCATGGTCCCCGGTTCGGACGAGCTCATGGCCGCCAACGTCGCGGCGCTCCGCACCCACCAGATCGTGCTGTGGGGCAAGCACGGCGTCAGAAGGTGGTGGCCCATGGCCAGTCCTGTGGAAGTCGCAGGACGAGGCGGCCACTGCGGTTCACGAGTCGTCCGGGTAGTGCGAACACGCGGTGATGCGGATCGGTGGCGGTGACGGTGAGCTGTTGGTCGGGGTGGATGTCGCCGAGGGTCGCGGTCCAGCGGGTCAGGTTGTGGGCGAGCACGGCGCAGGCGAGCCATGCCGCGTTGGCGAAGAACCGGCCAGACGGGCAGTGCTCGAGCCCGGCGCCTGCTCCTTGAGGTCGCGGATCGCGAGCTCGACTCGGGCATGGTCGCGGTGGAACTGGTCGATCTCGACGGTCGGGGCGTCGAGGTCGGTGACGAACGCGTGGTGACGCCAGTCGGGCCACAGTTGTCGCTGCGCGGTGTCGGTGAGACGGGTCCGGCGAACCACGAGACGCACTCGGCGTTGCTTGTCTCCTCGCCCGGTCACATAGGTGGTCGCCCGCGACCTGGGCTTGGCCGCCGTCGGGGTAGACGATGTCGGTCCATTCGGTCTCGTCGATGCCTTCGATGGCCTCGCGGATGGTGGCGTTGATGGCCACGGTGACCGACCAGTTGACACCGAGGCGGGTCAGTGTGTCGATGAGCGGCCAGGACCAGAACCCCGAATCTGCTCGCAACACCAACGCCCCGGTGGCGCCACCACGGCGGACCCGAGCCACGAGTTCTTCAACGAAGCGTTTGTGGCCTCGCTGCGACGACCCTTTGCGGAGCCGGGCGTGAAGCACCTCACCCGTGTCAGCGCGGGTCGCGACCAGCGGGTGGTAGCCGAGCTGGCGGGTGTAGCCGTACGCGGCGCCGTGTTTGGCCTTGCCGTGCACCTCACAGATCGTCGAGTCCATGTCGATCGTCATCGCCTCTGCTCCTGGCCCGGCACCCGCCGCCCACGCCCGGCGGGTGGTCTCGGCGATCACCTTGTCGAGTTGGCGGACGTGACCGAACGTGAAGGACCGCAAGAACGTGCCGAACGTCGAGGGCGCCATCACCCGAAACGGCAACACCGCCTGCGTTGCCCCCGCTCGCAGCACGTTCGCGTGGTCGATGTGGGACGCCCGCCAGGATCGTGGCCACCAGGGTGGCGATCTTGCGACCGGTCGTTCGGTGCACCGGTGCGAACCCATCGTGTCGTGAGCTGCTCCACACCGAGCCGCATCATCAACGTCGCCGTGATGATCAGCCCCACGTTGGAGATCAAGCCGTCATGGTCGAAGGTCGTGTCGTAGCGGTCGATGGTCGCGATACTGGCCACACAGAAAGTGCCTCCCGATCTGGTCCGGTTTGTGACTTCGAACATCACAATCATCCCAGTTCAGGAGGCCTTTTTGGTGGACGCGTCGCCGTCACTCACCCCGGCCGATCGGTGGATCCAGGCTAATACGGTCGCCGAGCCCGGCGGAGTGCTCGGCGCGAGGTCGCCGTCGTCCCGGGAGGGTCCCGCGCTGCGACCGGCGATACCGCGCGCACTGGGTTCACGCGGTCCGGCGAGGTCGGAGTGACCGCGGCACGACACCACCGCGGCCACGTCACGACCACGGTCCGCGACGGCCCGGAGTGCCGGGTCGGTCGGCCGCTGCGATCCGCGCAGCCGCCTCGTTCAGGAGCTGCACCACTCGTTCGTCATCGGTCTGGGTGAAGTCGCGGTAGAACTGGCCGACGGCGCGGAAGTCGGTGGGGGTCTCCACGGCGACGAACACGTCGGCGGCTCCCGAGAGTCGGGTGCTCCAGTCCGGCGGTGCTACGGGAACGGCCAGGACGACCCGGGCGGCGCCTTCGGCGCGGGCGACGTCGCACGCGGCCCGAGCGGTCGATCCGGTGGCAACGCCGTCGTCGACGATCACCACCATCTTGTCGGCCAGCGGGACGCGTGGTCGGCCCTGGCGGAACCGCCGTGCCCGCCGCTCGAGCTCGGAGCGCTCGCGGCGTTCGACGGCGGCCAGCTCGTCGGCCGAGACGTGGGCCATCCGGACCACGTCGTCATTGATCACCCGGACGCCGCCCTCACCGATCGCCCCCATCGCGAGCTCCGGCTGGAACGGGACCCCCAGCTTGCGCACGACGATGACATCGAGCGGTGCCAGCAACGACTCGGCGACCTCCGCTGCGACCGGTACGCCGCCGCGCGGGAGCCCGACGACCAGCACGTCGGATTCGTCCCGAAGGCCGACGAGCCGCTCGGCCAATCGTCGCCCACCGTCTCGCCGGTCGATGAAGCCCATCGATGCGCTCCTTTGCCACCTCGTTGTTCGCTCGACCCTGATTCGATTGGACCTCGCCGGCGGCGGGACCGACAGGGCCGAACGGCATCCTCGGTGAGCCCGGGTCGTGTCGCGGGGGTGGTGACACGACGATCTGCCTCGATCCGAGGTCGCGACGTGGTGCTGCTCGCGGATCGGCGCAGCACCGACGATCGACGTCACCCGTCCCTCAGGCGCGAGACTGGCGAGGTGATCGAAGCTGCCGTCCACGCCGCCGCCGTCCCGCCGTTCCACGCCATGGCCATGAGTCGATACGCGAGCGAACGCGAAGCGGCGGGTCAGCCGGTGCTCCATCTCGAGGTCGGTCAGCCCTCGACGCCGTTGCCGCAGCTCGCACGCGCCGCGGTCGAAGACGCACTCGAGCACCCGCTCGGCTACACGACGGCGCCGGGGCTGCATCAACTCCGCCAACGGCTCGCCGACCGATACACAGACGTCGAGCCGAGCCGGGTGCTGGTCGTCGGTGGTGCATCCGCCGGCTTCACCCTGGCGTTCCTCACACTGTTCGAGCCGGGGGCACGCGTCGGCGTCGTCGAACCCGGCTATCCCTGCTACCGCAACACCCTCATCGCGCTCGGGCTCACGCCGGTCCCGATCGCCGTCGGGGACGCAACCCGGTGGGCGCCCACGCCCGATCTGGTCGCCGCGGTCGGGCACCTCGACGGGCTCGTGCTCGCGTCACCCTCGAATCCGACCGGAACGGTGCTCGGTGTCGAAGCACTCGGCGCTCTCGTCGACCACTGCGGCGCGCACGGCATCAAGATCGTGGCCGACGAGATCTATCACGGCATCGTGGAGGATCCGGCTCCACAGGTGCTCGACCATCACCAGGACGCGTTCGTGATCAGCAGCTTCTCCAAGTACTGGTCGATGACCGGGTGGCGCGTGGGCTGGGTCGTGGCGCCCGAATCGGTGGTCGACACCGTCGAGCGTCTGCAGCAGAACCTCTTCATCTGCGCGCCGCACGTGTCTCAGGTCGCCGCATTGGGCGCGCTCGACGCGACCGAGGAACTCGACGGGCACGTCCATCGGTACCGTGCCAACCGGCTCGTGATGCTCGACGGGCTCGCGGCCGCCGGCGTCGACGAGATCGCTCCGGCCGACGGCGCGTTCTACGTGTACGCACACCTCCCGCAGTACACGACCGAGCTCGGCATCGATTCGCTCCAACTGTGCCGCCGCTGGCTGGACGAGATCGGTGTGTGTGCGACCCCGGGCATCGACTTCGACCTCGCCCGCGGTCACGAGTACGTCCGGTTCTCCTACGCCGGCCGGGGCGAGGACCTGGCCGAGGCATGCGAGTTGATCGCCGGCTGGAGGCCGTGAACGCAGAGGAGGCGTGCTACGGCGTCGGTGGCGGCGGGATGATGTGCGCGTCCATGAGCACCTCCGTGGCCCGGCGTGCCTCGGAGATCGTCCGGCGCGCATCGCGAACCAACTCCTCCTCGGGCGTCTGGAGCGCCGCCACACCCTGGCGTTGGGCGGTGAGCGCGGTCGCCGCCGCCACCAACGGGACGACTTCCCATTCGGTCATCGTCGGGAGCAGACCGTGCTCGATGCCGCGTTCGCGGGCGAACCGGGCCAGGACGTCGGCTGCGGCCAGCGCCATCTCGTCGGTGATCGTTCGGGCTCTCACGTCGAGGACGCCCCGAAAGATGCCGGGAAACGCCAGCGAGTTGTTGACCTGATTCGGGAAGTCGGAGCGGCCGGTACCGACGACCCGTGCCCCCGCCTCCATGGCGACCTCCGGCCAGATCTCGGGCACCGGGTTGGCGCAGGCGAACACGACGGGGTCGCTCGCCATCGCAGCAACCCATTCCGGTCGGATCGTGTCGGGGCCGGGCTCGGAGAAGGCGAGACACACGTCCGAGTCGGCCAGCGCCGCTGCGACGCCGCCCGAGACGCCCCGCGCGTTGGTGGTCCGGCAGATTCGCCACTTGTCGGGGTATGCGTCCTGGCGCTGCTCGAGGTCGGTCCGCCCAGCGTGCAGCGTTCCCCCTCGGTCGCACGCGACGACGCGGGCCGGGTCGACACCTGCGGCGACGAGGAGTCGCAGCGTGGCGACGTTCGCAGCACCGATGCCCACGAGCGTGATGTCGACGTCGTGCAGCGCCTTGTCGACCATCTCGAGCGCATTGGTGAGTGCGGCGACGACGACGGTGGCGGTGCCCTGCTGGTCGTCGTGCCAGACCGGTATGCGTAGCGTCGACCGGAGACGCTCGAGGGCCTCGAAGCACGCCGGCTGAGCGATGTCCTCCAGATTGATGCCACCGAACGAGGGCTGGAGGTGCTGGACCAGGGACACCAACTCGTCGACCGTCGACGTCTCGACACAGATCGGAACCGCGTCGACGCCACCGAGGTACTTGAACAGCAGGGCCTTGCCCTCCATCACCGGCAGCCCCGCCTCGGGACCGATGTCGCCGAGCCCCAGCACACGGGAACCGTCGGACACGATCGCGATCGCGTTCGCCTTGTTGGTGTGCTCGAAGACACGACCGGGATCGTCCGCCACGGCACGGCTCGCGGCCGCGACGCCCGGCGTGTACCAGAGGGCGAAGTCGCGGAGCTCACGGATCGGGACCTTGGGAACGACCTGCACCTTGCCTCGATAGAACGAGTGCAGCCGGATCGACTCGGCCGACGGATCAGCGTCGCCCGACGGGCTCGGCCGAGCGTTCATCGGTTCGGTGGGTCGTGTGCGACGAGCGTGTAGGCGTAGAACAGGGTGCAACCCTCGGTCTCGGTCGCATCCACGTCGTGCTCCACGCCGGCGGGGATGTGGACGTACGACCCCGGACCGAGCCAACGGCCGAGCACGTCGGCGTGCCCGTCGACCAACCAGTAGTCGTGGTGATGCCGGCGGTGCGTGTGTCGACCGAGTCGCTGCCCCGGATCGACTCGGAGCACGCCGGTCTGCGACGTCCCGTCCGTCCACAGGGCCCGTAAGGCGACCCCGACTCGGTCTCCGAGGGGGTTCCATGGCAGGGCATCGATCTCCTGCGGGCCGAGGGCGATGGCGTGCGTGTCCGTCATGATGCCAGCGTCCGCGTCGACGTCACGGGCCGCCAGAGCCGGACGGACCATTTGTCCAGACTCGACGAGTCGCGTGCCGAACCGCGGATCATGCAACGCATTCGTCCGACCCACGTCACGATCGACGACGAGCTCGCTGACGGGGTGCGGTCAGCGTGGTTGCGCCGTCGTCGGCAGTTGCCGGCCGGGGACCACGATCGTCGGGACCGTCGGATGGTCGACGAGCGCGTTCGCCACCGACCCGAGCAGGAGCCGATCCAGCACGCCCTGACCGCGTGATCCGACGACGAGGAGATCGGCGGCTCCGCTCGCCGTTCGCAGCGCGACCCGCGGGTCCCCGCGCATGACGACCATCTCCACCGGGGGATGACCGTCGAGATCGCGTCGGGCCGCCCTCACCCCGGCCTCGAGCACCTCGCGGGCGCCTGCCTCTGCGTGCTCGGGTGACAGCGACAGCGGTTCACCGATCACCGACTCGTATGCGTGCACGACGACCACACGAGCGGACCGGCGGAGGTGCGTCAGTGTCCACTGCAGCGCGCCCTGAGCGTGAGGGGACCCGTCGAAGCCGACCACCACGTCGAGGTGTTCGTGAACCGGCTGTTCGCCGTGCGGGATCAGCGCGACCGGAACGGTCGAGTGTCGGGCGCAGTAGGCGCCGACCGAGCCGAGGGCGAGCCCGCTGCGAGCGCTCCATCCTCGGGTTCCGACGACGAGCAGTTCCGATCCCTCCGCCAGATGGACGAGACCGGGGCCTGCACGTGACTCGGTCACGGCGCCCCGACCGACCAGCGCCGGAACGTGCTCCCGGAGGAATCTCTCCAGGTGCAGGATCGCGTCGCTCCGGTACGGCTCCGCGTCGCGGTCGGGCCCGTCGACCTCGCCGAATCCGTAGACGAAGGGGCCGGTCACGAATGTCATCACCGGAACGATGGCGCCGAGCTGGTCGGCATGGTCGACCGCCCATCGCAGGGCTGATGCCGACCCCGCTGAGCCGTCGACGCCGACGGTCACGGTCCGGTCCTGTGTCGACGACTCGCTCATGGTTCAACGCTGACCGATCACGATGCCGATGGTCAGAGAACTTGGTCACAACGGATGGGAGACGGGGCCACGTCACCGGGTTCGACTGGTCCGTTCCCGTGTGTCAGCATCGTCCCATGCGCGCGGCGGTCCTGAGACGCCCCCGGCCAGCCGACCAGGATCCGCTCGAGATCGGCGAGACGACGACGCCGGCCGTTGCACCGGACGAGGTGCTCATCGACGTGATCGCCTGCGCAGTGTGCCGAACCGACCTGCAACTCTGTGAAGGCGATCTGCCCGCACGGGTGCTCCCGATCGTCCCGGGCCACCAGGTGGTCGGCACCGTCGCCGAGGTCGGCGACTCGGTGGCCGGTGTCGAGATCGGCGAACGGGTGGGCGTGGCGTGGATCGCGTCGACCTGTGGCTCGTGCCGATTCTGCGTATCGGGTCGCGAGAACCTCTGCGACGAGGCCCGGTTCACCGGCTGGCATCGCTCGGGCGGTTTCGCCGAGCGAATCGTGGCGCGGGCGGACTTCGTCCACCGGTTGCCGTCCGGGTTCGACTCCGCGGCCGCAGCGCCGTTGCTGTGTGGCGGCTCGATCGGACTGCGGGCGCTGCGGGTCTCGGGCATCGAGTCGGGCGGCCGGCTGGGCCTCTACGGCTTCGGCGCATCGGCGACGTGCGCGATCCAGATCGCCGTGGCGTGGGGCTGCGAGGTCTTCGTCAGCACCCGATCGGAGGCCGAACAGCGGCGGTCGCTCGACCTCGGGGCCACGTGGGCCGGCGGGTACGACCAGTCTCCGCCCGTCCCGCTCGACGCGGCGGTGACGTTCGCCCCCGTCGGGTCGGTGGTGGTCGCTGCGCTGACGGCACTCGACAAGGGTGGCATCGTGGCGGTCAACGCGATTCACCTCGATCGCATCCCGGAGTTCGACTACGACCTCCTGTGGTGGGAGCGCCAACTCCGGAGTGTCGCCAACGTCACCCGGGGCGATGTCGCCGAACTCATCCGGCTGGCCGCCGACATCCCGATCGCCACCAGGGTTCAGGAGTACTCGCTCGACGATGCCAACGTCGCGCTCGCCGACCTGTCGTCGGGCAAGGTCACCGGCGCCGCGGTCCTCCGGATGTGACGAACGAAACCCGCCCCACCGCCGTGCACCCGCTCGTCAGCTGTAGTCGAGGACGACGTCGTGCCCGTCGTGCACGTGCGTGATCGTGAAGGCCTCCGTTGCCAGGTCGGCGTCGAGCACGGCGGTGGTCTCACCGTGCTGCCAGCGCATCACCAATCGGTTTGCGTCGGTCGCCACGACGTCGAAGTCGCCGTTGAAGGCAACCGACGTGTTGCGCAGACGGATCATCTCCAACTGGTCGACCACCACCGAACGGGTCAGGCCTGCGTCGATGTCGCCAAGGTCGAGGTTGGTGCGGTTGATCTCCTTGTGACCGCCGCTTCCGGCCCGGTTGGCAGCCTCGTCGTCGTTCGTTCCGGCGAACAGATCGAGGTACCAGACCTGTGGAGTGCCCGGCATGAAGAGCTGGATGGCCCGAGCGAGCCGCAGCCGGTCCTCGCTCTCGCCGAGCGCGCTGAAGAACGTGGCGTTCACCTGGTAGTAGGAGATCTTCGTGCCGTCGGCACCGTAGAGATCCTTGATCCTGCCGCCGCGTTCGAGCAGCCGTTCGATCATCGTCTCGATCGTTGCGTCCGGCAGCAATCCGTCGCGACCGGTCCCGCCTCTGAGGTCGATCACGGGGATGCCGTCGTGGCAGCCCAGCATGTTCACGGTCGTGATGTCGCGTTCGATGATCTCGTTGATCCAGCGCACGAGGTGCTCACTGCTCCCCGTGTCGATCGCGTCGATGACGAGTCCGGGAAAGAAGAAGTCGTAGATGGGATAGCCGCGCTCGGACAGTTCCCGGTGGAGTCCGGTGCCGTATTCGGAGTGGATCTCGGGGAGCAGGATCAGTCCGCAGTCGTCGGCGATCGCGCGGAGCCGGTCGAGGTACTCCCAGGTGCCGGGCGTGTTGAAGAAGTTCGGTTCACCGACCTCCTTGTGGAGATAGGCGAAGGCGTCGAGTCGAAGGATCTTGGCGCCGTACCCGGCGACCTTGTGGAGCGTGTCGCGGTAGAAGTCCCAGACCTGGTCGGCACGGGCGTTGAGGTCCATCTGGCCGAGGTACGTTCGCTCGCCGTCGACGACGTCGACCTGTTGGTAGAAGGTGTTCCAGTAGTACCGATCGGAGCCGTCGGGAAAGCGGACCTTCAGGATGGGCAGGCCCGGCTTGCGCATGAACAGCCGGTCGAGATGGTCGGCCGAGGGCACCACGTACCCCTCGTCGTGGACCTCGCCTTCGCCGGCCCAGAACTCGTTCCAGTCGATGAAGAAGTCGGCGAACTCGGAATCGTCACCGTTGAGCAGCAGGTCCTGGAACTGTGGCGACCCGACCGAGAGGTGGTTGAGCACCAGATCGAACTTCAGTTGGATGCCCAGTTCGTGGAGGGCTTCGAGGTCGGAGCGGGACGCGAGGTGGGCGTTCAGGTCGTAGTCGATGATCGAGAAGCCGCGATCGAGGTCGCTGTTGAAGATCGAGGGCAGCACGTAGACCATGCCGAATGATTCGGCGAACTCGGGGCGCCGGAGCATGCGCACCATGCCGGCGAGGTCGCCGTCGATGCTGTCGGGGTATGCGTTGAGCATGACCCGGTTCGGCAGGTCGTGCTTCATGTGCCGTGCACCCACGTGCTCATGGCACGGCGATGACGTCGTAGTCGCGTGTGATCACGAAGTCGGCGAGTTGGCGGTGGCCGGCGATGATCTGGTGTTCGAGTCTGAGGACGTTCTCGATGAAGGGGTCGCCGACCTCGGTTCCGCGGTTGCGTTTCCGGCGGTGTTCGAGGGTGTCGAGGCGGTTGCGCGCGATGAACACCTTGGTGTCGACGTGCTTGAGGAGCGTCGTGTAGGTGCCTTCGACGACGACGACCTCGACGCCGCGCAGGTCGATGGTCTCGTCCTCGACGGAGTTCGCGTCGTAGTCGATGAGCGGCTTGACGATCTCGTCGACACCGTCGATCGCATCGACGATGTTCCGTTCGAGCACGTCGAAGCGGACCTCGACGTGGGGGCCGAGCCACGTGTCGTCCTCGCGCCGCTTGGCATCGTTGGATTTCGGCGGGAGCACGAAGTAGTCGTCCTGCCCGAGGAGCACCGATGTGATACCCCGTGACGCCAGTTCGTCCGCGATCGCCTTGCCGGTCTCGGACTTGCCGCTCCCGGATTCGCCGGCGACCGTGATCACGTACCGGCCGGTCGCCGCGGTCGCCGCCTCGACGATGTGGGGAACGATCGCTCGCGCGGCGCTGATGTGGTGTTCTTCGAGAACGATGATGTCGCCCTTCATGGTGACGGTTGCTCCGAGTGGTCGTGGTGGCCAGCGGATGACGTGGAGACTGCGCTGTCGACGATGGCGAGCGACCCGTCCGCACGGGTTTCGACGCGGCGCGGGACGGTGAGGTCGCCGACGAAATCGCCGGACTCGTTCCGTCGATTCCACGCGATGAACCAGGGGATGCCGTCGGTCGTGCGGTGGATCCGCCCGGCATAGGTCGACCCGATGGCATCGACCTCGAGCGCACCGTCGCCCACCATCGAGAACGGCCCGTAGGGCGAATCGCCGACGAGGTAGTACGTCCCGGTTCCCGGCCCGCCGGCGCGCCGTTCCGCGCTCTGGGTGTCGACGTCGCTGCTGAAGATCAGATACCAGCGGTCATCGATCTCGATCACCTGTGGCACTTCCAGCTGTCCGAATCCCGGCGGCGTCTCGATCGGGGGGAGCACCTCCCAGTCCAGCAGGTCGTCGGAACGTGCGTGACCGATCACTCCGCGGTCGAACCGTTTGCCCTGGTTCGCCCGCGCGGTGAGGAGCACGTGCATGTGGCCGTCGGACGGGTCGGCGAAGAGATATGGGTCTCGCCACGCCTCGTCGGGCCACATGCCGAGGGACAGGGTCTCGTAGTGCTCTGGATCGGCGACGATGCGTGGGCCCGACTGCCGGACCCAGTCGTACAGATCGGCCGATGTCGCCAGCCCGATGCGTTGAACCAAGCCGTCCTCGGCGTGAGAGGTGCCCGTGTACATCATCACCCACTCGCCATCGCGCCGCACGACGCTTCCGGTCCACGTGGACTTGTCGTCCCATGCGTCGACGTCGGACGGCGCGAGTGCATCGTCCGCGACCGTCCACGTGCGCAGGTCGGTCGACACGGCATGACCGATCGACACGTTCCAATGGCGCGCTTCGGGGTCGTCGATCGACTTGGGCGCCTTGAGGAAGAAGATGTGGTGCTCGTCGGCATCGGAGACCAGCCAGAAGTCCCAGATCCAGTCGTCGTCGAGTTGCAGGGACATGATTCGGCCTTCGTCGGAGGGTAGGGGATCGTCGAGAGTGAGGCTCAATCGTCGCTCGGCGGGTCGATGCGTGTGGGGTCGTGGGTTCGATCCCCACCCGCCACCCTTGACTCGGCGTGTCGAGAGGCGTGTGATGGAGGCATGCGCGTGTGGGTCGACCAGGACCTGTGCACGGGCGATGGTCTGTGCACCGATCACTGCCCTGACATCTTCGTGCTGCTCGAGGACGGCATCTCCTACGTGCGCGACGTGGTCACCGGGACCGTCGTGCACGACCCGGGCGGTCGGGCGAGCATCGTGTCGGTTCCGGCCCGCCTCGGCGCCGTCGTGGTCGACGCCGCCGAGGCCTGCCCGGGTGAGTGCATCTTCCTCGAGCCGGATCCGAGCCGACCCGAACCCGGACCGCCGAACTGACGCTTCCTACGTTGGAGGTCCGGTGAGGCCGGGCTCCGTTCGAGGCCCAGACCGAGGGCATCGTGAGTGCTGCGATCCTGAGCACGGTCTGCGTCTTCGTCGTCTCCTGGCTGGTGTACGCACTCGGCATCATCAAGCCGACGCAGAAACTCGCGTTCGGTGTGACCGCGGCGATCGGCGGGCTGTGTCTGCTCTACTTCTTCGTGTTCATCGTGTCGCTGTTCGACTGGGGCTGGCTGTACAGCGACAGCGTTCGCACGATCGGCCTCGTCGTGACGGTCATCTCGATCGTCCTGGCGGCGCTCAGCCTCACGCTCGACTTCGGTTCGATCAACGCCGGCGTCGAAGCGGGAGCACCCGAGTTCATGGAGTGGTACAGCGCCTACGGGCTGATGGTGACCTTGATCTGGCTGTACCTGTTGATGTTGCGGCTGTTGGCCGTGCTCTCGCGGAACCGTTGAGCGGTCAGGCCCGCCGGACGATCGTGCGGAAGCCCTGGTGGCTCATGCCCGTGTCGACCATCTGGGGGCGGCGAGCAGCCGGGCGGTACCGCTGGCAGTAGTTGTCGGCGCACAGGAACGAGCCGCCCTTGACGACCCTCCGGGGGATCGCGAACTGCGGCTGAGCGGGGTCGTAGCTCGCCTCCATGTCGGGCCCACGTGGATTCGTCGGGACGCAGCAGGGCGCGTCGGCGTCGGCAGGGTGGTGATCGACGTACCAACCGGTGGTCCACTCCCACACGTTGCCGGCCATGTCGAACAACCCGTAGTCGTTCGCCGGGAACGACCCGACGGGCGCCGTGCCGGCGAAGCCGTCGGCCTGCGAGTTGCGCCACGGGAAATCGCCCTGCCAGAAATTGGCGAGGAACCGTCCGTCGGGCACGGCGTCATCGCCCCAGATGAACATGCGGCCCTCGTGCCCGCCACGAGCGGCGAATTCCCATTCGGCCTCGGTGGGGAGGTCCTGGCCGGCCCAGCCGGCGTATGTCTCCGCATCCTCGAACGCGACCTGGACCACCGGGTGTTCGAGCCGACCTTCGACGTCGCTGCCCGGGCCTTCGGGGTGCTGCCACGATGCGCCGGGCGTCCACGTCCACCACGAATTGATGTGGCGAAGGTCGACCGGACCGGGCGTCATCGTGAACACCAGCGACCCGGGCACCAGGTTCTCCTTCGGGGCGCCGGGGTAGTCGGCCGGATCGAGCGGTCGCTCGGCGACGGTGACGTAGCCGGTCGCCTCGACGAACGCGCGGAACTGCCGGTTGGTGACCGCGGTCGCGCTCATCTCGAAGCCGTCGACGGTCACCGTGTGCACCGGCGCTTCCTCGGGGTAGCGACCTTCGCATCCCATCCGGAACGTCCCGCCGGGGATCGTCACGAGGTCCGTGTCGTTCATGGGTTCGTCCCTTCGGTCGGCGGCGTCGCTGCACCGTGTCCACCCGAGGCATCGATCACGATGAGGTCGTGTTCCCAGAGTCGCTCGAAGAACCGTGGGTCGGCGTCGGCGATCTCACCGAGCGGCCGGTGGCCGTCGATCGCCTCGAACATCGCCAGCTGCTGTTCGTCGGCGAACAGCACCAGGTCGGTGAACTCGTGTGCCCGGTTGAGCAGAGCGGCAGCCGCGCCCTCCGGCAGCCGCTCCCGAACCGCGACGGCGGTGTGCGGCTTCAGGGCGACGCCATCTCGCCAACCGTCACCGTCGAAGCCGACGGCCGCGACGGGCGGTCGATCGCGGCGATGAGCGACGAGCGAGTGGCGAACCATCGTTCCACGGAACAACTCGACGGCGGCGTACTGCTCGTGGAGCGGGAGTGCGGCGATCCGTTCGCCGTGTGGCACCGTCGACAGCGATCCACAGCCCGGCAGGTAGGGAGCCTGGCGGATCCAGCGGCCGAATTCGAGCCCGGCCCCGTCGAGGAACTCGAACAACTCGGGTACGGAGTACGCGCGATCACGCGGGTGGAGCAGGGCGTCCGCGAGTGCATCGTCGTCCTGGAAGTCGGGTGTGTTGCGGAGCCGGTGGCTCACGGGGTGGCCGACCGGGAGTTCCCGCAACGTGGCGACGAGGTCGGCGATCTCGGGTGCCGACGTGCCGACATCGAGCCGCCGGCAGTACTCCTGGATCATGTAGATGCCGGCCCGACCGTACGGGGCGTAGACCATCAGGCTCAGGGCGCCGTCGGGACGGGTCACCTCGGCCAGGGCGCGCAACCCGGCATCAGGATCGGCGAGGTGATGCAGGACTCCGGTGCACACGACCTGATCGAACGTCTCGGCCAGCGTCCCGACGTCGTCGATCGGCAGGAGGTGGACGTCGAGGTTGTCGAGTTCGTGTCGCGCCGCCAGCGCGCGGGTGTGCTCGATGCCGATCGGGCTGACGTCGATGCCGACGACGCGTGCCTCGGGGTGGCGAATCGCGTACTTCGCGGCCTGCGACGTGCCGCAGCCTGCGACGAGGATCGTCGTGTCGGCTCCGAAGGGCCGGTCGGGCCAGATCCGGTGATGGTCGACTCGCCGCCGAGCCATGTCCCGTGCGTCCGCGGCGAATCGATCGAGATCGGTCAGCGGCGGCGGGTAGGGGTGGCGGTCGTAGAACTGGGCGACGCGGTCGTCGGTCGGCTCGGTGCTCATGTTGGTGCCGCTCGATCCCGGAGCCTGCGGATCACGGGCCGGCCCGCCGTCGATCGAGGACCTTGATCATCTCGGCGCCGAAGAGCAGGGTCTGGGCGGAGTAGTACACGACCACGAGGCCCAGCACCACGCTGCCGGCCGCGCCGGTGACGCTCGACACACCGAAGAAGCGAAGGTAGATGCCGTATCCCCAGAAGCCGATGCCGAGGATGACGACCACGAAGATGCTCGCCGGCAGGATGTCGCGCCACACGGGCCGCCGGGCCCGCGCCGAGTACCGGTAGAGCGCACCGAGCGCCGCCATGCTGAGTGCGACCTGGCCGACGGCGCCCGCCGTGCGGAGTGCGGCGTCGATCAACTGACTGTCGAGGATCCCCTCGACGAACGTCAAGAGGCCCTGCATGATCATCGTGGCGGCGAGGAGCAGACCTGCGGCGATCGGGACCAGGATGGCAAACGCTCGGGTGCGCAGTGTGCGCTGGAGGCCCGACTCGTACGGCACCTCCCAGATCAACTCGACCGAGTCGCGCCAGGCGACGAAGAGCACGGAGGCCGAGTAGAGGATGACACCGAGGCTGATGAAGGCGAAGTTGGACCGGTCGCTGCTCTCCCACATCGTGGCGATCGCCGACTCGATCTGCCGCGAGGCATCGGGTCCGAGCACGTTCGAGAGCTGCTCCTGGAGGCCGCCGGCCGCGGCCTCCCGGCCGACGAACGCGGCGGCGATCGCCACGGAGAAGAACAGCGACGGGATGAGGGCGAACAGCGTGTAGTACGCAAGGCCGGCCCCGAGCCGCTTGGCACGATCGCGGAAGAACTCGGAGGCTGCGTCGCGCAGAACGTCGAACGCGGCGGCGGCTCGCTCTCGGACGTCGAGTCGGAGTGCGGCGTCAGCCACGCCGGCTCACGGCTCGAGTCGACGGAGGCGGAGCGCGGTGTAGCAGATCATCAGGCCGAAGGCGATGAGATAGACGCCCGCGATCCAGGCGATCACCGTGATGGTCGGCCCCGGCCAGGCCAGCACGACGATGCCGGCCACGATCGTGATCGCGGCGCCGAACGCGACCAGACCGCGGTCGCGCATCGTGCTGTCGGCGATCGACGAGATCAGCTCGATCGAACCACCCACGACCCAGACCAGGCCGAGCACGGTGGCGAGTACCGCCACCGTCTCGAACGGATTCCGGATCACGACGACGCCGGCCATCATGCCGATCACGCCGATGAAGCCGACGAGCCCGGGCGCTGCCGCGTCGGACGAGAACGCACTGATCAAACGGAACAGCCCGAACAGGAGCAGCTGGATGCCGAACAGGATCGACAGCACCTTGAGCGTGCCGTCGGGCCAGGCCACGACCATCACGCCGATCACCGTGGTCATGACGCCGATGAACATCGCCACCGGCCACGTGCTCGCCAGGGCGAGGTCGAACGCGGCCGCCCGGTCGTCGGTGGTTCGTGGTGTGCTGCTCATCGTCGGTTGTCCTCCAGGTCGGTTCGCGCCGGATCGTACCGGACGGCCTGACCGAAGCCCGCCGATCAGGTGCGGAACGACCGGCTCGGGCTATGCGTCGACGAAGACGGTCGACCAGTCGTTCTTGATGCTGGCCACGACCCACCCGAGACGATCCGCCGTCTCGAGGATGCTCTCGTCGGTCTCGAACGTGCCCGCCTTGCTCTCGTAGGCGTACTCGCGCTCCGCATCGTCGTGGTCGACGAGCAGAGCGAGCGACGGGCCGTCGTACGACTGCGCGTACTGCAGCATCTCGGCGTCGCCGGCGGAGTTGCCGCCTGCGACCACCGGTCGCCGACCGAGGATCCGCTGGATGTTCGTGGGTTTGGTGGCGCCTTCGTTGACGCCGCCGGTCACGACGTCGCCGGTCCTGACCAGGCGGAGCGACCCGTCGTCGAGGCGGTCGATCTCGTAGGCCACCTGCGATCCGACGACTCCCTCCGGCTTGACGCCGTAGAACTCCTCGGCGATCACCCGGACGAACTCGCTGCCGCCACCCGTGACGATGTAGAAGTCGAACCCACGTGCGCGGAGCTCGTCCATCAGTTCGAGCATCGGTTGGTAGCGCTGCGCGCGGTAGGCGACGCCTCGGTCGGGGTGGCGTGCGTTCTCGAAGAAGTCGGTGACGCGTGCGTCGAACTCTTCCGGTGTCAGACCGGTGTGCAGGTCGACCAGTGCGAAGATGACCCGTTCCAGTCCCATCTCGGCCAGCGCGTCCTGATCGCGGTCGAGAAGCGCACGGAATTCCGGTTTCTCGCCGAGCGAGTCATCGGCGTCGACCGCGGAGGCGAGTTCGGCGAGCATGAACTCGAGCTGCGTGTACTGCGGCTTCTCACACCACATCGTGCCGTCGTTGTCGAACACGGCGACACGTTCGGAAGGAGGGATCTCGTCGACACGATCGAGGAACGACACGATCGCCGATCGCGTCGCCCCGTCGCGCCACGACGGGAGGAGTCGGTCGCTCATGAACTCCCGACACCCTCCGCCAGGTTGGCCAGAACCTGGTCGACGGTGAAGCTCGCGGGTTCCTGACGACGCGGGAACTCGGCGAGCGACTGTGCCTTGTCGGCGACGAACGCCTGGACCGGACCCATCATGTAGGCGCGATCGATGAACCAGTCCTCGTAGGTGTTCGACGTGATCTGGGCCCGCTCGTACGGGTCGGTCTTCAGGTTGAAGATGAGGGGGATCCGCAACACGGTGTACGGCTCGCGCCACACCTGGAGCGTCCCGGTCGCCCGCTGCTCGAGGAAGACGAACTTCCAGTTGTGCCACCGGACCGCGCAGAGGTCGCCGGTGTCGGAGAAGTAGAAGTAGTAGATGCGGGCGCTCTTGTCCGACTCGCCGGTCAAGTAGTCGAGCTGGTTCTCGCTGTCGAGGTGCACCTTGTAGTGCTTGCCGTGGAGCTCGGTCCCCTCCTTCAGGCGATCGGACACGGTGTCGTCTCCGGCCGCCGACAGCAGCGTTGCGAACCAGTCGAGGTGGGCGACGGGGTCGTTGAGCACGGTTCCCGGCTCGATTCGGCCTGGCCAGCGGACCAGACAGGGCACCCGGTAGGCGCCCTCCCACATCGAGTTCTTCTCGTTGCGGAACGGGGTCATCGCGGCATCGGGCCACGAGTTCATGTGCGGCCCGTTGTCGGTCGAGTACATCACGATCGTGTCGTCGCCGATACCGAGCTCGTCGAGTGTGCCGAGCATCTCGCCGATCCGCTTGTCGTGTTCGACCATCGCATCGTGGTACTCCGACTGCCAGCGGCCGGCCTGCCCACGGATCTCGTCCTTGATGTGCGTGCGGAAGTGCATCGCGGTGGTGTTGTACCAGAGGAAGAAGGGCTCGTCGGCTTCGTGGGCCTCACGGATGAAGCGCTGAGCTTCCGGCGTGATCTCCTCGTCGATCGTCTCCATGCGCTTCTTCGTCAGCGGACCCGTGTCCTCGATGGTCTGCGTGCCGTCCTCGTTCGCCCAGCAGTGCAGTACACCGCGTGGCCGGAACCGCTCGAAGTTCGGGGCCTCCTCGGCCGTCGGATAGTCGACGTTCTCGGGCTCTTCCTCGGCGTTGAGGTGGTAGAGGTTGCCGAAGAACTCGTCGAACCCGTGGTTGGTGGGGAGGAACTCGTCGAGGTCTCCGAAGTGGTTCTTGCCGAACTGTCCGGTTCGGTAGCCCTGATCCTTGAGCGCCACAGCGATCGTGGGGTCGTCGGTGCTGAGCCCGATCGGCGCGCCGGGCAGGCCCACCTTCGACATGCCGGTGCGGTACACGCTCTGACCCGTGATGAACGCGGCCCGGCCCGCGGTGCACGACTGCTCGCCGTAGTAGTCGGTGAACAGCGCACCCTCGTCGGCGATGCGGTCGATGTTCGGGGTCCGGTATCCCATGAGGCCCTGCGAGTAGCAGCTGAGATTGGTGATGCCGATGTCGTCACCCCACAGGATCAGGATGTTCGGCTTGCCGTTTGGCATGTTTGCGCTCCTCGTCGGTTCGGGCGGTATCACCCAGTGGGCCGGCGACGCGTCACGGTCCGATCAGTGGGTTGCTCGTGATGGTGTCATCCGGGCGGGTCCGGTGTCGAGCTGGGAGCGGTCAGCCGGATCGTGACTCGATGTGATCCCTGGCCGCCTCGTAGAGGTTGCCGTAGAGGTTCTCCTCGCCCAGCCGGTCGACGACACCGTCGAGGCGAAGCACCTCGAGTACGTGGGGCTTGACGCGAGCGAGGCGCACCTCGGCGCCGTACGTGTCGGCCAGCCCGAGGATCTCGGCGAGTTTCTCCGACCCCTGGGAGTCGATGAAGTCGATGCCCTCGAACGAGATGATGACCAGCTCGAAGGCGGTGTCGGCGTCCTGGGCCAGCTCGCGGAGGCGGTCCTCGAGTGCGTCGGCGCTCGCGAAGAACAAACCTGCGTCGAAGCGCATGACCAACAGCCCCGGGTACGTCTCGGCATCGGGATAGCGCTCGAGGCTCCGGAAGGCCTGGCTGTCGGGCAGCCGACCCAGCACCGGCATCGCCGGGTTGGCGTTGATGTAGACGAGCCAGACCAACGAGAGCACCACGCCAATGATCACGCCGGCCAGGACCCCGGCGGTGAGCACGCCGAGGATCGCGGCCACGGCGACCCAGAAGTCGACCCGCGCGACCCGATGGAGGCGCTTCATCTCGGGCACGTCCATCATGCCGAAGACGACGGCGTCGACGATCAGTGCCGCCAGCACCGCCTTCGGCAGCTCCGAGAACAGTGGCGCCAGGACGAGGAGGGTCGCGACGATCAACACGCCGGTCGTCAAGGAGGCGAGAGGTGTCTTGGCGCCGGATTCGTCGTTCAGCGAGCTCGCCGAGAGGCTGGTCGAGACCGGGATTCCCTGCAGGACGCCCGACCCGATGTTGGCCATCCCCTGCGCGACCGATTCCTGGTTGATGTCGATCCGGTATCGGTGCTTCGAGGCGAAGGCCCGGGCGTCACCGGCGGTCTGGGAGAACCCGATCAGGAGCAGCCCCAGCGCTGCCGGGCCGATCGTGGCGAAGTTGCTCACGACGAAGTCGACGCTGGGCAGGCTCGGCGCAGCGAAGCCCCGGGGTACATCGCCCACGAGCGCGATGCCACGATCTTCGAAGTCGAACAGGACCGATGCGGCGAGGCCGCCGATCACGAGCACGAGCGCGCCGGGCACCTTCACCGGTGAGAACCGGATGCCGACGATCACCGCGAGCGATATCAGTCCGAGCCACAGCGTGGGGGTGTGCAGTTCGTCCAGACCGGCGATCCAGTTGCCGAACTTCCGCCACGCGTTCGCGCCATCGATCGATGTTCCCGTGATCTTGGGCAACTCGCCGACCACGACCTCGATGGCCGCGCCGAACAGGAATCCCGTGATCACCGCCTTCGACAGGAGCAGGGAGATCCACCCCATCTTGAAGACTGCCAGCAAGAGGAACAGGAGACCGGTGATGATCGTGATCGCCGACACGAGCCGGACAGCGTCGTCACCCGAGACCGAGGACAGGACCACGGCGCTGCCGGCGACCGCGGCGAGCGCAGAACTCGGTCCCGTCGAGATCTGCCGTGCCGTGCCGAACAGTGCGTACAGGATCGTGCCGGCCGCGGCGGCGTACAGCCCGTGCTGGATGGGCACCCCGGCGATCCCGGCGTAGCCGAGCGACTTCGGGACGACGAGCGCGGCGACGGCCAATCCGGCGATGAGGTCGCCACGCAACCACGACCGCTCGTAGGTGCGACTCCAGCTCAGGATCGGCAGGAACCTGGCGAGCCCTCGCGGTGCGTCATCGGTCGGTTCGACTTCCTGATCCACGGTTCGCTCCCCTCAGCTCGTCGGTTGCCGGACCGACCGTAGTGTCGGCGCCACCCCTCGGCCCGCGTCGGCCGGACGCGCACCGGGTGGTCGTGATGCAGAACCGAGAACTCGGGCCCTCGCGCCGGTACGGTCGTCGCAGACACACGGGGGGACGGGCTTGAGCACCGACACAGCGAGCGATCAGCAGCCGAACGATCACCGGCAACTTCCCGTCTGGTTTTCGCGCCTCTCCCGGTACAGCTGGGGCTTCATCGGGGTCGCGGCGGCGATCGCCGTGATCGTGTACGCACTCGGGGCGCTGCGCGAACTCGTGATTCCGTTGGTGCTCGCGGCGTTCTTCGCCGTCGTGCTCGAACCCGCCGTCGGTTGGCTGGCCGGCCGCCGGATCCCGAGAGCGATCGGTTCGGCCATCATGATCGTCGTGGTCGGCCTCGTGATCAGCGGCGCGTTCGCGATCGTCGTGTACGGCATCGCCGAGCAGACCGACGAGATCTCCGATCGCCTCACCGAGGCGCAGGTCGAGGTCGAGGACTACCTCTCGCAATCGCAGCTCGGCGACTACGTCGAGACGATCCGCGAGGGGATCGACGACTCGGGTTCGGTCGTGCGCGACGGGGCCGGCGCCCGCATCGGCACGTTCCTGGGCTCGGCTGCCGGGTTCGCATCGGGGTTCGTCCTGGGTGTCGTGCTGCTCTACTACCTGCTCAAGGACGGCGCAGCACTGAGTGCATCGTTCATCGCGTCGCGCCGTCCGACCGATCGCGAACAGGTCAACCGAGTCGTGGGGCAGGCCGCGGCGAGCATCCGGGCCTACTTCAAGGGCAAGACGGCGCTCGCGTTCGCACAGGGCATCTTCGCGTGGATCGCGCTCGGCATCATGGGCGTCCCGCTCTCGGGCTCGGTGGGTGTCGTGAACTTCATCGGGGCCTACATCCCGTTCCTCGGCGCGTTCATCGGTGGAGCGTTCGCGGTGCTGATGGCGATCTCCGAGGGTGGCATCGGGCTCGCGCTCGGAGCGCTCGCCGTCGTGGTCTTCATGAACCTCGTGCTGGAGAACGTGCTCGAACCGAAGTTCCTCGGCGCTTCGCTGAAGATGCATCCGATCGTCGTGCTGCTCGCCACGGTCGGTGGCGGTGTGGTCGCCGGCATGGTCGGACTGATCCTGGGTGCACCACTGACGTCGATCGGCATCAACCTGTTTCGTGAATTGCAGGGCTCCGGCTTCTTCAGCGACGACGAACTCGAGTCGGAGTCGTCAGAGCCGGCGGTCGTCGATTCGGTTGACGCCGATGCGCCGGTCGTGGAGCCGGAGCACGGCGCCTGAGCAATCAGTCGCAGCGGGTTGACCGTGCGGTACAGCGTCGCCAGGGCAACCGCCGCGACGCCGCTGACGAGAACGGCCGTGGCGGTGGCGACGACCACCCCGACCACGATCGAGAGCGGTGAGGCCGGGAAGGCGTCGGCGAGTTCGACGTTGACCGAGGTGCCGCCGTCGTCGAACTCGAAGTCGTTCTGTCCGAAGCCCGGACCGAAGTTGCCGCTCGCGATGCTGTTGGCGGTCGAGAACGCTCCCGAGATCAGCCACCCGATCACTCCGAACAGCAGCAGCCTGCCCAGCACCGGCCAGAAGCGCCCCCGCGACACGTCGATCGAGCGGGTGAAGGGTTGCCCCGCACGGTCGACGATCGAGTGGGTGACGAAGGCCAGCCGCACGGCGACGAAGATCATCGCCGGGATCAGCGCGACGACCGCGATGACGCCCAGGGGCAGCACCACGATGAACAGGCCGGAGACGACGACGATCACCAATACCGCCGCGGCTGCCACGACGAGTCCCCAGCCGATGGCGCGCGGAAGCACCTCGAGTGCGCCGATCAGCGCGGCGACCCCGAGCTCGAACTCGTCGGCCGTCGCCGGAGCCGGCCGCTCGCCGTCGACCGTTCGGAGCATCAGGACGACCAGCGCGAGTTGGCCCACGAGCCCGAGCAGGCTGCCGACGACGGCGACGGTGACGGCGACGGGTATGCGGCCTGCGTCCCAGCCGAGGATGTCGTCACCGGTGATGACGACGTCGGAGAGGAGATATCGGAATGCCAGTCCGACGAGGAACACGCTCGTGCCGAGTGTCACGGCACCGATCAGCGCGGAAGCCCGCCAGCGCCCCAGCCCGAGCCGGAACGAGTCGCCGATCCACGTGCCGAACTCGGGCAGCGAGCCATCCGACGGTGCGCCACCGACGTACCGGTCGTCCCACTCCGCGGCCCACTGGTGGCCGTCCCACCAGCGACGGGTGCCGGGGCGATGCGGATCGGGGTACCAGCCGGCCGGTGGTTGCGAGGGGGGATCGAACACCGATCAGTCGGTGGGTTGTTCGATGGCGTCGATGAAGACGTCGACGTCGGCATCCTCGCCGCCGACGAGCCAGACCACGTCGCCCTCGCCGTCCTCGTCGCGCCACGGCATCACACCGTCGACGTTGTACCGGTCGACGGTGATGTCGTCGTCGCCTTCGCGGATCGGTGCGATGATCGACATCTCGACCACGGAGTCACCGGGGTGATGGCTGAGCATGTCGATCAGCTCGGCAACGGTCAGGCCATCACGCTCTTCGAGTTCCATGTCGTCCTCCGTTGTGCCTCGTGTCGTGCTCTCAGAATTCGTCGCCGAGCCAGGCGTCGGCCCGTTCGAGCAGGTACAGACTCACATGTTTGCACCGTTCGAGGGCCTGCGCGACGGACCCGTCGTTGTTCATGTAGACGTCGGCCAGGTCGATCGGGATGCGAGCGACCATCGACAAGCTGCGTTCGGGCGCGTCGGTCACGCTGGCGAACGAGTCGATCGCCGACACCTCGACCGGGAGGTCGAGGCCACCGACACCTGCGACGTCGGTGGCGAGCACCAGGAGATCGGGCGGGTGGGTGAGCGGCGGCAGCGTCCACGTGAACAGCAGGGGGAACGTGAAACCCGGTGGCGGGTCGTCGTCGAGGTCCTCCATCTTCATGACCTCGTCTTCGAAGCCGAGCAGAGCCCGGGGATCGACGTCGAGGGAGAGATGGAGGTCGATCGGGCCGACGCACGCCTCCTCGGGGTGGAGGTCGACCTCCCAGAGCTGACGCAGCGAGTAGGTCTCGACGAAGTGACGTTCGTCGTGCACGTGGAACCCGTTGTCGATCGCCTGGCTCTTGAGGTCGGCGACGAACCCCGCAACATCGATGACTGCCACGCCCAGGACACTACCGTCGGTCGGCGTGATCGATCCCAAGCTGACCTCGACGCTCGAGACGTTCCACCGTGCAGCCGACGACGTGGCCGCGGTGCTCGGCGCCAATTCCGACTGGGGGGTGTCGGGCATCCGCGACGGGCAGTACGCGGTCGACCTCGACGCGGACGCTGCGTGCCTCGACGTGCTGTATGGAGCCGGGCTGCGTGTGCTGTCGGAGGAGAGCGGCGTCACGGGGCCGGCCGGCTCGGAGTCGGCCCCGATCGTGGTCGTCGATCCGCTCGACGGCTCGACGAACGCCGCCGCGTCACGTGCCGTGGTTCGGATCGGCGCTCTGTCTGGTCGACGCCGACGGGCCGGCAGCGGCGCTGGTGGTGAACCACGCGACCGATGAGCGGTTCTCCGCGATCCGCGGTCACGGGCGCGATGCGTGACGACGTGGCGATCGAGCCATCGGGAGCCACCGACATCGCCGTGTCGATCCTCGGCGTGTCGGGGCTACCGACGCACCACTACGGCTGGGCACAGTTCCGGGCGCTGGGTGCCTCGGCGCCCGACATCTGCGCCGTGGCGTGCGGCGTGACCGACGCCTGGTGCGACATGTACGACGACGGGCACGGCGTGTGGGACTACCTGGCGTCGATTCTGGTCGTCGAAGAGGCCGGGGGAGTGGCAGCGGAAGTGTTGGGCCGCGAGCTCTGCGTGCTCGACCACGAGGCGCGTCGCGCGCCGGCGGTCGCCGCGACGCCGGAGTTGCTCGAGGCCGTGCTGGCCGAACACCGGCGCGTTCAGCCGACTCGCGCCGACTGACCGCCGTCGACGGGCAGGCACACGCCGGTGATGAACGCGGCCTCGTCCGAGGCCAGGAAGAGCGCCGCGTTGGCCACGTCCCATGCCGTTCCCTGGTGGCCCATCGGCACCGTTGCGGCCCGCCGCTCGGCGAGCACCTCGCGATCGATACCGAGCGCGGCAGCAGCGGAGTCGACGCCGAGGGGTGTGTCGATCAGGCCGGGCAGGATCGCGTTCACCCGGATGCCGTGCTTCGCATTGGTGACCGCGAGGTTCCGGGTGAGTGCGTCGACGCCGGCCTTCGACATGCGGTACGCGGCGATGTGGTTGGCGGCGACCGACGCGATCGACGAGATGTTGGTGATCACACCGGCGCCCTGCTGCGCGCATCTGCGGGATCGCGGCGCGGCAGCATGCGCCAGAGAGCGCGGAGGTTGACGTCGATGATCCGGTCGAACACGTCGTCGGCGAGCCGGTGTGGGGGAGCGTCGCCGGCACCGATGCCGACGTTGTTGTGGAGGACGTCGAGCCGCCCGTACGTCTCGATGGCCGTGCGCATGATCGTGTCGGGGGCATCGTCGGCCGTGATGTCGACGGTCGAGGGTGGCGACCTCGGTCGTCGTGTTGGCCGCGGTGACGTCGTCGCGGGTCCGTTCGACGGCGTCGCCGACGCGGTCGACCAGGAGGAGTCGCGCGCCCTCCTGTGCGAACCGCATCGAGGTCGCGCGGCCGTTCCCGATCGTGGGGCCGGGCTGTTGGCCGGCACCGACGACGACACAGACCTTGCCGTCGAGGCGACCGGTCACGTCGCCCGCTCGCCGTAGTCGCCGAATGGTCGGTCCCGCTCGCGAACCGCCTCACGGATGCCGACCTCGCCGGACCGGCTCACGAAGTCGAGCCCCTCCTGGGTGTGGCGGGCCACGCCGTCGAACAACGTGCCGAGGCGACGCGACGACTGCGGGTCGTACATCTCGTCGGCGACCGCGTTGAGCGACCACGTGATCATCTCGAGTTGGTTGACGGGTACCCGAGCGATCCGCTGCGCCAGGTCCATCGTGTGCTCGAACAGCTCGTCGTCGGGCACCACCGCGAGCACCGCGCCCATCTCGTATGCCTGCACGGCCGTGAACTCGTCGCCGGTGAGCATGTAGCGGCGGGCGTTGCTCAACCCGAGCCGGGCGACCCAGTTCCACGGGGCCTCGGGGACGCCCCACACCCGTGAGGGCGGGTAGCCGAAGCGCGCCGAGTCGGCAGCCACGATGAGGTGGGCGTTGAAGACGATGTTGGTACCACCGGCGATGCACCATCCCTGCACTGCGGCGACGGTGGGCTTCGAGCAATCGTGGAGCTTCGCCCACGTGTCGGCGAACGAGCGGATCATGTGCTGGTCGCGCACCGAGTCCCAGACCGGCCGGTCGTCGGCTTCCTCGCCGGCCTGCGCTTCGGTGCCCCAGTCGAGGTCGTAGCCGGCGCAGAACGCCGGGCCTTCGGCGTCGAGCAGCACCACGCTCACCTCACGGTCGCGCTCGGCGGCGTCGACGGCTGCACCGAGCTCGTCTCGCAATTCGGGTGTGATCGTGTTGTAGCGATCGGGACGGCACAGCGTGAGACGCCGCACGCGTCCGTGGGTTTCGATGCGAACCGCAGTCATCCGTCGATCATCGCACGAGTGCCGCGTCGGCGGCTCCGTGGGACGTCAGGACGAGGCGGCGGCCGCGTCCGCTGCCGCCGTGTCGAGGTCGGCGAGGAATCCGCCGAACCCCTTCGTCAGCTGGCGCACGAGCAGCGGCGCGGTCAACCGGCCGACGAAGCCCTTCGGCTCGAACTCGTAGTCGATCGTGGTGGTGTCGTCGGCGAGCGTGAACGTGGCGGCGCCGCGTTCGATCGGCAGCTTGGTCGCCGAGTCGATGCTGACGACCATGCGCTCGCCGTCGACCCACTCGGCGATCGTCTCCTCGAGCGTGCCGACCGGCGCCAGGTCGCAGTGACGTTGCGCGCCGACGCCACGTGTCTCCTCGCTCGTGGCGTGGCTGGCTTTCACGCCACCATTCCAGGTGGCGATGTTGGGGAAGTCCGCCAGCACCGACCACACGGCGGAACGAGGGGCGGACATCTGACGGGACACGTGCACCGATCGCATGACGGAGCAACCCGTCGGCCGGTCCGGATGTTCCGTCGTGGACCCGATCGGGCAGGTCGCGGCAGACGCTGCTCGTGCGTGCCTGAGAACTGTCTAGGCTCGCCGGCATGTCGATGCAGTACCGGTGAGGGGGCGCTGAGCGAGACGATGAGTTCGGTTGGGTGGCGCACACGAATGGCTGCCGCGTTCCCGATCGTGCGCTGGCTGCCGGCCTACGACCGGAGACGCCTGCGCGGCGACGTGGTCGCCGGGTCGATCGTCGCCGCACTGATGATCCCTCAGTCGCTCGGCTACGCCCGGATCGCAGGCGTTCCGGTCGAGGTCGGGTTGTACGCGGTCCCGCTCGCCCTGATCGCCTACGCCGTGCTCGGGTCCTCGCCGCAGCTGATCGTGGGTCCGGCGTCGACCGTCGCGATCGTGTCGGGCTCACTCGTGGCCGACATCGCCGCCGACAATCCCGAGGACGCGGTCAAGATCACGTCGGCGTTGGCGATCGCCGCGGGCCTGGTGCTGATCGCGACCGGATTGCTGCGCATCGCCTGGGTCGCCGAGTTCCTGTCGAAGCCGATCGTCACCGGGTTCGTGTTCGGACTCACCTTGACGATCGTGATCGGCGAGTTGCCCACCCTGCTCGGTATCCCCAAGCCGAGCGGCGACTTGCTCGGTGTGTTGGTGCGAACGCTTCGCGACATCGGCGAGTTCCACGGTCCGACTGCGATCGTCGGCGCGTCGGCGTTGGTGCTGCTGTTCGGTGGGAGGAAGGTCGCGCCTCGCGTCCCCTGGGGGCTGGTGACCGTCGTGGCCGCAGTGATCGTCTCGAAACTGCTCGATCTGGAGGCGGAAGGGGTGCAGATGATCGGCGAGGTGCCGTCGGGTCTGCCGCCGTTCGAACTGCCGATCGTGCCCCGGGACGATCTCGGCGCGGTGGTCGTGGGTGGTGTGTCCTTGGCGTTGGTGGCGCTCGCGGAGGGCCTGGCGGCCACCCGGCTGTTCGCGACGCGGGGTGGCTACCGGGTCGAGACCGAGCGAGAGCTGATCGGGATGGGCGCATCCAACGTGGGGGCGGGTCTCTCGGGTGGTCTCGGTGTGGCGGGGAGCCTCTCGAAGACGGCGTCGGCGGAGCAGTCCGGGAGCACCAGTCAGGTGTCGGGCCTGGCCGCTGCGGCACTCGTCGTGGTCGTGCTGTTGGCGTTCACCTGGGTCTTCACCGACCTGCCGCAGGCGGTGCTGAGCGCGGTCGTGGTCGTCGCCGTGTGGGGGTTGATGGACCTCCCCGCGCTGCGCCGCTACCGGGAAGTGCGCAACGCCGACTTCGTCGCCGCCGCGGTGGGGATCGCAGGCGTGGTGCTGTTCGGCCCGCTGCCGGGCCTCGGCATCGCGATCGTGACGTCACTGCTGGCCATCATCTACCGGTCGAGCGCACCTCGCATGGAGGTCCTCGGCCGCATCAGCGACGAGAAGGCGGCGTGGGGCCGATTGCGGGGCCATACGACGCGCCGAGCGGTGGCCGGCGTCCTGGTGATCCGACTCGACGCTCCGCTGTTCTGGGTGAACGCGATCGCGATCGAAGACGGCTTGCTCGCCGAGGTGGGCGAGCGGCCGGACACGCACTCGCTCGTGCTCGATCTCGAGGCGACATCGCAACTCGACACGACGAGCGCCGACATGCTGCTGCACCTGCACGCCGAGCTCGCTCAGATTGGCGTGCAGTTGTACCTGGCGCGTGTGATCCATCCGGTGTCGAAGGTGCTCGAGCGGTCGGGTCTGCTCGACGAGTTGGGCGACGAGCACATCTGGCACAGCATCTCGCAGTGTGTGCGGGCCGCCCGCCGCGCGAGCGGCACGAAGCGCAAGCGGGACAAGCGGGACAAGCGGCGGGGTGAAGCCCCGGAGGCCGTCCCACTCGACGGTCGAATGGAGACCGCCGACACGACAACGACGGAATCGACGGGCGAAACGCCGGCCGGCGTCGGGAACATCGGAGAATCGGATGTGATCGCCGAGTTGGCAGACCTCGACGAGCAAGAGGCCGAGGAGGTCGAAGTGGTCGATGATCCGAGCGACGACACGACGGAAGATCTCTACGCCGGCCGCCGCGCCGGTCGCAAGCGCGACCATGCGATCGGGTTGTACCTCGGCGCGCTCCGCGACGGACAGCCACGGGAGGCGTGCGAGGCGCACGTGGGGGATCGGCTCACCCAGCACAGCGCCCGTGTCCCCGACGGCATCGACGCGTTCGTCGAGTATTGCGAGGCGATCATCGCCCACTACCCGAAGCGCTACCTCCGTGTCGTCCGCTCGATCGAGGACGGCCGCTACGTGTTCCTCCACGTCTTCCAGATCCTGAACGACGGTGAGCGCGAGGTCGTGACGGCCGACTTCTTCGCGACCGACTCGGCCGACCGGATCGTCGAGCACTGGGACGTCGTCGTGCCCTACGTGACCTCGAAGACGGGGCAGAGCGCGATCGACGGGAGCGTCGAGACCAGCGAGCTCGAATGGACCGACGAGAACAAGGAGCTCGTGCGCGGTCTGCTCGAGGAGGTCTTGATGAAGGGTGGCGACCTCGGCCGACTCGGCGAGTTCGTCGCCGAAGACTGTGTCGACCACGCAGTCGCACCGGCCGGCCGGCTTCCCGTCGCGGGCGAGCCGCGAACGAAGAAGTCCGAACGACTCGTTCGTCGGGACATCGTGCTGCTGGTCGGTCAGGGCAACTTCGTCGCTGCGCTGTGCACCGCTCGACGCGCCGGTGAGGACTACACGCACGCCGACATCTTCCGCGTCGCGTACGGTGAGGTCGTCGAGCACTGGGCCCACGCTCAAACGGTGCCGTCGACCGAGGACGCCGCGGCCGACGCCGGTGGGAGCTGATCCCGCTCAGCGGTCGGACGACAGTTCCCACTCGGAACAGTCGATGATCACGTCGGCAGCGAGCTCGGCGTCGGCGATCGTCGTCTTCCACGACGACACGCTGATGCGCATGGCAGTCCCGCCCCGCCACTGCGTGGGCCCGCACCAGACACGACCGTCGGTCTGGATGGCCTCGATCAACCGCTCGGTGGTCGCCGGGTCCCGGTACCGGACCAACACCTGGTTCAACACGACGTCGTTGAGCACCTCGAAGCCGGCGTCGCGCAGCCGTTCGGCGATGACGACGGCGCAGTCGGACGCCTGCTGCACCAGGTCGGCGAGGCCGTGGCGCCCGAGCGTGCGCAGCACGGCCCAGACCTCGATCTGGCGGGGCCGTTGGGAGGACTGTGGCGTGTGGTGCATCGCCTCGAACCCCGACTCCGGCGGCAGGTAGACGGCCACGGCGCTGAACGTGCGTCGCAGCGCTCCGTCGGGCCGTACGAACGCGATGCCGCAGTCGTAGGTGACGTTCAGCCATTTGTGGGCGTCGGTGGCCCACGAGTCGGCACGGGTGAGCCCGGCGACGAGTTCGGTGCGGGTGGGGTCGGCGAGCGCCCACAGTCCGAACGCGCCGTCGACGTGGAGCCAACCGTGTTCGAACTCGCTGCGCCAGTCGGCGAGTTCGTCGAAGGGGTCGAACGCCCCGGTGTTGACCTCACCGGCCTGTGCGCACAGCAGCACCGGTCCGTCGAGGGTCGATGCATCGGGGAGATCACCGGCGCGGATCCGGCCCTGGTCGTCGGCGGGGACCACGGTGACTCGTTCACGGCCGAGGCCGACGAGCCCGAGCGACTTCCGCAGCGTGCTGTGCGCCTGGGCGCCGATCACCACGTTGATCGGCGGCGCGCCGAAGAGGCCGTCGCGCTGGACGTCCCATCCGACCTCGGCCAGGAGTGCATCGCGGGCGGCGGCGAGGCAGCTCGCGTTCGCGACGGTGGCCCCGGTCACGAACGCCACGTCGGTCTCGCCCGGGAGGCCGAGCACATCGACGAGCCAGCGCCGAGCGACGTCGTGGAGCGCAGCCGACACCGGTGACATCACGGGCAGCGCGGCGTTCTGGTCCCAGGCGTTGACCAGCATCGAGGCGCCGAGCGCGACCGGAAGCGTCGCGCCGTTCACGAAGCCGTAGTACTGACGGCCGGTCGAGGCCATCGTGGCCGGTCCGCCGGCGTCGGCGAGCAGCTCCAGCGTCGACGAGGCCTCGGTGCCGCTGTCGGACAGCTCCTCGTCGAATCGTGCGAGCGCCGCGAGTGCCTCGGGTGTCGGGGCGACCGCTCGGTCGTCGATCGATTCGACGTAGGCGATCGCGAGCGCGCTGGCCCGCCGCAACAGGCCGTCGTTCTGCGTCATGCGACCATCGTGGCGCATCCGCGGGCGTCGTGCCGGGTGCTGACGGTCCCCGTTGGATTCCGGTGACGGCTCGTGCGGAATCACGGCCCCGGTTCGGACGTTTCATCTGACATGGCAACCGAGCGTCCCCGTGTCCGTGTCGAGCCGAATCCGAAGTGGATCCGCGGCCTCGTCGACGGCGTCACGGTCGTCGACAGCACCAGCACGAGGTTCGTGTGGGAGATTCCGTACTACCCGGCGTGGTACGTCCCACTCGGCGACGTCGCCGGTGAGCTGCAGGCCAACGGCGGCGCGGTCCGCTCGTCGAGCCGAGGCGACGGCACCCGCTACGACCTCGTCGTCGGTGATCGCACGATCCCCGATGCGGCCTGGCGGCATCTGGAGTCACCCGTCGAGGAGCTTCGTGGTCTCGTGCGGTTCGAATGGGATGCGATGGATGCCTGGTTCGAGGAGAACACGGAAGTGTTCGTGCACCCGCGCAGCCCCGAGGTGCGGGTCGACGCCCTGCCGTCGACGCGTCACGTCCGGGTGCTGATCGACGACGAGGTGGTGGCCGACTCGGTCCGGCCGACGATCCTGTACGAGACCGGTCTGCCACCGCGCTACTACGTCCCGAAGACCGACGTGCGCATGGATCTGCTCACGCCGACCGACACCGAGACGGCGTGCCCGTACAAGGGGTGGGCGAACTACTGGAGCGTGACCGTCGGCGACACGACCCACGACGATCTCGCCTGGGGCTACCGGACGCCCCTGCCCGAGTCGGAGGCGATCGCCGGCCTCGTGTGCTTCTACAACGAGAAGGTCGATCTCGAGATCGACGGTGAGCGCATCGAACGGGTGCGCACCAAGTTCTCCTGAGACATCGCCGCCTCTGGCGGGCTGCGATGATGATCACATGCCGAGCGCAATCGACGAGGTGGTCCGACAGCACGTGTTCATCGAGGAGTGGTTGGCGGGCACGACGGCCGACGAGGCCGGCTGGCAGCAGTTCGCCGACGTGCTGGACGACGAGTTCGTGATCGTGCCGCCGACGGGCACTGCCCAGTCGAAACCGGCGTTGCTCGACCGCTTTCACGCGGCGAACGGTGCGGCTCCCGGCGCTCGCGTCGAGATCCGCAATGCGCAACTGGTCCACGCCACCGCCGACGTCCAGGTCGTGCGGTACGAGGAGTGGCAGCTGCACGACGAGCGTGGCAACCAGCGGGTGTCGCTGGCGGTGTTCGCCGCCGACACCACGATGCCGTGCGGCTGGCGATGGCTCGCCCTGCACGAGACGGCCCTGCCGTCGTGAAGGGCGCCGGATAGCATCGCTCCTCTCCGGGCGCATAGCTCAGCTGGTTAGAGCGCTGCCCTTACAAGGCAGATGTCGGGGGTTCGAGTCCCTCTGCGCCCACTGCCCGTCGCGGTCGTCCACTGAACGAGCGGCCGCCGCTCGCGGCCCGCCGGCTGAGGAACCCTGTCGGGCGTCAGCGTGACGCGAGCGTGTCGAGACCGACCTGCCGGATTGCGAATCCGTGCCCCGAGAGATGCTCCAAGACCCGTGCACGGTCCGCGCCGAGGTGTTCCGATTCGAAGAACACGGCCTCGACGTCGAACTGGCCGAAGTCGATGCCCGGCATGAGAGTGGACTCGAAACCCTCGGCGTCGATCGCGAGGAGATGCAGCGGCGCTCGCGGCAGGTGCTCCTGCACGATCTGCGTGAGCGGCACGGTGTCGACCTCGATCGACTCGAGGACCTGATCTGGATCACGGTCCGACGGGACGAAGCCGACCAGATGGTCCCGCTCGAAGGAGGCCTTGCGGAGGTAGTCGAGGCGGTCGGACGGGGACTGCATCCCGAGAAACTCCTCGGAGAACGTGCAGAACTCCAGGTTCGGCGCCGGCGCTGCGACGGCGGCCGCGTTGAGCAACACGAGCTCCGGGCGTCGCAGGTAGGCGTAGTTCCTCTCCAGCAATGGAATCACGGTGGGTAACGGCTCGACCAACACGCCCTGCCAATCGTCTCGCACGATGAGCGGACGCAGCGGATCGTTGCGGAGGCCGTCGTTGGCACCGATCTGCATGAAGTTGACGCTGCGATCATGCGCCCGCGAGAACTCGTCGAGCACGTCGAACGATACGGGCGACGCACCCAGGATCAGGCGCTTGGCCCGACGAATGCGATCGTAGAGTTGAGGCCGAACTCTGACGAATTCGCGGACGGGCTCGGTGAGTTCTTCGCGACGCATGGGTGCCGTGAGGGTACCGCCATGGCGCGAGGCGCAGCTCCGTTCAACCAGATCGGTTTCCCCGGCGTGCGCAGTGCCGGCTCGATCTCCGGAGTGTGGGAATCCGTGCGGAAATCGTTCGTCGTTGTGCAATTCGACAACGCCCTGACAGGTCAGAGTCGATTCTGACGAGCCGACCGCTCAGCGGCTCGCGTGGAGTCGGACCGGGCGCGGCGGTCCGATCCCCACGCGACCTCAGACGACGATCGTGGCGCCGACGAATTCGACGCTGAACGCCTCGCACCACACGAGCGCGGTCCACGCACCCGGGTTGAGCTCGGTGCCCGGCGGCAGTTCGTACGTCTGGTCGCCGATGTTGCCCTCGAGCGCTCCGAGGCTGATCGAGCCCTCCGGGAGGGAGGTCTGGTCGGCACCTGGCACGAGGTACACCCGGAGGTCGGGGCCGTTCTCGATGTCGAAGTTCTCGAAGCGCAGCACCAGCGATCCGTCCGGGTTCTGGAAGATGCCGGCATCGCCGGTTCCGTCGTGGCCGGCGAGACCCACGAACTGACCGGCACCGAGCAACACCGGTCCGGTGGGTGCGGGTGGCGGTTCCTCCGCTGCGGGGGCCTCGGCGGCCGGCTCAGTGTTGGCCGGCTGCTCGGCTGCGGGTTCCGGTTGCGGTTCTGCAACGGGCTCATCGGCGGCGGGCGCGTCGGTCGCCCCGGGGTCGGGTGCCTGCTCGGTCTCACCCTGGGACGCAGTTTGGGCAGCAGGCGTGGCGGGAGCCTCATCGGTCGTGGCGAGCTGCTCGGAGATCGAGGTCGAGAATTGTTCGTCGACCACATCGTCGATGAAGTACGGCGAGATCAGCCACCAATTCACGACCGCGAACGGCACCACGAGCACGATCACACGGATGATCGCGGGCACTCGGAGCCAGAGCATGCCGACGAAGGCGATGGCAGCGATCGCCGTTCCGCCGACGGTGAAGAGGAGGGTCTGCTCGTTCTCGAACGGGGCTTCGAGGATGTTCGGCTCGATCACGACCAGCGCGAGCATCACCGCACCGATCACCGCGCCGATGACGATCTCGAGGCGTGTGATGCGACGGAGGAGTTGGCGGGGGAGGGGTTCGGGTGTGACGGCGGGGGCGTGGTCGTCGTCGTGGCCGGCCTGGGGAGGAGTCGATGTGTCGGTCATCATGCAGAGAAGAACAAGCGGACTCGCCCATCGAGTCCCGAGATCACCTTACGAGTTTCGAAACGGCGGCTCTCGCGATCGAACGGCGGCTCTCGCGATCGAACGGTGGCGAGCGCGGAGCGTCGGTCCGCCCGGAGCGGTTCGCCCGTCGCCATGCCGCTCGAGCCTGGCCAGGCGTCGATCCACCACGGCCGTTCGGCTCACGGCTCCGGACCCAACACGACCGACGATCGGCGGATCGGCCTGTCGATCCAGTACATGCCGACCGACACGCGGCAGACGCTGACCGAGCGGGACACGGCCGCGCTGGTGCGTGGTGTCGACGAGTACGGGCACTTCGAGCACGGTGAGCCACCCGAGTCCGACCTGCACCCCGACGCCGTGGCGTTCCACGCCCGCGCCGCCGAAGCGCTCCGAGCGCTCATCTACGTGGGCGCCGAGCGAGACGTCGACTCCACGTTGTAGATCCCAGGGCCCGTATCGGCGATGATGCCCACATGGGTGAACCGCGACGGCACGACGTAGTGGTGATCGGTGCCGGCGTGTCCGGCATCTACCAGATCAAGCGGCTCGTCGATCTCGGCGTCGACGCGATCGTGCTCGAAGCCGACGACGACCTCGGTGGCACGTGGTACCGGAACCGGTACCCGGGCTGCCGGTTCGACTCCGAGAGCTACACCTACGGCTACTCGTTCTCGAAGGAGCTGCTCGACGAGTGGCACTGGAAGGAGCGTTTCTCGTCGCAGCCCGAGAACCTGCGCTACCTGAACTACGTCGCCGACAAGTTCGATCTGCGACGACACATGCGGTTCGACGCACGGGTCGAGCGGATGACGTGGGACGAGGACGAGTGTGTCTGGCATCTCACACTCGCCGACGGCGACACGTACGCTGCCCGGTTCGTCATCACGGCCTCGGCCCGCTCTCCACGCCGACGCTGCCGCAGCTACGAGGGCATGGACGACTTCGCAGGGGAGTCCTTCCACACCTTCCACTGGCCGACGGAGCCCGTCGAGCTCGCCGGCCAGCGCGTCGGCAGTGATCGGCACCGGCGCCACCGGCATCCAGGTCATCGCCGAGATCGCGGACCAGGTCGGCGAACTGACCGTGTTCCAGCGGCGGCCGAACTGGAGCGCACCCGCTCAACAACGGCCCGATCTCCGAAGACGAGATGGCAGAGATCCGCGATCGCTACGACGAGATCTTCGCCAACTGCGCAGCCTCGCCCGGCGGGTTCGAGCACGTGCCCGACCGGCGGGGCTTCTGGGACTCACACGGCCGAGGAACGGCGTGCGATCTGGGATGAGCTCTACGACAGCCCCGGGTTCGCGATCCTCGTCGCCAACTTCGGCGAGATCTTCTTCGACGAGGAGGCCAACGCGGAGCTCTCCGACTACATCGCCGACCGCATCCGCGCGCGGGTCGACGATCCGGCCGTGGCCGAGAAGCTGATCCCCCGTGACCACGGCTTCGGCCTGCAGCGTCTGCCGCTCGAGACGAACTACTTCGAGGCCTACAACCGGGACAACGTCGAGCTCGTCGACCTGTCGGACACGCCGATCGAGCGGATCACCTCGACCGGCATCCAGACGACGGGCGCGCACCACGAACTCGACGTGATCGTGTACGCAACCGGGTTCGACGCCATCACCGGCGCCTACGACCGGATCGACATCCGCGGGGTCGACGGCACCACCCTGGCCGAGACATGGCGGGATGGGCCCGGCACGTACGTCGGGGTCCTGACCCGTGGGTTCCCGAACCTGTTCATGGTGGCCGGCCCACAGAGCGTGTCGGGATCGACGAACTTCCCGCGTGCGATCGAGACCGGCGTCGACTGGGTGACGGACCTCATCGAACACGCCGCCGAGCGCGGCCACCGCCGGGTGGAGGCCGAGTCCGACGCCGAGCAGGAGTGGGTCGACGAGGTCGTTCGTGCCCACGAACGGCTGCTGTTCCGTCGCAGCAAGGGTTGGTTCACCGGCTACAACTCCAACGTGGCGGGGCACCAGGAGGGTCAGGTCCGCTACCAGGCGTACTTCGGTGGCGCACCCCGCTATCGGGACAGGGTCGACGAGATCGCAGCCGACGGCTACCGCGGCATCGACCTGTCGTAGCGTGTCGAGATGGACATGCGGCTCGAACTCGTGCCCGTGCCCGTCGCCGATGTCGACCGGGCCGAGCAGTTCGACGTGAAGGCTCGGTGACGATGCACTCGACCAGACGGGACGGGATCCGGAAGCTGCTGAAAGGGATCGAGTCGGGCGACCCCGAGTCGGTCGTGGTCGTGAACGAGGCGAAGTACGTTCAGCACAACCCGATGACCCGCGAGGGCAGTGAGGGCCTCGCGGAGTTGTTCAAGCGGCTCTCGCTGACCTCGCCCCGGGTCGTCGTCCATCGGATCTTCGAAGACGGCGACTACGTCTTCGGCCACGTCGAGTACGACTTCGCGGACATCGTGGCCGGGTTCGAGGTGTTCCGGTTCGAGGACGGGTTCGCGGTCGAACACTGGGACAACCTCCAGCACCTGCACGACGAACCGAATCCCTCGGGGCACACGATGCTCGACGGGTCCACCGAGATCACCGATCTCGACCTCACCGAAGCCAACCGCTCACTCGTGCGGTCGTTCGCCGACGAGGTGCTCGTCGACCGCTCGCTCGACCGGCTCGGACACTACGTCAGCGCCGACGTCATCGAACACGACCCCGGCCGGTCCGACGGCCTGGCGGCTCTGCGTTCAGCGCTGTCGGAGGTGACGTCCACCGGTGAACCGACGATCGGCTACCGGCGCGTGCATCGGGTGCTCGCCGAAGGCAACTTCGTGCTCTGTGCCGCCGAAGGCACCGTCGACGGGGCTCACTCGGCCCTCTACGACCTCGTTCGGCTCGCCGACGGCCAGATCGTGGAGCACTGGGACTCGTTCGAGGCGATCCCGCCACGCTCGGAGTGGAACAACGACAACGGCAAGTTCTGACCGGTTCGTTCTTGACGACTGCCCCCCACTGCTGAAGGCTGCCGGAGTGGAACCGGTTGCAGCGTTGACGTCGGCGAACGCCGAGTTCGAGTCGAGGCTTCGTCAGATCACCTCCGACCAGTGGCAGCTTCCCACGCCCTGTCCCGACTGGGACGTTCGCGCACTGGTCAATCACGTGCTGCTCGGAACCCGCATGTCGGTCCACGTTCTCTCCGGCATGCCGCGCACCGAGGTGATCTCTCACCTCGATGACGACCTGATGGCGGGCGCGACCGACCCGGTCGCCGATTTCGTCGAGCTGGCCGATCAGATGGTCGCTGGATTCTCCGGTTCCGGCGGGCTGGACGGAATGGTCGAGCATCCGGCCGGGGACTTTCCGCGCCAGATGTTCTGTGGCTTTCGGGTCGCGGACGGCGCATGCCATGCGTGGGACCTCGCCCGAGCGATCGGTGCCGACGAGACACTCGACGTGGAACTCGTGCAGTTCCTGTGGGACGACGCACAGCCCCAACGCGACATGATCGCCGCGACCGGGATGTTCGGTGAAGGTGCGTCAGGGGCCCTGGGCGACGACGCACCGCTCCAGACGAGGTACCTCGACCTCATGGGCCGGCGCCCGTAGGCGACCGGCGGCACCCGGTGCACCGCGCAGCTGGTGCCGGTCGTTGCCCGCCCCAGTCTCCGAGGCCGACTCAACTCCGACAGAGGATCGTGAAGGTCATCGGCCCGGCCTCGTCCTCGCGGCCGACCTCGGAGCCCGTGCCGGAGATGTAGTACCTGTCGGCGTCCGCCTCGACGGTGTCGATCGACACGAAGGTGTACACGCTCGAACCGAGCACGGCCTGTGCCGACTCGGCCGTCGGCGGCGACCCGTCCAGGATCACGATGTCGAAGCGATCGTCGCCCGTGGACGAGAAGCGATACGAGCCGGCCACGGACGAGCACTCGCCCTCCACTCCGACCGGTCCGACGCCGTGGGGAAGATTGGCCAATGCCGAGATGGCCGGAAACGGGTCGGTGTCGACCGCGCCGTCGGCACCGTCGGTCCGAGCGGAGTCGCCGGCCGACTCGTCGGCGGCAACCGACTCGGACGGCGCTTCTCCCGACTCGTCGCTGCCGCCGCACGCCGAGAGCAGGAGCGCTGCAGTGAGCACGGGGATCAGTGATGGTCGCATGCGTGCCTCCATGGCGGGGTCGAGGTGTCCAGACCGTAGAGCCCGACGACGAGGGCACGGACCGAATTCCGAGCGGGAGAGCGGAGCTGTGATCGGCCGGGCGTCACGTCGATGCGAACGTCGCGGTGTTCTCGGTCGTGCCGGAGCTTGCGGGGTCGTCCGGCGCGTGGAAACATGAACTGAAGTTCATGTCACAAACGCTCACCTCTCCGGAACGGCCCGTCAGTGGGCACACGGCACGGCGGCAGGCGACGCATCGCAAGCTGCTCGACGCCGGCACGGAGCTCTTCGCCGAGCGCAGCCCGGCCGAGGTGACGAGCACGGCGATCGCCCGCCGGGCCGGCGTGGCGACCGGCACCTTCTACCTGCACTTCGACGACAAGCACGCACTCTTCGACGTGCTCGTCGACGAGGCCCTCGACGAGATCCGCGCCCAGTTCCACCCCGACCACCTCGCACCACGGACCGAGAGCGACCGTCGTACCGAGATCGACGGTATGGTCGCGGTGGTCGAACGTCGCCGCGATCTCGTCCGAGCGGTGTTCGACCGTGGCGAGAACTCGGGCTACGCGGAGCGCATCCAGGACCAGATCGCGAGCCGGCTCGAACCGACGTACGAGCGGCGGTTCCGCGAGCGCGGGGTCACGCTGCACGCCGGCGCCGCCGCGCAGGCGCGCGCCGCAGTGCTCGTCCGCGTCATCGCATGGTGGGCCGACGATCCGACGCGCGCGGGTCGTGACGAGGTCGTCGACCTCCTCCTCGAACTCGACCCGCTCCGACTGGCCGGCGCAGTCACCCCGGCCGACACCAGCTCACCGACCACCGACCGAACCGACCTCGACCAGGAGCAACGAACATGACCGACACCGCGAAGACCACCCGGGCCAGCGACATCCCCGTCCCGCCCCCCGGCTTCAAGACCCCCGAGCAGGAGATGGCCGAGATCGGCGCGGGCGTCCCCGATGCCAGTGAGCTCTCGATCGAGGAGATCAACCCGCTCAATGCCCACCTGTTCGAGGAAAACCGGTGGCAGAGCCACTTCGAACGACTCCGTCGCGAGGACCCGGTCCACTTCAACGAGATCGAGACCGCCGGTCGGTACTGGTCGGTCACCAAGTACGACGACATCAAGACCGTCGAGTGCGATTGGGAGACATTCTCGTCGGCCAGCGGCATCACGCTGGGAATTCCGGTCGATCAGTTGCCGCCCGACGACGAGCGCATCATGACGTTCATCGCGATGGACCCGCCCGAGCACCGTGAGCAGCGACGGACCGTGACGCCTTCGGTGCAGCCGAAGAACCTCCAGAACGTCGAACCGCTCATTCGTGAGCGAACCGTCGAGGTGCTCGAGTCGCTGCCGGAGGGCGAGACGTTCGACTGGGTCGACACGGTGTCGGTCGAGCTGACCACCCGACTGCTCGCCACCCTCTTCGACTTCCCGTTCGACGACCGTCGCAAGCTGACCCGCTGGTCCGACATCGTGTTCGCGATCCCCGAGCCGGGCGGCGTCGTCGAATCGCACGAGCAGCGGCGGGACGAGCTCTTGGAGTGCGTCCAGTACTTCTCGCGCCTCTGGGAGGAGCGTCGTGAGAACCCGGGCCACGACCTGGTGTCGATGCTCGTGCACGGTGAAGCCACCAAGGACATGTCGGCGATGCAGCACCTCGGCAACCTCCTGCTGCTGATCGTCGGCGGCAACGACACGACCCGCAACACGATGTCGGGCAGCGTCTACGGGCTCAACACGTTCCCCGAGCAGTACGACAAGCTGATCGCCGATCCCGGCCTGATGCGCAACATGGTGCAGGAGATCATCCGCTGGCAGACGCCGTTGTCGTACATGCGCCGCACCGCCACCCGCGACTGCGAGGTCGGCGGCAAGCAGATCCTGAAGGACGACCAGCTGCTCATGTGGTACCTCTCGGCGAACCGCGACGAGGACGTCTTCGACAACGCGAACGTGGTCGACATCGAGCGGCGACAACGCCGACCAGCACCTCTCGTTCGGCTTCGGCATCCACCGGTGCATGGGCAGCCGGCTGGCCGAGATGCAGCTGCGGATCCTGTGGGAGGAGATCCTGGATCGTTTCGAACGGATCGAGGTCGTCGGCGAGCCGACACGCACGTTCTCGTCGTTCGTGCACGGCTACACCCACCTGCCGGTGACGATCACCCGTCGGTGATGTGACGCACGTCGGCTCGTCCTGATCCCGAGTTGGTTCGCCGGAGCGCCGTTCGTCGACGCGCACACGACCTGCCGGGTCGGTGCGATGAACCCGCTGCGGGTCGTCGCCGCGTACCGTTCCGACGATGGGTCCAGTGCACGTGCTCGGCAACCCGGCCGCTCGCGGCGGGCAGGCGCAACTCGACGAGGTCGTCCAGGAGTTGTCGCGGCGTGGCGTCGAGGCCGCAGTGATCGAAGCGACCACCGTGGCCGACGCGCGTGCCGCGGCCGTTCGAGTCGTCGACGATGGTGCCTCACGGCTGATCGCGGTCGGCGGCGACGGCGTGGTGCACATCGCCGTCAACGCCGTCGCCGAGTCGGAGACGGTGCTCGGCGTGGTGCCCCTGGGCACCGGCAACGACTTCGCCCGCGCGCTCGGGCTGGTCGGTGGAACCGTCGCCGAGCAGGTGGAACGGGGGCTGGCCGACGGCGTGCCGGTCGACGCGATTCGCACCGATCACGGGTGGGTGGCATCCGTGGCCACCTTGGGATTCAGCGGGGACGTCACCGCCCGCGCCAATGCGCTCTCCTGGCCTCGGGGGCCGTCTCGTTACACCGTCGCGACGATGCTGCAGCTTCCGCGGCTGCGAACGCTCCCGGTGACCGTCGACGTGGGCGGTCGGCCGTTCGGTGGCGCCACCACGCTGCTCGCGATCGGCAACACCGCCTTCTTCGGTGGTGGGATGCGCATCTGCCCGGACGCTCGCCCCGGCGACGGGCAGCTGCAGGCGGTCAGCATCGGTGACGTGCCGCGCCGCACGTTCGTTCGCGTGTTCCCGACCGTGTTCCGGGGGCGTCACGTCGACCGACCCGAGGTGAGCACGGCCGCCGGATCGTGGGCCACCATCGATGGGCCCTCGGACATCGATGTCTGGGCCGACGGCGAAGTGCTCGGACCGCTGCCGATCAGACTCGACGTCGTGCCGGGTGCCGTGCTGATCGCTGGTTGCAGCCCACCCTGACGACCCCGCGACGGCGATCCCGTCCGCCACACGCCGACGGGCGTGTGCGATGATCGGAACAGCACGACGCGAGGAGCCCGACGTGAGCGACACCACCGCCCGGACGACCGGCCGGCCCGACCGGGAGTTCGTGAGCCCCGAGCAGGAGATGGCCGAACTCGGCGCCGACGTCGCCCCCGCCGACCAGCTCACGGTCGACCAGATCAATCCGCTGAACGCGCACCTGTTCCGCGACCACCGATGGCACGACCACTTCGCTCGCCTGCGCCATGAAGACCCCGTGCACATGAACGAGATCGCCACTGCGGGTCGCTACTGGTCGGTCACCAGGTACGACGACGTGAAAGCGGTCGAGATGGACTGGACGTCGTTCTCGTCGGCGTCGGGGATCACGCTCGGCCAACGTCTGGATCCGGCGCACGACGGCGGTGTCTCCCGGCTGATGTCGTTCATCGCGATGGATCCGCCCCAACACCGCGAGCAGCGCCGGGCCGTGACTCCGTCGGTCCAACCGGCGAACCTGCAGAACCTGGAGCCCCTGATTCGGGAGCGCACGGTCGCCGTGCTCGAGGCGCTGCCCGTCGGCGAGACGTTCGACTGGGTGGACGCGGTGTCGATCGAGCTGACCACGATGATGCTGGCGACGCTGTTCGACTTCCCGTTCGAGGATCGTCGCAAGCTGACCCGTTGGTCCGACGTCGTGTTCGCGATCCCCGAGCCCGGTGGTCTCGTCGAGACACAGGCGCAGAAGCGTGACGAGTTCAGGGAGTGCGTCGACTACTTCTCGCGGCTGTGGGAGGAGCGCAAGGAGCACCCCGGTCACGATCTGGTGTCGATGCTCGTGCACGGTGAGGCCACGAAGGACATGCCCGCTGCAGCACACCTGGGCAACCTGTTGCTGCTGATCGTCGGTGGCAACGACACCACGCGCAACACGATGTCGGGCAGCGTCTACGGGCTGAACGAGTTCCCCGACCAATACGACGAGCTGATCGCCGACCCGAGCCTGATCCCCAACATGGTGTCGGAGATCATCCGGTGGCAGACGCCCCTGTCGTACATGCGCCGCACCGCGACCGACGACGTCGAGATCGGCGGCAAGCAGATCCGGGAGAACGACCAGGTGCTCCTGTGGTACGTCTCGGCGAACCGTGACGAGGACGTGTTCGACGACGGCGACGCGATCGACATCGGGCGGCCGAACGCCGACCACCACCTCTCGTTCGGGTTCGGTATCCACCGGTGCATGGGCAGCCGACTCGCCGAGCTCCAGTTGCGCATCCTGTGGGAGGAGATCCTGCAGCGCTTCGAACGCATCGAGGTACAGGGTGAACCGACCCGCACGTTCTCGTCGTTCGTGAACGGCTACACGCACCTTCCGGTGGAGGTCGTCCCGAAGTAGCGGCGGTTCTGCTTGGTCGACGGTCGGCCCCGGTCGTCGACGCGGTCAGATGACGCGGTCAGATGACACGGTCAGATGACGACGGTGGCCACGCGGTGCTCGATCGCCCGGGCGAGGTTCAACGCGGCCATCGCGGAGGTCTTGGGGTTCGCCGGGAGCGGCATGTTGGCGATCGTGACGTCGAGCCGGCCGAATGCACCGTGCGCGCTGATCTCGTGACGGTTCGTCGTGGCGTCAGGGTCGGCGACCAGCGTGATCTCGGTGCGGTCCGGCCCGACACCGGCGAGCGCAGACCGTCATCGCCACGTTCGCGTTCTTCGGGAAGCGTGAGGCGGCTTCGGCCGCCGTGGCCCTGAAGAACTCCTCCGGTTGCGTCGAGCGAGTCGAGCGCACACAGCGACTCGGCGGGTGATCCCCGCCATGCGGCGGGCGGCTTGACGATCCGGTGTTCGACGGCATCGATGCCCATGGCTCGTGCTGCCGACAGACGCGTCGACACCGCCGAGTGCGCCGGGTTGCACGTGGATCTGGGCTCCGGTGCGGCTCGCCACGGAGCGGAGCGAGTCGAGCACCTGTGCGTCGGCGAATGCCGATGCCGACGAGACGATGAAGTCGACGCCCGACTCCGAGCGCGGCGCGTCCCCACGGTTCGACGCTCTCGCGGCCCGCCGCTTCGGCCACGACGTCCGGCATGGTCGCCGCGAGCTCGGCCGGATCGGTGATCACACGCGCCGCGGCGGGGAGCTCGGGTCGTGGCACGGCTCCATCGCTGACGGCGACCGCCACGATGTCGACCGGGGCGTGCTCAGCAGCCTCGGCAGCGGTGCGCGCGATCGCACCCCAGCCGATGAAGACGAGACGGAGCGGATTCGCCGGTCGTCACGGCGGACCGGCTGACACGTCGAGGCCGCACACGTTCGAACGCCTCGCGCGTCGCGGCCTTCTCGTCGTCGGTCAGTTCGAGCAGCGGGGCGCGGACCCGACCGCCGACCTGGCCGAGCAGCTCCTGCCAGTACTTCTGATGGGCGTGCGGCTTCTCCGGCGGGTCGGGTGTCGCGGAGCGCGGCGCGGACCGGATCGAGGCTCCGGCTGATCTCGCGGGCCTCGTCGCGTCGCCCGGCGAACGCCGCCTGGGTGTAGTCGTGCATCCGTCGATCCGTCGCCGTCTGCAGCAGGAACGGCGGCGACGAGCACAGGTACAGCGTCCAGTCGAGCTCGATGATGTTGTCGAGCCACTCGTCCTCGGACGCGGTGCTGACCTGGATGCGGTCGGACGGCGAGCTCGGTGAGTTCGGCGTACATCGGCCGCGGCACGCTGTACTTGATGGCCACGACGTTGTCGAGATCGGCGAGACGGTTGCAGAGCTCGTGGCGACATGAGGTAGCCGCTGTCGGGGTGGCTCCAGAGTGCGATGCCGATGTCGACGCTGCTCGGAGATCGTGCGGTAGTAGCCGCACGAGGGTCTCGTCCTGCGCCGTGCTGAAGTGGCAGGGCCGGGGCGTGCACGACGATGTAGTCGGCGCCGACCTGCTCGGCGTGGCGGGCGAGGTCGAGCGACGACGTCCATGTTCTGGTCGGAGCACGACATGATCGTCTGGCCGTCGTCGCCGGTCGCCTCGACGGCGAGCTCGAAGCGTGCGTTTGCGTTCGTCGACCGTCATCGAGAAGAACTCGCCCTGCTTGCCCGAGATGAACAGCCCCTCGATGCCCAGATCCCGGGTCCAGTGGCGGATGTTCTCCCGGAACCCGTCCTCGTCGATGCGGAGATCGTCGGTGAACGGCATGAGCGCCGCCGCCCAGATGCCGGTCATGTGTGCCTTGGCGTGGGCCTTGGCATCGCTCGCTGTCGTGATGTACTCCATGGTTCGCTGTGCCTCGATTCAGACGATGGAGATGCTGTGGGACACGTTCTTGACGACCATGTAGTGGTGGAGGCCCTCGGAGCCACCCTCGCGCCCGTAGCCGCTCGACTTCACGCCACCGAACGGTGTCTCGGGCAGCGACGCCTCGAGCGTGTTGATCGACAGGTTGCCCGCCTCGACGCCGTCGACCATCCGGTCGACGTAGTCGGCGCGATTGGTGAATCCGTAGGCGGCCAGCCCGTACGGCACCGAGTTGGCCTGCTCGATCGCGGTCGTCGAGCGAGTCGACCGGGTTGACGATCGCGAGCGGGCCGAACGGTTCCTCCTGCATCACCCGCGCGTCGGTCGGGCACGTTGGCGAGCACCGTCGGCTCGAAGAAGTAGCCGGTCGTATCCGATCCGGCTGCCGCCGGTCATGCACGTCGGCGCCGGCGTCGCGGGCGTCGGCGACCAGCTCGGTCGAGCGCGGCGACGCGACGATCGTTGGCGAGCGGTCCCATCTCGACGCCGGGTTCCATGCCGTTGCCGACGACCGTCGCCTCGGCGCGCGCGTCGTGAACACGTCGAGGAACCGGTCGAAGATGCTGCTCGTGCACGAAGAACCGGGTCGGCGACGTGCAGACCTGGCCGGCGTTGCGCATCGTGCGCACCGCGGAGCTCGCGGCGGCGGCGTCGACGTCGGTGTCCTCGCAGACGATGACCGGGGCGTGGCCGCCGAGCTCCATGAGCACCGGTGTCATGTGGTCGGACGCCAACCCGGTGAGATGGCGACCGACGGCCGTCGATCCCGTGAACGCCACCAGCTTGACGATGTCGCTCGGGATCAGGTGTCCGGAGATGTCGGCGGGCACGCCGAAGACGAGGTTGAGCACGCCCGGCGGCAGGCCGACGTCATGGAAGGCGCGGGCGATGTGGATGCGCCCCGGCCGGTGTCTCCTCGGCGGCCTTCAGCATGATCGAACAGCCCGACGCCAGCGCCCCGGCGATCTTGCGTGCCGGCTGGCTCATCGGGAAGTTCCACGGCGAGAACGCGGCGACCGGGCCGATCGGGTGATGATGCACGATGTACTTCACGCCGGGTGCGCTCGGGATCACGCGGCCGTACGTGCGCACCGCCTCGCCGGCGTCCCACTCGAAGAACTCGCACCCACGGATCACCTCGAGCCGCGCCTGTTCGATCGGTTTACCGTGTTCGAGCGTGATCGAGTGCGCGATCTCGTCCTGCCGTTCGCGCATGAGGCGCGACGCTTCACGGATCAGGTCGGCCCGGTCCTTCGGCGCGACCTGGCGCCACGCCTCGAATCCGCGCGCGGCGGCGGCGAGGGCGTCGTCGAGGTCGGCGGGTCCGGCGACGGGGAGGCGGCCGATCACGTCTTCGGTCGCCGGGTCGTGGACCGGGAGGTCGGCGCCGGTCGTCCTCCACGAACCGTCGATGTAGAGCTGCAACTCCGGATACGTCATGGGCTCGATGGTTCAGCTCGGATGGTTCATGCTCGGATGGTTCATGCTCGGATGGCTGCTTCTGGTTGCGTGCACGTGTCGGTCGTCGGCCATGGGTCAGAACGCCGTGCGGATCGCCCACAGGTCGGGGAACGCCGGGTCGGAAGAGGGTGGTGGCCAGGTAGGCGGCGCCGTCGGAGCCACCGGTGCCGGGTCTTGGTACCGATCGTGCGCTGCACCATCATCACGTGGCGGTAGCGCCACTCCTGGAGGCCCTCGTCGAGGTCGGTGAGCGTCTCGCACAGGCCGGCGATACTCGGGTCGCGCGTACCGCTCGACGATCAGCGGCCTGCAGCGCGGCGTTCGCGGTCGATCGGTTCGCGGACGTCGCGATCGAGCACCTCGGCGGGAACGTCGTAGCCGTCGCGGTGCAGCACGTGCACGAAGGCGTCCCAGATCGTCGGGGCCTCGTATCGAGCGGTCGAGCCGGTGCGCCTTCGGTCGCCCTCGAACCAGTCGAGCTGCACCCGGTCCTTGATGCCGAGCAGGAACTCGAGCTCGCGGAACTGCGCCGACTGGAACCCGCTCGCGTTGGCGAGGAACGACCGGAAGCTCGGCGAACTCGGCGGGCGTCATGGTCTCGAGCACGTCGAGCTGTCCGACCAGCGTCTTCATGATCTTCAGCACCCGCTTCAGGTGGTGGCGTGCCCCGATGACGTCGTGGTCGTCCGAGCAGCGCCACGATGAGTCGAGCTCGTGCAGCATCTGCTTGAACCACAGCTCGTAGACCTGGTGGATGATGATGAACAGCGTCTCGTCGTGCTCGGGCTCGCCCGGTCTCGGCGTCGACCGACCGCACTGCTGGAGCGAGAGCAGCTCGGCGATCTTGAGGTAGCTGCCGTAGGTGAAGTCGTCGGTCGGTCTCGAAGGGCAGGCTCATGAGACCGAGAGGGCGTCGGGTCGGCGAGTGGGTCGAGTTCGGGCAGCGGATCGGGAGTGCGGCGACGAGGGCATCGACGTCGATCGAGCGGGTCGGCGATGGCGGCGGCGATGATCTCGGCCTGCCTGGCGGCGCGCCCGGTCTCGGGCCTCGGCGTAGGGCATCGTCGAGAACATCACCATGTTGTACCGAGGGCTGAGGTGCTCGGGATGGCGCCGCTCGAGCTCGAGCGCCAGCGTCTCGCTTCGGCGAGGTAGTCGGGGTCGACGACGCCGGCGCGCATCTCGACGTAGTTGTCGAGGGCCATGTCGGCGATGGCATCGGCGTCGGGTTTGCGGTCGGCCTCGAAGCGCCGGAACGCCGCCGGCGAGGTCGTCCGGCCGGTCGGCAGAGGTGCCGGTCGAGGGCCCGGGCCGACTCCATCGCCGGCGTTCATGCCCTGGCCGTGGAACGGCACGATGGCGTGGGCCGCGTCGCCGACGACCACCGCCTGATCGCCGTGGCTCCATCCGATGGCCCGCAGGGTGGCGAGCGCGACCGGTGGGATTGTCGAGGAACTGCGTCGACCAGATCGGGCACCAGCGCGGCGAAGTCGGGGAACTCGCCTGCGAAGAACTGCTCGACCTGTTCGGGTGTCGTCGAGCGCCGCGAACGTCTCGGGTCCCTGTTCGGGGCGAAGAGCGTGACGGTGAAGTCGCCGGTCGGGGTTGGCCAACGCGATCAGCATGAACTCGCCCCGCGGCCAGATGTGGAGCGCGTTCGGGTCGAGGCGGATGGCCGCCGTCGTCGCCGGGCGGCAGGGTGAGCTCCTTGTAGCCGTGGTCGAGCCAGTCGATGTCGGACGTGCTCGCCCGCTCACCGCCGACATCGACTCGCGGACCTGCGAACCGGCTCCGTCGGCGCCGAAGACGCACACCGAAGGGGCGGTCGTGGCTCGATCGTCGAACCGGTGAGGGCGAGCATCGAGCGAGTCGAAGTCGACCGAGTCGAGCACCGTTGCTCGAACTCGATGCGGACCCGGCCCGTCGCCTCGGCCCGGTCGAGCAGGATCGCGTTCAGATCGCCGCGCGAGATCGAGTGGATGACCTCGTGCGGCTTGACTGCCGTAGGCCTGAAGGATCGGGCCGTCGGATCCCGTCGGCATGGACCATGCGGCCCTTCATGGGGATGGTGATGGCATCGACCTGCTCGATCACGCCGACGTCGACCAGCGGCACGATGCCTCGCGTGGCCAGGGCCAGGTTGATCGAACGGCCGCCGCCGATGTCGACCCGACGAAGATCGGGCCGACTCTCGTACACCATCACCTCGTGTCCCTGCTCGGCCAGGTAGATCGACAGGAGGGCGCCGGCAGGGGCCGGCACCGACGACGACGATCGGCCCGTTCTCGCCGAGGCGGTCATCGGAGCAGCCCGTCGAGGATCGTCGACGAATCGATCGATGTCGGCGAAGGAGTTGTACAGCGGCACCGGCGCGACCCGGATGACGTCGGGTTCGCGCCAGTCGCAGAGCGACACAGCCGCTCGAGCTCGCTCGAAGACCGTCGGGCCGTCGATACCCGGCTGACGACCCGCAGCGCGAACTGGCAGCCCGCGCTCGTCAGCGTCCGCGGAGTGACGTTCTCGACGCGATCGCCGAGCGTCTCGTCGAGCCGATGGTCGATGTACGCGATCTGGTGCTCCGACTTCTGCCGCATGGCGCCGATCGCCGCCGGCGTCGTCGATGACGTCGAGCGAGGCCCGCAGTGCCGCCATCGACAGGATCGGGGCGTTGCTGATCTGCCACGACTCGACCGTGGGAATCGCCTCGAACACGGTCGCCATCTCGAAGCGGGTCGTCGGTTCGGTCCCCCACCACCCCAGGAACTTCGGCAGGTCCGGTCGGCGACGTGGCGATCGTGCACGAACGCACCGGCGACTCCGCCCGGACCGCTGTTGAGGTACTTGTACGTGCACCACGCCGCGAAGTCGACGTCCCAGTCGTGCAGGTCGAGCTCGACGTTGCCGACCGCGTGGGCCAGGTCGAACCCGACCCGAGCGCCGACGGCGTGACCGGCCGCGATGATGTCGGCCATGGGCAGCACCTGACCCGTGTAGTACTGCACGCCGGGCAGCAGGACGAGAGCGAGTTGGTCGCCGTGTTCGGCGATCGTGGCCAGGATGTCGCCGGGGCGCAGCGTCTCCTCGCCGTCGCGTGGGCCCACGACGATCGAGCGACTCGGCGGGGTCGAACCCACGCTGGCGGATCTGTGACTCGACCGCGAAGTGATCGGACGGGAACGCGTGGCGCTCGATGCAGGATCTTGTGGCGCTCGGGTGAGGGGCGGTAGAAGCTGACCATCAGCAGATGGAGGTTGACGGTGAGCGCGTTCATCGCCACGACCTCGTCGTGTCGGGCCCCGACGATCGCGGCGAACTGATCGGTGAGCAGCTCGTGGTAGTCCTTCCACGCGAGGTCGCCGGTGAAGTGGCCCTCCACGCCGAGCGAGCCCCATCGGTCGAGCTCGGCGTCGACGTAGTCGCGTGCCGCCTTCGGCATGGCGCCGAGCGAATTGCCGACGAGGTAGATGCCGTCGGGGAGCTCGAACTCGTCGCCGGAACCGGGCGAGCGGGTCGGCGGCGTCGAGTTCGGCGGCACTCGGCAGGGTCGATGCGGTCACAATCGACCGTCCTTGCCGGGATGCAGCGTGCCGCAGTCGGGGCAGGTGCGTGCGACGTGATCGGACTCGAACGCCGCGAACAGCGGAGGGAGATCCTGGTCGATCGCCTGCACCTGGACCTCGACCCGGTGTACGAGGTGGGCGCACTCGGGACAGACCCACTCGAATGCGTCGAGCTCACCGGTGCTGCGCTGGTATTCGACGACGAGCCCGATCGAGTCGGGATCGGGCCGCTGCGGGGAGTGGCGCACGTGCGGTGGCAGCAGATACACGTCGCCCTCGCGGATCGGCATGTCGAACGGCTCGGTGCCCTCCTCGGGCCAGATCACCAGGTTCATGTCGCCCTTGATCTGGAAGAAGAACTCCTCCCGCGGATCGTCGTGGAAGTCGTTGCGCTCGTTCCCACCGCCCACGATCATCACGATCATGTCGGCCTCCCGCCAGATCTGGCTGTTCGCCACCGGCGGCGTCAGCTCCGTCTCGGTGGTCGTCGATCCACTCCGACAGGCTGAACGGCCGGCGGTCGGCGGGGCTCGGGTCGTACTGGGTCATGGCTGCCTTCTCGTCGATGGTCGTGTCATCCCGCACGAGCGGTCTTCTCGGCGTGCCGCCGGACCCCCGCCTCTGCCGTCTCGGACAGCGCCTGGAGCTGGGCGACGAGCTCGGACAGGTCGCCGGCATCCGCGAGGGCGTCCGCTTCGAGCTCGCGGGCTTCGGCGATCAGGGCCGCGGTCAGCCGCGATCCGGACGGTGTGATCGAGACGAACCGCTGCCGCTTGTCGTCGGTCCCGGGCGTGCGGACGACCAGCTCGCGTTGTTCGAGCCGGCGCAGTGCGTGCGTCACGGTGGGTTGTGGGCTCAGTGCGGCCGCCGCGAGGTCGGCGACACACAGCTCGCCGAACTCACGCAGCACGGCGAGCACCCGCCATTCCGACCGGGCGATGCCGTGACGTGTGAGCCGTGCGTAGAACGGGGCGGACAGCGTCTGGTCGGCCTGACGCAGCAGGTACGGGAGGTAGCTGCTCAGAAAGCTCGTATCGGGCCGGCCCACGCCCGCGAGAATAGATTCGTACGAATATGAAGTCAAGACGCGTGTCGGCGCCCTCGGGCGATCCGAGCCACCGGAACGTGGGCCGCCGGGACGTGGGGTGTCGGCCGCGCCGGTCGGGTCAGCTCGCCGTGGCGTCGTCGGCGACCGGGTCGGTCTGATCGGACGCCTCTCCGGCGTCGTCCACGATGACGCCTCGTTCGCGCATCTTGCCGACCACCTTGTCGGAGATGGCGCTCCGCTTCTCGGCCGGGATCTTGCCCGGGAGCTTGGCGTCGAGCTTCGACCTGGCCTCGCTCTCGGTCAGCCCGTGCCATTCCGAGCTCTGTCGGGAACGGGACTTCTTCGAGACCGCTGCGATCACCACGATCAGCAGCAGGAGCAGGATCAACGACTTCTTCGACATGGTGTCTCCTCCGGCAGTAGCCGCCCGACACGCAACGTAGCGCGATCGCCTTCGAGCGGCCAGGGCGGCGCGCTCACACGAGATGACCGAGTTGCGCCTGCAACTCCCGTCCGATCACCACTGACCACGCTGCGTACGACACGACGGTCGCCACGAGTGCCCGGCCCACGCTGACACCACAGCCGAGCTGGAGCCCTCTGAACAGCGACGCGGGAAACCAGATCGCGAGCACGAATACCGCCATCACGAAGCCGGGCCAGAGCAGCTGCAGCGCGCCCGCGGCCAGGAAGAGCGTCGCCGCCAGCCAGACCATCGGCACATGTGCCGCCCCGACCACGGCGAGCACCGAACGTGGGGTCGGGTGCGCCCGGCTCCGCCCGACCGGGAACGACACGACGACCCATGCGACGAGCGAGATGCCCAGCCATCCCCACACCCCGACCAGGGCGAGGCGAACGAACGACCGCGGTTCGCTGGTTGCCAGACCTCCGAAGCGATTGAGGGCCAAGAGGACCGAGGCAACGAGCACCCAGGCGGTCGCGGTGGTCAGCGTCCCGGACCCGACGTGTGACCACCGGCCGCGGTGGAGCCCGAGCACTCGCGGTGCGGCACTCAGGGTTGCCACACCGTGCCGTCGGGCCAGAACGTGCCGAAGTCTCCGGGGAACGACGTGAAGCCCGGGAGCTGGTCGAGGATCTCACCGTCGAGTTCGCCGTCCCGCCCGAACCCGCGGAAGGGATCGAACGTCGTGCCGGTCGCATCGTCTCGGAGCACGTCACCGTCGACCGACAGTTCGACGAGGGTGTCGCCCACGCGACGCGAGAGGACCTTCCAGCGATCGGGTTCGGTCGGGTCGATCACGACGGCGATCTCGACACCGGCCACGACGTCGTTGACGACGCCCACCTCCCGCAGGTCGCGAACCGTGTAGCCGCGGGCCTCGTCGGCGAAGTCGACGACGATCAGGAAGTCGCTGAGATCGAACGACGAGGGCCCTCCCGGTGCATCGAGCGCGAGCGTGTGGGGGTGCTCCGCGCGCCAGGCGTCCCACGTGGTGAACTCGGACGTCAACAGCTCGACCGTGTCACCTGTGCGCGGGCCCAGGATGGCTTCGCCGAGCGGCTGGCTCCACACGCTGCCCGTCGCATGGTCCCACCACGTCATCGCATTGCCGAACAGTGCGCCGTGCACGCCGAACACCAGCTCATCTCCGTCGATCTGTCGGCGATGGACCATCGCCGTGGCACACAGTGGTCACCACGTGACGACGATCGGTTTCCGGTTGATCTCGTCGTTGACCATCTCGCGGCCCGTCAGGAAGCGGACGGGGTACGCCTTGGCCTCGTCTCCGTCGGCGACACCGATGACGTCGGTGTCACCCGACCAACCCGCGTCGGCGGCCGCGACGAACGTCGGGTCGTAGACCGGACGGATCGCGTCGCGGGGGAGGAGTTGGCGGAACGTGTCGGGGAGGCGTTCGCCCGCCGTGACCGGGTTGTACATGTCGGTCGGCCCGACCCGTGTGCCCTGCTGTGCGCGCCGGCGGTCGGTGTTCTCGGTGAACGCCCAGATCGACACGAGTGCGAGGGCCAGCAGACCGCCGACGAGGATCGGCCAGTCGCGCCGGGGCGTCGGGGGGAGACGGTCGGTCGGGTTTTCCATGTGTCGGCAACCCGCGGATTCGTGCCGGTCATTCCGAGCCGACGGTCCATCGGCGCTCTCTACGGTGCCGTGGGTCGGTTCGTCACTCGCACAGCCGGCATCCAGCGGGGGCCGGCCGTCGCGTCGATCCGTGTGACGAACGCATCGTGGTGCGGTTCGACGAGCTCGCAGAACGCCGTGGTCGCCTCGAGCCCGACGGCGGTCCACGCCGGGGCCGTCAGCGCGTCGGTCCGGGTCTCGAGGTCGCGTCGGAACCGGCGGCCGTCGTCGTTCAACGCACCCGTCGTCCGCGAGACCCTTCGCCTCCAGTCGGGCCCAGCCGGCCGCGACCGCGTCGTCGTCGGCGCCGCGGCTGCGGGCGATCCACTCCTCACTGCCGTACTCCTCGACGTCGATCATCGCCGAGTGGAGCAGGCCGACCTCGACGTCGTCGAGGTCCTCGGCCGCGCACAGCGCCCAATGGTTGTCGCCGCGCAACTCCCGAAGGCAGTTCGCCGCCAACCACGCGGACAGGCAGGAGCCGACGTCGTCAGGGCGCGGAGCGGCCCGGTGGGCGGCGAACATCGGCCGGGCCCCGTGGTGCACCGCATCCACGCCACGCCACAGGGGCGTCGCCAGTTCGCCGAGTCGCGACGGCAGCTCGGGCGACACCTCGGCCAGACCCGGTTCGACGGCGTCGTCGCGGACGGCGAGGATCGATTCGGGGTCGGTGGCGTCCCGGTACAGGTTCATCACCGCGTCGACGATCGCCGTGACTGATGGAGTAGGTGGTCGCCGCGGCGGCGGCCGGTGAGACGTCGCCGAGCGAGGCGAGCCTCCAGGCGACCACCCAGCCGGTGCCGTTCGGCACACCGAGGGCCTCGAAGCCGGCGATCGCCCGGGGGTCCCACATCATCCAGCCGACCAGGTCGTGACACGCAACCCCTGCACGGGCGGACAGTTCGTTCCAGTCGGTCATCCGGACAAGGTAGATCGTGACGCGGGCGCACCTGCGACGACGGTCACGAGTGCTTCCGGGACTTCTTCCTCGAGGGGGTCGGGGCGCGTTTGGCGGTGAAACGATGATCTTCCACGAGGCGCAGGAGGTCGTAGGCACTCACGATGCCGACGACGACCCGGTCTTCCGTGACGACCACGTGGTGGAGGTGGTGGTTGCGCATGACCCTCGCCGCGATGTGCGGGCCGTCGTAACGCGGCACCGTGTACACCGGCGATGACATGAAGCCGCTGATCGAAGCGCCGTCCGGTCGGTCGACGAGGAGATCGATCGCCGTCACGATGCCCACGGGTTCCCCGTCGCTGTTGACCACAGGAAGCGCCGAGACCTGGTGCTCGGCCATGAGCGCACGAACATGCCCGGTGGTCTGATGCGGTCTCGCCGTCATCACGGGGTGCTGCATGAGCTGGTCGATGTCGACGTTCATGGTCCCGATCGTGGCAGGCATGCATTCGGCGGGCAATGGGCCACGACCCGGGCCGGCGATCGGTTCGCCCTCCTCGGCAGGCGTTCGTGTGGCGTGCGTTGCATGCGCGAGCGGTGACGCGTCCTACGATCTCCCCGATATGCCTGAACGAGACGACGTCGGGTGTGCGGTCGGGCGGCGTGCGCTCGGTCATCCGTGCGGCGAGGGCCGGGTCTTCGTCGACGTGTCGCACCCGGCGGCGCCGAGGTTTCGGGGCGCGAGGCGGCGGACGCCGTGAACCGATCGGCTGTCGGCACCGCCGCCGACGACACCACGATGCCCGTCGCATCCGAGCCCGGGTCGGTCGCCGAGACCACCGACTCGTGGCGATCGGTGATCGGTGGTCGCCTGCTCGTCGTCGCCGTCGTGGCATGGGCGTGGAGCCTCACCCGGTTCGACCTCGGCGAGATGACCGACCTCGGTCTCGTGTCGGTGCTGCCGATGAGCTTCTTCATCGCGCTCGCAGTCGCCACGGTCGGATTCCTCTTCGTCAACGAGTACCAGGCGGACCGACGGCTGCTCGTCAGCGGGTACCTCGTGTTGTTGTCGGCCATGGCACACGCCACCCCGGCGCTGCTGTACGGCACGGTCAGGTACGCATGGTCCTACCGCCACATCGGTGTCGTCGACTTCATCCAGCGCAACGGCGGCGTCGCCTCCGACGCCGAGTTCCAGCAGATCCACCATGCGTGGCCCGGTCTGTTCAGCGCGACCGCGACGCTCTCCGACGTGACGGGAATCTCCCCGACCGCGATCGCGATCTGGACCCCGTTCGTGTTCAGCCTGGTTTCGCTGTCGGCCCTGTCGATCGTGTTCCGGTGCTTCGTCGCCGACCCGAGGACCCGGTCGTTGGCGCTCTGGGTGTTCGTGATCGCGAACTGGGTCGGCCAGGAGTACTTCTCGCCACAGGGGTTCGCCTTCGTGCTCTACCTGGCGCTCATCGCGATCGTGTTGCCGTTCGACCGGATGAAGCGTCGCGAAGCCGGACGATTCGAACTGTTGGTCGGCGGCGACTTCCGTCCCACCGACGCCGGCAACATCGTCGTGTCGATCCTCGGCGTGCTGATCGTGATCGCCATCGTCGCCAGCCATCAGTTCACGCCGATCATCGTGGTCGTGACGTTCGGCATCCTGTCCGGCTTCCGTCTCGTCCGATCCGCATGGGTGTCGGCTGCCGCGCTCGGAGCCGGACTCGTCTGGCTGATCGGCCCGGCCCTCGACTTCCTGCAGAGCGACACCGCCGATCCCGCCGACCGGCTCGGGTTGCCCGCCGAGAGCCCCGACGTCGTGACCGGCACCGCCGACGTCAGCACCGGCCAGGCGATCGTGGTGATCGCCGACCGATTCCTCACTCAGGCAGTGGTGGTGCTGGCGATCGTCGGCATCGTCGCGATCTGGCGTCGCCCGGAACGGCGAGTCCTCCTCGCCCTCATCGTCTCACCGCTCGTCCTCCTCGTGACCGGTGACTTCGGGGAGATGATCTTCCGCTCGTACCTGTTCGCGTTGCCGTGGCTCGCGCTCGCCTCGGCGATCGCGCTCACCGTCCCGATCGAGCGCCAGTCACCGTCGGCGCGGATCGGACTCCGCGCCGTGGCGGTGACCGTGCTGTTGGCGGCATTCCTGCTCGCGTACCTGGGGGAGGAACGGTCGCACCAGTTCACCTCGGAGGAACGCGACCTCGCCACGTTCGTCGCAGAGTCGGCGGCGCCGAACACGCTCCTCGTCGAGGGGTCGAGGAACTATCCGGGAATCGCCCGCAACTACGAGCGCTTCACGTTCGTGCCGCTGTCGCGGGAATCCGACGATGCCCTCGCGCTGCTCGATGCCGATCCCGAGGACGCCCTGTACCGCCGGATGACGGATGAGCGCTACGCGGCCGGCTACGTCATCATCACGCGTTCGATGCGCAACGAGCAGGCCAGCGTGCCGTCGATGCCGGTCGGCCTGCTCGACCGGATCGATGCCGCACTCCGGTCGTCGGAACGGTTCCGTGTGGTGTCGAGCAACCGGGACGGCGCGGTGTTCGTGGTGGTGGAGGGCTCGTGAGATGACGGCTCCGCTCGCGACGGCGACTCAGCAGCGACTCGGTCTGTGGGGGCCACGGCTGATCGTGGCGTTCACGGTCGCGGCGCTCGTCCTGGTGGGCCTCGACGCGGGTGGCCCACTCCGCAGCGTGACGACGGCGCTGGCCGTGCTGGTGGCGCCCGGCCTCGCCGCGAGCCTCGCCATGGGACCGATGTCGCTCGAGGCGAGGGCCCTCGTCTCGGTCGTCGCCAGTGCGTCGCTTCTGACGGTGGTGTCCATGGTGCTGGCCCTGCTCGGGTCGTCGTCGCCGACGACCGGGCTCTGGGTGAGCGCACTCGTCGCCTTCGCGCTCGATCTTGGTACCGTTCCTGCGCAGCGGCCGCGGCGCGGCCCCGACCCCGGCGAGCGACCACGATGACGAAGGCGGCAACGGCGAATGACCGACGAACGTGACGCGGGGCCTCAGGGCGGGGAGCCGGAACCCGGCACCGCGCGCCGGAGCAACGAACCGCTCATCCTGGTGTTGATCGGCCTCGGCGTCGCCGCGCTGCTCTTCGCGGCGTCGGCGTTGCCCGTGGTCCTGAGTCGGGACGACGAGTCGACCGGCGAGGAGGCCGCGGCCACCACGACGGTGGCCACTGCAGCGACACAGCCGGCGGCGACCACCGTCGCCGAGCCGGTGGAGAGCACGTCCACGACCACGACCAGCGTGGCTCCGACCACGACCGAAGCCGTGCCGACCGAGGACGTGCCCGAGTCGGTCGCTGTCGTGTCGGGCGGCCAGATCGTGCTCGAGGGCGCCGTTCCGGACGACGCGTCGCGCGCCGAGATCGTCGAACTCGCGGTCGGCATCTTCGGCCCCGACAACGTGATCGACAACTACGTCATCGACGAGCGGGCATCCGACCCCAGCCTGGGCAACATCCGCGTCGACGACACCGTCCTGTTCGCTCCCGACTCGGCGCAGATCTCGCCCGAGTTCGAGCCGTTGCTCAACCAGGGTCTCGCGCTCCTGACCATTCGGCCCGCGTCGACGTTCGTGGTCATCGGCCACACCGATTCGCTCGGTGGCGAGACCTACAACCAGGAACTGTCGCAGGCCCGCGCCGACGCAGTGGTGGGTTGGTGGGTCGATCGTGGGATCGATCCGGCACGCCTGACGGCGATCGGGCGCGGCGAAACCGAACCGATCGCCTCGAACGACACGCGAGAGGGTCGCGACCGCAACCGGCGCATCGAGGTCACGATCGAGAACCTGCTGGTCGAATCCTGACCGATATCCGACGCGAACGCTCGCCGGATCGAGCGTTCGATGCCAGACTGCGCAGCGCAGCCATGACGAACACCAGCTCGAGCACCCGATTCGACGGTCGGTCGACGAGGGGTGCGCCGACCGACCGTCCGGCCCGCGAACTCGTCACGAGGTCACGGCGATGACGGCGACCGACCTGCCGCCGATCCTGCGGCACCTGCCGCCGGCTCCCGACGAGGAGGCGCTGCTCGACGGGTTCACGGCCTACACGGTCGCAGACGGGCATCGAGATGTACCCGGCGCAGGAGGAGGCCGTGCTTCGAGCTGATCGCCGGCAGCAACGTGATCCTCAACACACCGACCGGTTCGGGCAAGTCGCTCGTCGCCGTCGCTGCCCACTTCGTCGGCCTCGCACGCGACAGCGCAGCGTCTACACCGCGCCGATCAAGGCGCTCGTCTCCGAGAAGTTCTTCGAGCTCTGTCGACGACGTTCGGCTCCGATCTGGTCGGCATGATCACCGGCGACGGCAGCGATCAACCCGGACGCACCGATCATCTGCTGCACCGCGGAGATCCTCGCCAACTGGGCGCTGCGCGACGGGGCCGACACCGACGTCGACGTCGTGATCGCCGACGAGTTCCACTTCTACGCCGACCCGCAGCGCGGCTGGGCGTGGCAGCTGCCGCTCCTCGAGCTGCCGCACTGCCAGTTCCTCCTGATGTCGGCGACGCTCGGCGACACTCGTTCTTCGAGCAGCGAGCTGACCGAGCGCACCGGTCGGGAGACGGCGCTGGTCAAGTCGACGCAGCGCCCGGTGCCGCTCGACTTCGAGTACCGGACGACCACGCTTGCACCACTCGATCGAGGACCTGCTGTCGACCGGACCGCGCGCCGATCTACCTCGTGCACTTCACCCAGCGCGAGGCGACCGAGGCGGCGCAGGGCTACCTCAGCCTCGACCCGCTCACCAAGGACGAGAAGCAGCAGGTGAAGGATCTGATCGGCGGGTTCCGGTTCGACTCGCCGTTCGGCAAGGACGTTCCGACGGTTCCTCGTCGGCTGGCATCGGGGTCCATCACGCCGGGCTGCTCCCCAAGTACCGGCTGCTCGTCGAGCGGCTCGCCCAGGCGGGTCTGCTGAAGATCATCTGCGGCACCGACACGCTCGGCGTCGGCGTCAACGTGCCGATCCGATCGGTGCTGTTCACCCAGCTGTGCAAGTACGACGGCAGCGACAGTCCGCGATCTTGCGCGTGCGCGAGTTCCAGCAGATCGCCGGGCGGGCCGGGCGACGGGGCTTCGACGACCGCGGCGACGTGTGGGTGCAGGCGCCCGAGCACGTCGTCGAGAACCAGCGCGATGGCAGCAGAAGGCGCCGAGACCGACGCCGAAGAAGAAGAAGAAGCTGGTCAAGAAGAAGGCGCCCGAGCGGGGCTACGCCCACTGGGACGAGGGCACGTTCGACGAAACTGGTCGAGCGGTGAACCCGAGCCGCTCACGTCGAGCTTCGACGTCAACCACCAGATGGTGATGAGCCTGCTCGACCGACCGGGTGACGGGTGTGCCGCCGTGCGGCAGGCTGATGATCGACAACCACGAGCCGCGCAAGCGGCAGCGGCAGCCACATCCGGCGGTCGATCTCGATCTACCGGTCGCTCGTCGACGCCGGCCTGCTCGAGTTTCCCGATCCGAGCCCGACGAGCTACGGGCGTCGCGTGCGGGTCGACTTCGACCTGCAGGACGAGTTCGCGCTCGCACCAGCCGCTGTCGCTGTGGGCGATCGACGCCATCTCGACATCTCGACCGGCAATTCGACAGTCGCGGTCGAGCGGTCACGCGCCGCGAGCACGTCGGCCCCGGTCACGCGAGGCGGTCGCCGGCGACGATGCCGTCCGGTGATGGAGCCTTCGCCGCGTCTCGCCGATCTCGTCCTCGATCGACCTCGACCGTGCCGGCGACGTCGACGGACGACGCTCGACGAAGAAGACGAACCCGGTTCGAGACGAACCCGAATCGAGACCGGGCGAACGACGAGGAGCGTCGGCCCGTCGAACACGACGCCGACGACCGACGCCGACCAGCGCACGGTCCGTCGCCCGACCGGGTGACTCGAGCGGGCGCTCGCCGTCCTGACGATCGTCGAAGCGGTGCAGGAGAACCCCGGCGTGGTGATCAACGCACAGCTGCGCAAGGCCAAGGACGAGCTGATGAGCGGAGATGAAGTCGTCCGGCGTCGAGTACGAGGAGCGGATGGAGCGGCTCGCCAAGGTGGAGCCGCCGCGGCCGATGAAGGACTGGATGTACGCCGACTTCAACGAGTTCCGACCGCCATCATCCGTGGGTCGGTGGCGACACGGTGAAGCCGAAGTCGATCGTCCGCGACCTGTTCGAACGATCGATGACGTTCGGCGAGTACATCGATCATCTACGGACTGAAGCAGACGCGAAGGTGTGCTGCTGCGGTACCTGTCCGATGTCTTCAAGGGCTCGTGCAGAACGTGCCGGTCGATGCGATGAACGATCGGAACTCGACGAGATCGCACACTGGCTCGGCACGCTCGTCCGTCAGGTCGACTCGAGCCTGCTCGACGAGTGGGAACGGCTCCAGAACCCCGACGATGCCGGTCCCACGAGGTCCGGCCACCGACGTGCCGACGACCGCAGCGACGATGCCGTCACGATCACGTCCGACGCCCGGGCGTTCCGCACGATGGTGCGCAACGCAGCGTTCCGTTGGGTCGAGCAGATGGCCCGACAGCGACGTCCGGCTGGCGGCGATCGCAGGGCTCGAACGCTCACGAGCTGATGGAGCCGTACTGGGACGAGTACGACGCGATCGAGATCGACGGCGATGCCCGCCACGCATCTCGATTCGTGTTCGACGAGCAGCGGGCAGAGTCGAACAGACGCTGCACGACCCCGAAGGCCACGACGAATGGCGTCTCCTGGGCGTCGTCGATCTCGACGCGTCACGTGCGGAGGGCCGCCTCGTCGCGTCGTTGGTCGACATCGTCCGTCTGGGATGATGTCCCATGGCGACCGGGCGCTTCCCACCGCAGATCACCTCGCTGCCGGCGTTCGACGGGCCGTTCGACGCGTTCCAGCTCCACGCCGAGGGCTGCCGGTAGGCGTCGACCACGCCGCCGACTTCGACACGTCCGAGATCGAGTTCTGGTTCGGCCGGGGTTGATCGGGCCCGACGACGATCTGGTTTCGGTCAGCGCCGGCGGCCGCGCAGCCGGTCGAGCTGACGCCGCTCACGTTTGGTCGGGCGACCCGAACCGTGGATCCCGGACGGCGACGGCATCGTCGACCGAACGTTCGGGCGGCGCCGGGCTGTGGTCGGCGTAGCACTCGGCCGCGAGCGACGCACCGACACGCTTGGTGATCGTGCGTTCGACCACGACGATCCGCCGGCGGCGATGGAGGAACGCCTCGATCCGATCGCCGACCTGCACCGCGGTCGCAGGCTTGGCCGCCTTGCCGTTGACGTCGACGTGACCGCCGCGGCACGCTGCGGCCGCTTCGGCCCGCGTCTTGGTCAGCCGAACGGCGTGGAGCCACTGGTCGATGCGCACGGTGTCGATGCGGCCCAGTCTGGTGGAAGACCGGGGTGAGGGTGGATCCCTGCGGATGGCGACCGGTCTCCGGCAGACTGGCCGGGTGAGCGATCGGAGGAGGACACGTCTCGGCTCACTCCGCGTTCGCATCATCGCCGGGTACGTGGCGTTGCTGCGCGCTGGCCCTGATCACCACGCTCGTGCTCGTCCGCAGCGCACTCGTCACCCGATTCGACAGCGACGTGGATCAGCGGCTGGCGGAGGAGGTCGAGCAGCTCGAGGTCGTGATCCGCGAGGGCAACCCCGACACCGGACGCGACTTCGTCGACGCCGAGGTGCTGTTCGACACCCACCTGCGACGGGTGCTGCCGGCCGACGACGATGCGTTCTTCACACTCGTGGACGGCGACGGGTTCCTCTTCAGCTTCGACCCGCCCGCCACACTGCTCGACGACGACGAGCTCGTCGCCGCCTGGGCCGACGTGGCGAACTCGACGTTCTCGACCGTCGAGACCGAGGCCGGAACCGCGCGGGTCCTGGTGGTGCCCGTCATCCTCGACGACAACGTCGGCACGTTCGTCGCAGCCGCGTTCACCGATTCCAGCCGAGCGGAACTCACCGACGTGTTCCGCCTCGTCGCCTTCGTCGGCCTGCTCGTCCTGCTCGCGACCGCGCTGGTGGCCGCTGCGATCGCTTCGCGGATCGTGCGGCCCGTTCGCGAACTCACCGAGGTCGCGCAGTCGATCACCGACGCGGACCTCTCGGCGCGCATCCCGACGGACACCCGGGTCGACCGCGAGATCGCCGAACTGTCCGACACGTTCAACGCGATGATGTCGCGCCTCGAGTCGGGTTTCGTCTCGCAGCGCCGGTTCCTCGACGACGTCGCACACGAGCTGCGGACGCCGATCACGATCATCCAGGGCCACCTCGACGTGCTCGGCGACGACCCGGTCGAACGCCGGGAGACCGTCGCCGTACTCACCGACGAGCTGAGCCGCATGAACCGCTACGTCGACGACCTCCTCGTCCTGGCGCAGGCGGAGCGGCCCGACTTCCTGCAGCCCGGCGACGTCGATCTCCCACGCTTCGTCGAGGCGTTGATGAGCAAGGTCGACGGGTTGGGTGACCGGGCCTGGGTCGTCGACGAGATGCCGGCCGGAACCGCCCACATCGACGGTCAGCGCATCACGCAGGCCATGCTCAACCTCTCCCAGAACGCGGTCCGTCACACGGAACGCGGCGACGAGATCGGCATCGGGGCCAAGGTCGAAGCCGGGCGCCTCCTGCTGTGGGTCAGAGACACCGGCACCGGGGTCGACCCCGACCTGGTCGACGATCTCTTCGAACGCCACATCCGGAGTGCATCGAGTCGAACGGCCGGGGGGATCGGGCTCGGCCTGTCGATCGTTGACGCCGTCGCGGTGGCGCACGGTGGCAGAGTGATGGTCGACTCGACCCCCGATCACGGTACGACGTTCACCATCGACATCGGACGCACCCCATCATGACCCGCATCCTCATCGCCGAAGACGAAGCCCGCATCGTCAGCTTCCTCGAGAAGGGCCTCCAGTCGAACGGCTACACGACGATCGCCGTCGGTACGGGCACGGACGCGATCGCATTGGCCCGCGACGATGCCTTCGACCTCCTGATCCTCGACCTCGGGTTGCCCGGCGCCGACGGCCACGAGGTGCTGCGGCAGGTACGCGGACGCGGCGAGCGGTTGCCGATCATCGTGCTGACGGCGCGGTCGGGCGTCGACGACACCGTCGGCGTGCTCGAAGGGGGAGCTGACGATCACGTCGCCAAACCGTTCCGGTTCGAGGAGTTGCTGGCCCGCGTACGGTTGCGTCTGCGGGACGACTCGGGAATCGCGAGTGCCACCGTCCTCGCAGCGGGCGACGTCGAACTCGACCTGCGGACGCGATGTGTGACCGTCGACGGTGTCGAGACCGAGCTCACGTCCCGGGAGTTCTCGCTGATGGAGACGTTCCTCCGCAATCCGAATCGGGTGTTGTCGCGCACGGAGCTGCTGTCGGGCGCCTGGGGTTACGACTTCGACCCCAACTCCAACGTCGTCGACGTGTACGTGCGGTATCTGCGCAACAAGGTCGGTGGCGACCGGATCGAGACCGTCCGAGGCGCCGGCTACCGCTTGCGAGGATGATGTCGCGCCTCGTTCGATGAGAGAGTTCTCATCTGCGGCTCATCTGGCGCTCACGGGGGCCGGGAAAGATGAGTCGATGCGACTCGTCGACCCAGCGTTGCCCGCGGTGCAGCACCTGGTCGGTGTCGGTGCGATCGACGTGTTGCGGCTGCCGATCGAGGCCACGGGCGGCGTGATCGAATCGGTGCGCCCGGTGCAGGTGCAGTACCGGCCGGGCTCCGACGTGGTCGTGCGCTACTCGGCTCAGGTCTCGTGGCACGGCGACCCGGCGGTCCGCGAGACGCTGGTGGCGTCGTCGACGATCTACGGCGCCCACGCCGGCGCCCTGTCGATCACCGCCGAAGCGGCATCGGGCCCGATCGAGGTCGGCGTCTGGCGCTGGCCGTTCGACCCGGTACTCGTCGGGCTGGGAGACGTGGTCTCGTCGAAATCGGCAGCTCGGGTGCTCGGCCTCGAATCCGACGGCCTGAGCGTCGACATCGTCGCCTACCGGCCGACCGACCGCGGGTCGTGCGGGTCGCTCGGAACGGGGAGCCGGTCGCCTACCTGAAGGTGGTGCCGCCTGCGCGCGCCGGTGCCGTGGCCGGCCGCCACGAGGCGCTGATCTCCTCGGGAGTACCAGCGGCACCGGTCCGCCTGTTCGACGGCGAACGGGGACTGATCGGCCTCGACGTGTTCCGCGGGCCCACCCTGCGTGAGTTGATCAAGTCGGATGCGCCCGGCTGGCCGGACGGCGACGAGTTCGTGCGACTCGGCGAGTCGCTGGCGAGCGCCCGCATCGATGGCGCCGGTCCGGCCTCGCACCTCACCGACGGGGTGTTGCACGCCAACATGCTCGCGGCCGTGCTACCCGACGTCGCACCGCTGCTGAGCGACCTGGCGAACCGCTTCGAGTCGTTCCCGATCGCTCCGGCCGACGGCACGGTCCACGGCGACCTGCACGAAGGGCAGGTGATCGTCGACGACGGTCGAATCGTCGGAGTGCTCGACGTCGACGACGTCGGACCCGGTGCGTCGATCGACGACCTCGCCAACGTGATCGCCCGCATCCGTTTCCGGGCCGCCACCACCCCCGAACGGAGCGAACGGCTGTCGGGGTACGCCGCATCGTTGCGGGCGGCCGGTCGGGAACGCCACGACATCGCCGATCTCGACGTCCACACCGCCGCCGCGCTCGTCGGGCTGGCAACCGGTCCGTTCCGTATCCAGTCCGACGGCTGGCGAACCACCGTGACCGACCTGCTCCATCTCGCTGCCGACCTGTCGATGAGAGAACTCTCAGCGTGACCTCATCGTCACCTCACACGACCATGTGCACGATGACATCGACGAACGACCCCCAGAACGACCCCCAGGAGGAATCCACATGAGGCCCACTCGTATCAACTGGAAGCTCGCCGCAGCCGCTGGCACCGTGCTCGGTGCCGGATTCGGTGGCTACGTGCTCGCCAGTCCATCGCTGCAGAGCCCCGATGTGCCGAGCCAGATCGAGGTGGCCACCACGGTCGCGAGCGATGACGTGTCCGACTCGACGGTGCCCGACACGACCGAGCCGGGCACGACGGTGCCGGCCACGACCGAGCCCGCGCCGGCCACCACCGTGCCCGACGTCACGGTGCCCGACGTCACGGTGCCCGACGTCACCGTGCCCGACACCACCGAGCCGGCACCCGACACGACCGAAGTCAGCCCCGTCAGCCCCGACACGGCGGTCGCTCCGATCGACACGACCGTGCAACCGGCACCCGACACCACGATCGCCAGCCCGGTCTCCCCGGCATCACCTGCCAGCCCCGAGTCGCCGGCCAGCCCCGAGTCGCCGGCCAGCCCGGCGAGCCCGGTGTCGCCGCCGAGCCCCGAGTCGCCCGAGTCGCCCGAGAGCCCGGCCACACCCGACAGCCCGGATTCGCCCGACTCCGACTGAACCGCGGGAACCCCCCACGGCACCGGCCGGCCGCCTCGGCGGCCGGCCGTGTCGCGCGTCAGACTCGTGCGATGCGTATGCGACTCCGCCAGATCGTGATGGTCGCCGCCGACCTGGAGGCCGCCGAGGCGCAGATCACCGAGCACCTCGGTCTCGAACTCTGCTTTCGCGATCCGGGCGTCGGGGCGTTCGGGCTGCGCAATGCCCTGTTCCCGATCGGTGACCAGCTGCTCGAAGTCGTGTCGCCGACACGGGATGGCACCACCGCCGGACGTCAACTCGACAAGCGTGGCGGCGACAGCGGCTACATGGTGATGCTCGAGGTCGACGATCTCACCCCGCTGCGTCGCCGGTTCGACGAGCACGGCGCACGCATCGTCTACGAAGCGGTGGCCGACGGAATCGTCGGCCTCCACCTGCATCCTGCCGACGTCGGCGGTGCGATCCTGTCGATCGACCGAGCCGACACGTGGGGCTCGTGGCCGTGGGCCGGACCGTCGTGGCGCGACCACATCCGGACCGATGTGGTCGAGGCGGTCGAGACCGTCGTGATCGCGGCCTTCGACCCGTCGGCGATGGCCGCACGATGGGGCGAACTGCTCGACGCTGCGGTGATCGACGACTCGATCGGACTCGCCGACGGTGGAGAGATCCGGTTCGTCGCGTCATCCGACGGGAACGAAGGCGTGTGCGGCTTCCGGCTGCGTGCCAGTCGCCCGGATCAGTCGGGGGAGATCACGATCTGCACTTGCTCGTTCGAGCTCGTGTCGGCCTGACCGGGTTCATTCGCCGGTGAACGTCGGCGTTCGCTTCTCGACGAACGCCGCTGCGGCTTCCCGGTGGTCGGCGGTGCTCATCGCCCGCACCATGTTCGGTGCCTCCGCGTCGAGTGCCGTCGCGAGGTCGCAGTGGAGCGCACGATTGATGTTCTCCTTCATCAATCGCTGGGCGATCGGCGCCCGCTGCGCGAGCGACCGGCACCACTCGATCGCCGCCGTTTCGAACCCGTCGTCGGGCAGCACCTGATTGACGATGCCCGAGGGCGAGCGCCTCGTTCGCCGACAGACGAGGCGACGTGAAGTAGAGCTCCTTGGCCTTGGCCGGCCCGACGAGCTGGGTGAGGAACCACGACCCACCGAAGTCACCCGACGCCCCGACGTTGGCGAACGCGGTGACGATGATGGCGCGCTCGGCGGCGAGCCGGATGTCGGCGGCCAGCGCGATCGACAGCCCGGCGCCGGCGGCGGCGCCGGGCAGCGCTGCGACGATCGGTTTCGGGTGTTGATGCAGCGCGAGCGACACCCCTCGCTGGCGGTGGCGAAGGTACGCGATCCGGTCGTCGAGGCCGTCGGGCTGCCCGGCGCGGTGGCCCCCTGCCTGATTGGCCTCGTTCATCCCCTTGACGTCACCGCCCGCGCAGAACGCCCCGCCGGCACCCGTGACCATGATCACGCGGACCTCAGGATCGAGTGCCATCGCCGGCAGCGCCTGCTCGAACCCGTGGTAGACGCCGTTCGACAGTGCATTTCGGCGTTCGGGCCGATTGAACGTGATGATGCCGACGTTGCCGTCGACCCGGGCCAGCAAGTCGTCGGTACCGGTCTCGATCGTGCGCGTCATGGCTGCGAGCTTGCCACCTGCCACGTCGACGGCTCGACTCGGCGCGACGGCCGCCCGGCACGGTCTAGATTCGAGTCGTTCGCCGATACGACCCGTGGTCGGCGTGAGACCGGAGGGGAATCGTATGGCCGACGCGGAGTTGCTCGACCGGGGGTACGAGGCAGTGATGACGCGCATCGTCGACGCACGCGAGGCCCCCCACTACGCCGAACTCGCCCGGGAACTCGATGTCGATCTGCCGGTCGCCCGTGAGCTGGTGCACGAGCTCGTCGGGGCCACACCCGGCTGGGTGCACCCCGGCACCGACCTGATCGCATCGTTCCCGCCGTTCAACCTGCAGCCGACTCAGTACCGGGTCACCATCGACGGCGAGTCGGGGTGGTATGCGCAGTGCGGATTCGAGGCGTTGGCGATCCGGTGGCTGGTGCCGGGCCGCACCGTTCGGATCGATGCACCGTGCCTGTGCTGCGGTGAGGCGATCATCGTCGAGACGATCGACGAGGAGGTTCGCGTGGTCGATCCGGCCGAAGCGGTCGGCTACACCTCGCACGAGGTCGGTGGGGAGGCGTCGACGAGACCGTTCCGTTGAGCGAACATGAATCTCTTCCGGTCGGAAGAGCACGCTCGCAACTGGAACGGCTTCGATCCGGCGATGGAGCCGAGCCTGATGCCGATCGCCGACTGGGCCGACACCTTCTCGAACCGCTTCTTCCGGGAACGCGGCCGGCCCGACTACATCTCCTGGACGCGCTCCGATGCGGGTGCGGCTGCCTTCCGCGAGCTGCGTGGACGTCTCCCGCGTCGTGTGGAGGGCTGACGGCACGTCTGCGAGACTGCGACCATGGCCGTCCGACTGCGACAGGGCTATGACGTCGGCATGCAGGCGGCCGATGATCCGATCGTGTGGGTGGTGGACGACTTCGTCACCGCGGCCGAGCGGGAACACATCGTCGAGCTCGGCTCTCTGAATCTCGAGGTGGCCAAGGTCAGCCGGCTCGGTGCCAGTGCCCAGAGTGAGAAACGAACGGGACGCGTCGGGTGGGTGAAGCACCACGAGACCCCGGTCGTCCGAGCGCTGGTGCGTCGCGTCGGTGACCTGGTCGGGTTGCCGTCGACCCACGCCGAGTCGCTCCAGGTCGTGCACTACGGCGTGACGCAGGAGTACCGCCCGCACTTCGATGCGTGGGACGTCGCCACGCCGAAGGGCCGGCAGAAGACGGCTCGTGCCGGCAACCGACTGGTCACGGCACTGATGTACCTCAACGAGGTCGAGGCCGGCGGAGCCACCTCGTTTCCCGAGCTCGATCTCGAGGTCGACGCGATCCCCGGACGGCTCTGCCTGTTCCACAACCTCCTCGACGGGTCGAGCGAACGACACCCGAGCTCACTGCACGGTGGGATGCCCGTGACGGCGGGGCGAGAAGTGGGCCTGCAACCTGTGGTTCCGCGAGCGTCGGACGCATCAGGGACCGCCGTCGTCGCGCACGACGAGGCCGGGCACCCGGCCGAAATCGCGCACCAAACGGCGCTGAACGTCAACTCAGGTCGGGCACGTCGACGTACTCGTCGATCGTGGTGATGCGACCCTCGTGATCGACCCGCACGACCACACACGCCGCCAGACGGACCGGCCGGCCGCTGGGGGTCTCCCCGACGACGGTGTGCTCCTCGACCACGGCGTGGTCGCCCACCACGCGCCGCACGTCGACGTACCGATGGTTGCGGATCACGTCGGTGAGGGCGGCGATCATCGGGCGCGCCTCGCTCCAGGCCATCGTGGTGCCGTTCTGTGTGATCGAGGCGCCGTCGGCGAGCATCGCTTCGACGGCGTCGAGGTCGTGGGCGACGAACGCGTCGAACAGCCGGGCGCAGAGTTGGTCGAGATCAGGCACGTTGTGACGCTAGCGCACGCCCGTCGGCGGGATTCCCGGTCTCGCCCACGACCGTCACGAGCCACACGACCGCAGCGACGAGCACGACCGCGAGCGCGAGCGACGCGGCACCGAGCCCGGCACCGGCACCGACGATCCCGACGAGTAGCGGGCCCACCACCCGCCCGCCGTCCTGCAGCGCGGCGAGGCCGGCGAGGAACGGCCCGGTGGCATCCGCCGGCGCGAGGTCGCTCCCGAAGGTCAGCATCGTGCCCGAGCTGAGTCCGTTGCCGATGCCGATGATCGCGCCCGCGAGCACGACGGAACGCGTCGGTGTCGGCAAGACCCAGCATCACGAGGCCCACCGCGATCAGCGTGAATGCGGGCACCATCGCCCAGAGTCGTCCGAAGTTGTCCATCACGTATCCGGCTGCCGGGAAGAGCAGCAGATCGGCGGCGGTGCCGACGGTGATGACGGCCCCGACCGCGGTCGGGCTGAGCCCGAGGTCGTCACTGATCAGCGGCAGCACGACGAACCGCCCTTCGCGCACGGTCATCACCAGGAACGGCACCACACCAGCGACGAGGAGCAACCGCCAGTGGGCACGCAGACCCTCCAGCACGCCGAACTGCCGAACCGCCAACTCGGTCCGCGGCTCGAGGTGATGGGGTCCGGCGAACAGCGGTGGGACCAGACCCGCGGCGGTGCAGGCGCCGGCCAGCACGAACGTGGTCGTGAACCCGAACGTGTCGGCCGACCACCCGCCCAGGAGTGGCCCGACCAGCAGCGCGAGACGGAACGACCCGCCGATCATGGCCATCGCCCGGCCGCGCCGTTCGCTCGACACGCGCCGGGCGATGTAGGTCTGGCGTGACAGCCGCAGGGCCATGTTGGTGCCGCCGGCGACCATCCTCAGCGCGACCAGCGCGAGCACGGTCGTCGTGACGCCGAGACAGGCGGTGCTCACGGCGAGACCGAGCAGCGCGGCGAAGAGCACACGCCGTTCGCCCCAACGCGCGATCGACGATCCGGCCGGCAGGCTGCCGAGCGCTGCGCCGAGCCCGGCAGCAGCCAGCACGACCGAGGTGGTGCCGAGCGAGAGCCCCGAGTCCTTCAGGTACAGCGGCAGCACCGGGATGAGGAGCGCAACCCCGATCGTGCCCGCGATGACGGGGAGGTAGACGGGGAGGACCAGCCGCCCGAGGGTGACCGCACCGGCGGCAGCAGGCGGACCGGGGCCGGGTTGCTCAGGCGAGCCGGGACCGGCCACGCGACGTCTGATGGTCGGTCTGCACGAACGCGATCGTACCGATCGGGTTCGTCGGCGTCGTCAGCCGGCCGGCTCGACGTGGGCACGCACGTGCGTGCCGGCCTCGTCGACCCAGCCACTCCGACGGGCGTAGGAGATCATGGCGTCGAACTGATCGCCGAACGCCGGATCCGACGCCGCGAGCGCGCCGGCGTGTCGGGCGGCGGCGATGTCGAGCCAGACGTGATCGTCGTCGCCCGGCCGACAGAGTGCGTCGAGTCGGGCGGCGTCGAGATCGCCGTGGAGTTCGGCGTGCAGCCGGTCGAACCGATCGAGATCGGTCAGGCTCGGCGCGTCGGACGACGTCAGGACGATGATCATCGACTCATCATGTCGGCCGGGAGACCGGACGGCGAATCGCGGACGCGTTCACCACTTGCCGTCGACGGAACCCCACCGCTCGAACGGCTCGCCGAGCAGCACCCCCAACTCGCGTTCCTCGTCGTGGCCGAGCACGATCGACGGTCGCCCGTGGGCGAACCGGAAGTTGCAGATGACGCCGACATCGCCGACGCGCCAGTCGATGGGGGAGCCGAAGCGGTCGTAGACGTCGACGAACTGGCGGAGCTCGTCGGCGGTGAAGTCGGTGTCGTCGCCGAACGTCATCCAGAGTGGGCGCTGCTCGGGTGGGAGTTGCTCGACGAGCGGCCACGTGTCGAACCACATCGAGTGGTCGGCGACACTGCTGTAGAGCAGGTTCCGATCGAGCTGCGGGAAGTACTCGAACGCGGATGCGTAGTAGCGGGTCCGGAGCAGACGGTCGTCGCCCCACGACACCTGCAGGCCCTTCTCGGCGGCCCGCCGAGCCGCCACGTCCGGATCATGGGTGCCGAGCGAGTGCTGCCAGTGGTTGTACACGCCGATCGGTTCGCGGTCGGTGAACGCTTCGCGGTCGGTCAGGTCACGGCGGTAGCAGACGCCGAGTTCCGCGAGCTTCTGCCCGAACTCGGTCTCGAGGAGCGCGTCGGTGGCCCGGACGTTGTCCGAGACGAACGTGGCCCCGCGGCCCGGCAGTTCGCGCTTGCAGAGGAACGCCACCATCTTCGTGCTGGTGCCCACGTAGGCCATCTCGTGGTGATAGTGCAGCCACGCCCGGAGTGGGGCCCCGACCTCGTACACGTTCGGTTCGAGCACGTCGCGCGGGTTCGCCCCGGCGCGGTAGGGCATCTCGGCGTCGACGACCAGTTTCGCGAACGCACGCATGTCGGAGTGCTCGACGAGCCCGGTGTTCGTCAGGTGGACGAGACCGACATCGCGGAACGTCGTGCGCATCTGCGTCGCGAGTTCGCCGTCGGGTCGCAGATCGTCGGCGTCCATGCCGAAGTCGGAGCAGTCGATCCGATATCGGGCCGGGTCGACGGCAGGGCTGCCGGTCCACCAGCGCGGTTCGATCACCTCGTGGCGGCGGGTGAGGGTGTCGCTCATGCTTGACTCCGATGTTCGAACGACGAGCAGGGTCGGCGCAGCATAACGACACGTGAACGTGTTTGTCGACCAGAACGGTCAGGTATTTCCGGAGCCGCTCCGCTGCGGGAATCAGTACAGGAACATGGGCTTGCCGCCCACGTGCCGGATCAGTGGCCGGTACATCTCGGGGCTGTACATCTCGCCCACGTCGACGCGCTTGACGCCTTCACCGATCATCGAGATCGGCACGTTGGTGTAGGTGCCACCCTTGAGCGCGACCATGCGCCCCGATTGGCCCTCGATGGCGAGGTCCGTGGCCATCACCGCGTAGTTGTTGGCGACCATGAGATCGAGCGAGTCGGGGCTGCCCGACCGCATGAGGTAGCCGACGGTCTGGTTGATGATGTTGATCCCGGTCACGGCCTTGAGCATCGATCCGAGCTGCTCGCCGATCCCGCCGAGCTTGCGGTGCCCGTACGCGTCCTCCTCGCCCCTCAGCGACATCTCACCACCCTCGATCACGGCCCCTTCGGAGATGGTGACCATCGCATAGTTGCTGGGGTTCGCCGCCCGATCGTCGACGAGGAACGCGGCGAGGCGATCGATGTCGACGGGCACCTCGGAGATGACCGCCCGGTCGACGCCGGCGAGGTAGGCGGTGATCAGCGATGTCTCGCCGCTGTAGCGACCGAACAACTCGACCACGGCGATGCGCTCGTGCGACCCGGTGCTCGTGCGGAGGTTGTTGATGAACTGCACGCCGCGCGTCACGGCCGTGGAGAATCCGATGCAGTAGTCGGTGCCGTGGACGTCGTTGTCCATCGTCTTCGGAATGGCGATGACCGGCACACCTTCCTGGTGGAGCCGGAGACCGTACGACAGGGTGTCGTCACCGCCGATCGGGATCAGCACGTCGATCTCGAGTGCTTCGAGCACCTCGAGGGCGTGCGGCGTGAAGTCGTACGGAGGCTCGGCGCCCTCCGGGGCGGTCAGGAAGTCGGGCACGTCGTCGGCCTTGACCTTGCCGGGATGCGTTCGCGAGCTGTGCAGGATGGTGCCACCCGAACGGTCGATCGTCCGGACCCAGTTGGTGTCCATCGGCTGCGTGAACCCGGTCAGTGACGCGGGATGGTTCGGGTCGGCGTAGAGCAGCCCGGCCCATCCGCGCCGCAGTCCCAGGACCTCGTGCCCCTGTTCGGCGGCCCGGACCACGACCGCTTTGATCGCTGCGTTGAGCCCGGGGACGTCGCCGCCCCCGGTCAGAATTCCGATACGCACGTCATGCTCCTCTCACGCGATGTCGACCTCGTCACAGAGGTAGACGTCCTGGATGGCGTTGAGGATCGCGATGCCCTCGTCCATCGGCTTCTGGAACGCCTTGCGGCCGCTGATCAGTCCCGTGCCGCCGGCCCGCTTGTTGACGACGGCGGTGGCGATCGCGTCCTGCAGGTCGTTCGTCCCGGAGGCGCCGCCCGAATTGATCAGGCCCATCCGGCCCATGTAGCAGTTGGCCACCTGGTAGCGGGTGAGATCGATCGGGTGGTCGGACGTCAGCTCGCTGTAGACCTTGTCGTGGGTCTTGCCGACCTTGATCGCCGGGTACCCGCCGTTGTTCTCGGGCAGCTTCTGCTTGATGATGTCGGCCTCGAGCGTGACACCGAGATGGTTGGCCTGCCCGGTCAGGTCGGCGGACGCGTGATAGTCGACGCCGTCGACCTTGAAGGCGGAGTTACGCAGGTAGCACCACAGCACGGTGAACATGCCGAGCGAGTGCGCGTGCTCGAAGGCGTCGGCGATCTCCTGGAGCTGTCGGTTCGACTCCTCGGAGCCCCAGTAGATCGTCGCCCCGACACCGACGCAGCCCATGTCGAACGCCTGGTCGATCGAGGCGAACGGGATCTGGTCGAACGTGTTCGGGGTGGTGAGCAGCTCGTTGTGATTGAACTTCAGGATGAACGGGATCTTGTGTGCGTACGAGCGGCTCACCGCGCCGAGCACGCCCAGTGTCGACGCCACCGCATTGCAGCCGCCCTCGATGGCGAGCTCACAGATGTTGGCCGGGTCGAAGTAGATCGGGTTCGGAGCGAAGCTCGCACCGGCCGAGTGCTCGATCCCCTGGTCGACGGGCAGGATCGACACGTAGCCGGTTCCGGCGAGTCGACCGTGGTCGTACAGGCTCTGCAGGTTCCGCAGTACGGCCGGGCCGCGATCGGTGTGCGAGACCACCCGGTCGACGAAGTCGGGGCCGGGGAGATGCAGCTGGTCCTTGGAGATGGTCTCGCTGGTGTGGCCGAGCAAGTACTCCGCCTGATCGGCGAGCACGTCCTGAATGCGTGCGAACATGGTGTCCTTCCTTCGTCGGATGTCGCGGACCGTCCCGAACGGAGTTCGGAGGGTGCCTCTCGAGCGGTGCCGGCCGGTTCGCCGAGCGCTCGCCCGATCATAGACGCATGGCCGCACTTCCACGGAAGGGCCGAAGGGCCCGAGCACTCGGGCGCTGGCCTCGTCGCCGGCGCCGACATGTCGTCGGCCGGTTCACGTGCCCGGCGAATCGGTGGCCGGATCGGGTGTGACGGCCGGCAGGCGCTCGATCCGCACGTGCTCGGACGCGAGGACGATCAGGACGATCGCGTCCGTGATCACCAGCAGTGTGAGCCCGTCGAACGAGCCGGCGAGGAGCACGGGGATCACCATGACGACGAGTGCCGCCACCCGCTCGCGCGCGATCACGTGGAACGCTCGCCACACCGTGAGACCCACACCTCCGAAGAACATGACGAGGCCGGCGAACAACATCCAGCGGAACTCCACCGGCAGGACGTCCTTCGGATGCAGGGTGATCTCTTCGAGGGCTGCGGCCATCAGGATGACGCCCGCGATGATCGGGATGTGACCGTAGGTGTAGACGTCACGGGCGAACTTCCCACGCTCGACGACGCCGTGGCCCTCGTGACGGTGTTCGAGCGCAGGGCTGACCCGATCGAAGTACGCCCACCACATCAGACACGCGAACGCCCCGGCGGCGACCAGCGCGGTCAGTGTGCGGCCGGGTATGCCCTTGCCCTCCTCGAGTGACTCGACCACGGGGATGCCGACTGCGACGATGACCTCGCCGAGGGCGACGATCAGGATCAGTCCGTGGCGTTCTGCGAAGTGCCCGGGTCGCACGAGCCACTCGCCGTCGCCGGCTCGTATCGTGCCGAACACGACGATGGCGATCGCAGCGAGCCAGACGGGGATGCGGATCTCGCGTTCGAAGAACGCACCGCCGATCAGCACGATGACGGCGATGACGTTCGGGATCGAGTACTTGACCACCGACGAGTACTCCGCGGACGCGCTGTCGAGGCCGACGACGAGCGTGACGAGGCCGAGGGAGAGGATCACGGCGAGCGGGATCGCGAACGACAGGCCGCCGTCGTCGAAGGCCGTGGTCACCGAGGCGGCCATGGGAACGCTGGCGACCGTGCCGATCAGGAACGCGACGCGAACCTTGCGGTTGTTGCCCGACACGGCGTTGGCCGACCACGTGAACTGTGTCCACGGGAGCCAGATCAGCCAGAACAGCAGTGCGAACTCGAACACGCCGGTCCAGTTCGGCTCGTGCACGAGCAGATACACGAGGCGCGAGAATGCGAAGACGAACGCCAGGTCGAAGAACAGCTCGACCGGATCCGCCGTGAAGTCGTCCTCCCGCGGTGGAACCACGATGCCCTTCATGTCGGTGAAGGTACCGTGCCGGCATGCACGTGGTCGGCTTCGAGGTCGAGATCCGCATTCCGAACTCGCATTCGCTCAAGGATCGGCGGCAGGTGGTGCGGTCGGTCGTCGACGGCGCACGTCAGCGTTTCGCCGTCTCGGCCGCCGAGGTCGGCGGGCAGGACACGTGGCAGCGGGCGACGCTCGGTTTCGCGGTGGTCGCGTCGGAGGCCCGGCTGGCCGAGGACGTGGTCGATCAGCTCGACCGTTTCCTGTGGTCGCGTCCCGAGATCGAGATCATCGGGGCCGAGACCCGATGGCTCGACTGAGTGCACTGACGAGCAATCGTGCCGCGGCCTCGGTAGCGTCTCTAGGAATGTCGGTCGCCGCGGTGGTGGTCGGCGAATACAGAAAGCAGTTACGCAATGGCCATCGGCACAGTGAAGTTCTTCAACGATCAGAAGGGCTTTGGTTTCATCAGCCGCGACGACGGTGACGACGTGTTCGTGCACTTCAGCAACATCGAAGGCACCGGACGACGCACCCTCCTCGACGGTCAGCAGGTCGAGTTCGAGATCGCAGCCGGGCGCAAGGGTCCGGAAGCGATCGACGTCAAGGTCGTCTGACCGAGCACCCCTGTTGACCACGGGCGCTGAGTTCTAGCGCTCGTACGGCGTGACGTCGGTGGCGTACTGCTCCCGAAAGAGCGTCAACACTTCAAGTGGTTCGGCGTGGCGGCCGGTCTCGTGCTTCGAGTACAGAGTCCGGCCGTCCACGACGACATCGAACACTCCCTTGTCGACCCGGTGACCAGCGTCAACTCGCTGATGACGTGCTGGTAGTCGTGAATGAGATCTCGTGCAGCGCCCACGGCGCGCTCCGAATAGTCTCAAGGAACGCAGTACGTGATGCTGATGCGATGCTCGGCCATGCCCCGAGCGTAACGGTTGCGAGTCGGACGTACCGACCCGAGCACCGTTCAGCCGCTGTTGCGCAATCCGGTTGCGATCGTGTTGAGCGTGAGCTGGATGCCGCGCTCGACACGAGTTCGTCCCGTGACCCCGCCCGATGGCGCTGCAGCAGTTCGATCTGCATCACGTGCAGCGGATCGAGGTACGGGAACCGGTTGCGGATGCTGCGCGCCAGTGCCGGGTTGTCGACGAGCGGGTCGTCGGATCCCGGTGAGCCGCGTGTGCCACGTCAGCGTCAAGCTCGTGCTCGCGTCTCGATCTGGCCGAAGATCGCGTCGCGAAGCCCCGTGTCGTCGACCAATGCCTCGGCGTAGCGCCGGCCGACCTCGATGTCGGTCTTGGCGAGCACCATGCCCATGTTGTTGAGCATCGCCCGGAAGAACGGCCAGCGGTCGTGCATGTCGCGGAGCAGTGCCGTTCGTGACGCATCGGTCGCGAACGACTCGAACGCGGTGCCGGCACCGAACCAGCCGGGGAGGTTGAGCCGGCACTGGCTCCAGCCGAACACCCACGGGATCGCGCGGAGGTCCTCGATGCGGTCCGAGTTCTTCCGCTTCGCGGGCCGGCTAGCCGACGTTGAGGCTCGAGATCTCGGTGATCGGCGTGATCGACCGGAAGAACGCGACGAAGTCGTCCGGGCCGTCGAGCAGCTCGCGATAGCGCCCGTACGCCAACTCGGACAGTTCGGCGGTCGCCTCGGTGAAGCGGGCGTGGTCGTCGCCGAGGTCGTCGGCATCGAGGCAGCTCGCCTCCAGCGTGGCGGACACGAGCGTCTCGAGGTTCCGTCTGGCCGAGGCCGGTTGTGCGTACTTCGCGGCGACCATCTCGCCCTGTTCGGTGATCCGGAGCTGCCGCGTGCACCGATCCGGGTGGTTGGGCGAGGATCGCCTGATGGGCGGGGCCGCCGCCGCGACCGACCGTGCCGCCGCGGCCGTGGAAGAGGCGGAGACGGGTGTCGCTCTGCTCGGCCGCCGCGACGAGCGCGCGCTGGGCTCGGTACAGCTCCCATTGCGACGTCAGATAGCCGCCGTCCTTGTTCGAATCGGAGTAGCCGATCATCACCTCCTGCCATCGATCTCGGCTCTCCACGATCTGGGCGTAGCGCCGGATGCTCGAGCATGGCGGCCAGCGTCGTGTCCGCAGCGCGGAGGTCGGCGACGGTCTCGAACAGCGGCAGCGATGTCGACGGCGCTCGACACGCGACCCGAGTCGACATCGATGCCGACGAGACCGACCTCCTTCAGCAGGACCGCGACCTCGAGCACGTCGCTGACCGACTCGGCCATCGAGATCACGTAGTGGGGCACGATGCGTTCGCCGAAGCGACGGTGTGCCGACGCCGCCTCGCGGAGCACGGCGAGTTCGCCGGCCGTGACGTCGGTGTACGTCGGCGTGCGGCGTGACGAGCTGTCGCGGGTTGTCGAGTTCGGCGGTGAGCGACGGCGACCCGATCGGCCTCGTCGAGGGCGAGGTAGTCCGCGTTCGACACGTGCGACGCGGAAGAGTTCGTCGATCACGACCTCGTGCACCGCCGAGTTCTGTCGCATGTCGAGTCCGCAGAGGTGGGTGCCGAACGTCGTCGACCGCCCGCCGCACCGGTTCGACACGTTCGTCGGCGAGCAGGCCGGCGCCGTGCGAGCGGAGCGACGTGATCACGATGTCGAGATCGGCGTGCGATCTCCTCGGGTGTCGCGTAGGGCTCGAGCACGGTGTGCGGGAGCGGTCCGGGGACGTCGTCGAGCACGGTGTCGGCCATCGCCCAGGTCCGGGCGTGGATGCCGCGAAGCGCTCGGCGGTACGGCTCGTCGGCGCGGAACGGCGAGTCGTCGAGCGAGTCGTCGGCGAGCGCCTGCAGCTCTGCGGTCGGCGTGATCAGGCGCGCCGACATCGACAGCTGGCGGGCGAGTTCGTGAATCGCGTTCAGGTGGTGCTCGTAGGCGACGTGGGCCTGCATCTCGACCGCCAAGCGCAGCACCTCGGCGGTCACGTACGGGTTGCCGTCGCGATCGCCGCCGATCCACGATCCCATCGAGATCAGGCCCGGATTGGCGACCGATGCGCCGAGTTGCGTCGCGGCCAGCGCTTCGACGTCGCGCTGCAGGGCGGTGACGGTCTCGAAGATGCTCGACCGGTAGTACCGCAGTGCCTCGTTGATCTCGTCGCGGACGCGCAGCTTGGACAGGCGCACCTCGGCGGTCTGCCAGAGCGTGAGTACCTCGAGGCGGAGGCGGCCGTCGATCTCATCGAGCTCGCTCGGGCTGTTCGCGGCGTGTGCACGCGATGCCAGCAGGCGGGCCACGTTGTCGACGTGGTCGAGCACGGTCTGGCGGCGGACTTCGGTCGGGTGTGCCGTGATGACGGGGCACACCCGTAGGTCGGTCAGTTCGCGGACGATGCGGTCGGGGTCGACTCCGTTGGCGAGCATGCGGTCGAGGCCCGCTTCGATGCTGCCCTCCTGCCATCCGGAGCCGCTGTCGCGATGAAACCGCCGGCGGCGCTCGGTGTGGAGATCCTCCGCGGTGTTGGCGAGCAGGGAGAGCCATCCGAAGGCCCGGATCAGGTGGAGTTGCTCGTCGACCGGCACGTGGTCGAGGAGTTCGGCCAGCGCCTCGATCGGGTTCGCTCCGGAACGCCGGCCGCTCACCGCGGTTCGTCGCACCTGCTCGACGAGGTCGAACACCGCGTCCCCGGCCTGCTCGCGCAGCACGTCGCCGATCAGCCGGCCGAGCAGGCGGATGTCCTCGCTCGTGTCGGACGTGGTCGCGACGGGTGCCGCCGGCGCGTTCATCGGCCGCTCACGTTCAGGTCGACGGTGAACGTGCCGCCACCGAAGCCGTTGGCCTGGTCCCGCCCCTGGATCGTCGACCTCGTCGACCTCGGCCGGCACCTCGACACCGGTCTGTCGACGGGTGAACGGCTGCTCGTTCGCATGGTCGTGGGCGAGCGTGTGCTCGCCGTAGACCTCACCGTCGGGGCCCAGTACTCGCCAGCCGTCGGCGTACCGATCCGGCGTGTCGTACGGCGACGAGACGGTGACCGAGAAGGACCAGGTGCCGTCGCCGTCGTCGAAGTCGGCCTCGACGTCGACGATGTCGGGGAACTGTTCGGCGGGTGTCGCCCCGACCAGGCTCGTGGCCGTGCCGCCTGCGGCCTCGGGGCGTCGGAGTCGTCGCCGGAGCAGCCGACCAGGGCGAGGGCGGAGAGCATGACCGCGGCGGCGATGCGATTCATGTGCCGGCGAGGGCGGAGACGACGGGTGCGAACGCGTCGACGTCGTTCTGGCCGACGATCACGTAGCTGAATCCCCATCGCTCGCGCCGCTCGCGCAGCTGATCGATGATCTGCTCGACCGGGCCCACGAGTGCGAAGGGCGAGTCGGCGATGACATCGCTTGGTGCGCCGGTGAATTCGGAGAGCGTGCCGAGCGCCTGGTCGACGTCGTCGGTGACGAACACCATGAAGGCCCTGATGTTCATCTCGATGTCGTCGAGGCGGCCGGCGTCGCCGTCGCGGCCGTGCGCACCAGGTCGACCTTGTCGTCGACCGCGTCCGCGGTCATCGAGTCGAACGTCGACGCATCGACGGCCCCGGACGTCATCGTGCCGTTGATGCCGACGATGTCGGCCTCGCGGGCCGCGAACCCGAGCACTCGCGGGCCGCCGCCGCCGATCAGGATCGGTGGCGGCGACTGCACGGGTTTCGGCGAGCCGTCGTAGTCGGTGATCGTGTAGTGCTCGCCCTCGAACGAGAACGGGCCATCGGCCAAGGCGCCCTTGATCACGGCCAGACCCTCGATGAACCGGCTGACGCGCACGCCCGGCGGGTCGTAGGGGATGCCCGATTGTTCGTAGTCGCTGACCATCCACCCGGCGCCGAGTCCGATCTCGACCCGTCCGTCGCTCAAGACGTCCATCGTGGCGAGCTCCTTGGCGAGCACGACCGGATGCTTGTAGTCGTTGTCGTAGACCAGCGCACCGAGCCGCAACGTGGTCGTCGCGTCGGCCGCGCACTGGAGCGCCGGCACCGGCGCGAGCTGGTCGCCGAAGTGATCGGGCATGGTGAGCGTCGAGTAGCCGTTCGCCTCGACCCGCTGCGCCAGATCGACCCAGTCCCCGCGGCTGCCGGTGGCATTGACCTGGACGCCGAAACGGAACGGGCGGGGTGTGCTGGACATGCGGCCACTCTAGGACTCGGTCGCGCCGGTCGCCCCGCCGGGTCGGAGGGCTGCCACCCCCGTGCCGAACGCCGTCGGTAGTCTTCTGCTCACTGTGACGCGGCTGAGCTGGGTTCTTCGAATGGCGCTGGTCGTCGGCGCAGGTGCGCTGCTCCTGAGCGCCAGCGTGGTCGCGGTCGCGCCGCGGATCTGGCGCATTACGAACGCCCATCAGGAGTTGGCGGTCGTCCTGCCCGACTTCGCCGATCTGGCGCAACGGTCGTACGTGTTCGACGTGTCCGGCCGCGAGATCGCGTCGTTCGAGGTGGAGAACAGCCAGCCGATCGCGCTCGACGACGTGCCCGATCACGTGGTCGACGCGTTCCTGGCGGTCGAGGACAACGAGTTCTGGGTGCACCGCGGCGTCAACGTGCGCAGTCTGTTCCGCGCCACGCTCTCGAACTTCGCGACGGAGGGGCCGATCCAGGGCGCGTCGACGATCACGATGCAGGTGGTCAAGAACGACTACATGGCCGGGTTCGAGCGCAACGGCCGGTACAAGTTGCTCCAGGCCACCTACGCCGTGCGGCTCGAGAAGCAGAAGTCGAAGGAGGAGATCCTCGAGCGCTATCTGAACACGGTGTTCTTCGGCCAGAACTCCTACGGGATCGGCGCCGCCGCCGAGACCTACTTCGGCAAGCCGGTCTCCGACGTCACGTTCGTCGAGGCGGCGTTCCTGGCCGGGATGGTGCAGGCGCCGTCGAGCTACGACCCGATCATCAACCCCGAGCGCAGTCGCGTGCGGTTCCTCCAGGTGCTCGACCGCCTCGAGGACGACGAGCTGCTCACCGACGACGAGCGCCTCGAGGTCGAGGAGACGTTCGTGTTGCCGGAGCGAGTTCGTCGCCGGCCGGACCGGGCGACCGAGCGCACCTACTTCACCGAAGCCGTGCGCGACTATCTGCTGAACCGCTCCGACATCCTCGGCGACACCTACGAAGAGCGATACACGAAGCTGCACCGCGGCGGCCTCCGCATCACCACCACGCTCGATCCGTTCCTGCAGGCGAGGGCCGAGGAGGCCCGCAACGAGTTGCCGAACAACTCGCTCGGCATCGACGCCGCGCTCGACATCGGTCGACGTGAGCACGGGCGCCATTCGTGCGATGGTCGGGGGCCGCGGCTTCATCCCGGGTCAGAACGAGGTGAACCTCGCGCTCGGCGCCGAGTCAGACCGGATCGAGCATCAAGCTGTTCATCCTCGCCGCCGCGCTGCAGGCAGGGGCCAATCCCGAGGACATCATCGACGGGACGCACCCGTGCCGCCTGCCGAACGAGGGCAACAACGACGAGCCGTTCTTCGAGATCCGAGGTGGCGTGAACGGTGGCGTCGACACGCTGCGACGCCACACCGTGCGCTCGATCAACTGTGCGTTCGCCCGAACGTCGCAGATCGTCGGTCTCAACCGGATGGTCGACACCGTGTACCGGATGGCCGCGAACCCGTACCTGTTCGAGGGGCAGCCGGCGTCGGAACGCGAGCCGATCCGACCGTTCGCCTCGTTCGCCACCGGCGGCAACGAGCTGAGCACCCTCGACATGGCGTCGGGCATGCAGTCGATCGCCAACGAAGGCCTGCACCACGACCCCTACTACGTCGAGTCGATCGACGATGCCGAAGGCAACCGGATCTACACGCACACGGTTCCGGGCACGAGGGTGCTCGATCGTGACGTGGCCCTCACGGCGATCGACGTGATGAAGGGTGTCCTCACGGGCGGCACCGCCCGTCGCAGCCTGGCCGACTTCGCGAGTCGCCGCCCGGCGTTCGGCAAGACCGGGACGCAGCAGAGCAACTGGACGGCGTTCTTCGTCGGCGCGACGCCCGAGCTCGCCACGGCCGTGATGGTCCGAGACCCCGACCGGTACACGCCGATGGTCAACGTCCCCGAGTTCGTCGAGGCCGGTGTGCCCCGGGTGCAGGGCGGCACGTTCCCGGCGCGGATCTGGGGCGCGTACATGGAGGAGGTCGCCCTGGGCCAGCTCGGCGAGCAGTTCGACTTCGCCGACTGGGATCGACCTGCGTCGCAGCCGCGTGGCCCCGCCCGGCTGTACCTGCCCGGCAGCGAGTGCCTGTTCCAGATCATCGGGTACGAGCAGCAGACCCCGCCCGCACCGGAGGGCACCACTCCGCCGGCGCCCGACGGGTTCCGCAACCCGCAGGCGCCGCCCGCAACGCAGCCGCCGACCGGCACCGTGCCACCCGAGACCGTGCCGAGCACGACGCTGCCGCCGAGGCCGATCTTCGGGCAGGTCGACGGTGGCACTACCATCCCTCCCGATGTTCTCGATCCCAATGCGCCGTTGCCGTCGGCACCCAGCGGCCAGCTCGTGCGACCCTGCCGCTAGGTGGGTGTCGTGACCCATCCGATCCTCGAGCTGCAGGCTGCCGACACGATGGCCGATCAGCTTCGGCACCGGCGCGAGCAACCTGCCGGAGCGCGAGCAGCTCCGGGCGACCAAGAACGCACTCGTCCGTTGGAACGAGGCGCGAATGGTCACCCGCAAGCGGGTCGAAGAGCTCGGCGCCACGATCGACCAGGCCGAACGGGATTCCCGCGGCATCGATCAGCACCTCGAGCGACTCAACCAACAGATGAAGACGATCATCGCCCCACGCGAAGCCGAGGCGCTGCAACACGAGATCGCCACGTTGAGGCAGCGGCGGAGCGAACTCGACGACGTCGAGCTCGCCGCCCTCGAGGAGCAGAGCCGGGCCGACGACGAGTTGACCGGCCTCCTCGAGCAGGAGGGTGAGCTCACCGAGGCGTACATGGCGGCCGACAAGGAAGCGACGTCCGCAGAGGCCGACATCGACGGCGAGCTGACCCGGATCTCCGCGCGGCTCGAAGCGCTGCGGGCCGGGGTCGACAAGAAGATCCTTCGGCGGTACGACCGGTTGCGAGAGCAGCACCTCATCGCTGCTGCGACGCTGTCCGGGTCACGCTGCGACGGTTGCCACCTCGACCTGTCGGCGGCCGAGGTCGACACGGTGAAGGATCGCGCCGCCAAGGGCGGGCTCGCCGACTGCCCGCAGTGCGGTCGCCTCCTCGCCGTCTGAGCACCGATGTTCTTCTGGTTCATCGGCACCGCCGTCGTCACGGTGTGGTTCGTGTTCCGTGACCCGGCGCTTCGACTACCGCCTGTTGATCGTGGGGTCGGTGCTGCCGGGCATCGTCGATGCGGTCGTTCGGTGGGGCGCGGGTGATGCACAGCCTGACGTTCAGCGTCGCCCTGCTCGCGGTGTTGATGGTGGCCACGTCGGGGCGCAAGCCGATCCGGAAGATGCTGTTGGGTCTCCCGGTCGGCACGCTGCTGCATCTCGTGTTCACCGGGGCGTGGACCGACACGACCGTGTTCTGGTGGCCGTTCTTCGGGTTCTCGTTCGACGAGGCGCCGCATCCGATCGCCGAACGTGGGTGGTGGAACGTGCCACTCGAGGTGATCGGACTCGTGTTGTGCTGGTGGGTCGTGCGGCGTGCCGACCTCCGCGCCGCTTCCGAGCGGGAGCGGTTCCGCCGGACCGGGCAGCTTGCGCTCCCGGTGCACTGATGCGAACTGTGATTCACTGACGACGTGCTGTATCTGGTCCGACACGGACGTACCGCCGCGAACGCCAAGGGGCTCCTCCAAGGGCGCTTGGACCCGCCGCTCGACGAGATCGGCTGCAAGCAGGCCGAGGCGATCGCGACGCTGATCGGCGATGTCGACGAGGTGATCTCCAGCCCGCTCGTCCGAGCACAGCAGACGGCGGCGTTCTTCGGTCAGGACGTGGTGGTCGACGAGGCATGGATCGAGCTGGCGTACGGCGAGTACGAGGGCGTGCCGGCGGGCGAGGTGCCGCCCGAGGTGTGGCAGTCGTGGAAGACGAACGCCATGTACGCGACCAAGGGTGGGGAGAGCTTCGGTGCGCTCGATGCACGGGTGCGGACGGCGTGCGAGGCGCTCGCCGACCGGATCCACACCAACAACATCGTCGTGGTCAGCCACGTGTCGCCGATCAAGGCGGCGGTCGGCTGGGCGCTCAACACCACGATGGACATCATGTTCCACTGCCACCTCGGACAGGCGAGCCTCTGCCGGGTCGACATGGGGCGCTTCGGGCCCCTGCTGCACAGCTTCAACGAGCAGGCGACCGTCGGCCCGTACTGAACCGTCGGTTCACCGGCCCGGACCGGCAGGTGGCGGGGGAGCGGTCGACGAGCGCACGACGAGCTCGATCGGCAGCTCGATTCGCCGCGCCGGCCGCTGCTCGATCAACTCGAGCAGCAGGTCGGCTGCGGCCCGTCCCTTGTCGACGAGCGGCTGACGGACCGTGGTGAGCGGAGGGTCCCAGGTCGACGCCCGCGGTACGTCGTCGAAGCCCACGATCGAGACGTCGTCGGGCACGCGACGTCCGCGGCGCAGCACCGACTGCGTCGCTCCGATCGCGAGCTGGTCGCTGAAGCACAGCAGCCCGGTGAGCTCGGGATGGGCTCGCGAGCAGGTCGTCGGCGGCGCGTCGGCCGCTGTCGGGATCGTTGCTCCCGGACTCCCAGAGCACCACCGACGCAGGGTCGACGCCGGCCGCTTCGATCGCCGTTCGGTACCCGGCGATCCGGCGGCGCGCCACCCTGACGGAGATCTCGGCTTCCCGTGCTGCGTCGACCGGGCCGGATCTGACGTCTGCCCCCGAGCCGTCCGAGCAGGATGCCGAAGTGCCGATGTCCGAGGTCGAGGAGGTGGCGTGCGGCCAGCTCCGCGCCCGCCGCGTCGTCGATGCCCACGAACGAGGTGTGGTCGCCGAGATCGGGCTCGTCGATCGTCACGATCGGACGGCCCGCCCCGATGAGCGTGTCCACCGCCGGGTGCGTCCGGTCGACGGAGAAGATGAGGTGTCCGTCCGCGGCGACCGATCCGACCGCACTGTCCCCGACGTCGAGCCCTGGCGGGACCGGGAGCAACGTGAGCCCGCTCCCGGCCAGAGCGCTCGTCTCGGCGACGCCACGCATGAACAGCATCGTGTCCGGATCGGTGAACACGAAACGGAGGTCTTCGGTGAAGAGCAGCCCGATCGAACGCGTGCGGCCGGTCCGCAGTGTGCGCCCCGCCGCGTCGGGCCCGAGGTATCCCGAACTCGGCGGCCGTCTCGAGGATGCGTTGCCGGAGTGCCGGGCTCAGCTGGTCGGGCCGGTTGTAGGCGTTCGACACGGTGGCGCGCGAGACGCCGACGGCGTCGGCGATCGTCTGGAGCGTCACACGCCCGCTCATGGAGACATCGTGCCCGGTCGCGTCGCGGGCCGGCGGATCAGGCTGCGAGTTGGTCGGCGAGTACCCCGGCGAACCGGTTGGCGGCCCAGAGCTTGCTCGTGCCGGCGTCGCGCTGCGACCACGGCACCTCGACGCGCAGCTCGGTCAGGCGGTGGGCGCCGCCGATCCTCAGATCGGTGCCGGTGAGGGTGTCGAGGCCACCGTCGATGTGGAGTCCGTCGCCGGTGGGTGTCGTGAATGCGTCGTGGCGGGGTGCGGCGGTGCGGGCGGCCGCGGCGTCGAGCCCGGCTGCGACGGCTCGGTCGAGGCGGGCGACGACCGCCTCGGGGTCGCGGTCGATGTAGTGGGTGAAGGTCAGTTTCATGTGGCCACCTCCGAGGTGAGTAGCTGAATCGATTGAGATCTGTACCGATATAGTACCGCTGCTGGCCCGGCCGGGCAACATGACCCTCGTCACACGCTGGCGCGGTGGGGTCGGTCTGTGGTTGCGGCGGCGTTGTCGCCCCAGCCAGCATGGCGAGATGTCTTGGTACAAGCCGTGGAGGAACTTCCGAGCCGACCCGTCATCGTTGCGGTCCGCCACGTTGGTGATCACGGCGCTCACGGTGGTGCTCGTGCTAGTGGGTGGCGTGGCCATGCGGGCCTTCGCATCGCACCAGTATCCGACGCTCGGGGAAGCCTTCTGGTTCATGCTCCAGACCGTCACCACCGTCGGGTACGGCGACAACCCGCCGACGAGCGCCGTCGGACGTGTCGTGGCGTCAGTGGTGATGCTGACGGCGATCGGTCTGACGACCGTGATCACGGCCGTCGTCACGTCGATGTTCATCCAGTCGGCTCGCGAGCGCCGGATCGGATCGAGGGACCTGGACACAGCCGCCAGCCTCGCCAGGATCGAGGCGTCGCTGGCGTCGACCCAGGAGCGCCTGGACCGCATCGAGGCAGGGTTCACCCAACAGCCCGGGGTTCGCGACACCGACACCTGACAGGGTCCTGCGATCGGGGCCGGCATCGGTGCGTTCCGGCGGGCGTCGACCATCGCCCTGGCCGAACATCAGCCCTTCGCTGCCGCCGACGGCGGCATGCCGAACGGCACTTGCCGATGCCGCCCGGTCGTGCCGTCGTGGGAAGTGACGAGAGGAACGGGTTGCCATGTTCTCGCGACGAGCGATCGGGTGTGCTGGTCGCGGCCGTGTTCGTGTTCGGCGTCGCCGTCGCCCGGAGACCGCGTGCGCGCGCTGCGCCGCGGACTCCTCCGAGTCCGGTCTTCGACTCCTGCCCCGAACCGGCGGATCCGGTCGATGTGACGACCGTGGAGGAGGTCGAGCAGCGGCTCGTCGGAACGTGGTTGCGGTGTGGCGACACGCCGTTCATGGTCGGGGACGCCGGGCCCTTGGGCGTGGCGTTGACCGCCGACGGACGGTTCTTCCGGGTGTACCAGGGTTCCGATGGTGGCCTCGTCCGGGTCGAGGGGCTGGAGCAAGAGGGCACATGGACGGTCCTCGCGTCCGACACGTCGTATCAGGTCAATCTCACCACGTCCGGTCTCGGCACTGCGACACCCAGCGGGCTCGAGTTCTTCGAGTCGCCGTCGCAGGTGCGGTTCGGCACGATGATCGGCCCGGGTGCGGCGGTGCGCTGGACGGGCGATCCACCGGTTCCGGGGTCGGTCCCCGGAGCCGACGACGGGCCGTGCGGACAACCGCGTGACCCGCTGGTGCTCACGTCGGTGGCCGACGTCGAGCAGCATCTGGTGGGAACGTGGGTGCGGTGCGGCGAGACTTCGGGGTTCGGAACTCCGCTCGAGGGGCAGGTCGGGCTCGAATTCACCGAGGACCGACGGTTCTACAGGGTCTACCGGGGAGCCGACGGGAATCCGGTCCGAGGCGAGGGTGACGGACAAGAGGGCACATGGGAGGTGATCGATGTGACGTCGACCGGCGAGCCCGGCGCCTTTCAGCTCAACCTGATGCTGGGTGGCCGGATGTCGATGAACCACGTCGTGCTCCTGCAGGATCCGATCCACCTCCGCCTGGTGTCCGAGGTGTCGTCGGACTACCAACTCTGGGACGGGGCACCGCTGCCCGTCCCGACGGCGCCCCCCGAGCCGGAGCCACCGGAGGTCGCGCCGCCGGACACGCAGCCTCCGCCGGCACCGCCGCCGGATGGCAGTCTGCCGCCGACCGGGCCGAGCCCGTCGATCGGTTTGCTGGGGCTCGTGCTCCTCGCCGTCGGCATCGCGCTGCGCCGCTCGACCCGTTCGGCCGCGCGGTAGCTCGCCAGATGCTCGCCAGGTAGATGCAGGTGCGAAGGTGAGCCGGCCTGTAAGCGGGATTCTGTGGTCAGTTGCCTGACCGGTGACCATCCATCTGTGCAGTCCACCCGAGGGTGTCGAGCGGGCCGCTCACCCTCTGCTTGACCTTGCTCCCTGGTGGAGTTTGCCGAGCCGCACGAGTCGCCCCGCACGCTGGTGCGCTCTTACCGCACCGTTTCACCCTCACCTGTGGCCACCACGTCGCCGCAGCGGCCCATCGGCGGTCTCTCTCTGTTGCACTGTTCGTGAGGTCGCCCCCACCTGGCTCTCGCCAGCACCTTGCCCTGAGGAGTCCCGACTTTCCTCGACACGGTCGGGCCGTGCCGCGGCCACCCGGCCGACTCACCATCGCCCGAGGCAGTGTACGGCCTTCGTCGAGGCTCGGGTCGGAGCGAGCGAGCCGGTCCGCCCGAGGGTCGCGCTCCGGATCGTGGCTCAAGTGCCGCGCGCTGCGCGCCGATGGGTGGTGCGACCACCAAACCGCCAGTTGGGCGAGATGCTCCACTGCCGTCACAGAAGGAGTACGACCATGTCTCTTGCCCGCTCACGATGGGCTGCCTTTGGGGCAGCCGTCGCCGTTTCGGCCGGCGCCGGAGGCATCGGCCTCGTGCAGGCCTCCGGCGGTGCCGAATCCACCGTGACGCCCGTTGCGCCGTGTCGACTCGTCGACACCCGCAGCCCCGGCACGATCGGTGTGCGCAGTACGCCGCTCGGCGCCGGACCAGACGATGACCGTCTCCGCCGTCGGCACGTCCGGTGACTGCGACTCGGTCCCGGCCGGCGCCACGGCGTTGAACGTCAACCTGACGTCGGTCGGCGCAACCGCCGACATCGTTCGTGACGGCGTATCCCGTCCGATCTCGCCGAGCCGCCCGGGTGTCTCACACCTGAACCCGTCTCCGGTCCTTGGAAGTGTCGACGAACGGCATCATGGTCACGCTGTCCGACGACGGTTCGTTCAACGTCTACAACGAAGCCGGCAGCACCGACATCATCGTCGACGTGCTCGGCTTCTACACCCCTGGAACGCCCGGCGAGAAGGGCGACAAGGGCGACACCGGCGCAACCGGTGCCAAGGGCGAGACCGGCCCGAAGGGCGACCTCGGTGAGACCGGCGCTCAGGGCATCGCTGGTGCTCCTGGCGTGGATGGCGTTGATGGTGCTCCGGGTGCCGATGGCACGATGGTGCTCCTGGCGTGGATGGCATCGATGGTGCTCCTGGCGTGGATGGCATCGATGGTGCTCCGGGTGTCGACGGTAACGATGGTGCTCCGGGTGTCGATGGCGTCGATGGTGCTCCGGGTGTCGATGGCGTCGATGGTGCTCCGGGTGTCGATGGCATCGATGGTGCTCCGGGTGCTGATGGCGTCCGAGGGTGCGCCGGGTGCTGACGGCGTCGATGGTGCTGCCGGGTGCTGATGGCATCGACGGTGTCCGGGTGTCGATGGCAAGATGGCTCGCCCGGGGCGAACAGGGCGACCCAGGGCCGATCGGCCCGCAGGGTCCGATCGGCCCCGCAGGTGGTCCTGCCGGCCCGACGGGTCCTGCCGGCCCGACTGGTCCGCCGGCCCGACTGGTGCCGCCGGCCCGACGGTCCCGCCGGAGCTGATGGCATCGATGGTGCTCCCGGTGCTCCGGGTGTCGACGGTAACGATGGTGCTCGCGGGTCGCTCGATGGCATCGATGGTGCTCCGGGTGTCGACGGTAACGATGGTGCTCCGGGTGTCGATGGCATCGATGGTGCTCCGGGTGCTGATGGCATCGATGGTGCTCCTGGCGTGGATGGCATCGATGGTGCTCCGGGTGTCGACGGTAACGATGGTGCTCCGGGTGCCGATGGCAACGATGGGGCCCCAGGTCCCGCCGGTGTTGACGGCGCAGACGGCGCCAACGGCATGGAGAACCTTTCGAGCCAGCCCGGCACGGTCGTGACCTCCACCGTCGGAGTGACCACGACAGCGGTCCGCAACTGCCCGGCGGGCCAGTACGTCATCAGCGGTGGACACATGCTCACCGACGTGGTCGGCGTGGTGCCCGAGATCCTGTCGAGCTATCCGCTCGACGCCGATACGTGGCAGGTCGTCGCGAACTCCACGACGGGTTCGTACAATCTCGGGGTCATCGCTCTGTGTGCCAACCTGCCGGGCCAGGAGTTGCCGGGCGAGGAGCCGCCGGGCGGCCCGTTCTGACGATCAGGACACCGGTCCGCCGATAGCGGACGAATCACACACGAGAATGGCCGGGACGATGTCCCGGCCATTCTCGTGCGGCCGATCAGGGGTGGAGGACTCTGGCGACGTCGGGGTTGCGTGTTGCCCTCCAGCGTCTCGACGTACACGTCGGCGACCGCGTCGGGACCGCTGCTGTGTTCGACCGACACCCAGTCGGCCGCCTTGTGGATGAACGGCCCCCACGCCTCGGCGAGCTTCGACTCCACGACGCCCGAGCCCCAGTCGCCTCGGCGCTTCTCGATCTGGCTGGGTGCGAAGAAGAAGGTCTGCTCCGGTCCCGGAAGCGCGTCGGTGCTGCCGACCCGGTCCTCCCAATGGGTGAGCCCGACCACCATCGAATGCGTCAGGTCGTCGCCGTACCGCTCGTGCACGGCCCTGACCACGGCGGCGTTGCCGCTCATGTCGACGAGCGCAGCGGGGCCGTCCGGGAGCAGCGCGATGTCGTCGTACGTGAGCACGTGGTCGTAGCAGCCGAGGCCCTCGACGAACGCGACGTTGCCCGGCGACGTCAGGCCGACCACGGTGAGGCCATCTCGCTGGTGCAGCAGGTGCGCAGTGCCGAACGCCGTCTTGCTCGACGCGCTCGCCGAGCACCACCGTCGACGCGCCGAAGAAGTCGTTGTCGTCGAGGAAGTCGTCGATCAGGAACGACGTGAAGAACAGCGGCCGGTACAGCATCAGCTCCTCCTCGTTCGCCGGGTCGTACATCGGGTCGGCCGCACACCGGACGTAGGAGTTGTAGACGGCGGGGAGGGCCGAGCGGTGCTCGCTGCCGTCGACGAGCCCGGCGTCCGACACGCGGGTCGCCGTCATCACCAACTCGGTCGACATCGGGAAGTAGCCGTACAGGCGGTCGCCCACCACCACCGGATCGGAGCGCGACTCGACGACGTCGGCGAACCCCCACACCGGCACGCGGCCCCAGTGCACGTCGTCACCGAGATCGGGAGCGGGGAAGAACGTCCAGTAGCCGATCATGTCGCCGGCCGCGGCGTAGGTGACGTTGTTCGCCGTGAAGCCGAACGCATCGACATGGACCCGGATCTCGCCGTCGCCCAGATGGTCCGGCTCGAACTCGACCACCTGGGTGTGACGGAAGTCGTTGCGGTCGACGAGGAAGTGCCAGTCGGTCATCGCGCCAAGCTACTGACGCCCGCGCTCCATCCGCCATCGCAGCGCATCGTCGTGACAAGCTGGGCGGAATGTTCGAGCGACTCACGATCGCGAGCGCGCCTCCGGCGACGACCGAACCGGCCGGCGACCCGCCACCTCCCACGGAGAGCGGGCTCGCGTCCAGCGTGTCCGACGTCTTCACCACGGTGGTCGACAACCTCGGCAACAACGGGTACCAGACGGGCGTTTCGTTGCTCGTCGCCACGGCTGCGGTCGTGACGATGCTCAACCTCAAGGTCAACAAGTGGATCATCGCCGTCGTCGCGATCGGCGCGTTCTGGGCCGGCTGGCTCGGTTTCAACACGCTGACCGCACAGGACAATCCGCTGTTCCCCGGCGACGTCAGCGCGACGAAGTTGTGGGACGTCGCCCGGGCCGGCGACACGGGCTTCCTCCTGTTCGCCGGTGTCGCATGCGTCGCGGCGATCTTCGTCTGGAAGAGCGGACTGAATCTCGTCAGCAAGATCGCGCTGCTGTTCGGCGCCGTGCTTGGTGCGTCCTTCGTCTACAACCTGGTCGAAGCCGTCCAACAGGCCTGACCGGTACGGCGCCCCAGCAGCCGCCGGCTCAGCAGCTCAGGTAGTCGTACACCAGCGAGTTGGCAGCCGGTGTCTGGAGCTGGATCGAGAAGCGGGAGCCCTCCTCGTCGCGAGCGCCGACGACCAGCTCGATGCCGGTGAGCTGTCCGAACGTCGCGGGGATCGCGTACGGCACCGGGAAGCCCGCATCATCGGTCTGCTCGACCCCACCGAGCAGTTCGGGATTGATCAACTGGTCGGGATTGATCACCGTCGCCAGCGAGGCCGCATGACGCTGCTCCTCACCGCCGATCGCGATCGCGGCGCCGCGCAACGAGGGCTCCTCCAACGCACCGACCAGGTCCTGGTACGACTGGCCTGCCCACGACTCGAACGCGTAGGCGATGTTGAGCACGTCGCGACGCAGGTCGTCGCTGCCGTCGATTGCCTCGAGAATCGGCGTGACCGCACGCTCCATCACGAACGGGTTCGGGCACGTGAACTCTTCAGCGCCGATGCCGGAGGCGAGCGCGCCGACGTCGGCTGCGTGGCGTTCGTGGTCGGCGACGAAGCGTTCGACGAGCGCCGCCTCCTCGGGGGCGAGGACGTCGAGACCGGCGGCTGCCTGGTAGACAGCGAGCGCGGTGTACTCGAGCGACTGCGCAGTCCGCAGGAGCACGGCGTCGTTCACCTCGGCTTCGGGCAGCGGCTCCGCCGCGACGGCGACGCCCAGCCGGCCGGGTGCGTCGCTGCCCGTGCGGTCGTCGCCGCAGGCGGTGATGATTGCGCCGAACGACAGCACGAGGCCGCCGTTGCGAAGCAGCGCGCGCCGATCGAGGGAGGGGTTCGGGACACCGGTCATGATCAGCCCTCCGGCGACAGCGGTGTCGCAGTGTTCGTGTACAGCAGGTCGAAGTCGTCTTCGCCGGACAAGCCCGCCATCACCACGGCGTGCCGTGACTCGATCGAGACGAACGACGCCAACGCCATCGCGAGGTTCACGTCCTCGACCAGTCCGGTCAGAGCGTTGTTCGTCGCGGCCAGGATGTTCTCGAGCTCGTAGGCCACGGCGGCCGGATCGCTGGTCTGGAACCGGTCGACCAGGAGCTGGAAGGTCGCGTCGTCACGGAGGGTCGCCGGGATACCGGAGATGCCCGCCAGCCGCTGGGCATAGGCGGCGTGCTGGTCGCGCATCGTGGCCCAGATCTCGACGCCGCCGGCGTCGGCTCCGGCGGCAATCGCAGCGCCGTACAGGTCGCGCGCCGTCAGTTCGAGCGAGATCGCGAAGGCCGTCAGCTCGGTGTCGCTCTCGGACAAGCCGGTCGTCGTGCCGGCGGCCGCCGGACGGGCACCGGCAAGTGCGAGCGCCGCGCCGATGACGCCGGCACCCAGCAGGGCTCGGCGGGTGGTCCGCTCGGGTGCTGCGTGATCCGCGGTGGCGGAGTCAGTCACGGGTGGGTGTCCTTTCGACGTGTTCGGCTGCAGGGCGGACCACATGATGGCGTCTCGGGCCGCGAAGATGCCAGTTTAGGACGCCGACACTCGATCCGAGCGCCTTCCCGACGTTCGGGCCGCGTCCGGGCGGCCCCGACGGCGGGCCGTCAGGGCGAGGGCTCCGGCTCGTCCTTCCTGACCTTGGTCGAACGCTTCCTGACCGGGCGCGGGGGCGCCCCGGTCTCGTCGGCGTACGTCATCACGGCGCGTCCGAGCGTGGAGTAGAAGCGATGCTCGCCGATCCGGTCGAACAGTCCGTATCGGCGCAGCCGGTCCTTCACCGGGCCCTTCAGTCCGGCGAAGGCGAAGTCGACCCCGCGTCGATCGAGCTCGTCGAGCACCTGGCCGAGCGCCTCGGCCCCGGTGGTGTCGATGTCGGTCATCGGTGCGCCGGACACGACGACCCGGTTGATGGTGCCGTCCGCCTCGTCGAGCGCTTCCATCAGACACTGCTCGAAGTACGGGGCGTTGGCGAAGAAGAGCGGCGCGTCGAATCGGAACAGCAGCAGTCCCGGCACGCGATACGCCGTCGGGTGACGTTCGACATCGTGATAACCCTTGCGGCCGCGGATGCGCCCGAGCACGGCGACGTGCGGCCGCCACCGCTTCCACACGAAGACCGCGACCGACGCGCCGATGGCGATCGCCAGTCCTCCCAACACACCGATGAGCACGACGCCGCCCATGGCCAGCACCGATGCGAGGAAGTCGGTCCGCCGAACCCTCGCCAGCCACACGATGGTGCCGAGGTCGAACAAGCGGAACGAGGCAACGATCACGATGGCGGCGAGCACCGACGAGGGCAGGTCGGCCAGTGCCTCGTTGGCCCCGATCAACAGCACGACGATCAGCCCGGCCGCCATGAGGCCCGTGACCTGCGACTTCGAGCCGACCGTCTCGGCCACCATCGTGCGCGACGAACTCGCGCTCATGGGGAAGCCCTGGAACAGCCCGGTGAGGACGTTGGACGCTCCCAGGCCCACTGCTTCGCGGTTCTGGTCGACCCGCTCGCCCCGCTTGGCCGAGACACTCCGCGACAGTGCGGCGGTGTCTGCCATCGACACGACGGCGACGGCCAGGGCGCCGACCGTCAGCGGCCAGAGATCATCCCAGCCGACCGTGGGGAACGAGGGGCGGGGGATGCCGCGCGGGAGCGCGCCGACCACGGCGACGCCGTCGTCGGCCAGGTCGAGCGTGGCCACGACGGCGATCGAGCCGAGCACGGCGAACAGCACCCACGGCACCTTGGGCATCATCCGCTGACCGGCGAGGATCACGGCGAGGCACGCGGCCCCGATGACCAGTGACGCCGTGACCGTCTGTCCGTCGGCGACCCCGCGCACGAACTTCTCGATGTCCTCGACGAACCCGTCACCGTCGACGCTGAAGCCGAACAACTTGGGGAGCTGGCTCGCGAGCACCAGCAGGGCGATGCCGTTGAGATATCCGACCCGCACAGGCATGGACAGCAGATCGGTCACCGTGCCCACGCGGAGGAGCCCCGACCCGATCTCGATCGCTCCGGCGAGCAGGGCGAGCATCCCCGCCAGGGCCACCGCTTCACCCGGTGAGTCGCCCAGCACGAGCGGTGCGATGATCGCGGCGATGACCGGCGCGAGCGACGAGTCCGGGCCGAGCACCATGATCCGCGACGGTCCGAACACGGCATAGCCGGCGAGCGCGGTGACGGTGGTGTAGAGGCCGGTCACCGCCGGAAGCCCGCTGAGCTCGGCGTAGGCCATGCCCTGCGGTACCAGGAGCGCGGTCAGCACCAGTGCGGCGACGGCATCGTGACGCCACCACGAGCGCCGATACCGACGCGCGAGCCCGACGCCCGGCACCCAGCGCTGCAGGTGGCCGTCGGGCGGCGCTGGCGATTCGTCGGCGTGCGCGGTGGGAATCGAACCCGTGGGGTCCACGCTCGCACCCTAGATCGATCGTGCTCGACGGGCCGCCGGGACCGGCCGCCGGCGGTGAATCCGTGAGTGCGACGGGGCCGAGCCCTCAGAAGTCGAGGGCCGAGAGCTCGGGGATCCAGGCCGCCGAGCGTGTGAGTGCCTCGTGCCACGCCGCTCGGTCGAGGGGTGCGACGGCTTCGACGACGTGAGCGGGTCTGAGCGCCGACGATGCCTCGGCGACATCGGCCCACACGCCGACGGCAGAGCCGGCCAGGAACGCCGCCCCCAAGGTGGTGGATTCGACCACCGCGGAGACGTCGACCGGCTTCCCGGTGGCGTTCGCGAGGGCCCGCACGAACGTCGGGTTCCGGCTCATGCCACCGTCGATCCGGAGCCTTCGGATCGTGAGCCCGGTGTCGGCCTCGGCGGCGGCGACGAGATCGGCGCCACGGTGGGCGACGCCCTCGAGCACGGCGCGAACGATGTGCGGCCGGCCGGTGCCGCGGGTGAGCCCGAGCAGCGTGCCGCGTGCCCCGTAGTCCCAACTCGGGGTTCCGGTGCCCAGCAGCGCGGGCACGTAGACCACGCCGTCGGCGGTCTCGCACGAGGACGCCACCGTGTGGCTCTCGGCCGGCTCGGCGATCAGGCCCATGTCGTCGACGAGCCACTCGATGTTGGAACCTGCCGACAGCATGATCGCCTCGACACCGAACACCACCCGGTCCGGCTCGGTCCAGGCGATGATCGGGAACGTGCCGTTCGCCGAGCGACGGCCCGAAGGTGGTGCCGACTCGCCCGTGCAGATGTCGAGCATCGCCCCGGTGCCGAACGTGATCTTCGCCGCGGCCGGATGCACGCAGCCCTGACCGATCAGCGACGCCTGCTGGTCACCGACGAGCGCGGCGATCGGCGGCGCCCCGGGCAGCGCCGAGGCGGGACCGATCACGCCGGTCGAATCGACGATCGACGGCAACATCGCCGCGTCGATCCCGAGTGCGTCACACACCGCCGGGTCGAACCCCATCCGTTCGTAGGAGTACAGGCCGGTGACCGCCGCATTGGTGTGGTCGATCACGTGGACGGTGCCTCCGGTCAGTGTCCACGCGAGCCACGAGTCGACGGTGCCGAAACACAGCTCCGCGGGATCGCGGTCGGCCGTGGCGTTCGCCAGCAGCCAGGAGATCTTCGTGGCCGACTGGTTCGGCGCCAGCGTGAGATCGTGATCGGCCCTGGCGGCGAGGCAGTCGCCGACCGTTCGGAGGTCCTGCCAGCCCAGACCGGGGCCGATCGGCTCGCCGGTGACACGATCCCAGACGATGGTGCTCGCCCGCTGGTTGGCGATGCCGACGGCGGCGATCGCGACGTCGCCGGCCGCACCGATCACGGCTCCGACGCTGTCGAGCACCAGCTGCGCCATGTCGGCGGCGTCGAACTCGACGAGGCCGGGGAGCGGCGAGGAAGGCGCGAACGGCCGGTACTCGGCGTGCGAGATCGTCGAGTCGTCGCGCACCAGCGACGTCCGCAGCCCGGTGGTGCCGACGTCGACGACGAGGACGGTCACGTGCCCTCGAGGCCGGACGGGCGGAACCCCTTGTCGCGGAGGCGCCGGCCCAGCAGCCCGCCGATCAACCCGGCGCCGCCCATCACCGACAGGTTGAACAGCGCCGCGAACCAGTTGACGTCGCTGCCCCGCAACAGTTTGACGACGATGAAGACGGTCTGGGCGATGGCGTAGGTGCCAATGGCCGTGACGAGCGCGTGCGACAGAGGCAGATCCTTGCGTTGCACCCAGGCGGCGCAGCCGGCACCGATCACGAACCCGAGGACCGCGCCGAGCGACAGCCACAGCGCGAGTGCACTGTCGTCGCGGTCGGCGGCCCAGGTGGCGCCGATCGAGAAGGGCACGGCGAAGACGAGGGCGACGACACCGCCGGCCCGCAGGGCATCGACGTCCCAGCGGCCGTCGCTCACGGCCACGCCGGATCCCCGAACGGCGACGGAAGCCCGAGCTTGCCCGGGTTGAGGATGCCCGCCGGATCGAGCGCCTGCTTCAGCGTGACGAGCACGTCGAAGGCGGGGCCGAGGGCTTCGGCCATGAACCGGCTTCGGTTGAGTCCGACGCCGTGGTGGTGGGACAGGTTGCCTCCGGATGCCAGGACGGCTCGCTGTCCGGCGTCCCACATCGCCCGGTACGTCGAATCGATCTCGTCGGCGGGTGGCCGGGCAGCGAACGAGAAGTAGAGGCAGGCTCCGTCGAGGTAGCTGTGCGAGAGATGGCAGCTCGCGACGAGGGCATGTGGCACGGCGGTGATCGCCTCGGTCGTGGCCGCGTGGATGTCGTCGAGCCTGCTCCACGGCGCGGCGATCTCCATCGTGTCGACCACGAAGCCCTTCCTGGTGAGGCCCTGGAGTGCCGTGGTGTCGTTGCGGTGCTCCATCCAGGCCGCGACGAGATCGGTGTCACCGGCCGTTCCGGTGTGTCCACAGACCTCGTCGACGATGTCCATCGTGGCGGTGACGATGGCGGCGTCGCCCTCGTCGAGCACGAGCAGCGTGCACGTGGTGCCGTCGCCGCCGTGGCCACGCTGACTCTCGATGCCGTCGTAGAGCCGCAACACGGCCGGTGTCGCCCCGCGCCGCACGAGCCGGCGACAGGCCTCGAAACCGTCGCTCAGCGCAGGGAACACATAGGTGGCGCGCCGAACGGTGTCGGCGACGGGGTGGGCGCGCAACCACACGCGGGTGATGATGCCGAGGGTGCCTTCCGAGCCGATGAACACCTGGTCGAGATCGGGCCCCACCGCTGCCGCCGGGCCGCCGCCGGTCCGGATGACGCGCCCGTCGGCGAGGACCACCTCGAGCCCGACGACCATGTCCTCGATCTTCCCGTATCGGGTCGAGTACTGGCCGGCGCCGCGGCAGGCGACCCATCCGCCGACGGTGGAGATGTCGAAGCTCTGCGGGAAGTGTCCGACGGTGAGCCCGTGGTGGGTGTTGAGCAGTCGCTCGAGGTCGGGACCGAAGACGCCGGCTTCGACCTCGACCACACCGGACGCCTCGTCGACGTCGCCGATCCGGTCGAGGCGGGTGAGATCGAGCACCACGCCACCGAAGACGGGGACGGACGCGCCGCAGACGCCGCTCCGGCCACCGGCAGCCGTCACGGGGACCCCGACGTCGTTCGCCGCCACGATGACGGCAGCGACCTGCTCGATGGTGCACGGTCGCGCCAGCACGGCGGCTCGCCGTGGCACACGGCCGTCGAGCGACCAGTGCAGCGCGAGCGGCCACCAGTCGCGACTGGCGTCCGCCACGGTCTCGAGGTCGGTGACGGTGTCGCAGATCGCGCCGAGCCGTTCGAGGAATCCGGGAGGGAGCTCGATGCCCGAGCCCGCGAATTGATCGGCGTGCCCGGTGAGGTCGATCGGGGGAGTCGGCGTGGTCACGAGGCCTCCGCGTGGCGTGGGTCGGGTCGGGTGGCGGCCTCGAGTTCGGCGTCGCACAGTGCCAGGTACGCGTCGACCTGACGGGCGATCTCGGCGGCATCCCACCCGAGCTCGGGTGCGAGGAGTTCGGCGATCGCCGGTGCCGACGCGAGACAGGCCCGGCGATCCTGGAGGTGGGCGCGTGTTCGTCGGGTCAGGACGTCGATCAGTGTGGTCGCCATCTCGTGCCGCACGGCGAACACCGCCTCGGCGCGGACGTACCGCAGCTCGGGTACCAGCGGATCGGCGAGCGACGGGTCGGCGTCGCAGAGGTCGAGGACCCGTGGTGCCTCCGAGCCGTATCGCCGGCCGAGATGTCGATCGACGGTCGACGGGGGAGTGGCGGCGCCGACCAGGCGGAGCCGCCTGGTTCGGCACCTCGCTCGTCGGCCGAGCGTGGCGACGACCAGGTCGACGGTGTCCTCGGCCATCTCGCGGTACGTCGTGAGCTTGCCGCCGGTGACCGTGATCAGCCCCGAATCGCTCGTGATGATCGAGTGCCGCCGCGAGAGATCAGCGGTGCGACCGGAAGCGGCCTGCTTCACGAGCGGTCGCAGCCCGGCCCAGACGCCCGTGACGTCGTCCCGGGTGATCGTGGTGGTCAGCGAGTGGTTCACGGCACGAAGCACGTAGTCGAGGTCGTCGTCGTTCGTCTGGGGCCGGTCGAGGCCGTCGACGTAGTCGGTGTCGGTGGTGCCGATGTAGCAGTGGTCGAACCCGCCGTCCGGCCGTTCCACCCACGGCACCAGGAACAGGCTCCGCTTGTCGCCGGGCACCGAGATGATGACGGCGATCTCGTTGCGGACGAGATCCCACGGCACGGTGACGTGCACGCCCTTGGCGGGCCGCAGCGTGTCGGTGTCGCTGCCCTCGTCGAGCGACCGCACCTCGTCGGCCCACACGCCGGTCGCCGCCACGACCGTTCTCGCCCGCACCGTGATCTCGCCGGCGCCGGTGTCGACCCGGGCCCCGTCGATTCGTCCATCGCCGCGGCGTGTGAACCCGACGACGTCGCAGCGGTTCGCGACCGCTGCACCGTGGTCGGCGGCCGTCCGCGCGATCGTGAGGGTCAGCCGGGCGTCGTCGGCGGACGCGTCGTAGTAGACGAATCCCGACGAGAGCTTCTCGGTCGGCATGGTCGGACATCGTGCGAGCGCCTGCCGGGCGTCGAGCCGCCGGTGTCGCTTCCCGATGCGCAGTCCGCCCGTGAGGTCGTACATCCACAGCGCCGAGCGGAGCGCCTTGGCGATCTTCTTCGACACGGGGCCGTCCTTGGTGAGGACCGGGATCAGGAACGGCAGCACCGACACGAGATGCGGCGCGTTCCGCAGCAGCCGCTGCCGCTCGCGCAGCGCCTGGTACACGAGCCGCACGTCACCTTGTTGCAGATAGCGCAGGCCGCCGTGTATCAGCTTGGAACTCTTGGACGACGTTCCCGAGGCGAAGTCGTCGCGTTCGACGAGCGCCACGGACAGACCGCGAGAGGCGGCGTCGAGCGCCACCCCGGTGCCGGTGATCCCACCGCCGACGACGAGGACGTCGAACTGCTCGCGCCCGAGCCGTTCGAGCATCGCATCACGCTCGAACGACGGGCCGGACATGCAGCCATGATACGGCGCCCGTCGCGCCGCGACGGTGGGCGACGTGCCGCGCGATCGCGACACGTCGAGCCTCGGTGCACGACTCATCTGCACGAGTTGCGAACGAACAATCGGTGCGTCTACAGTCGCGATCGTGCAGCCGCCCGTCGATCTCGTCGATGCGTTCCGGGAGCGCGGACTGAAGGTCACGCCTCAGCGCCAGCTGCTGTTCCGCCTGCTCCACGGGAACGACCGCCACCCGACGGCCGAGGCACTGTTCGCCGAAGCGAGCGAGCAGATGCCCGGCATCTCGTTGCGCACCGTCTACCAGACGCTCACCGACCTGACGGCAATGGGTGAGCTCCGGCACGTCACGTTCGACAGCGGCCCCGGCCACTTCGACCCGAACACACGCGACCACCATCACGCGGTCTGCGATACGTGCGGCTCCATCACCGACGTCTACGTTCAGGGCGCCCACCAGCTCGCGGTCGACGGTCTCGACGGCTTCTCCGCCGCCTCGACCTCGATCGTGTTCAACGGCACGTGCCAAGCGTGCCGTACCGAGGACGACGCCGCCCGATGAGCGCATCGTCGTTCACCTCTTCGATCACCCGCCAACAACCACCCAGTTCAAGGAGTACACCATGACCGACCAGGACGTCTGGGACATCAACGACAGCAGCCGTGGCTGCCCGGTGATGCACGGACCCAACGCTGCAGTGACCGCGATGGGCTCCACGGCCAACGAGCACTGGTGGCCCAACCAGCTGAACCTGAAGATCCTCCATCAGCACCATCCGGCGTCCAACCCGCTCGGCGAGGACTTCGACTACGCAGAGGCGTTCGCAGGCATCGACTACCAGGCCCTCAAGCAGGACCTCACCGACCTGATGACCGACTCGCAGGAGTGGTGGCCCGCCGACTACGGCCACTACGGCGGTCTGTTCATCCGCATGGCCTGGCACAGCGCCGGCACGTACCGCATCGAGGACGGCCGCGGTGGCGGTGGGAACGGCACCCAGCGGTTCGCACCGCTCAACAGCTGGCCCGACAACGGCAACCTCGACAAGGCGCGGGCACTGCTGCAGCCGATCAAGCAGAAGTACGGCAACCAGATCTCGTGGGGCGACCTGATGCTCCTCGCCGGCAACGTCGCACTCGAGTCGATGGGCTTCGAGACCTTCGGCTTCGCCGGTGGTCGCGCCGACGTGTGGGCGCCGGAGGACGACATCTACTGGGGCCCCGAGACCACGTGGCTCGGCGACGAGCGCTACAGCGGCGACCGCGAACTCGAGGATCCGCTCGGCGCGGTCCAGATGGGCCTGATCTACGTCAACCCGGAAGGTCCGAACGGCAATCCCGACCCGCTGGCATCGGCGCGTGACATCCGCGAGACGTTCGCCCGGATGGCGATGAACGACGAGGAGACCGTCGCGCTCACCGCCGGCGGCCACACGTTCGGCAAGGCGCACGGCGCCGGCGACCCCGACCTCGTGGGCCCCGAGCCCGAGGGTGCGCCCCTCGAGCAGATGGGTCTCGGGTGGAAGAACGCCTACGGCTCCGGCAAGGGCACGGACACCACGACCAGCGGCATCGAAGGCGCCTGGACCCCCACGCCCACCCAGTGGGACAACAGCTACTTCGAGACGCTGCTCGGCTACGAGTGGGAGCTGACCGAGAGTCCGGCCGGCGCCAAGCAGTGGACCGCGATCGGCGGCGAGAACACCGTGCCCGACGCCGCGACCGGCGAACTGAAGCACGCGCCGATGATGACGACCGCCGACATGGCGATGCGCGTCGACCCGGTGTACGAGGAGATCTCGCGTCGGTTCCTCGAGAACCCCGACCAGTTCGCGGACGCGTTCGCACGCGCCTGGTTCAAGCTGCTGCATCGCGACATGGGTCCGGTCAGCCGCTACCTCGGGCCCGAGGTGCCGGACGAAGAGCTCATCTGGCAGGACCCCGTCCCGGCCGGCGAGGCAATCAGTGACGCCGACGTCGCCGACCTCAAGTCGAAGATCCTCGGCTCCGGACTCACCATCTCCGAGCTCGTCGCCACGGCGTGGGCCTCGGCGTCGACCTACCGTGACAGCGACAAGCGGGGCGGCGCCAACGGTGCCCGTATCCGGCTCGAGCCGCAGATCGGTTGGGAGGCCAACGACCCCGATCAGCTCCGCCGGGTGCTCGGCACGCTCGAAGGCATCCAGGCCGAGTCCGGGACGAATGTGTCGCTCGCCGACCTCATCGTGCTCGGCGGATGCGCCGCCGTGGAGGCTGCCGCCAAGGCCGCCGGCCACGACGTGACCGTGCCGTTCACGCCCGGTCGCGGTGACGCGAGCGCCGAGCAGACCGATGCGGCGTCGTTCGACGTGCTCGAGCCGAAGGCCGACGGGTTCCGGAACTACCTCGGCAAGGGCAACGAGCTCCGCGCCGAGGCGCTGATGGTCGACAAGGCTCAACTCCTGACCCTCAGCGCTCCGGAGATGACGGTGCTCGTCGGCGGTCTCCGTGCGCTCGGCGCCAACGCCGGCGGGTCGACGCACGGTGTGTTCACCGACCGGGTCGGCACCCTGACGAACGACTTCTTCGTCAACGCGCTCGACCTCGGCACCGAGTGGCAGCCGACCGACGAGTCGGAGCAGCTCTTCGAGGGTCGCGACCGCGCCTCGGGTGACCTCAGGTGGACGGCGACCCGCTGTGACCTCGTGTTCGGATCGAACTCGCAGCTGCGGGCGATCTCCGAGGTCTACGCATCGAGCGATTCCGGTGAGCGGTTCGTGAGGGACTTCGTCGCCGCCTGGGACAAGGTGATGAACCTGGACCGGTTCGACGTGGCCTGAGTTCCGGCCGACCGGAACGATTGCGGCGGCCCCGCTGCGACCACCGTGGTGGTCCGGCGGGGCCGTGCCGCGCGAGGTGCTCAAAACCGATCGCTGCCGGATCCGCGACGTCGAGGGCATCGCGAACCACGGGCGCGCGGAGCACCGGGTGCGGCCGCGGCGGAATCAGGCCGGACGAATCGATGTCATTCTGAACGGCCACACGACGTTCGAGCGCCTCGCCGCTGCCTTCGCACGGGCGCGTGGGCGAACCGACGCCACGTGCGGGTCCGCCCGGTCGGTCGGCCGACCGGGCCAGGCGAGCGCAGATCGCCGATGACGGCGTCTGGCGCCGTTCGCCGAGCCGACGTAGCGTCGTCGCCGCAGCCCGGCGCTGTGTGACCATGACGACTCCCACCCCCCACGACGCGCGCTACCTCGACGAGAAGTCCGTCCGCGACGAGTTGACGAGAACCTTCGACATCTGTGGCGAGTGCCGCCGCTGCGTCGAACACTGCTCGGTGTTCCCGACACTGTTCGGACTGCTCGATCGTCTCGACGGTCCGGGAGCAGGCCACATGACACCCGTCGACCAGGACGGCCTCATCGACCGCTGTTTCCACTGCGGGGTCTGCGCCGTCGACTGCCCGTACGCGCCCGACCGAGACGAGCGCGCCGTCGACGTGCCTCGGTTGATGCTGAGAGCCGAGGCGATGCGACGATCCGCCGGCCACCTGTCGGCGCGCCGGCGCCGCACCACGACGGTGCTGGGACGCACGAATCTGCTCACCACGGCGCCGTTCGCCAGGAAGATCGCCGGCGCCGAGCGCGGATCGCTCGTGCGCCGGATCGTGCAACGAATCGGCGGCGTGTCCGCGCATCGCTCGCTGCCGGCACCCGGGGCGCGCCGATTCACCGACTGGTTCGAACGACGCCAACGAACGGAGCGGATGCCGGGGCGCCGCAGTGTGACGGTGATGCCGACCTGCCTCGTCGAACATTGCGCACCGGAGATCGGCGCCGACCTCGTGCGGGTGCTCGAGCGCAACGCGGTCGACTGCTCCGTCGCCGACGTCGCATGCTGCGGCGCCCCGTGGCTCATCGGTGGTGAGGTCGAGCGGTTCACGGAGGTGGCGGAGCGCAACGTTCGGGCGCTGGCCGCTGCGATCCGATCCGGCGACGACCTCGTGGTACCCCAACCCACGTGCGCTCACCTGCTGCAGCGGGACTACGTCGACTACGTCGGACCGTCCCACCGGGACGACGCAACGCTCCTCGCCCGGCACACCTTCGACGCAGCCGACTATCTCATGGGCCTCCACCGCTCCGTCGACGGTGCGCTCGACACCCAGTTCCAGGGCGCGGTGCCGCCGTCGATCACCCATCAGGTCGACGGTCGGCTCAGGGCCCGGGGAGTCGGCCGGGCCGCCGCCGACCTGATGCGACTGACCGGCGCCGAGGTCGAGACGGTCGAACTCGATTCCGCCGACGAGGTCATGTGGGGCCTCCGCAGCGACCGCGCCGAGGTGTCCCTGTCCGCCGCCCGCCGGCTCGGCCGGGCCATCGAGCGGGCCGGCGGCGACTTCGTCACCGGGGACAGCGTGCTGACGAACACGACGATCGAGGAGCAGACGGGCACGCAACCCGTTCACTCCATCGAGGTGCTCGCCCACGCGTATGGCTTGCCGGTCGAGCCGTCCGACTCCGTGCGCTGAACGGGCCGCACCTGCGTACGGCGGGTGCCGGCGATCGGTGCCGCCCCGTGCGTCGCCGTGGTCGCCGTCCCGGAACATTCCCCTGGAATTCGTGCAGAACGCGTTCTAGTGTCCCGATCGAAGGCAAGGGTCCATGGGGGGCGATGTGTCAATACATGAACTGGAATGGAGAATGCTCGGAGCGTGTCGGGGGCTCGACGCCAGCATCTTCTATCCCGACAGCGACGAGGACGCGGAGGTGGCGACGCAGGTGTGCGAGGAGTGTGGCGTGCGCTCGTTGTGCCTCGAGTACGCGTTGGCGCAACGTGAGAAGGCCGGCGTCTGGGGCGGCGCCACCGAGCGGGAGCGGCGCCGGATCCTGCGCCAACGTCGCCGCAGCGCCTGATCCACCGGAGCGGGGCGTCGGTCGAGCGGCCACTAGCCTGCCCCGGCATGTCGACGATCGATGATCACGGCGGCTGGCCCGCGCTGTTGACGCTGTTGCTGGACCGCACGCATCTGACCGCGTCGCAGGCGGAGTCGGCGATGACGACGATTCTGGCGGGTGACGCCACGTCGGCCCAGCTGATCGCCTTCGTCGTGGCCATGCGCGCGAAGGGGGAGAGCTCGGAGGAGCTGGCCGGTCTCCTCGACGCGGTGCTCGCCCACGTGGCGCTCGTGCCGCTCACCGACGAACAACGCGACACCGCCGTCGACATCGTCGGCACCGGCGGCGATCACTCGCACTCGATCAACGTCTCCACCATGGCCGCCATCGTCACCGCCGGTGCCGGTGTGCCGGTCTGCAAGCACGGCGCACGCGGCGCGTCATCCAAGTGTGGGACCGCCGACGTGCTGGAGGAGCTCGGGGTCGCGATCGAGTTGACGCCCGAGCAGGTGCGGTTCTGCATCGACGAGTCGGGGATGGGTTTCTGCTTCGCTCCGGCGTTCCATCCGGCGTTCAGGTTCGCGGCGGCGGCGCGGCGGGAGATCGGCATTCCGACCGTGTTCAACCTGCTCGGTCCGATGGCCAACCCGGGTCGCGTGCGACGCCAGGTGATCGGCGTCGCCAACGCCACCTTCGGGGAGCGAATGGTCGAGACGCTCCGAACCCACGGTTCGGTGCACTCGTGGGTCGTTCACGGCGGTGGTCTCGACGAACTGACCACGACGGGACCGAGCCAGGTGATCGAGCTCCGTGATGGTGAGATCTCGCACTTCACCGTCGACCCGGCATCGCTCGGCCTCGCGCCGGCCCGACCCGAGGACCTGACCGGCGGCGAACGCGAGGCCAACGCCGCAGCGGTCCGCGCCGTACTCGGCGGCGAGCCCGGGCCGCACCGAGACATCGTGTTGCTCAACGCGGCGGCCGGCATCCTCGTGGGCGGTCGGGCCGACTCGCTGGTCGAAGGGCTCGAGCTCGCCGCCCGATCGATCGACTCCGGAGCGGCCGCCGGCACGTTGCAGCGTCTCGCCGCTGCGTCCCAGGCGGCAACGTGAGCAGGCCGTGGGCGATCCGGGTGCCGGCGTCCTCGGCGAATCTCGGTGCCGGCTTCGACGTGCTCGGGATGGCGGTGCTGCTGCACGCCGAGATCGGTGTCGGAGCCCCGCCGAGCGGTGCCGTCGCCGCCGACGAGCATCATCCGGCAGATGTGGCGTTCCGCCGCCTCGGTGGCAGCGGCGACGTGTGGGTGCGCTCGCCGATCCCGATGGGGCGGGGCCTCGGGTTCAGCGGTGCGGTCCGGGTCGGCGGCGCCGTCGCGGCAGTCGTGCAACGTGAGGGCAGCGGAGCGCTCGACGACGCGGTGGCGATGGCGTCGGTGATGACCGATGTCGCCGAGCTGGAGGGCCATGCGGACAACGCAGCGGCGTCGCTGCACGGCGGTGTGGTCGTCGTGGCCGACGACGTGGTGACGCGGGTGCCATTGGCGTTCGATCCGGCGATCGTGGTGTGGATCCCGGACGCGACCACGACGTCGACCGATCAGTCGCGCACGACGCTGTCGGACACCGTGTCGCGAGACGACGCCGTGTTCAACCTCGGACGAGTCGGCACGTTCGTCGCCGCATGTGCGAACGGCGACATGGGAGCGCTTCGCGTGGCGACCCAGGACCGGCTGCACCAGGCGATTCGGCTCGCCGAGGTTCCGGACACGGCGGCCGCCATGCAGGCCGGGCTCGATGCCGGTGTCTGGGGCGCATGGCTGTCCGGGAGCGGACCGACGGTGGCGATGATGTGCGAGTCGTCGCGATCGGACGAGGTGGCGTCGGCGTTGCCGCGGAACGGTCACACGAAGCAGCTCCGGATCGATCACGAGGGCGCCACGGTCATCGAGATCGACGACACCGGCGCCGAGACCGACACCGGCGTGTCGGGCGGTTCGGCGGTGCGTCCGGCCGGCTGACCGTCCAACCGTGGCATCTCGGTCGCGGTTGCGATCGGGAACGTCCACGATCCCGAGCAGCTGACGACCTCGAGCCGGTCGGCATGCTTGTCGAAGTACTTGGCCAGGCAGAGGGCTTCGTCCACCTGCTGCCGCCGGAGCGGCCGATCGTCGGCCGGCGGTTCGGGCGGATCGACGGGCAGTGCCCGACCGGCCTCGCCCGAGATGGTGACGTCGACGAGCCGGCCGCGATCGACGACCCAACTGACGTCTCCCCGCCGCACGACGCAGCGGTCGGCCGCCAGCAGCGCCGCCGTCAGCTGCTGGCGGCGCACCGCCGCGAGCAGTGCCGACAAGCGGTCGCGGACGAGCGCCGCTTCCTCGTAGCGCTGCACCGCCGCCAGGTCGGCGAGCCGGCCCGTGAGCCGGAGCACGAGTGCCTGCGGGTCGCCCCGGAACGCTCGACCCGTGGTGGCCACGGCCGAGTCGTAGGTGCCGCGATCGGCTCGGCCCGCGCATGGGCACTGGCTCACCCCCAACTGTGCCGCACTGCACGGCGTGGCGTCGGGGGTGGGCACGTGCCTGGTCCCGAGCCGGGTCGAACAGCGTCGGAGGGGCACCACCGAGTGCACGGCCTCGACGACCAGGTTCGCCATCGACCTCGACGGCAGCGGACCGAGGTGGAGCCCGGTCGCGGACGGTTCCTTGACCACGGCCAGCCGGGGCCACGGGCTGTCGTCGTCGAGGCGGACGTAGCAGTACTTGTCGGCGCGGGTTCCCGCTCGGTTGTAGCGCGGCAGCATCCGGGCGATCAGGCGTGACTCGACGATCTCGGCCGACAGAGGATCGGCGAGTTCGAGATGCCGGACGCGCTGCATCTCGCGAAGCATCGGCCCGATCCGCCGACGGTCCTCGCGGCCGAAGTAACTGCGCACCCGCTGCCGCAGGTTCGTCGCCTTGCCGACGTACAGCACTTCGTCGCGGTTGCCGCAGAACATGTAGATGCCGGGGGAGCGGGGGAGCGATGTGGTCATCGTGAGCTTCTTGGCCTGTGGGTGGCCCGCGAGCTTTGCCAGCGAGACGAGGTCGTCGAGTCCGAGCACCCCGAGTCCGGCGGCTCGCTCCAGCAGGAGGTGGAGCAGATCGGTGGTCGCGAGCGCGTCGTCGAGCGCGCGATGGGTGGGTGTGTGGTCGAGGCGGAGGCGTGAGGCCAACGTGCCCAGCTTGCAGTTGGGGACCTCGTCACGAAGGAGCCGGCGGGCGAGCGCAGCGGTGTCGACCACCGTGGGGCGGTACTCGTTGCGGTGATCTCGTGCCAGCGCGGCACGCACGAACCCGAGGTCGAACGAGGCGTTGTGGGCCACGAACACCGCATCGCCGAGGAAGTCGACGAGCGAGCCGAGCACCGTCTCGATGCGAGGTGCGTCGTGCACGATCGCGTCGGTGAGGCCCGTGAGCACCGTGATCTGCGGCGGGATCGCCCGGCCCGGGTTCACGAGTGTGTGGAACGTGCCGAGGCATTCGCCGCCGCGCACCTTGACCGCACCGATCTCGGTGATCATGTCGTCGTTACGGCTGCCACCCGTGGTCTCCAGATCGAGCACGCAGAAGGTCGTGTCGTGGAGCGGTGTCCCGAGTTCGTCGAAGCTGCGCTGTCCCGGCATCAGAGCTGACATGGACGCCGATGCAACCACGAACATACGTTCGCGTCAAGAACATACGTTCGTCACGCGCGTTCGGCCAGGCGGTACGATGAGGGCATGACCCGGCCAGCGATCGAGCCTCGGCACCTGCGCTCGGCGCTGGAGTTCGCGATCCTCATCGCGGCCGAGGGTCAGAAGTTCAAGCCACCCATGGCATATCCGGCGGGCCTCAAGAAGTTCTTCAACGTGGATCGGATCCCGACGAGTTCGCTGGCGTCGATCCGGCGGATGGTCGAGCAGGACGACACGTTTCGCACGCGGATCGCCGCGGGTGCGCTCCCCGAGCTCGTCGATCCCGTCGGGAGGGTCTGGCTGCAACGCCCGGAGGGCTGGCAGGACGAGGTCGTGCGCCTCGCAGCGGAATCGGATGCCGAGGCCGAGTCGGAAGATGCCGTGCGTCGGCTCCGGAAGGCCGAGAAGCGGCGAGACGCCGCCGAACAGGCCGCGGCCAGGTCGCGGGCGGAGATCGTGGTGCTCACCTCGCAGGTGGCCGAGCGTGACGACGTCATCGAGCTCCTGCGGACCGACGTGCAGAAGCTGACCGACGAGACCGCCGAACTGCGCGCCGAGCTCATCGACACCCGCAACGAGGTCCGCCACGCTCGCGATCGTGAGGCCGCGGCGCGTCAGCGGCTCGCCGCCGCGGAACACGAGACCAGCGAGGCGATCGCGGCCCGCGGCGCTGCCGAGCACGTGCGCGACGACGTGTTGGCCGATCGTGCGACCGTGGCCGCGGAGCGGTCGGAGCTGGCTCGGCTCGCCGCCGCGGCGGCGGCGCTCGCCGATCAGCTCGCGTCCGTCGCGACGCCTCCACGCCCCGGAGCCACCGATCCGGCGCGGCGCAAGCCGCTCGCGATGCCCGGAGGCGTGTTGGGGAGTTCCGCGGCGGCCGGCTGAGTTCCTGCTGCGTTCCGGGGCGAGCGTGCTCGTCGACGGCTACAACGTGGCGAAGCAGGCGTGGCCGAGTCTCGACCTGGCCGGTCAGCGCGTCGTGCTGCTCGACGCCATCGAGAACCTCGTTCGCCGATTCGGCTCGGACATCACCGTCGTGTTCGACGGAGCCGACGTGGTCGGCGCATCCGCCGACGGTCGGCGGATCGTGCGGGTCGTGTTCTCGCCCGACGGGGTGCTCGCCGACGACGTGATCCGCGACGAGGTGCGGCGTCTGCCCGCCGACCCGGCAGGTCGTGGTGGTCACCAACGATCGTGAGATCGTCACCGACACGCGGGCGATGGGCGCCAACACGATGAGCAGTGATCAGCTCACCGACCTGATGCGCTGAGCGGCCTCAGCCCCGACGGGCTTCGGCCTTGGCGCGCTTGGCGACCCGCTTCGCAGCACGGCCGATCGGCTCGATGTTGCGGTGATCGAGATCGCCGAACTCGGCGCCGTTGTCGAACAGCACGCGATACCGCTGCCAGTTGAAGCCGTTCGCGAGCAGGATGCGGCCCTGCGTGCCGACCGGCACGCCGTGGAGCTCGGCGGTCGTGCGCACCTGTCGCCGATCTTCAGGTCGATCTGGCCCGTCGTGGGGCGTCGCGAGCGAGTGGGGCTTCCAGAACTGCACGACGACATTGTGCCCGATCGCGCGCCGAGTCGCGCACGTTCGCCGGCCGACGGCGCCGGATCTCGATTCGCCATCGGCCCCGATGCGACGGTGATTGCCCGGGCTCCCGTTCATCGCCACCGGGCGCCGGTAGAGTTTCCGGCCCTGTGAAATCTTCGGTCGAACCCCTCGAGGGGAACAAAGTCAAGCTGTACGTCGAGGTCGACGAGGCCGAGTTCGAGAAGGACATCGAGCAGGCGTTCCGAGCGATCGCCCGCGAGGTCAAGCTTGCCCGGGTTCCGCAACGGCAAGGCGCCGCGTCGGGTGCTCGAGGCCCGCATCGGCCTCGGGCCGGCGCGCGAACAGGCGCTGCGCGACGCGATCCCGCAGTACCTCGGCAAGGCGGTCCGCGAGCACGACGTCGATCTCGTCGCCACGCCCGAGGTCGAGATCACCGGTGGCCAGGACGAGGGCCTCGTCGAGTTCGAGGCCGAGTGCGAGATCCGGCCCGAGATCACCGTGCCCGGCTACGCCGGGCTGCGGATCGAGCTCGACTCGCCGGTCCCGACCGACGACGAGATCGCCGAGGCCCGCGACGAGGAGCTGAAGCAGGGCGGCGCGCTCGCCGACGTCGATCGTCCCGCCGAGGCCGGCGACTTCCTCACGCTCGATCTCGCCGCCCTCCGCGACGGCGAGGAGGTCATGGGCCTCAACACCGAGGACTGGTCGTACGAGCTCGGTCAGGGCTGGGTCGCCGACGACTTCGACGAGCAGGTCACCGGCGCGTCGACCGGTGACGTGCTGACGTTCACGACCACGCCCAAGGGCACCGACGAGCCGGTCGACATGACCGTCACCGTCAAGGCGGTCCAGGCGCTCGAGTTGCCCGAGCTGACCGACGAGTGGGTGTCCGAGAACACCGGCGAGTTCGACACCGTCGACGAGTGGCTGGTCTCGATCCGCGAGCGCCTCACCGAGCAGAAGCTTCAGGCCGTCCGGCAGACCGTCGGATTCAAGCTCAACGAGGCACTCGTCGAACTGGTCGAGATCGAGGCGCCCGAGTCGATGGTGCGCAGCGAGATGCAGAACCAGGCCGAGCAGATGGTCCGCCAGCTCCAGATGCAGGGCATCGACTTCCAGGCCTGGATGTCGGCCACCGGTCAGGATCCGCAGCAGTTCATCGAGTCGACCCGCCCGCAGGCCGAGCAGGCGGTCAAGGCCGATCTCGCGCTGCGGGCGGTCGCGACCGCCGAGGCGATCGAGGTCGACGACCACGAACTCGACATGGAGTACTCGCGGATGGCCATGCAGTACGGCCAGAAGGCCAAGGAGATCCGCAAGGCCTACGAGCAGAACGACGCCGTACCCGAGTTGCTGGCTCAGATCCGCAAGTCGAAGGCGATGGACTGGCTGCTGCACCACGTCGAGATGGTCGACGCGACCGGCGAGCCGATCGATCGCGACCTCGTGCTCGGCCACACGCACGACGACGACGATCACGACCACGACCACGACCGCGATGCCGCCGCCCTCGCCGGGCGCATCATCGCCGAGACCGATGCCGCCGACCAGGCGGACGACGAACCCACCGACCGCAGACGACACCCACCGACGACGACACCCGACGACGACGAGACCGAAGGAGCTTCCGAATGAACCTCGATGCCCCGAACTACCTGGTCCCGAACGTCGTCGAGACGACGAGTCGCGGCGAACGGGCCTACGACCTGTACAGCCGACTGCTGAAGGACAACATCATCTTCCTGCAGACGCCGATCGACGACCAGATCGCCTCGCTGCTGTGCGCGCAGCTGGTCCACCTCGAGTCGGAGAACCCCGACAAGGACATCAACATCTACATCAACAGCCCGGGTGGCGACATCACCTCGCTGTTCGCGATCTACGACACGATGCAGTTCATCAAGAACGACATCGCCACGATCTGCCTCGGTCAGGCCGCGTCGGCCGCGGCCGTGCTGCTCGCGGCGGGGACCAAGGGCAAGCGCCTGGCGCTACCGCACAGCCGCATCCTGCTGCACCAGCCATCACGGTCAGGTCGGCTACGGCCAGGTGACCGATCTCGAACTCGCCGCCAACGAGATCCTGCGAATGCGCGACCTGCTCGAGAAGATCCTCGCCGAGCACACCGGCCAGATCGCTGGAGAAGATCCACGAGGACACCGACCGCGACTTCGTGCTCGAGGCGAACGAGGCGCTCGAGTATGGCATCATCGATCAGGTGATCGAATCGCGGAACGGTGTCGACCAGATGTCGGCGATCCGCTGATCGGTCACGCGCATTCACTAACGTCGCCGTGGAACCCACTCCCTGAGCTGGTGGCCACACAGACGAATCACTCACAGAGGGGGCGACACGGATGGCGAAGTTCGGCGACACCGGAGAACTCCTGAAGTGCTCGTTCTGTGGCAAGTCGCAGAAGCAGGTCAAGAAGCTGATCGCCGGCCCCGGCGTCTACATCTGTGACGAGTGCATCGATCTCTGCAACGAGATCATCGAAGAAGAGCTCACCGACACCGGCGAGCTGACCTTCGACGAGGTGCCCAACCCGCGTGAGATCCGTGCGTTCCTCGACGACTACGTGGTCGGCCAGGACGACGCCAAGAAGATCCTCGCCGTCGCGGTCTACAACCACTACAAGCGGATCCAGTACCAGCAGGCGGCGGGCATCGGACGCCGCGACGACGTCGAGCTGCAGAAGTCGAACATCCTCATGCTCGGCCCCACCGGCTGCGGCAAGACGCACCTGGCCGAGACGCTCGCCCGCATGCTCAACGTGCCGTTCGCCGTCGCCGACGCCACCGACGCTGACCGAGGCGGGCTACGTCGGCGAGGACGTCGAGAACATCCTGCTCAAGCTGATCCAGGCCGCCGACTTCGACACGAAGCGCGCCGAGACGCGGCATCGTCTACATCGACGAGATCGACAAGATCGCCCGCAAGAGCGAGAACCCGTCGATCACCCGCGACGTGTCGGGCGAGGGCGTGCAGCAGGCGCTGCTGAAGATCCTCGAGGGCACGCAGGCGTCGGTGCCGCCGCAGGGCGGCCGCAAGCATCCCGCATCAGGAATTCATCACGATCGACACGACGAACGTGCTGTTCATCCTCGGTGGGGCGTTCGCCGGCCTCGAGCAGATCATCGAGCAGCGCGTCGGCCAGCAAGGCGTCGGGTTCCACGGCACGGTGACGAGCAAGTCCGAGCGTGACCCGGGCGAGTTGTTCTCGAAGGTGCTCCCCGAAGACCTCGTCAAGTTCGGCATGATCCCCGAGTTCATCGGCCGCCTGCCGATGGTCGGCGTCGTGCGGTCGCTCGACCGCGAGGCGCTGATCAAGATCCTCACCGAGCCGAAGAACTCGCTCGTCAAGCAGTACCAGAAGGTGTTCGCGTTCGAAGACGTCGAGCTCGAGTTCACCGACGACGGTCTCGAGGCGGTCGCCGACCTCGCGATCCTGCGTGAGACCGGGGCCCGAGGTCTCCGGGCGATCCTCGAAGAGGTGCTGCTGAACACGATGTACGACCTGCCGGGCCGCGGCGACGTCGCCACGGTGGTCATCGACGACGACACCGTTCGCAACCGGACGAACCCGACCGTGGTGCAGCGGAAGAAGACGGCGTCGAGTCGGCCCCGTCGGGCCGCCAGCTGAACGGCGCCCGCCCGAGAGCCGCCGAGATGGACTTCGACGCCGCGCTCGCCTACCTCGACGACCACGCGTCGTACGACAAGACGGGTCGCATCGACGAGCCGTCGACCGACACGATCGCGCAGCTCTGCTCCGCGATGGGCGACCCGCAGTTGGTCCAACCGGTGATCCACGTCACCGGTACCAACGGCAAGGGTTCGACGGTGCAGATGATCAGCCGATTGCTGATCGCCCAGGGGCTGACCGTCGGCACGTACACGAGCCCGCACCTCGAGCGCATCAACGAGCGCATCAAGCGCAACGGGGAGCCGATCTCCGACGAGGAGTTCGCCGAGCAGATCGCCGGCGTCGCCGACATCGAGGTGATCACCGGCGTGCGGCCGACGTACTTCGAGGCGGTCACGGCCGCCGCCTTCCGGTGGTTCGCCGATGTCGCGGTCGACGTCGCGGTGATCGAGGTCGGGATGCTCGGTCGCTGGGATGCGACCAACATCGTCGACGCGCAGGTCGCCGTGGTGACGAACATCGCCCTCGACCACACCGAGTTCGCCGGGCCGTCGCTCGCCGACATCGCATCCGAGAAGGCGGGCATCATCAAGCCCGGGAGCGCGGTGGTGATCGGGGAGACCGATCCCGATCTGGTCGTCGATCTTCCCGACGAGGGCGGCGCGTCGTCGCTGGTGCGCGGCGACGACTTCGAGACCGTCGACAACTCGCTCGCGATCGGTGGGCGATCGCTCGACCTGCGCACGCCGACCACGATCTACTCCGACGTGTTCCTGCCGCTCCACGGCGCTCACCAGGGCGACAACGCAGCGGTCGCGTTGACGGCGGTCGAGACGTTCTTCGCGGCGCCACTCGCCGAGGACGTCGTGCACGAGGGCTTCGCCAACGTCGAGATGCCCGGCCGATTCGAGGTGCTGGGCGTGCAGCCGCTCGACGATCATCGACGGCGCCCACAACCCGCCGGGCGCCGACGTGTGTGCCGACGTGTTCTTCGGTGACTTCCACCCCGAGGGGCGACGGATCCTCGTGGTCGGAACGTTGCGGGAGCCGGGCGACATGCTCGCCGCGCTGCGCGCCGACGAATTCGACGTGGTGCACGCCTGCACGGCGCCGTCGCCGCGAGGTGTGGCCGGGCGCCGATGTGGCCGCGGCCGCGCGGGCGATCGGCTGCGACGAGGTGTACGTGCACGACGACGGTCGAGTCGGCGTGCCGAGCGGCCATGCAGCAGCGCCGACGGCGACGACGCCATCCTCGCCGCCGGCAGCATCTACGTCGCCGGCGATGCGAGACCGGCGCTGCGCAAGTACGCCAACTGAACGGGGCGGTCAGCCCGAAGCGACGCGACCGACCCAGAGCTCGCGTGGGCCGTCCGAGCCGTCCGAGCCGAAGGCGATGAAGATCGTGTCACCGTGGGCGTATGCCTCCCAGCCCCAACCGAGGGTGACGTCGTATGGTTCGCCGTCGACCTGGCGCGTGTCCGCCCAGGTCAGGCCGCGGTCGGCGAGCGCGACCGGGATCGGGATCGGCACGACCTGCCAGGTTTCGGCGTCGGGAGACGCGGCCAACGCCGGTGACACGTTCACAGGGGCTTCGGGATCGCCGGTGTCGTCATGGAAGTCCATCCATCCGAAGTCTGCGGCATCGATCCCACGTGTCGGATGGCCGAGGAGTGCGGATTCCCAGGCGGTCCAGGTGGTGCCGTCCGCTGTGATCCAGATCGGCTGATTCACCTCGACCAGTCTGGGGCCGAACGGGCCCCGAGTGGTCAGCACCATCCTTTCCCCGTCGCCGACCAACTGGGACCAGGTGTCCCGCTGGTCGATCCCCGGCGGCAGGGAGAGCTGCTCCCACGTGTCGAGGTCGTCCGTCACCCAGAGTCGAAGGTCACCGCCGCCATCGGCATCCGTGAGGGCGAAGAGTCGACCGTCGAGCTCCGCGAACGTGGGGATGGTGAACGGTCCGTCGGCGAACGGCCAGTCGACGACGCCAGCGTTCGTGCCGTCGAGGTCGGCCACGAGGAAGTCGGTTCGGCCGCCGACCGAGTTGCAGCAGCCCGTATCGAACACGACGTCGTCGATCGGCCGACCGTCGTCGGGCGGCACGACACTCGTGATCAGCTCGCCGGTCCCAGCGTCGTAGAGATCGACCCGTGTGGGTGTGCCTTCGACGATCTCGGGGCGGATTCTCCACGTCTGCGACTACGCCCGGGACCCACAACCGCGTCCGCCTTGGGAATCGACGGTGCACGCCAGAGACCGAACCCGGAACGTGCGCTCCCACTCGCCGCCCTCCTCGAACGCCTCGAGCGGCGGTTCGATGCCGAGGAGTTCCTCCCACGGAACACCGAAGCCCTCGGACCGCTTCACGACGAGGCTGCCGTCGAACTCCGTGTCAACAGACACCTGGCTCCATCGCAGCGTCAGTCCTTCACCCGGCACGTCGTCCGCAGCTGGGATCTCGACGGCGACGAGGTCCGTCCCATCCCAGTAGCGGAGCTCTGGAGAGTTCCCGGCGCGAACTGGAAGGACTCGGCCCACAGCGTGCCACCGACAGCGGTCAAGTCGGTGTTCCGGGGGGCTTGCTCCCACGCCGTCCATGTCACCCCGTCGGGTGATGTGAACCATTGCGGCTGCGGCTCGGATTGCTGGTCTCCACCGTTTGAGAGGCCCGTGCCGTAGAACGTCCCATCATGTACGAGACTGACATCGGACGGCAGGGTCGTGATGTCGCCCTCGAGACGGGTCCAGGTGATGTCGCCGACGACCGATTGCTGCGTCTCGCCGTCGACCGGAGCGCCGAGTGCAGGCGCCGGCACGACCGGCTGCGGCTCCGCCGCGGTTGCTGCCCCGCTCTCGTCGGTGAGCGATGTGGCCCACGCCTGCGCCCACTCCGCTCTGAGGCGGCCGTGTTCGACGGCTTCCTCCCGTGTCGTCCATCCGTGGAAGAGGGCGCCGGTGACCTCCGGGTGGTTCTCCTCCATCCAGCGCGTGAACGGCGTGCCCAACGTGGCGAAGTCGGGGAGTCCGTAGCGCTGATCGATCACGCTGAGCTCATCGTCGACCACCGTGAAGTACGTCGAGGTCGGGATCGGCTCTCCGTCCACCGCCACGACGACGGCATCGAGCGTCTCGTACGTGCAGAAGAGCGTCGCACCCTCGGCGGGTTGTTCGGGGCCGAGGCGCTGATCGGCCGTCACGGCGATGTCGATGACGTCGAGGTCGGGGACCGGGTTGGCCCGCTCGAACAGCGCCACGACGTCGGCTTCGGTGGGCATCATGCACCTCCTTCGCGAGCGGCGGGCGAGTGGTCGACGTGGTGGTCCATGCGTTCGTCGTTGCGGGTCAGGTTCGCGCGCGCCCGGTGGAGGCGCTGGCTGACGGCGTTCGGCTCGAGGTCGAGCACGGTGGCGATCTCGGCACGCGAGAGCCGTTCCCAACTCGCGCGCCGGAGGACCTCGGTATCGCTCGGATTGAGCCCCGCTGCTGCCCGGAGCACCCGGCTGACCTCCTCGTCGACGACGGCGGTGTCTTCCGGACCCGGCGGATCGTGGGGGCGAACGGTCCCGAGCCGCTCGACGAGCCGGCGACGGCGCTCGATCGACCGTCGCTCGTGGGCGATCACGTGGTGAGCGATGCGGTACAGCCACAGCAGGGCGGTGTCTTCGTCGCGGAGGTCGTCGATCCGACGCCAGGCGACGAGGAAGGTCTCCGACACGGCGTCCTCCGCTCGTTCGGGTGGAACGCGGCGCGCCGTGTAGGCAGTGATGGCGCGGACGTGAGCGTCGTGGATCCGACGGAAGCGGTCGGCCTGCAGTGGGGCCGCCGCCGGTTCCGTTGTCGATCGGCCCCTCACACGCTCTACATGCCCAGATCCTGCGCACGCTCACGAGAAATTGTCGATCATGGTTTGACAAGCGAACGTATGTTCGATAGTCTGTGGTGCCGACTTCCCCGATCGACTCGTACGAGTCCCCAATCTCACACAACGAACGATCGGAGATCACATGCGACATCCGCCCGATGCGGTGTACGCCGAAATGCGCGACATCGATCCCGATGTGCTCGACGCCGACGGTCTGACCGCTCACGTCGGTCGACTGGCGGTGTTGCGGGCCTGGCTCGATGCCGAACAGGTGCGTGCGACTCGTGCCCAGCGCCGTCTGGCCGAGCAGGGCAACGCGGCCGATCCCACCAGCACGCTGGCTCGGGACGGCAAGCAGTCGTCGAAGGACGCCAAGGCCGCAGCCGAGCGCGAGGAAGTGTGCACAGCGATGCCCGGTTTCGAAGAGGCGTTGGCCGCAGGCGAGGTGTCGGCGGGGCACGTCGACGCCGTGGCTGCAGCGACGCGCGATTTGGATGAGGCCGACGCGGCGGAGTTCGCGACCGAAGCCGAGTCACTGCGCGCGGACGCGACCAAGCAGGGTGTCGATGCGTTCGCCAAGAACTGCCGCGATCTGGCCAAGGGGATCCGGGCCCGCCACAACTCACGCGCCGACGTCGACGATCTCGAACAGCAGCGAGCGCAGTCGAAGATCTCCCGCTGGGTCGACCGCGAGACCGGGATGCACAAGACGTTGATCGAGTGCGACCCGGTCACCGACCGCCTGTTCTGGTCCGCCGTGCAACGGGCACCGGGGCACCTTGCGGCGCCGCAACCAGCAGACCGGCACCAAGACGTCGTGGGATCGGCTCACCGTCGACGCCCTCGTCGAGACGGTGTCGGCGACAGGCGGGAAGGTTCGCACCGGCATGGTGGTCCACGTCGACCTGGCGACCCTGACCGGCGGCCGCCACACCACCACGTTGTGCGAGACCGACAGCGGTGTTCCGCTGCCGGTCGACACCGTGCGACGCATGGCCTGCGATGCCGACATCATCCCCGTCGTGCTCGACGGCAACAGCGTGGTCCTCGACCAAGGGCGTGTGAAGCGGCTCGCCACCTACGAACAACGAGTCGCGATCGAAGCCACGCAAACCACCTGCTCGCACCCCGACTGCACCGTCACCATCGACGACTGCCGCATCCACCACCTCACCCCGTGGCGGCTCGGCGGCCGAACTGACCTCGCCGACCTCGCACCCGTGTGCGAACCACACCATCACCTCATCCACGAAGGCGGCTGGACCCTCACCATCACCCCCGACCGGGTCGCCACCTGGACCCGCCCCGACGGTCACACCTACTGGACTGGCACGATCAACGACCGACGAAGGGAACGGGTTGCCGCCTGACGTCCTGGTGCAGCGCTGGCACGCTCCGTGAGCATGGCCGCTCGTCGGCCACGGCTGGTGTTCCCGACACGGGACGTCTCGCGTTCGGGAACCTCGCGGATGTCCACAGTGATTGGGCTTGCCGGCCCGGCTGCGTCTTGGTGAAGCGTTGATCACACCTTGACTCACACTGCGTCGCAAATTGACCACAATGTGTGGGTGCCGTGAATTCGATACGGCGTGATGACCACAGGCGGACGGAGAACACACATGCGACATCGGCCGGACACCTCGACTCGGACCTCGAGTCGATCGATCGGATCGACACGGCGACATCGGGTTCGCACCAGTCTGACGGCGTGCGCCGCACTGGCGATCACCGCCGGGCTCGTGGCCTCGGACTCGACAGGAAGCGGCGTGCAGGCGGAGCCGGTGGGAACGGTGAGCACCTCGATGATCGAGATGCTCGGCAACGCCGGCGCCACCCGGCCCGTCGGGCTGTACCAGCTGCAGAAGGACGTGCTGGAGGACTTCCGGTACACGGGCAGCGACGGCAGCGGCATCGACGTCGCCGTGATCGACACCGGCGTCGCCCCGGTCGACGGCCTCGACGGCGACAAGGTGCTCCACGGCCCCGACCTCTCGTTCGAGGGTACGGATCCCCAGGTCGCCTATCTCGACACGTACGGACACGGCACCCACATGGCCGGCATCATCGCCGGTGATCGTGACGAGCACCCGGGTGTCGCCCCTGGCGCACGGATCGTCAGCGTCAAGGTCGCCGGACATGACGGCATCACCACGGTTCCGCAGGTGGTCGCAGCCATCGACTGGGTCGTCGAACACCGCAACACCGACGGGCTCAACATCCGAGTCCTCAACCTCTCCCTGGGCCAGGACGGCGTCACCGATCATCGTGGTGACCTGCTGTCGGCCGCTGCCGAGCGGGCCTGGAACGCCGGCATCTTCGTCGTGGTCGCGGGCGGCAACCGAGGCGGCGCACCCGGCCACCTGGATTCGCCGGCGATCGACCCGTACGTGATGACGGTCGGTGGAGCCGACAACTCCAGCGGTGTCGACGAGGAACTGCAGCCCGTGACCGACTGGTCGTCGCGAGGCGACGGCAGCCGGAACCCCGATCTCGTCGCTCCGGGACTCTCGATCGCGTCGTACCGCGTCCCCGGATCGGCCGTCGACGTGGCTGCTCCGTCGGCCCGCTACGGCTCGGACCTGTTCCTCGGATCCGGCACGTCGCAGTCGGCCGCCGTGATCAGCGGCGTCGCCGCCCGCATGTTCGACCACTTCCCGAACATGACGAACGACCAACTCAAGGAGACGCTGCGTCGCAACACGGAGACGGAGCTCGACTTCGGGCCCGAGGCGATCGGCACCGGTGTGATCGATGCCGAGGACGCCTACGAGGACCCGAAGTACGACCGTCCTCCGCAGTCGTTCGCTCCGGCCGCCGGTCGGGGCACGGGCATCGCCGCGCCGAGCGGGGCCACTTGGTCCGGCGGTGGCTGGTCCGGAGCCACCTGGTCGGGCGCGACCTGGTCGGGTCTCGCATGGACCGGTGCCACCTGGTCGGGCGCCACCTGGTCGGGTGCCACCTGGTCGGGTGCGACCTGGTCGGGTGCCACGTGGTCGGGTGCGACCTGGTCGGGTGCGACCTGGTCGGGTGCGACCTGGTCGGGTGCCACGTGGTCGGGTGCGACCTGGAGCGGGAACGGGTGGTCATGATGACGGTCATGATGACGGTCATGATGACCACGCCGACGCACGCACACCGACGCGGCAGCAGCTGGTCGTGACAACGACGACGGACCCCACCGGGGTCCGTCGTCGCGTCAGTACAGCCCGATGAGCGTCGACAGGCCGAACACGACCAGCGACCAGACCACGGGTGCCCCGAACAGTGCAGCGGCGATGACGCGAATCGGTGCCGCTCGAGGCGTCTCGTCGCCGACGAGCACGAACTGGATCGAATAGGTCGTCCAGCCGTCATCGTCGTCGTCGGTCGGGACCGCCGGGCGGGGGCGTGCGAGCGTCCAGATCATCACCAGTGCCGTCGGCAACGCCCACGGCGATGCGACGAGCCACGAGGGTGCGCCGATCCAGTCGAGCAGCGCCATCGAAGCGCCGAGCAGCAACGCTCCCGTCGCGACGATCCCGGTGAACGTCAGCAGGGCTGCCCGGGCGCGTCGCCCGGCCGTCGTCTTCGTCCGCCACTTGGGGCCCCGGATGAACTCGTTCCGCTCCGCGTCGATGGTGGCCGAAGCTACTCGGAGCCACGAGCGCGAGTTGCGGGGACGGGACACCGGTCGTCGTCGGCGGCGATAGCGTTGTCGGCCATGTCTGATCGCACACTCGTCCTCCTCAAGCCCGACACGGTCGAACGCAAGCTCGTCGGCGAGGTCGTCAGCCGTTTCGAGGCCAAGAACCTCGACATCGTCGCCATGGATCTCCGGCAGCTCGACGCGGACACGCTCGCCCGCCACTACGAAGAACACGTCGGCAAGGGCTTCTACGACGAACTCGTCGAGTTCATGAGCCGGGGCCCGGTCGTCGCGATGGTCGTCGAGGGTCCCGAAGACACGTGGGAGGTCGTGCGCGCGATGATGGGCGCCACGAACCCGCGCACCGCTGCGTCGGGCACGATCCGCGGTGACCTCGGGATCCTCTTCACCGAAAACCTCGTGCACGGCAGCGATTCGCTGGCCAGCGCGGAGCGGGAGATCGGCATCTTCTTTCCGAATCTGTAACATCGCTGACGTGTGCGAGTCTGGTGGGTCTCCACCGACCGGCTCCGCCAGCACACGTTGCGACAGCGCACTCGTCCCGAAAGGAGGTCGACATGGCACGGAGCAACCCACTGAGTCTCGGGCGTGATCTCGCCATCGACCTCGGCACCGCCAACACACTGATCTACGCACGCGGCACCGGCATCGTGCTCGACGAGCCGTCGGTCGTGGCCGTCAACGTCAACGACGGGCGTCCGGTCGCCGTCGGCGTCGAGGCCAAGCGCATGATGGGTCGCACCCCCAACCACATCAAGGCGATCCGCCCCCTGAAGGACGGCGTCATCGCCGACTTCGAGGTGTGCGAGAAGATGCTGCGCTACTTCATCCAGAAGGTGCACGCCTCGAAGTGGTCCAAGCCACGAATGATCATCTGCGTGCCGTCGGGCATCACGGGCGTCGAGCAACGTGCGGTCAAGGACGCGGCCGAATACGCCGGTGCCCGCAAGCCGGTGCACATCATCGAAGAGCCGATGGCCGCTGCAATCGGTGCCGACCTTCCGGTGCACGAGCCGAGCGGCAACATGATCGTCGACATCGGCGGCGGCACCACCGAGGTCGCGGTGATCTCACTCGGCGGCATCGTGACCGGCCCAGTCGGTCCGCGTGGCCGGTGACGAACTCGACGAGGCGATCCTCCAGTACGTGAAGAAGGAGTACTCCCTCGCGATCGGCGACCGCACGTCGGAGGAGATCAAGATCCAGATGGGTTCGGCATGGCCGATGGAGGAGGAGTTGACCGCCGACATCCGCGGTCGCGACCTCGTCTCGGGCCTGCCGCGAACCATCCAGTTGACCACCGAGCACGTACGCGAAGCCCTCGCGGAGCCGGTCAGTGCGATCGTTGACGCCGTGAAGACCACGCTCGACAAGACACCGCCCGAACTGGCGGCCGACATCATGGAAGACGGCATCATGCTCACCGGCGGCGGAGCGCTGCTCGGCGGGCTCGATCAGCGCCTGTCGCACGAGACGGGCATGCCGATCCGAGTCGCGGACGAACCGCTCTACAGCGTGGTGATCGGATCCGGGCGGGCCTTGGAGAACATCGACGCCATGCGGGGGCTGATGTCGCTCGGCGGCGACGACTGACCGGGACGCCCCGTGGCGATCTATTCGGCCGGTCGACGGCGCACGATCTTCATTCTCTTGCTGACCTCGGTCCTGCTCATCACGCTCGATCTGCGCGGCAACGCCGTCTTCAACGCCACCCGCAGCGGCTTCTCCTACGCGATCCGACCGTTCGAGATCGCGGGCGACGTGATCACACAGCCGATCGCTCGCGTCTGGAGCGGCATCGCAGAAGTCGATGACCTCAAGGCCGAGAACGAACAGCTGCAGAGCCTCGTCGACGAGCAACGCAACGTGCAGGTGGCCGGGCTGAACGCCATGATCGAGAATCGCCGGTTGCGCGCCCTGCTCGATCTCGAGTCGCTCGCCGCGTACGACCGCGTCACCGGCGAGATCATCGGGTCGTCGCCGAGCAACTTCGACCAGCGGGTCGAGATCAACCGCGGATCGTTGAAGGGCATCAAGGTCGGCATGCCCGTGGTCAACGATGCCGGTCTGGTCGGCAAGATCACGCAGGTCAACCCCGAGACCTCGGTGGTCATGTTGATCACCGATCCGCTCTACCACGTCCCCGTGAAAGTCGTGGCCGAGGTGTTCCCCACGCCGAGCACGCTGCCACCCGTGACGGTGCCGAGCGGCATCCCGGTCGGCGACGTGACCACCACCACCAGCACCACCACCACGACGACGGTGCCGACGACGGTGGCGCCAAGCGCGGCGCCCCGGTCCACGACGACCTCGACGACGACGTCCACCACGACCACGTCGCTTCCCGAGCCGATCGAGGAGACCCGCGAGACCGGAGACCTGAACGGCTACGGCGGAGATCTCCTCCCGCGAGTCCGCTTCATCGCCGACTCGCCGCAGTTCGGTCGGATCGAGGAGGGCGATCAGGTGTTGACGGCCGGTGGCAGCCTGAGTCTCGCGCCGCCGGGGATCCCGATCGGCAACGTGGCCAACGTGATCCAACGTGCGGGCACCGCCGGGCTCGAGTTGGAGGTCGAGCTGAACGCGGATCTGGGACGACTGAGCTTCCTGTCGGTCATCCTGTATCAGCCACCGACCGAGCTGCGATGATCGCAGCGCTCCTGACGAGTTCGCTGACCCGCATCATCCCGATCGGATTGATGCTCCTCGCCCTCCAGAAGACCCTTTTCGTCGAGTTGCAGCCCTTCGGGGTGATCATCCAGATCGTGTTGGCGTTCGCGGCATCGGCCGGAGCGGCCGGCGGGCCGGAACGTGGGGCGATCACCGGGTTCGTGCTCGGCATCATGTTCGATCTGTCGGTCGGTTCGCCCCTCGGTTCGTCGGCGATCGTGATGGGGCTCGCCGGGTACGTGGCCGGCTGGGTCGATCTGATCCGCATCGACACCACCTGGTGGCTCGCCGCCATCTTCGTCGGGGTGGGGGCCGGGGTCGGCGAGGCGAGTGTGCCCGTCGTGCGCCGCTTCATCGGCGAAGAGGACGCGTTCGTGCCCGAGATGGCCACGATCGTGCCGGTCGTGGCCGTGTCCGCGGCGATCGCCAGTATCGTGCTGGTCCCGCTCGCTCGGTGGTCGCTCAAGCTGGGCCGACCCGAGTGGAAGGTGCCGACCGATGACTGACGCGCCGCCCGCACGAGGCCTGAACACGCGAGAATCTCGCCATGGCCATTGATCGGCGCGCGACCCGATTGGGCGTGCTCGCACTCGTCGGCGTGGTCCTGTTCTCACTGCTCGGCGTGCGCCTGTGGTTCCTGCAGACGGTGAAGGCCGAGGAGCTGCAGGAATCGGTCACGTTCGCCAAGACGCGAACCGTTCCGATCGCACCCGAGCGTGGCCGGATCTTCGACGCCGACATGCGCATCGTGGCCGACAACGAGCGCGTGCTCACGGTGGCGGTCGACTGGCAGGTGCTGCGTCGCAAGTCGCAACGCGACGAGATCTTCCGCCGGCTGTCGGGCTGGGTGCAGGTTCCGGTGGAGGAGATGGAGCGGCGATTCGATTCGAACGTGTACAGCCCGTTCCTGCCGATGCCGATCGCGGAGGACGTCGACGAACCGACCGCGATCGCGCTTCTCGAACGGATCGAGGACTTCCCCGGCATCGAGATCCTCACCGAGTGGCGTCGCGTCTACCCGTACGCCCCCCATGCCGCCCACGTGATCGGGTACATGGGGGCCATCACCGAGGACCAGCTCGACGAACGCCTCGACGAGGGCTACCTGCGCAACGAGCGCGTCGGGCAGTTCGGCATCGAACTCGAGCTCGAACAGGTGCTGCACGGTGCGTGGGGCTACAAGAAGGTCGAGGTGGACGGTGCGAACCGTCCCGTCCGGGTGATCGAGGAGGTGCCGCCGGTCAACGGGTTCGACGTGCAACTCACGATCGATCTCGATCTCCAGAAGTACACCGAACAGCTCCTGGAGACCACGCTCGAGCGTCGTCGCACCCAATTGGCGCCGAACCCGATCGTCAAGAAGCCCGACGGCTCGCGTCAGCGCATGGACCTCACCAAGCCTCCGACGGTGTCGTACAAGGCGCCCGCCGGGTCGACGGTGGTGATGAACTACGACACCGGCGCGGTCGTCGCGATGGCGAGCTATCCGACGTTCGACAATCGGTGGTTCGAGGCAGGGTTGTCCGGCACGAAGTTCCGTGAGATCTTCCCGGAGACCGACGACCCCGACCAGTCGATCCTCGTCAACCGGGCCGTGCAGGGCCGGTACAACCTCGGATCGACGTTCAAGCTGTTCACCGCCTACGCCGCACTGAACAGCGACCTGCTGAGTGCCGGTGAGTACTACAACGACCGCGGGACGTACACCCTGAGCCGGGCCGCGGTCAGCGACCGGGCTGCGTGTGAATCGGGCCTCATCCGCTGCGAGTTCAAGAATGCGATCTGCAGCTTCAACGGTCGGCCGTGCGTGTACGGATCGGTCAACGTCGAAGACGCGCTCGCCGTGTCGTCCGACGCGTTCTTCTATCGCATCGGGGACCAGATCATGGTCCAGAACGACTTCCAGCCGGTGCTGCAGGAGCAGGTTCGGCTGTTCGGCTTCGGCGCCGACACCGGCATCGAGCTGCCATTCGAATTCGATGGCACCGTGCCGGACGCCGCGCTCAAGGAGCGGTACGCGGAGATCGGCGTGATCAGCGAGGACGAGGGTCGCGGCTACTACGTGGGCGACAACGTGCAGCTCGCGATCGGCCAGGGCCTGCTGTCGGCCACGCCGCTCCACCTCGCCACCGGCTACGCCACCGTGGCGAACGGTGGCCTCGTCATCCAGCCGTCGGTCGTCGCCAACATCTGGCAACCTGGCACCCCCGACGGCGAACCCGGGTTCGCCGACCCCGAGCGTGGTTCGGTGTTCTCGGACGAGTCGCAACCGAAGCTGATCCGTCAGATTCCCATGTCGTCGTCGATCCGCACCCCGCTGGTGCGCGGCCTCCGTCGGGTGGTGACCGGGCCGGGCACCAACGGTCGCAGCACCACCGCCGAGGAGCTGTTCACCGGCTACCCGTCCGACGCGATCCAGGTGGCCGGCAAGACCGGCACCGCGCAGGGTGCCGGCAACTACCCGTGGAACGACTCGTCGGTGTTCACCGGCTTCGCCGTCGACACGGCGACCAGTGAGTACCTGCCCGACGAGGAGAACCCGTACGTCGTCACCGCCTACCTGGAGAAGGCCGGGTACGGCTCGCAAGCGGCGGCCCCGGTCGTCAAGTGCACGTTCCTGGCGCTCTCGGGCAAGAACGCACTCGACCCGGTGGTGCCGTCCGACCCGCTCGATCTCGACGCCACCGTCGCCGCTCCCTCCCAGTCGCTCCGCGACACCTCGTGTTACATCGGGCGCGACGGCAACGCGGTGACCGGGCAACGCCAAGGGGCGATCGAGTAGATGGCGCTCACCTTCCTGGCCCGCCGGCCCGACAGCGGGTTGGGCAACATCCGGTCGAGCCCGGGCGACCCCAGCCGCAACGTCGACTGGGTGCTGCTCATCACGCAGGGCCTGCTGACCGTCATCGGCTGCTTCGTCGTGTACTCCGCGTCGTGGACGACGGTCGAGGGTGACCCGTTTGCGTTCGTCAACCGACAGGTGATCTTCGCGATCTCGGCCAGCGTCGTGATGGTGACCGTGATGGCGATCGACTACGAGTGGTTCAAGGAGCGAGCCGCCTTCCTGTACGGCGCGACGGTCGCGTTGCTCCTCCTGCTGATCCTGATGGGCATCGCCCAGGGCCTCGATCGGATCTCGTTCGACCTCGGGCCCATCAACTTCCAGCCCGCCGAGCTGGCCAAGCTGACGACGCTGCTGGCGCTGGCGGCGTTCCTGTCGGAGGAGCGCACCGACGAGGTCAGCTATCCGCGGTTCGTGGGCGGGCTGATCCTCGTGGGTGTGCCCTCGGTGCTGATCATCCTCCAGCCCGACCTCGGCTCCGCGTCGGTCGTCGTCACGATCGCGATGGGCGTGCTGCTGGTGGCCGGTGCGAAGCCGAAGTACATCGCACTCATCTCGTTCCTGTCGGTGGCGACGGTCGCGTCGGCGTTCCTGGGTGGGTTCGTCAACTCGTACCAGACCGAGCGACTCCGCGTGTTCCTCGGGCAGGAGAGCGGTGAGGACTCGATCTATCAGGTCCGCAACGCCATTCGCGCCGTCGGGACCGGCGGCGTGTGGGGGAAGGGGTGGCTCGAGGGGCCCCTCACGAACGGTCGCGACGTCCCGGTGATGTGGGCCGACTTCCCGTTCGCGGCCGTCGGTGAACAGTTCGGGCTCGTGGGGTGCGCCGTCTTGCTGTCGCTCTTCGTCGTGGCACTGATGCGGATCTGGCGAATCGCCTCGCTGTCACGTGACCTCTTCGGTACCTACATCTGTGCCGGCGTGTTCACGATGCTGCTCTGGCAGGTGTTCCAGAACGTGGGCATGACGTTGGGCATCATGCCCGTCACCGGCCTCCCCATGCCGTTCATCAGCTACGGCGGATCGAGTCTGCTCGTGTACTTCGCGATGTTCGGCATGGTGCAATCCGTCCACATGCGAAGAATGAGATAGCCGACGTTCGTGGCGGCTCCGCCGCTTCCGGCGCCGGCCATCGCCATCTGCCACGGGGTGTTCGGGGACCCAGCGGGTCTCACCTTGCGAGTCGCGACCGATCAGTGTGGTGCGCCTCGCCGCTCGTTGCCCGAAGGCAACTCGGGCTCATCGAGCCGTGCGCTCCCCACATCCGATCGCGTCTCAGCAGAGCTGACTGCTTCGTTGGTGGACCGCGCGTTCGAGCACGCGACTCGGCCACGGCGCGCTGGACACGTCGGTGTGTCGTGTCGTCGTCGGTGGGCTCGACCTGGGCCATCCGGGGTGAAATCGGTCACGCGGGGTAGGATCGTCTCGATATGTCAACACTCTGGGCGCGGATCGAACCGCTCTTGGCCCGGGTGCAGAAACCCGCCCGCTACATCGGTTGCGAGGACGGTGCCGTCACCCCCGAGGCAGACCTGTTCGGACGACCCGATGTCGCCGAGTGGCTGCTCGCGTACCCCGACACCTACGAGATCGGCTTGCCGAACCAGGGCCTCCAGATCCTGTTCGAGATCCTCAACGAGCGCCCCGACACCGTCGCGGAACGTGCGTACGCTCCCTGGTCCGACATGAACGACGAGATGCGGTCGGCGGGCGTGCCGCTGTTCAGCGTCGACACGCATCGCGACGCCGCCGAGTTCGACATCCTCGCGTTCAACCTGTCCAGCGAGCTCGTGTACACCAACGTCCTCAACATGATCGACCTCGCCGGCACCCCCGTCCGGTCCGCCGATCGTGGTGATGACGATCTGCTCGTCATCGTCGGCGGTCACGCCGCGTTCAACCCCGAGCCGCTCGCCGACTTCATCGACGCTGCCGTGCTCGGGGAGGGCGAGGAAGTCGTCTCCGACATCACCGAGGCCGTGCGGCGATGGAAGCTCGACGGCCGCACCGATCGCGGTGCGTTCCTCAGGACGCTGTCGCGGATCCCCGGCGTGTACGTGCCGTCGATGTACGAGGTCGCCTACGACGGTGAGCACATCGCATCGATCGAGCCGCGGTTCCCCGACGTCCCTCCGACCGTCGACAAGCGCACCGTGGCCGACCTGGGGGAGTGGCCCTATCCCAAGAGCCCGATCGTGCCGCTCACCGAGGTGGTGCACGATCGCCTGAGTGTCGAGGTCTTCCGGGGCTGCACGCGCGGCTGCCGCTTCTGCCAGGCCGGCATGATCACCCGTCCGGTCCGGGAACGGCCCGCCGACCAGGTACGCACGATGATCCGCGAGGGGTTGCGTTCGACCGGGTACGACGAGATCAGCCTGACCTCGCTGTCGACCGCCGACTTCTCCGACATCGAGCCGGTGGTGCGTGGTGTCCTGGCGGATGCGCAGGAGATCCCCGGTTCGTGCGACACCTTGACGATCAACCTGCCGTCGCTGCGCGTCGACGCCTTCACCGTCGGGCTCGCCGGTGAAGTCAACAACGGTCGCCGCAGTGGGCTCACCTTCGCTCCGGAAGCCGGCTCGTGGCGGTTGCGCAAGGTCATCAACAAGCTGATCCTGGAAGAAGACCTCTACGGCGCGGTCGAGTCGGCGTTCAGCCAGGGCTGGACCCGAATGAAGCTGTACTTCCTCACCGGCCTGCCCACCGAGACCGACGAGGACACCCTCGGCATCATCGAGCTGGCCGAGAACTGCGTCGCGATCGGCAAGCGGCACACGCCTCGGGCATCGGTCACGATCAGCCTCGGCGGCTTCGTGCCCAAGCCACACACCCCGTTCCAGTGGTTCGGACAGAACACCGAAGACGAGCTGCGCCGCAAGATCAACCTGGTGCGCGACTCGGCCAGGAAGGCAAAGGGCGTCAACGTCAAGTGGCACAACGCCGATGCGAGCGTGGCCGAGGGCCTCGCCACCCGCGGCGACCGCCGGGTCGGTCCGGTGATCGAGCGTGTCTGGCGTCGTGGCGGCCTGTTCCAGGAGTGGGGCGAACACTTCGACCTCTCGCTCTGGACGTCGGCGATGGAGGCCGAAGGCCTGTCGATGGACTGGTTCGTCTTCCGTCACCGCGAGGAGGGCGAGATCCTGCCCTGGGCCCATCTCACCGCCGGTCTCCACCCGGATTTCCTGTGGGGCGATTGGCTCGACGCACTGGCCGAGTCGGGCGTCGAGGACTGCCGGTGGACGCCGTGCTACGACTGCGGTGTGTGCACCGGCTACGGCATCGAGCACGTCGTCGCGTCGCCGATCGCCCCGGCCGGTGGCAGCCAGGGCACCGGACAGGATCTCGAACGAGGGGGCGAGGTTCCGGTCGCCCTCATGCCGACCCGACGTGAGCCGGTCCTGTCGGGCGACGGGGCACCGACGTGAAGATCCGCGTTCGTGCCACCAAGATCGGCAAGGTCCGGTTCACCAGCCACCGCGACGCCGCCCGTATGTGGGAGCGTGCGCTCAGGCGCGCCGGCATGCCGGTTGCCTTCACCGAGGGGTTCACGCCCCGCGCCAAGATCAGCTTCGGCCTGGCACTCCCCACGGGTGCCGAGTCGATTGCCGAATACGTCGACATCGAGCTGCAGCGCGACATCGCTGCCGACGATGTCGATCTCGACACCCTCCCGGCGCGTCTCTCCGACGCGCTTCCCAACGGCTTCGACGTCCTCGCGGCGATCGAACGGGACACGGGAGCCTCATCGCTCCAGGAGGCCGTCACGTCGTGCACGTGGCAGCTGTGGAGCACTCAGCTCGGTGCTGAGGAACATCGCGAGGCCTGCCGGCTCCTCGAGTCGAACGAGCTCGTGCTCGAACGGGAACGCAAGAGGAAGCGGAGCGCCGACGACGTACGCCCGATGATCCTCGACCTGCGGCCCGACCCCACGGGCGATCGATTGATCGCCGACCTGGTCACGATCGGCCGGGCTCTTCGACCCGGAGAGCTCGCCGAGCTGGCCTACCCGAACATCGATGCACGCGATGTCCGGGCACTCCGTACTCACCAATGGCTTGACGACGACGGCACGAGACGCGAGGTCATTCCGCTGCCTGCCGACGTCGATGCGAGCACCCTGGCGGTGCTCGCATGAGAAGGGACCACCGACATGGACGACATCTCCACCGACACCGGCGACGCCTCCGGAGCGCCACCGGGCCGATCTGACGGCAACGGCGACCAGGGAGCCGCCGAACGAACATCGAACCCCGAGTCCGGAGCCACGGCTGCCGGTGATCCATCCACCAAGCGCCGCCGAGGCTCGCGTGGCGGCCAGGGCCGGAAGAAGGCGGAGCCCGCCGGCGAGGTCGGTGGCGACGCGTCGGACGCCGAGTCCCGCGGCCGTGACCCCGAGGAACTCCCCGAGCCCATGGGGGAGGGGAAGGTCAAGGACAAAGACGTCGCCGAACGGGCGCTCGTGCGCAAACCTCAGATCGGTGACACGCGTGCGCCGCTCGTGCCGTCGAAACCGCCCCCGGGCCCGGCGGTCGCCAAGGAGTCCGGCGCCGAGCCCGCCGAGGGCAAGCCGGGCGGCAAACGTCGCAAGCGAGGTGGCCGTTCCGGCGGCGGCGAGGGCAAACAGAAGGCCAAGGGCGGCCAGCGTCAGTCCGGTCGCGACGCCGCCCAGGACGGCAAGAAGAAGCGACGTCGGGGCGGGCGGGGCCGGTCGAAGCCGTCGGCTGCCGAGCAAGAACTGATCGAGCAGCGCGGTGGGCGCGAGCGCAACGGCAAGCCGATCGGCCGCTACTTCATGTGCGTGCAGGTTCGTCCGGGCATGGCGCAGGTCGCCGTGATGGAGGGTCGCAACCTCATCGAGCACTACGTGAGCCGGCCCGCCGACGACATCAGTCAGATCCACGGCAACATCTACCTCGGCCGCGTGCAGAACGTGCTGCCCGGTATGGAGGCCGCATTCGTCGACATCGCCACGCCGAAGAACGCGGTGCTCTATCGCGGCGACGTGCAGTACGACCCGGAAGACATCGAGGAGAAGGGCAAGAACGCCCGCATCGAGGACATCCTCAAGGCTCGGCAGATGATCATGTGCCAGGTCACCAAGAACCCGATCGGGGCCAAGGGCGCCCGGCTGACCCAGGAGGTGTCACTCCCCGGGCGGTTCGTGGTGCTCATCCCGAACTCGAAGACCTACGGCATCTCCAAGCGGCTGCCCGACGAGACCCGCAAGCGTCTCAGGAACATCCTCGATCGGGTGAAGCCCGAACAGCACGGCTTGATCGTCCGCACCGCCGCCGAACACGCGACCGAGTTCGATCTCGAAGCCGACATGGACATCCTGCTGCGCCAGTGGGACGAGATCGAGCGCAAGGCCGCCAAGGTCAACAAGCCCACGTTGCTCTACCGCGAGCCCGAGCTGGCGGTGCGCGTGATCCGCGAGGAGTTCAATCCCGACTACCGCGGCGTCGTGATCGACGACCGGCGCCTGTTCGAGGAGGTCCGCGACTACGTGCAGGCCTTCAACCCGGAGCTCGCCGACCGCATCGAGTACTACGACGCCGAGGCCGAGGGCCTGTCGCTGTTCGAGCGACAGCATGTCCACGAACAGGTCCACAAGGCGCTCGACCGCAAGGTGTGGCTGCCCTCGGGTGGATCGCTCATCATCGAACACACCGAGGCGCTCAGCGTGATCGACGTCAACACCGGCAAGAACGTCGGCAAGTCGAACCTCGAAGAGACGGTCTTCCACAACAACATGGAGGCCGCCGAGGAGATCGCGAAGCAGCTTCGGCTCCGCGACATCGGTGGCATCATCGTGATCGACTTCATCGACATGGAGATCCGGGACAACCGCGCGAAGGTGGTCACCGCGTTCCGAGAGGCACTCGCCCGAGACAAGACGCGGACGCAGGTGTTCGACATCACCGAGCTCGGATTGGTCGAGATGACCCGCAAACGGATCGGTGAGGGTCTGCTCACCGAGTTCTCCGAGATCTGCCCCGACTGCGACGGCCGCGGCGTGAAGATCGATCACGCGATGTTGGACTGACTCGAGAATGCGCTCTCGGGGGTTCGGCCTTCGGCTCGAACCTCCGTGCTGCGGTGCTCGTTCCTGCGCTCCTCACCTGCTCGACGCTGCCGCGGGTGGTCACCTGCTTCGACGGGTCGCGCTCGCCTCCCGAGCTCGCTCGTCTCCGCTTCGCCTCGACGCTCACCCGCCTGGCCGACCCGACGCGACCGGTCCCCCTCGACCGCCAGCGGTCTCGTGTCGTCGGAATGTTCGAGCGGGCTGACTAGGTTCACTTCCCTATGCAGCTGGAGATCACGGACGAGGCACGTACGTTGCTGGACAAGCGCGGCGGGACGATGACGATCGACTTCATCAAACCCACCGGTTGAGGCAAGGTGGCGGAGGTGTCGGTCGACACCAACACGACGAACAAGAACCTGGCCCCGTACAGCCGGGTGCGGCACCCCGAGTACCGCATTCTCGTCACGCCGGTGCTGAGCGGCATGGCGTCGCGGATGCGGATCACGACGAAGGGTCGATTCGTCAAGAACCTCGTCGTCGAACTGTCGGACGAGCGGCATCGTCCCGTGTACGCCGACGGCGACTGCTGACCTCGTGTTCCGTCTGGACGGCAAGGTCGCACTGATCACCGGGAGCACCCGGGGGTTGGGCCGGGCGATGGCCGAGGCGATGATCGCACAGGGCGCACACGTCGTCATCAACGGTCGCAGCGACGATGCGGTGATGGCCGTCGTCGCGGAACTCGACCTCGACGGGCGGTCCGCTTCGGGGGTGGCCTTCGACGTTGCCGACCTGTCGGCCGGTGACGCCGCGATCGACACGATCGTCGGGCGTCACGGAGCGATCGACATCCTCGTGAACAACGCAGGCATCAATCGCCGGGCACCCGTCGGGGACTTCGGCGACGACGAGTGGCGCGAGGTGCTCGCGGTCAACCTGGACGCCCCGTTCGCGTTGTCGCGCGCCGCCGGCCGCCACATGACTGCCGCCGGTCGCGGGCGCATCATCAACACGGCGTCGATCATGGGCACCGTCGCCCGCCCCACCATCCCTGCCTACGTCACCAGCAAAGCCGGCCTGGTCGGCATGACGAAGGCCCTGGCGGTCGAGATGGCGCCGCACGGCCTGACCGTCAACGCGATCGGCCCCGGCTACGTGGCCACCGAGATGAACACAGCCCTGGTGCAGGACCCGCAGTTCAACTCGATGGTCGTCGACAGCACGCCCGTCGGGCGTTGGGGAACACCGCAGGAGATCGCCGCTGCGGCGGTGTTCCTCGCGTCCGACGAGGCGTCCTATGTGAACGGTCAGACACTGCTCGTCGACGGCGGCATGACCACGGCGCTCTGAGCAGGGCCCGAGTCGTGCGGCGCGGTGATGTCGCACCGGCGTCACCGGGTCGATCCCGGTCTCCTCGCCGTTGCGGACTCGTGCCGTCCACACGGCACCGTCGTACCAGCGTTCGCCGTGGCGGCCTATCGGGTCGGGGAGCCGAGCGCGCTTCGCGACGTCCGTCCGCAGACGGTTCGACGCCGCCGCCGGGCCGTTCGCCCACGGCAGGCGACCCGCTTCGTCGAGTCGGCCGAACGCCCGCAGGGCAGCGAGGTCACGAGCGATCACGTTACGGGTTGATGAAGATGCTCATGATCGACCACCAACCCTGTCGCGGGGTCTTCCCGAGGAAGTCCTTGGTGAGCTCGCGGGGGTGACGCCGACACAGCGGGTTCTCGACCCTGATCGTCTGGTAGGCGATCACCATCCCGACACGACGGCGAATGGGTACCGTGACCGTCGGCACCAGCCCACATCGCTGGCACGGCGGCGTCGAAGCGCCTCGAGCACCCGCGTCGGCACCGCCGATGTCCGACATCGGCCGAGTGTACGATCCACGCCGACAATCGGGACCTCCTTCGACCTCCGGTTGGGGAGGGTCGTGGCCGGGGATAGCATCGTTCGAGCTATGTACGCAGTGATCGCCTCCGGCGGCAAACAGGAAAAAGTGACCGAAGGTCAACAGGTCGAGCTCGAGTTGCTCAAGGGCGACGAAGGGAGCGAGGTCTCGCTGACCCCGGTGATGCTGGTCGACGGTGACGATGTCATCGCCAGTGGCGATGCGCTGTCCGGCGCATCGGTCACCGGCAAGATCGTCGGCACCACCAAGGGCCCGAAGATCAACGGGTTCACCTACAAGCGCCGCACCAACAACCGCCGTCGCTACGGCCATCGCCAGAACTACACGGTGGTCGAGATCACCTCGATCAAGAAGAGCTGAGGAACTGACATGTCGAAGACCAAAGGTGGCGGTTCAACTCGCAACGGTCGTGACTCCAACGCCCAGCGCCTCGGCGTGAAGGCGTTCGGCGGCGAGGAGATCACCGCCGGTACCATCCTGATCCGCCAGCGTGGCACCAAGTTCCACCCCGGCAAGAATGTCGGCAAGGGCGGCGACGACACACTGTTCGCGCTCACCGACGGCTCGGTGCAGTTCGGCACCCGCAAGGGCCGCAAAGTCATCGACGTCGTCTGATCTCGATCATCTCGCCCGATTGCTGCGTTGCCGATCGGGCTCGCTGACCGAAGGCTGTTCGGGCTCACCGCGCCTGGCGCTCGAACCATCTGATCCCCGATCAGCAAGCTGAACCTTCGCCTTTCGACCGGTCCGTCCGGGCCGGTCGTTTTCGTTTCCCGCCGTGTGACGTCCGAGGCGGGTGAGGGTCGCAGCGGAGCGGAGGCGGCGAACTCGGAGGCGGAGCCGGCCCGTCGGTTGACCGTCAACTCGTGCGGAGCCCGCTCATGTATCGATGCCGATGGGGAGCCGGTGACGCTCCCATCCGAGCTCGGCCAGCGCCTGTCGGCATGCGAACCGGTCCGTCATGCCGCCGACGTAGGTGACCGAGGCCCGAAGTGCGGCCGGTGAGCCGGCATCGAGCCCGTGGGCGTCGGGCAGCAGGTTGGGGCGATCCGCGTAGTGTTCGACCAGCGCCCGGAGCAGTGCGATCACCGTATCGGCTTGGGCGACACTGGCCGGCCGCAGATAGACGTGTTCGTAGTTGAAGCGGCGAAACGACGCCAGCGCCTCGGCGACCGGCTCGACCATGCCGATACGGCCGGTGTCGGCCGTTGCCTGGATCATCGCCCGGATGAACGTGCCGAGCTGTCGCGAGCGGTCGGTGCCCACGCGGCTGCTGACGAGGCCGGGCAGCATGTCGTTCGACACGATGCCGGCGGCGACCGCGTCCTCGAAGTCGTGACACACGTACGCGATCCGATCGGCCCAGGACACGACCTCGCCCTCGGGCGTCGCGGGAGCCGGCCGGCTCCAACTGTGGTTCCGCACACCGTCGACGGTCTCCCGGCAGAGGTTCAGGTGCGTCAGCGTCACGTCGGCGCCCCAGACGGCGTGGTCGAACCCCTCCTCGACGTACGGCGTGAGGGCGTCCTCGCTCGCGTGGCCGCCGGGGCCGTGCCCGCAGTCGTGGCCGATCGCGATCGCCTCGGTGAGCGCGACGTTGAGCCCGATGGCGGACGACACCGAACGTGCCACCTGCGCGACCTCGAGCGCATGTGTGAGCCGCGTTCGCTGGTGGTCGTCGGGGAACACGAAGACCTGGGTCTTGCCCGCGAGCCGGCGGAACGACGTGTCGTGGAGGATCCGGTCACGGTCGCGTTCGAAGCACGTGCGGAACGGATCCGGCTCCTCCTCGATCGGGCGATCGCCCGCACCGAACGACTTCGTCGCCAGCGCCGCGAGGGATTCGTGCTCTCGGTCCTCCCGGGCCTCCCGCTCGAGGAACGCCTCACTGCCCGCGCCGGCCCACGAGTCCTCGTGCGCCAGTGCGACCCCGTCGGCACGATGGCCGCGCATCGTTGCCGCCCATCGTTCGGTGCGCTCGTGCATGGCGTCGTCGGTCACGTCCATCACCCGCCAGGCTACGACCGGTCGGGCGGCACCTCACGGACCCCGTCGGTGTGGAACGACGAGATCTGAGTCGGCGAGTGCGTCCGGATCGGGCACGGATCGGGCCGCCGCCGAATCGTGGATGAAGGTCTGCTCGAATGCTCGGGTGGCGCTCGACAGCTGCCGACAGCGTCCGCATGGCCGGCCATCCGGACGCCGAACGGCGTGCCCGGCCGGTCGAGGGGACACGGCAGCGCCCGGTGATGGGGCACACGCGACAGGCGGCCAGTATGGACGACAGGAAAGCTCGTGACGAGAGGGGCCCCGATCGAACCATCCATCGACCGCCGCATCGCCGTCACGGTCATCGGCGGCTATCTGGGCGCGGGCAAGACCACGCTGGTCAACCACATCCTCCGGACCGCAGGCGAGCGCGTGGCGGTGTTGGTCAACGACTTCGGTGATGTCAACATCGACGAGGCCCTGATCGAGAGCGAGGACGGGAACACGATCTCCCTCGCCAACGGATGCATCTGCTGCAGCCTCGCCGACGGGTTCGCTGCTGCGCTCGAGACCGTCCGCGGCCTCGACCCGTTGCCCGAACGCGTGGTGATCGAGGCGAGCGGCGTCGCCCACCCCGGTCAGGTCGCGGCATACGGCCACGGACCCGGGCGACGGCTCGATGCGATCGTGGTGGTCGTCGACGCCGAGACGGTCCGGCGCCGTTCCCGGGACGCGTACGTCGGTGACACGGTCGTGTCCCAGATCGGTTCGGCCGACATCCTGGTGCTCAACAAGATCGATCTGGTCGAGCACGACGCCGCGCTCGCGACCGCGTCCTGGCTCCGGGCCCAGGCACCCGGCGCCGTCCTCGTCGAGAGCGACCGGGCGCAGGTCGATGCCGCACTGCTGTTCGGGGCGGTCCGGGCCGGGCGCGACGATGGCCGAGCTGCCGCGGGCGAACCGCCGGCGTTCTCGGCGGGGGACGTGTTCCAGAGCTGGTCGTGGTCGGGTGAGCAGCCCCTGCGACGCGAGACGATCGATCGGCTCATGGACCGACTGCCGGAGACCGTGGTCCGGGCGAAGGGACTCATTCGGTTGGCCGACGACGACGACCGGGTGATGGTCCTGCAGCGGGTCGGCGCCCGGTGGTCGCTCCGAACGCTTCCGGTGGTCGAGGGGTCCGGACGGTCGGAGTTGTCGTCGTCGCGTCTGGTGCTGATCGGCCTCGAGGGCGCGATCACGACCGCCTGGCTGGACGAGCAACTCGGCGCGGACCCGCCGATCGCCTGACCCACCGTCGGGTTTGCACGCTCGTCGGTGTGGGGGGCCGCGGCGGGCCGAGCGAGCCTGCCGTGTCGCGGATGACCAGCTCGGCGCGTCGGTAGGCTCGGGCTCCATGTCGCAATTCGTCGACGAGGTCCAGCTCAACGTCCGCGGCGGTGACGGCGGTGCAGGTTGCGTGTCGTTCCGGCGCGAGGGGCCGGTCGTGATGGGCGGTCCGAACGGCGGCGACGGCGGCAAGGGTGGCGATGTCTGGATGACCGCCGACCACAACGTGTCGTCGCTCATCGCCTTCCGCGACTACCCGCACCGGCGTGCCGAGAACGGTGTGCACGGCAAGGGCAAGGACATGCACGGCGCACGTGGTGAGTCGCTGGAGATCAGGGTGCCGGAGGGCACGGTGGTCAGCGACATGTACACCGGCGACGTCCTGGCCGAGCTGTACCGCCACGGCGACCGGTTCCTGGCGGCCTCCGGCGGTCGGGGCGGCCGGGGCAACGCCAAGTTCCTGTCGAACAAGCGACGCGAACCCACGTTCGCCGAGCAGGGTGAGCACGGCGAGCAACGCTGGCTCAAACTCGAGATCCACCTGATGGCCGACGTGGCCCTCGTCGGCTTCCCGAGCGCCGGCAAGAGCACGCTGATCAGCGTGATCTCGGCCGCGAAGCCCAAGATCGCCGACTATCCGTTCACGACGCTCGAGCCGAACCTCGGCGTCGTGAGCCTCGACGACGACACGAACTTCGTCGTCGCCGACATCCCGGGGCTGATCGAGGGAGCCAGTGAAGGCCGTGGACTGGGGCACCAGTTCCTCCGACACATCGAGCGTGCCCGCGTCCTGTGCCTGCTCATCGATCTGGCACCGATGGACGCAACTCCTGCCTCGGAGCAGGAACGTGTGCTGGTCCAGGAGCTCGGGGCCTACCAACCCGATCTGCTCGACCGGCCGCGGCTGATCGTCGGCACGAAGGCCGACGTGGTGCAACCCGAACAGCTGGCGGAGATCGGCTGGACGGAGCCCGTGATCTCCGCGGTCACCGGACAGGGCGTGCGCGAACTGGTCGGTCGGATGGCCACGTTGGTGCACGAGGCCCGTCAGGAGGCACCGGAACCCGACGGACTGGTCGTCATTCGCCCCGATGTCGAGGGTGCGGTCGTCGAACGTCTCGACGACGGCGAGTTCCGGCTGGTGGGCCGCGACGTCGAACGTGTCGTGGCCCTCAACGACGTCACGACGCCGACCGCACTGGGCTACATCGACCACCGGCTCAAGCAGATGGGGGTGCTCAAGATGCTGAACCGCGCGGGTGCCGCCGAAGGCGACGTCGTCTGGATCGGCGAGTTCAGCTTCGAGTACCAGCCCGACCTGTGATGTGCCGACCCCACGTGATGGAGCCCTCGACATGAGGGTGGTGGCCAAGATCGGCACGGCGTCGATCACCGACGACCAGGGCCACATCTCGACCGCGGCCATCGCGAAGCTGGTCGACGAGGTGGCACAGCTCCGCACCGCCGGGCACGAGGTGATCGTCGTGTCGTCCGGGGCGGTCGCGGCGGGTGTCGCGGCGCTCGGCCTGGCGGCCCGTCCGGCCGACATGCGCACGCTGCAGGCGGTGTCTGCCGTCGGACAGTCGCGGTTGGTCCAGGCCTATGACGCGCAGTTCGGCCGTCATGGTCTCGTGGGTGCACAGTTGCTCGTCGATCCGTTCGACTTCGTCGAGCGATCGCAGTACCTGCACCTCAGGGCCACGCTCGGTCGGCTGATCGAACTCGGGGTCGTCCCGATCGTCAACGAGAACGACGCGATCGCGAACGACGAGTTGCGCTACGGCGACAACGACCGGATCGCGGCGCTGATCGCGAACAGCGTTCGGGCCGACGTGTTGGTGCTCCTCACCGACATGGACGGCGTCTACACCGCCGACCCCCGCAAGGATCCGGACGCACGGCTGGTTCCGTTGGTGCCCGCCGACGACCCGCTGCTCGCGATCTCCGCGGGCGCCGGCGGCAGCGGCCGTGGCAGCGGGGGGATGGCGAGCAAGTTGACCGCCGCCCGCATGGCCTCGTGGTCGGGCGTGCGGTGCGTGATCGCACGTGCGAATCGACCGGAGATCTTGACGGGTTCGGTGTCCGACGAGCTGATCGGCACCACGTTCGCCGCTCACGATCGGGTGCTGTCGGCGCGCAAGCTCTGGATCGCGTTCGCCGCCGACGTCGCCGGCACGATCGCGGTCGACGCCGGCGCCCGACAGGCTCTGATCGAACGACCGAACAGCCTGCTGCCCGCCGGCGTGGTCGACGCATCCGGAGCGTTCGAGCCGGGCCAGGTCGTCGACGTGGTCGACCCCGCCGGTGAGGCGTTCGCCCGTGGCCGGGTCTCACTCTCGGTCGACGATCTTCGTTCGGTGCTCGGTCGCCGCACGCCCGACCTCCCCGACGGCATGGTGCACGAGGTCGTGCACCGTGACGACCTCGTGATCCTCGAACCGGTCACCGAGATCGGCGCCCGGTTCAACCGGCGCTGATCAGGTGGTGCCGCCCTCGACGGTCGGCGTGGCTTGCGTGCCGCTGTCGAGACCGAGCTCTGCTCGCAGTTCGGACAGCCGCCCCTGCGCCTCGACGTTGGCGGTCGCCTGTTCGACCTCGAGCACCCGTGACTCGACCGATGCCTCGGTGAGCTCGCTCGCGGCCTTCGCCTTCGCGTAGCGGACCTGGATCTTCTCCTCGACCTCTTTCAGGGTCGGTACGTCGTCGCCCACCGTCTCGTTGAGCTGGTCCATCGCGACGTTCATCTCTTCTTGCATCTTGGCCTGCTCCAGCTGGCTGACCAGCTTGGACTTCTCGGCGATGCGCTCCTGGAGCAGACGGCTGTTCTGCATGACGGCGGCCTTGGCGGCGTCGGCGGCTTCGGTGCTCTCGAGCACCATCGACTTGAGGCTCTCGACGTCGCGCTCGACTTGGATCAACTGACCGGCGATCGTCTCGGCGGCGTTCGTGTACTGGGTCGCCTTGCCCGCATCGCCCGACTTCTGCGCGTCGGCCGCCATGATCAGCGCCTGTCGGGCGTTGGCGTTGAGCTTCTCGAGCTCGGTCATCTTCCCGTTGAGCCGGATCTCGGCCTGCTTCTGGCCGGCGATGACGTTGGTGGCCTGTTCCTTCAGCCGCTTGTGCTGCGACTGGGCCTCGGAGACCGCCTGCTCGAGCTGCACCTTGGGGTCGGCCCGCTCGTTGAACGAGCCGGTCAGCTTGGCCGTCATGTATTTCCACCACTTGCGTGCGAGCTTGAACATGCCGAGAGCCTAACTCGCGACGCTTCCGCGAGCACCCGGCGCCAAGCCCGTTCACCCGGTGCGTCGGAGCACCCGGTTGCGCAGGGCTTCGAGCTCGCCGGTCCGCAGGATCAGCAGCACGACCACGTACACGACGATGCCCGCCAGGCCGCCGACCACGATCTGACTCAGAGCCTGCCACCCGGTGTCGACGGCTGCATCCCGCGTGACGAACCAGATCGCCTCCGCCATCAGCACGGCGGCGAGCAGCATCTTCCACACGCCGCCGAGCGCGACGGCCACCGAGAAGCCGCGGACCTTGTCGCGGAGCACGGTGAGTGCCCACACGGCCGACACCACGTACGCGCCGGCGTAGGCGAGCCCGAGACCGAGCACGCCCCAGCGACCGACGAGCACGAACGCCAGCACGACGTTGAGCAGGTTCTCGCCGACGTTCAGCACGAACGGCGTGCGCGTGTCCTGGTGGGCGTAGAACCCCCGGAGCACGAACAGGTACACCGAGAATCCGACGAGACCGATCGAGAGGCCGGCCAGGGCGCGTGATGTGTTGAACGCATCGACGGCGTCGAACTGGCCACGTTGCATCAGCCCGATGATCGGGTCGCGGAGGACGAACATGCCGGCCGCGGCGGGCAGCGTGAGCAAGACGATGAGCCGGACGCCGAGTGACGTCTGGTCGATGAACCCGGTGCGGTCCTTGCGGACGACGGATCGCGCCATCTCGGGCTGGAACGTCGTCGCGATCGAGACGGCGAGCAGCCCGTGAGGGAGGACGAACCACGTGAAGGCGTCGAAGTAGGACGCGGCGATGCCTCCGCCCTCACCCAGCGCCAGGTTGCGGACGACCAGCAGTGCGACCTGGTTGGCAGCCACGAACCCGATCGTCCACACCGACAGGCTCAGGAGTTTGCGCACGGCGGGGTGGCGCCAGTCGAAGGTCGGTCGGAACCGGAGGCCGGCCGCCACCATCGCCGGCACGACCGCCAGCGCCATCGCGGCGATGCCGGCCGTGGCGCCGAGGCCCAGTGTCCATCGCAACCGATCGTCGGCCAGGACGTCCTCGAGCGTCCAGGCCGTGTCGCCGGCCCCCGGCAACGACAGCAGCGTCACGATGATGATGACGTTCGGCAGGATCGGGCTCCACGCGGCGACGAAGAACCGCCGCCGGCTGTTCAGGTACGCGTTCGCGATGCCGGTCAAGCCGTAGAACAGGATCTGCACCAGGAAGATGCGCGTGAGCGTGGTGCCGACCTGTCGGAACAGGTCGGCGTCGACACCGTCGGCGAGGTTGAAGCTGTAGAGCCGGAAGATGAGCGGCGCGAGCACCACGGCGACCACGGTGATCGCCACCATGAGCGTGGAGGCGATCGTGATGACCGCGTTGGTGGCCCGATCGTCCCCCTCCTCGTCCTCGGTGCCCATGAACGACGAGAACAGTGGGACGAGGGTGGCCGACAACACCCCGCCGAGCAACAGGTCGTAGACGATGTTCGGTGTCTCGTTGGCGATCTTGTAGCTGTCGGCCAGCAGGTTCTGACCGATCACGAACGCGAACACCATGACGCGCAGGAGCCCCGTCACCCGGGACAGTGCGGTGCCGGCGGCAACCGTGAGGTTCGACCTGAGGAGCCTGCTCACGCGGAGCGGGTCTCCTCGACCGCCTGGTGGAGCGCTTCCAGGCGGATGACGAGATCGTCGACCTCCCGGCGGTACACCTCGGTGTCGACCGCTCCGATCCGGACCTCGCTGGCCCGCGCCACGAGCTCGTCCAGCTGGGTCTGGGTCAGTTGCAGCGCCGCGGCAGTCTCGGCGGACTGCTGCTTCAGACGTTCGGCCGTGGCGAGTTGTCGTTCGATCGACGCGACCGCTGCGTCGGCGTCGGGCGACGGGGACGCTTCGGCACGTCCGCGAAGCGTGTCGAGCTTCGAGCGCAGCGCCGTCGGGTCGAGTCGGCGCACCGCGTCGTCGATCTCGTCGCCCCGCTTGGCGATCTCCCAGGCTTCGTCGAGGCCGTGCTCGAGTTGTTCGACGATGCCCTGCATCGTCGACCGCAGCGGGCCGTCGTCGGTGCCGGACACCGTGGAGCGGAGCTTCCGGGCGGAACCCTGGGCGCCCTGTATCAACTGGCGCCAGGGCTCACTCAGCACGAACGGATCGATCGTCGGTCGTTTGGCGCCCCGCGGCATGGCCCGAACGACGGTCGCGGCGTACACGCCGACGCCGGCGGCGGCCGCAACGGCGATCGGGAGCCCGGCCACCGCGAGTGCGGCGCCGACCCCGACGCCCACGAGGATCCGCCACGACAGCAGCGCCTTGGCCGTCGTCGGCGTGTAGAAGCGGTCGCGGAAGCCCATGTGGGTGGAACGCTAATCCGAGAACCGGTCGCGGCCGGCCCATGGGTCGGCTCGACCGTCTCCGCGAGGGCTCGCGGGGCGATCAGACGGGCGCGATGTCGGTGGCCTCGAGCGTGGTCAGCTGATCGACCGTCGGCGCGTCGACCTCGCCGAGTCGCACCGCCTGCATCGACACCGCCTGCTCGAACACGTTGCGAGTGAACCTGGCGTTGCCGAACCCGCGGCCGCGCGGCTCGGCCTCGATCACCTCTCCCAGCCTCGTCCGTGCGTCGTCGTCGAGGTGATATCGCTGCGTGCCGGCGATCAGCTCGAAGATCGCGAGCAACTCGTCGGTCGTGTAGTCCGGGAACACGAGGGTCCGCGCGAACCGGCTGTCGAGGCCCGGGTTGGTGCCGATCAGCTCCTGCATCTCGACGGGATATCCCGCCACCACCACGGCCAGGTCGTCTCGGTGGTCCTCCATGAACTTCACGAGGGTGTCGATCGCCTCGCGACCGAAGTCGTTGTCGCCACCTCGCGCGAGTGAGTACGCCTCGTCGATGAGCAGGGTGCCACCGAGCGAGGAGGTGAGCACTGCCTGTGTCTTCGTCGCGGTCTGCCCGACGAACCCGGCCACGAGGTCGGCGCGATCGGTCTCGACGAGGTGCCCCTTCGTGACCACGTCGAGGCTGCGATACAGCTGGCTGAGCAGGCGTGCCACGGTGGTCTTGCCCGTGCCGGGGTTGCCGACGAACACGAGGTGACGGCTGGTCTCGATGACCGGGAGGTCGTGTTCGGCCCGCAGCTGCTGGACGCGGAGCAGGCTCGTGAGCCGACGGACCTCGGTCTTGACGTGGTCGAGCCCGATGAGCGCATCGAGCTCGGCGAGGATCTCCTCGACCGGTCGCTCGGGCGGGAGCTCGGGGTCGGGCACGGTGGCGGGATCGGCACCGCTCGCCGTCGACGATGCCGCCGGGCCCGTCGCTCCACCGGGCTGCCCCGGCCGGGCGACCCCGGCGGCGTCCATGGCCGTGAGCAACGTCGAGCGGAACCGGTCGATGGCGGCGATCTCGTCGGGGGACGGCACGAGGTCGATCGCAGCGACGGCGTGGGCGAGCTTCAGGCCTCGGTCGTAGTACGTGTGCGCTCGGCGGCCGCCGTCGCGTGCATCGGCTCTGACGAGGAGGTCGAACAACGTGCTCGCCGTCCGCTCCCAGCCGGCCTTCGACGCGATGAGGTCGCTCTCCCGGAGCTGCGTCGAACCGATCAGGACCTGCGGGTTCAGATGGGCTCCGACATCGTCGAGCCATGCCTCCAGCTCGGTCGTCGTGAGCCGTCCGTCGCTCACCAGGATCGCGGAGACCAGGTCGGCCGTCTCCACGACACACTCGCCACGATGGTCTCCGCCGGACAGGTCCGCCAGCTCGGCGCCCACTCCGTCGACGAAGGCGCTGACGTACTTCTGGAGGGCACCCGACATCGGTCGCAGCGTAGACGACCACTCGGTCGGGTCGTGCGTGGCGGGAGCACCCCTCGAGCAGGCGGGGGCCGTCGAGGACCTCGACGAACCGGAGCGGATCGAGCCCGGACTCGATCACGGAGTCGGTCGGCTGGCGACGACGACCGCCGCACGCACGTCGGATTCGTCTTCGACCACCCGTCGCACGACCGCGAGCCCGATTGACCGTCGGGTCAAGTGGAGTTGTAGCGTTTGCGGCATGGCAGGTGAGGACGCGAACCGTTTCGAGAGTGTGCAGCAGGTCCGCGAGGGGCTGAAGGACGTCAACTATCTCGCCGACGACGGCATCGCCGGGGTCGCGTTCCTGGCCGATCGTCTGGGCAAGCCCGTGCTGGTCGAGGGCCCGGCCGGGACCGGCAAGACGCAGCTCGCCAAGTCGATCTCCGAGATGACCGGTGCCGCGGCTGATCCGGCTGCAGTGCTACGAGGGACTCGACGAGAGCCGTGCCCTGTACGAGTGGAACTACAAGAAGCAGCTGCTCAGGATCCAGGCCGACAAGAGCTCCGACTCGTGGACCGAGGTCCACGACGACATCTTCTCCGACGAGTTCCTGCTCACCCGACCGCTGCTCGAGGCGATCAGTGCCGATGACCCCGTCGTGCTCCTGATCGACGAGGTCGATCGCGTCGAGGTCGAGACCGAGGCACTGCTGCTCGAGATCCTCTCCGACTACCAGGTCTCGATCCCCGAACTCGGCACGATCGAGGCGAAGCAGATCCCGCTCGTGTTCCTCACGTCGAACAACACCCGTGAGCTCTCCGAGGCGCTGAAGCGACGTTGCCTCTACCTCCACGTCGACTACCCGACGATGGAACGCGAGAAGGAGATCGTGCTCACCAAGGTGCCCGACGTGACCGAACACCTGGCCGATCAGGTCAGCCGCATCGTGCGCTCGATCCGCATGCTCGACCTGAAGAAGGCACCGAGCGTGTCGGAGACCCTCGACTGGACGCGGACCCTGCTGCTGCTCAACATCGAGACGATCGACGAGCAGACCGCCAAGGAGACCCTCCACATCCTGCTCAAGTACCAGACCGACATCGCCAAGGCCACCAAGGAACTGTCCGTCGACGACAGCGTGAGGGTGACACCATGAGCACCACCACCAACATCAGCGGACAACCGCCCACGTCGATGGTCGACCTGCTCAACGGGTTCGTCATCGAATTGCGCAACGCCGGGCTGCCGGTCAGCCTGACCGAGAACCTCGATGCGATGGAGGCGGTCCAGCACATCCCGATCGAGGATCGTGACGCGTTCAAGTACGCGCTCGGCGCGACGCTGATCAAGAACAACGCGCACTGGCGGGCCTTCGAGACCGTGTTCGAGGTCTACTTCTCGCTCCGGGGGCCCGAGTACAAGTTGGCCGAGGGCGAGGAGTCGGAGCTCGACGATCTCTGGCGCGAGATGCAGGAGGGCGACCAGGAGGGCGAGGGCGCCGCGGGCGGGGGAGCGATGGATGCGCTCACGCCCGAGGAGATCGCGCAGATGCTCATGCAGGCGCTCCTCAACGGTGACGAAGCGATGATGCGGGCGCTCGCCAAACAGGCCGTGAAGCGGTTCGCCGGTATGGAGCCCGGGCGTCCGGTCGGTGGCACGTACTACCTCTACCGCACCCTGCGGAACCTCGACCTCGACGGCATGCTCGACCAACTCATGGAGCAGACGGGACTGGACGCCCCCGGGGGTGAGCTCACCAACCTCGAGGAACGCCTCGAACGCGACGAGTTCGAACACCGCATCGACGAGTTCAAGAAGGAGATCGAGGCCGAGATCCGACGCCGGCTCGTCGCCGATCGCGGTGTCGAAGCGATGGCCAAGACGTTGCGCAAGCCGCTGCCCGAGGACGTCGAGTTCATGCACGCCTCGCGCGACGAGATGCAGTCGCTCAAGAAGGCCCTCCAGCCGCTCACCCGGAAGCTCGCGGCTCGCCTCGCCCGCAAGCGCAAGCACGGCCGCAAGGGCCCCCTCGACTTCCGCAACACCGTCAGGCACTCCCTGAGCTACGGCGGCGTGCCCGCAGAGCCGAAGTTCAAGTACCCGCGGCCCTCCAAGCCCGAACTGATGGTCGTGGCCGACATCTCGGGCTCGGTGGCGGCGTTCGCCCGCTTCACCCTGATGCTCGTCTACGCGATCTCCGGACAGTTCTCCAAGGTTCGCTCGTTCGTGTTCATCGACGGCATCGACGAGGTGACGGAGTACTTCCGTGCGACCGAGGACATCCAGGAGGCCATCCACCGGGTCAACACCGAGGCCGACGTGGTGTGGGTCGACGGTCACAGTGACTACGGGCATGCCTTCGAGGTCTTCTGGGAGCGCTACGGCAAGGACGTCGGGCCCAAGACGACCGTGCTCCTGCTCGGCGACGCCCGGAACAACTACCACGCCAGCCAGTCGTGGGTGGTCAAGGAAATGCAGCACAAGGCCCGCCACGTCTACTGGCTGAACCCGGAACCGAAGTCGTACTGGAACACCGGTGACTCGATCGTGGGCGACTACGGGGCGCACACCGACGGCGTGTACGAATGCCGCAACCTGCGCCAGCTCGAGTCCTTCGTCGAGAAGTTGGCCTGACGCAGGTTGCGAGTGTCGCCGTTCAGGCGAGCACGCCGTAGAACACGAACTCGGTTCGGCGGTTGAGCGCCAGAGCGCGCTGGTCGTCGTCGAGGGTGAGCAGATCGGTCTCGCCGGCGCCCCGCATCGACAGGCGGGTCGGCTCGACGCCGAGGTAGGCGAGGTAGTCGACCACGGTGCTCGCACGGTTCTCCGACAGTTCACGATTGCGCTGGTCGTCGCCGCGCTGGTCGGCGTGGCCGATCACGAGCACGGTCACGTGCGGCAGCGCCTGCAGCACGGCGGCAACCCGGTCGAACTGCACGGTGTGCTCGGGGACGAGCTGCGCCTCACCCTCGCCGAAGCGGGCCGAGTTCATCTCGAGCACTCGAACGCCGACGGATGCCGGGACCGCGGGGTTGACGAACAGATTGTCGACGACCTCGACGTCGGGTTCCTGACTGTTGGCTTGCGCCAGGCCGACGAGCCGTGCGCGTGCGTCGTCGCTCGGCACGGCGCCGGTCAGCGTGACCTTGCCGCTGTCGTAGGCGACGATCACCGGCAACGGTGAGCCGTCCGGTGCCGCCGGATACCCGAGATCGACGGTCGGCGCCGCGACGGTGGTCGTCGGTGCGGGCGGTGCGGGCGGTGCCACGGCGGTGGGCGCCGGTTCGGCGGGGTCGGTGGTCGTCGGTGCGGGCTGGGCCACGGTCGTCGTGGATGCCACGTCCGCCTGGGGGGCGGTGGTCGGGGGTGTCGGCCGGGCCACCGTCGTCGATGGCGCAGCAGACGGCGCGGCCGGTGCCCCGGTGTCGGTGGGAGTCGTGGGGTTCGTCCCGATCGCGAGTGCGTCGGCTCGCATCGAGCGGTCCTGCTGATCGCGGAGCATCGTGAACCCCATGGCGCCGATCACACCCAGCACCACGGTGAGCCCGATCCACTTTCCCAACGTGCGATCTTCGAGGTCGTAGCGGTCGTCCTCGTCGTACATGGCTTCCTCCTCGCCGGCCTTGCGGATGAGCCGACACGACACAGAGCAGGATCGACCGGTGCTGATACATCGAGATCGCGCCTGTTCTCGTGGGTCGGTGGTCAGCGCTGCTCGCCGACGACCGTCATGATCTCGTCGAGCGACTTGCGTCGCAGGTCGGGGACGAGGCATCCGGGTTCGGGATAGCCGACCGGGAACAGGACGAACGGGCGCTCGTTCTCCGGTCGTCCGAGGAGTCGGGTGAGGAAGGCCATCGGGCTGGGCGTGTGCGTGAGCGTCGTCAGGCCCATGTGATGGAGTGCCGTGATGAACATGCCGGCAGCGATCCCGCACGACTCCTTGACGTAGTAGTGATGGCGGCGATCACCGTCGGCGGTCAGTCCGTATCGTTCCTCGAACAACACGACGATCCAGGGTGCGATCTCGAGGAACTCCTTGTGCCAGTCGGTGCCGATCGGAGCCAGCTCGCGACGCCACTCCTCGTTGATGCGGCCGTCCTCGTAGTTGGTGCGTTCCTCGTCCTCGGCGGCCGCCCTGATCCGGCGCTTGATCTCCGGGTCGCCGGTCACCACGAACTGCCAGGGCTGGTGGTGCGCGCCCGACGGGGCGGTTCCGGCGGCTCGGATCGCATCCTCGATCAGCTCGAACGGCACCGGATCCTCGGACAGCATCCGAACCGATCGGCGGCGCTCCATGAGCTCGTGGAAGGCCCGACCCCTCCGGCGCATCTCGTCGAGCGGTCGGCGTTCGAAGTCGAGCGGGACGAACGGATGCTGCGCCCGGAGCTCGGGCGCGGGGTACGGGAACTGGTAGCGACTCATCGCCGGGCAGCTTGCCAGACGGTTCGGCCGCTCGGCGGCTCAGTCGTCCGTCGGTTCGAGCCAGAGGGCGATGCTGATCGACGGGTCGCGCCACACCACGGTGGCCCCTGCCTCCAGCATGTCCGGGTCCTGCAGCGGTGCGAACACGTACGGTCCGACGTCGTCGTCGACGCCACGGTCGCGGACGAAGGACCGCTGCGGCAGGTACAACTGGTACAGCTGGAAACGCTGGCGCTGGGGCACGAACTCCACGATCGGATCGCGTGAGTTCGGAACGGGGCGCACCCCGAGTGGAAGCCCGGGCGGTACCAGGTCGTCCACGGTGGCGACCTGGGCGGCCGCGGTCCACCCGTTGAGCCGGAGGTCGGCGACGTCTTCGGTCCGCACCACCGCGACGCCGAGCACCAGGAGCGCCGCTGCCGCGCCGATGCCGAGGACCGCACGCGAGGCACGCCGGGGGAGTCGGGGTGCGCCGGCCAGCGCGGCGACACCGATGGTTCCGGCGAACAGTGCGGTCGCGATCAGCGACGTCCTCCACACGTCGAGCGTGTTGTCGCCGTCGACGAAGGCCAGCAATCCGGCGATCATGCCCCGAACGCCGTAGCGCTCCCGGATCGCGTCACCGTGCAGCTGGTCGACGGCGAACCCGAGGCCGAGGATCATGGCGGCCGTCACGGCGGCGAGCGCCAGATGGCGGCGCTCGAACCCCCCGGTGGCGCGTCGCCCGATCCATGCCAGGCCGACCACGATGATCGGCCAGACGATCGCGTCGTTGTAGCGCCCGTAGATGAATTGATCGGGGCGGCTTCGCCCTGACATGAAGACGGCCGACAATCCGATCATCGGCAGGGTGCTCACGACGACGATTCGTGCGTCGATGGTCCGGAGTCGCTCGAACGGATCGGTGTGTCGGGAGCGCAGCGCCGAACGGCCGATCACGAACGCTCCGATCATCGCGACCCCGACGGTCGCCGCCAGCTGGTACCAGACCTGCCCGAGCAGCGCCTCGGCGACATCGAGTGGTCGATCGATCCGGTCCCGCACGGCGCCGACCGTGTTCTGGTCGCTCGGGTCGTCCCAGACGTTGGCGAGGATCCAGCGCGTCCACGCAGCCGAACCAAAGAACAACAACGCAGATGCGGCAGCGAGCACCGCGGTGTGCGCCCAACGTCGTCGCCACAACGCGGCGCCGACCGTGAGCGCCACCGTGGTGGCCACCAAGGGCAGCAGCCGGGAGTGTGACGTGAAGCCGCCGACCGACACCGCGATCGCGGCCACGCCCGTGACCAGCGCGCCGGTGTCGTACCAGCGGATCAGCAGGACGATGGTGAGGACGAAACTGAGCGACACCAGCGGCTCGGCCCACACGAATGACGACGCCGACAGCGAAGCAGGGGCGGCGGCAGCGAGCGCTGCGACGACACCGCACCAGAGCGCAGGGAGCGAGGTCAACCGTCGCGTGAGCAGCACGAGGACCGCGGCCGAGATGCCCGCGATGGCGGCGTTGGTGGCCAGCGCCCACCGGACGGCCGTCTCGCCGTCGTCGGTGAACCAGTAGATCGGCGTCAGCAGGGTGCCCAGTCCCGGCTGCCAGGTGGCGTGATCGAACATGTTCCAGCGGCGCTCGCCGGCGAGCCAACGGGCGATCGCGAGCTGGCTCGGTTCGTCGGGTGAGACATGGAAGACCTTCCGGTCGCCGCTGAAGGCCCAGCGAGCGGCGGCGACGACGACACCGGTGACCACCATCGACACGACGAGACCCCGCCGGCCCGTGGCTCGTGGCGGGTCGACGGCCGGCGATGCATCGACCGTCGCCGGCGTGTCGAGGAGGTCCGTCATCACCAGCGGAGGCTAGGCAGTCGGGACGGCGTTGCGGCAGCGCTGCCGCCGCCCCTGCTTCACTGTCGGCGTCGGGCTGGCGGTCCTCGCCGTCGTCGGCGTGCTGTTCTGGTTCGGACGCGACTGGGGCGGCCAGCCGATCCACGGCGGCGGTGGGCACGGCGCACCGGCGGATGCGCCGGCTGTCGTCGACGGCACCGTGTCGACCTGGCCGTCGTCCATGCTCACATCGGGCCGCTAGGCAGGCCGGGCCGGCTCGCGTTCGTGCTCTGGCCGGACGGCGCCCCAGGAATCAAGATTTCGTCACGCGATCGTCACAATTGGAAATCCGCTGGCAGACTGCCGCTGTGATCGATGCACTCACGTCCTGGCTGTCCGGTTCGAACGGTACGGCACCGTTCATCCTGGCGATCGTCGCAGTGTCGGCCGTGGTGGCGACGCGGGTGTCGCGAGTCCTGATCCGGGGCGCGATACGGCGACTGGCCAAGCGCAGCCGCACCTCCGACCAGCGATCCGGCGGGCTCTGGAGAGCCCGGGCGGACCGGACCGACGGCGAGAGCACCGAGATCGGCGAGCAACGGCGTCGCCAGCGGATCGAAGCGGCGAGCCGGATGGTGAACCATCTCGTCTCGGTACTCATCTGGATCCTGGCAGGGATCACCGTGTTCCACCTGCTCGACATCGACCCCGCGTTCTTCCTGTCGAGCGCCGGGTTCATCGGTGCCGGGCTGGCCATCGGCGGGCAACACAAGGTCAACGACTACCTGACCGGTCTGAGCGTCCACTTCGAGGACCGATACGGCGTGGGCGACGAGATCGTCGCCGACGTCGGCTGGTCGGAGCCCGTTCGCGGTGTGGTCGATCACGTGGGCCTGTTCAGTACCCGGATCCGTGACCAGGCGAGCACGATGCACTTTCACAACAGCGCGCTCGTCAACGTGCGGAACCTGTCACAGGAAGCGGTCACGAACACGATCCGATTGAGTGTCCCCGACGGCGCAACTGCCGGCGAAGCGGCTGACGTGTTGCGCGGGCTCGCCGGGACCGACGGCCTCACCGATCTCGTCATCGTTGGCGATCTCGAGGCCCAACACGCCGCGACGGGGCAGATCGACGTGCAGGTGCCGACGAGTCGAAGCCTGAGCGATCGGTCACGCGAGCGGCTCGTCGATCGCGCCGAGCAGGCCTGGCACACGCCGAGTCGCATCGACTGACTCACGAGTCCGCCGCACGGCGGGTGGCACCGGTGAGTCAGCTGCGCTGGTAGTTCGGCGCTTCCTTGGTGATCGTCACGTCGTGCGGGTGGCTCTCTTCGCGGCCGGCCGTGGTGACCCGCATGAATCGGGCCCCGGTGCGCAGACCCTCCAGGTCGGAGGCGCCGGCGTAGCCCATTCCCGACCGCAGGCCGCCCACGAGCTGATAGATCGTGTCGGCGAGCGGGCCGGAGTACGGCACTCGGCCCTCGATGCCCTCGGGCACGAGCTTGCGGCTGGCGGCCGCGACCGACGACTGCGCACTGGCGTAGCGGTCGGCGCCCAATCCCTGCATCGCCCCCAACGAGCCCATGCCGCGGTAGCTCTTGAACCGACGCCCCTCGAACAGCTCGGTCTCTCCGGGGCTCTCCTCGGTGCCGGCCAGGAGCGATCCGAGCATGACCGTCGACGAGCCGGCGGCGATCGCCTTGACGACGTCGCCCGAGTACGTGATGCCGCCGTCGCCGATGATCGGTATGCCGATCTGCCGAGCCTTCTTGGCCGTCTCGAAGATCGCCGAGAGCTGCGGCATGCCGGCACCCGAGATGATTCGTGTCGTGCAGATCGAACCGGCGCCGACGCCGACCTTGACGGCGTCCGCGCCGGCCTTCGCCAGTGCCTGCACGCCGTCGTCGGTCACGACGTTGCCGGCGGTGACGGCGAGGTCGGGCCACGATCCCTTGATCCGCTCGATCGTCTTGATCACGCCGGCGGAGTGGCCGTGGGCGGTGTCGATCGCGACCGCATCGACGCCCATCTCGACGAGTGCGTCGACGCGGTCCTCGACGTCGTCACCGACGCCACACGCGGCGGCGCATCGCAACCGTCCCCGATCGTCCCGAGAGGCGTTCGGGTAGTCGAGGCGCTTCTGGATGTCCTTCACGGTGATCAGTCCGGCGAGTTGGCCGTGGTCGTCGACGAGGGGCAGCTTCTCGATGCGGTGCTGCTGCAACAGCAGCTTCGCCTCGTCGAGCGACGTGCCGACCTTGGCCGTGACGAGCCCCTCGCTGGTCATGAATTCGCTGATCGGCCGCTCGAAGTCGCTGCCCTCACAAAACCGGATGTCGCGGTTGGTGAGGATGCCGACCAGTTCGCCGGCGGCGTTCGTGATCGGCACGCCCGAGAACTTGAAGCGGTTCATCAGCTCCTCGGCCTCGAACAACTTCGCCTCCTTCGACAGGGTCACCGGATCGGAGATCATGCCGCTCTGGCTGCGCTTGACCTTCTGGACCTCGGCCGCCTGCTCCTCGATCGACATGTTGCGGTGGATCACACCGATGCCGCCGTAGCGGGCCATGGCGATCGCCATGCGTCCCTCGGTGACCTTGTCCATGGCCGCCGACACGAGGGGCACGGTCAACTCGATGTCGCGGGCGAACAGGGCCGACGTGTCGACCGCGTCCGGCAGCGTCTCCGAGTATCCGGGCACGACGACCACGTCGTCGAACGTGAGTGCCTCGTAGCGGTCGAACAGGCCGTCGTTGATGTGGCTCATGCGTGGATCTCCGTGGTGTGTGAGTTGCGTTGCTCGCAGAGTTGGCGGATCGTGTCGACGAGCAGGCGGCGCTCGGCGTCGTGGACGCGGGCCTCGAACGACTCGAGCGTGTCGTCGGGGTGGATCTCGACGTCGTCGGTCGCCAGGACAGGGCCGTCGTCGACGCCCTCGTCGGGCACGAGGTGGACCATGACGCCGGTGACGTCACGCTCGCCGGCGAGGGCCTCCTGCCACGCCCGCTCGATGGCGTGGGTGCCCGGCAGCTCTCCGGGGCGTGCAGGGTGCAGATTGATCACCCGTTTCGGGAACCACCCGAGGAAGCTCGTGGTGAGGATGCGCATCCAACCGGCGAGCACGATCAGATCGGGATCGAATCCGGCGACCACGTCGGCGAGCCGCGCGTCGTAGTCGGCGCGGGCCTCGCCGTCCTGGCGGCCGACGTGGACCGAGGGCACGCCTCCGAGCGCTGCACGCTGCAGCGCGTAGGCGTCGGACCGGTCGGAGACGACGGCCATCACCTCGGCCAAGCCGTCGAGGGCCCCGTCCGAGCACGCGTCGAGCACAGCCTGGAGGTTCGATCCGTTGCCCGACACCATGACGACGAGTCGCGTACGTGCCTCCATGTGACGACGGTAGGCGCGCGATCTCGCTCGCCGGCGCAGCATGAACGAAAAGTCCGCGCCGACGCCGCCTCGATCGTGCCGCTCGCGTCCTGGACACGGCACCCCCTACTGGGTGTACGATTTGTCAAAGCGAACAGGGGGGTTTCCCATGTCGACGTCCACCTCGACCTCGTTGTCGGCACCGGCGCAGGCGCTGCTCGGTTCCGACGCGGTCGCCCACGTCTGGACCTCGAACTCCGACGGCTCGCCACAGGTGTCGGTCGTGTGGGTGGTGGTCGAGGGCGATCGGATCCTGTTCGGCTGCGACCGGTCGAGCCGGAAAGCCCGCAATCTGCGTCGTGATCCGTCGATCGTGCTCTCGATCGAGGACGATGTCCGGAACCAGCACGGGTTCCAGCGTCACCTCGTGGTGCGTGGCACCGCCGAGCTGTCCGACGGCCCGAACCCCGAGCTGATGGACCGGCTCGCTTCGAAGTACGCCGGTCTGGACCGGCACCCGCTGGCGCTGCGCGATTCCGAGACGAGCATCGTGGTGAGCGTCACGATCGATCGCATCAGCGGCGTCGGCCCCTGGCTCGACTGACGATCCGCAGATCGGCGGCACGCGCGTCGTGAGGCGCGGGATGCGTCGACGCGTCGGCCGAGTCGGCGGCGCCGGAATCGAACGGACGGGCGAACGGTTTCGATGAGTGTGCGGTTGACGGCAGCGACGCTCGTGATGGTGTTGGTCGCCGCCGCCTGCGCATCGGCCACGCCGGAGTCGGCCAGCGAGCGCCCGTCCGTGGAGCGGGCGGGTGCGTCGGCGACGGGTTCGACGGTGCCCGAGGAGTACCCCGACCTGGCCCTGCGAGAGCACTGGAGGGCGATGCAGGCGGTGCGACCCGTCGAAGGATCGGCGATGCCGCCGAAGCACCTCAACGAGGAGTGGTTTCCGACGACGTTGGTCGAGCGGACCGAGATCGTGCCGGGTGGGCCACCTCCCGATGGCATCCCGTCGATCGACCGGCCGGAGTTCGAGCCGATCGACGAGGTTCACGACGTCGAACCCGACGAAGCGGTGCTGGTGCTCGAACGCGGAGGCACGACCCGGATCTATCCGATCCGGGTCATGATCTGGCACGAGATCGTCAACGACGTGGTCGACGGCACGCCGATCACCGTCACGTACTGCCCGCTCTGCAACTCGGCGATCGCCTACCTGCGCACGGTCGACGGTGATGTGCTCGACTTCGGCACGAGCGGACACCTGTACCGCTCGGCCATGGTGATGTACGACCGGCAGACCGAGTCGCTGTGGACCCACTTCGACGGTCGCGCGGTCGTGGGCACCGCCATCGGCACGCAGCTCGAACGGTTGCCGGTCGCGACGGTGTCGTGGGAACAGGCGACGGAGGCACATCCCGACGCGCTCGTGCTGCGTGGCGACCCGAACGATCCGAAGCCGTACGGCACGAACCGGTACGTCGGCTACGACCAGGCGGACGAGCCACTGCCAGGGTGGTTCAACATCGACATCCCGGAACCGATCCCTCCGATGACGCGTGTCGTCGGGGTCCGCACCGACGGGGGCGAACTGGCCGTGCCGACCGAACTGGTGGCCGAGCGCGGTGTCGTCACGTCGTCGATCGCCGAGCGCGAGTTCGCGATCTTCTTCGAGGCGGGCACTGCCTCGCCGCTGCACCGTTCGGACGTCGCCGACGGCGACGACATCGGATCGACCGGCGTGTTCGACACGACTCTGGACGGGAAGCGACTGACGTTCCGGAACTCGTCCGGCGTCATCACCGACCGGGAGACGAACTCGGTCTGGAACATCCGTGGGCGCGCGATCGTCGGTCCGCTCGTCGGGAACGAACTCGTCGAGCTCGAACATCTCGACACGTTCTGGTTCGCCTGGGTCGCCCACTATCCCGATACGACCGTGGTGGTACCCGAAGCGGGGTGACTCCGATCGTCATCGGCCTTCACTCATCGGCGAGGATGAGCCGATGAGCGACGACCGCCGACCCGACACCGCCCACGAACTCCGTTCCACGGTGACCGACGACGCGCGCGTCACGTTGGCGCTGCGAGACTGCGAGGTGCCGCCACCCGGCCCCGACGAGGTGGTCGTCCGGATCGGAGCTGCGCCGATCAATCCGTCCGATCTCGGCATGTTGTTCGCGATGGCCGATCTGACGGCGGCCGAGTCGACCGGTTCGGCAGATGCTCCGGCGGTGAGCGCTCCCCTGAGCGATCGTGTGCTGGCTGCCCAGAAGGGCCGCTGGAACACCGCGATGCCGGTCGGCAACGAGGGCGGGGGCACGGTGGTCGACGCCGGATCGTCGGAGGCCGCCCAGGCACTGCTCGGCAAGACGGTCGGGTTCCTCTCCGGCAACGCCTACGCGACCTACCGAACGGTGAACGTGGCGAGCTGTCTCGCGATGCACGACGGCACCAGCGCAGAACAGGCGGCAGCGTGCTTCGTCAACCCGCTCACCGCGCTCGGCATGGTCGAGACCATGACCGCGGAGGGTCACCCGGCGCTCGTCCACACCGTTGGCGCGTCGAACCTGGGCAGGATGCTGCAGCGGATCTGTACCGACGACGGTGTCGGGCTCGTCAACATCGTGCGTCGGCCGGACCACGTCACCGAGCTCCGGGCCGGTGGGGCCGACCACGTCGTCGACTCGAGCGCCGATTCGTTCCGTGATGATCTGGTCGACGCGCTGCGCGCCACCGGAGCGACGATCGCGTTCGACGCGATCGGCGGTGGTGACCTCGCCGGGACCGTCCTGTCCTGCATGGAGCAGGTGGCGAGCGAGGGGGACACCTTCAGCCGGTACGGCTCGAACGTGCACAAGCAGGTGTACATCTACGGCGGCCTCGACCGCGGTCCGACCACGCTGCGGCGTGACTTCGGGATGAACTGGTCCGTTGGCGGCTGGCTGCTGACGCCGTTCCTGGCGAAGCTCGGCGCCGAGGGCACCGAGCGACTTCGGCGGCGCGTCGCCGACGAGGTCACGACCACGTTCGCGAGCCGGTACGGCCTCAACGTGACGTTGGAGCAGGCGGTCGATCCGGACACCGTTCGGCGCTATGCCCGTATGGCGACGGGCGACAAGGCACTCGTCACGCCCCACGGCTGAGGTGAGCGCCCGGGCGACGGCCGGCGAACTCGGGCGCGCCCTACAGGAGGTGGACGGTCCGGCTCCCGGGCTCGCTGCCGACGAGCGTGCCGATCACCCAGGTCGGTTCGGCGATCGCGTCCTGCACGTCGTCGGCGTCGTCGGGCGAGCACACGACGACCATGCCGATGCCCATGTTGAGCATGCGGTGCAGCTCGTGCAGGTCGACGCCGGTCGCGCAGTTCGGCGATCAGCTCGAACAGCGGGCCGCGTGGCCACGAGCCGAGCGCGATCTCGGCGTCGACCCCGTCGGGCAGCACCCGCGGCAGGTTCTCGGGGAGGCCACCACCGGTGATGTGCGCCAGCGCCTTCACCCGCTCCGACGCCAAGGCGTCGGCTCAGCACCGGCAGATACGAACGGTGCGGTTCGAGCAGTGCGTCACCGAGTGTGACGGTCGAAGCCGGGCGGCGTGACGTCCATCGGCACCCAGTCGAACAGCTTGCGAAGGAACGAGAACCCGTTCGTGTGCGGACCGCTCGACGCGACGCCGATCAGCACGTCGCCCGGCGGCGACATCGGCGCGGGGGAGCAGCTCGCCCCGCTCGGCGACGCCGACGAGCGTGCCGGCGACGTCGAACGCGCCCTCGGCGTACACGCCCGGGCATCTCGGCGGTCTCGCCGCCGAGCAGCACACACCCGGCGGCCTCGCAGGCCTCGGCCATGCCGGTGACGACGTCGGCGACCAGGTCGGCGTCGAGCGCGCCGGCGGCGATGTAGTCGAGGAAGAACAGCGGGCGTCGCCGACTGCACCAGCACGTCGTCGATGCAGTGGTTGACGATGTCGATGCCGACGCCGCGCACCTTGCCGAGGCGTGCGGCGAGCTCGACCTTGGTGCCGACGCCGTCGGCCGAGGCGACGAGCACCGGGTCGTCGAGCGCCAGGATCGGCCGTGCCGACATCACCCCGCCGAAGCTGCCGACGCCGCGCAGCACGTCGGGTGCCGAGCGTGCGTTCGACGGCGCCGGTCATCCGCTCGACCGCGCGCGTGCCCTCGTCGATGTCGACGCCCGCGTCGGCGTACGACGTGAGCATGGCGCCCGGCGCCCGCCACCCGATGTCGCGGCGCACGTGCATGTTCGCGAACGACACGCCGTCCATGCCGCGGTACGCAGCGGCGCGGGCGGCGGCGAGGTCGTCGCCCAGCCCGGTGACGGCGAGCACTCGACCGCCCGTCGTCTTGCCGTCGCGTGACGCCGGCCGGGAACAGGATCGCGTCGGGTTCGATCGTCGACCGGTTGGCCCACTCGGTCGTGGAGAAGCCGTTCAGCGTGATCGTCGATCCGGTGCTGGGTGCGGTCGGATACCCGGGTGAGGCGGCGACGACCGCACACGCAGCGCCGTCGCTGATCTCGATCTGCTCGTCGGCGATCCGTGTGGTTCGTGCAGGCGAGGATGTGTGCCGGCGAGGTCGGACTCGATCAGCGGGAGCACCGCCTGGGTCTCGGGGTCGCCGAACCGGCAGTTGTACTCGATCGAGCTTGGGGCCGTCGGCGGTCAGCATCAGTCCGGCGTACAGCACGCCGACGTACGGCGTTGTCGGCCGACGCGTAGTAGTCGAGGATCGGCTGCACGAACGTGCCGAGCAGTTCGTCGGCCGTGCTCGCGGACCGGTGCCGGTGCGTAGGCCCCCATGCCGCCGGTGTTCGGGCCGGTGTCACCCTCGCCGATGCGCTTGTGGTCCTGCGCGAGCGGCAGCGCCACCGCCGTGGTGCCGTCGCACAGGGCGAGCAGCGAGCACTCGGGGCCGGTCAGCATCTCCTCGAGCACGAACGGACCGAGCAGTGCAGTGGTGCGGATCGCCGCCTCGGTCTCGTCGGCGATCGGACGGCACGATCACGCCCTTGCCGGCCGCCAGCCCGTCGAGCTTCACCACGACCGGGCCGCCGAACTGCTCGCCACCAGGCGATCGCGCCGTCGGTCGTCGTTCTCGTCGAAGCGTGCGTACTCGGGTCCCGGGCACGCCGAGGCCGTCGCGCGAGTTGACGGCTGAACCCCTTCGACGACTCGATACGGGCCTGCTTCGACGTCGGTCCGAAACACGGGATCTTGCGGAACGAGCACTCGTCGGCGATGCCGGCGACCAAGACCGACTCGGGGCCGGGGATCACGAGATCGACGTCGGCAGCGGTCACCTCGCCGAGTTCGTCTGCCATCGTGACCGTGTGCCCGTGCTGCTCGCACGCCCATGCGATGGCGTGCTCGCGGCCACCGCTGCCGACGACGAGCACGCGCATCAGGCGATCGCTCCCTCGAACGACAGCTTGGCCTGGGCGTCGCCGACGGCGATCGGGTAGTCGCCGGTGAAGCACGCATTGCAGTAGCCGTCGTCGGCGCCGACGGCCCGCATCATCCCGTCGAGCGACAGGAACGCCAGGCTGTCGGCACCGATGTGCTCGCGGATCTCGGCGACGGTGCGCTGGGCGGCCATCAGATCGCCGTCGTGGCCCATGTCGACACCGAAGTGGCAGGCGTGGGTGATCGGTGGGCAGGTGATGCGCATGTGCACCTCGGTGGCGCCTGCATCGCGCACCAGCTTCACCAGCGGACCGGCCGTGGTGCCGCGGACGAGCGAGTCGTCGATCATCAGCACCCGCTTGCCGGCGAGGTTCTCGCTGAGTGCGTTGAACTTCAGTGCGACGCCGCGTTCGCGCATCGACTGCGTCGGTTCGATGAACGTGCGCCCGATGTAGCGGTTCTTGATCAGGCCGTCGTTGTGCGGGATGCCGCTCTCGGCCGAGTATCCGATCGCGGCGGGGATCGACGAGTCGGGCACCGGGATCACGACGTCGGCGTCGATGCCGCTCTCGCGGGCGAGCTCGACGCCCGAGACGCTGACGCACGTGGTGGACGTTCTGGCCGTCCCAGACCGAGTCGGGGCGGGAGAAGTACACGAACTCGAACGTGCAACGTGCGCTGCTGTGCCGCGGGCGCGAGCGCCTGCATGTCGGTCGATCTCGGCGCCCCGGAGCGTGATGATCTCGCCGGGCTCGACCTCGTCGATGTCGACACAGCCGAGCGTGGCGAGCGCGCAGGTCTCGCTGGCGACGGCCTAACCGCCCTGGGGCAGACGTCCGACCGACAGCGGGCGGAATCCCCACGGGTCGCGGACGGCGATCACCTCGTCGGCCGGCGAGCAGCACGAGCGAGAACGCGCCCTTCCACGCCGGCAGGGTGCGCTCGAGGCGTTCCTGCCAGGTGCGGCCACCGGCGGCGGCGAGCATCAGCGCGATCACCTCGGTGTCACTGGTGGCCGTGAGCCCGAACCCGCGATGGAGCAACTCGTCGCGCAGCGCGCTGGCGTTCACGATGTTGCCGTTGTGCGCGACGGCCAGCGGCCCGTGCATCGTCTCGACGAGGAACGGTTGGATGTTGCGGTGGGCGTTCGAGCCCGTGGTCGAGTACCGCGTGTGGCCGATCGAGTGGTAGCCGGTGAGCGGCGCCATCGCCTCGGGCGTGAACACGTTGGCGACGAGCCCGTCGTCCTTGTGGAGGCGGGCTCGCTGGCCGTCGCTGACGGCGATCCCGGCAGCCTCCTGTCCGCGGTGCTGCAGCGCGAACAGACCGAAGAACGTGAGCTCGGCGACGCCGTCGCCGTGCGGTGTCGAGATGCCGAGCACGCCACACTCCTCTTTCGGGTGGTCGCCACTGGTCTCCGCCTCGCTTCGACCGCCGGCATCGGGTCGGTGTGCGGAGGCGGATCGGGTGATGCTGACGGGTGTCGTGGTCACAGGAGTCCTGCTTTCGTCAGGTGGTCGATGAGTCGGTCGGCGATCGGATAGGCGCCGGGTTCGAACGGCGTTGCCGGTCAGTCGCTCGTACGCGGTGATGTAGCGCGCCGTGGTGGCGGTCCAGACCTCGGCGGGGACATCGGGGACCGGTCCGTCGCCCTTGTACCCGACGTCGGCGAACGCGCGCCGCACCACCTCCTTGTCGAGGCTCTCGGGTTCGTCACCGGCGGCGAGTCGGTCGTCGTAGGTGTCGGCGACCCACCAACGGGACGAGTCGGGCGTGTGGACCTCGTCGATGAGGATCAGATCGCCGTCGGCGATGAGTGCCGAACTCGTACTTGGTGTCGGCCAGGATCAGCCCGGCCTGCGGCGCCCAACTCACGCCGCGGGCGAAGAGCGCCAGTGCGGCCTCCGTCACCCGCTCCCACAGCTCGGCAGCGAAGCAGACCCCGCTCGGTGACCTCGGCACAGGACAGCGGTTCGTCGTGACCGCCCGACCGGGCCTTGGTCGTGGGTGTCACGAGGTGGCGGGGGAGCGGGGTGTTCTTCCTGAGCCCGTCGGGCAGGTCGTGGCCGTACATCGTTCGTGCACCGGCTTCGTACATGCCCCACAGCGAGGTGTCGGTGACGCCGGTGATGTGACTTCGCACCACCACCTCGACGGGGAGCGGACGAGCTGCTCGCGCCACGACGGCGTTCGGGTCGGGCACCTCGATCACGTGGTTCTCGATGATGTCGGAGGTTCGGTCGAACCACCATGCCGAGAGCTGGTTGAGGACCTGCCCCTTGTACGGCACGCCGGCGAGCACCCGATCGAACGCCGACAACCGGTCGGTGGTCACGATCAGTCGGCGCTCGTCACCGACCGACCACGACACGCGCACCTTGCCGTCACGCCGATCGTGGAGGGGGAGATCGATCTCCATGAACGGATCGAACAGACCGGCGCGCATCGTCGTGTTCACATCCCCTCGGCGGCTGCGACGCCATTGCGGAACAGCGCCAGCCCGAGGTGTTCGAGGCCCGAACCCTGGAGGTGGTGCGGATGCTGTCGGCCGACGACGAAGTTCTCCGGGTGCGGCATCAGGCCGAGCACGTTGCCGGCGGCGTTGGACACGCCGGCGATGTCGGCGACCGATCCGTTGGGGTTCGTGCTGCGGTACCGCAGGGCGATCTGGCCGGCGTCGTCGAGCGTGTCGGGGTCGGGATGCACGTAGCGACCCTCTCCGTGTGCGATCGGGCAGTGGATCGGCTCGGTCGAGGTCCTTGGTCCAGACGCAACGGGACTTGGGCTGTGGCTCGAGCACGACCCACCGGCACTCGAACCGGCCGTGTGCGTTGTGTCCGAGCGCTCCGGGGAGGAGCTTCGAGCGTGTCAGGACCTGGAAGCCGTTGCAGATGCCGATGACCGGCCGGCCGTCGGCGACGAACTCGGACACCTCGTCGCCGACGCCCGTCATGAGGTCGAGCGCCAGCATCCGGCCCGCACCGAGCGAGTCGCCGTAGGAGAAGCCGCCGGCGATGCCGAGCAGCTGCGCGTCGCGCAACAGGTCGGGCCGTTGAACGAGCTCGTCGACGAGCGCCACGGACGCGTCGGCGCCGGCGAGTTCGAACGCGAGCGCGAGGTCGCGGTCGCGGTTCGTGCCGGGACCGGCGATCACGAGGGCCGGCACGCGGCTCACTCGGGTGCTCCGATCGGGTCGGGGACCACGATGCGGTTGAACGCGTCGAGGAGCTCCTCGACCGTGATCGGGTCGGTGCCGGGCAGGCGCAGTTCGGGCTCGTCGATCACGCGGCCGAGCACGTGCACCTCCTCGTGCATCACCTCCACGAACCGATTCGAGGTCACCCGGGGCGACCTCGACGACGAGACGGCTCTGTGACTCGGCGAACAGTCCGGCGACGGGATGGTCGTGCGGCAGGTCGGTGATCTCGGCGCCGAGCCGTCCGGCGATGCACATCTCGGCGAGTGTCACGGCCAGGCCGCCCTCACTGACGTCGTGGCACGACCGGACGAGCCCGTCGCCGATCGCCCGATGGAGGTGTCGGTACCGGCTGGGAGCGTCCGGATCGGGTGCCGGGCGCGCTGCCGACGATCGTCGGGCTCGCCGTACACCAGGTCGAGGTGGCTCCCCGCGAACTCGCGGCTCGTGGTGCCCAACTGGATCAGCACGTTGCCCGCCTGCGACAGCACCGGGGTGACGCACCGGTCGGCGTCGGGGACGTGGGCGACGGCCGTGATCACCAGCGTCGGTGGCACGGAATGGCGTTGGCCGTCGGCGCCCGTGTACTCGTTGTTGAGCGAGTCCTTGCCCGACACGAACGGTGCCCGGTACGCCATCGCAGCGGCGCAGCAGCCGTCGACCGCGGCGACGAGCTCGCCCAACGTCGTCTCGCGGCTGCGGATCGCCCCAGGAGAAGTTGTCGAGCAGGGCGACCCGGTCGGGGTCGGCGCCGACGGCGACGACGTTGCGGATCGCCTCGTCGACCGACTCCGTACGCCATCGCCTCGGGATCGTGCATCCCGTGCCACGGGTTCATCCCGATGCCGATCGCGAAGCCGCGAACTGCCGGTCGGCTCCGCGATCACGACACCGTCGGCGGGTGCGTCCGACAGACGGCCCGACGAGCGGCCGGACCGCCGTCGCACCCAGGATCTCGTGGTCGTATCGGTGGATGGTCCGGAACTTCGATGCGATGTTGCGGTGCGACAGCAGGCGCAGCAGCGCGTCGCGGTGGTCGGCGACCTCGCGGCCGACGTACTCGCCGCGTTGCGGGCGGGGCATCGTCGCCGACCATCTCTCGCTGAGGGCGACCGTCGTGGAGGAATTCGGTGGTCATCTCGCAGCACGATCGTCGCCGCCGCTTCGAACGGTGAGCACGCCGTCGCCGGTGAACCCGCCGATGTCGGACATCTCGACGCCGTGGCGCTCGCAGCGCTCGCGCGAGCTCGCCGATCTTCGCCGGACGGCACGGCGACCACCATGCGTTCCTGGGCCTCGGAGAGCCAGATCTCCCACGGTTCGAGTCCGGCGTACTTGAGCGGCACCCGGTCGAGGTCGACGTCGGCGCCGACGCCTTCGGCCATCTCGCCGACGGCCGACGACAGCCCGCCGGCCCCGCAGTCGGTGATGGCCGTGTACAGGTGCTCGGCGCGCGGCGAGCACGTCGATCAGCAGCTTCTCGACGATCGGGTCGCCGATCTGCACCGACGCGCCGGCGACCTCTGCCGGTGGAGGCATCCATCGTGAGCGAGCTGAACGTGGCGCCACGGATGCCGTCGCGGCCCGTGCGCCCACCGAGCAGGATGACGCGGTCGCCCGGGAACGGGCCCCGGTCGGGCTTCCCATCCGTCGGCGGCACCGATGCAGCCGGCGAACACGAGCGGGTTGGTCGTGTAGCCCGGCGTCGTAGATGATCGCGCCGGCCACCGTGGGAAGGCCGATCTTGTTGCCGTAGTCGGCGACGCCGGCGATGACGCCCTCACGGATCCGGAGCGGATGGAGCGCCCCGTCGGGCACGTCTTCCAGCCGTGTCTCGGGCGGACCGAAGCAGAACACGTCGGTGATCGCGATCGGGCCGGTGCCCGATGCCGAGCATGTCGCGGATGACGCCGCCGACGCCGGTGTTGGCGCCGCCGAACGGCTCGACCGCCGACGGATGGTTGTGCGTCTCGGCCTTCAGGGCGAGCGTGCGGGTCGTCGCTCGAAGCCGATGATCCCGGCGTTGCCGACGAACGCCGACTTCACGAACGGGGCGTCGATCGACTCGGTCGTCTCGCGGAGCATGTCGATCAGCGGTGATCGGTCCTCGCCGTCGTCGGTCGTGATCGCGGCACGAAACGTCTTGTGGGCGCAGTGCTCGCTCCAGGTCTGGGCGAGCGTCTCGAGTTCGATGTCGGTGGGTTCGCGGCCGATGCCCGGCGTAGTGCCCCTGGATCACCTCGAGTTCGGCCGGGATCGAGGGCGAGTGCCCGTTCCTTGCCGATCTGCACCAACTCGTCGAGCGATCGCCCGGCGATCGGGACGGTCTCCGGTGGGCCGACGTGCGTGCTCGGCGGGGTGGAAGGTCGGCTCGACGCCGGCCGTGTTCCCATCGCTCGATCACCGGGTTCGCGACGATCCGCTTCACGAGTCCCTCGCGACGTGTCGCGTCGACCGATTCGCCGAACTCGACGCGTCGCCCCGTGGCAGCGCCCGTGACGTCGAAGCCGAGCCGCTCGCAGGCCTGGAGCAGCGTGGCGGCGGCGTTGTCGGTGACGCCGGGCAGGAAGGTGATCTCGGTGCCGTCGGTGGTCGGCTCGTTCCACGAACCCTTCTGGAGCAGCGGATCGACGAGGAAGCCGTGCAACCGGCTGCGCTGGTCCTGGTCGAGGTCACCTTCGACGAAGTAGAGATCGGCGACCTGCACGTCCTCGGGTCGTTGGAGATCGGTGCCGAGCTGTTCGGCTGCCGCCGCGATGGCTGCCGCCCGCGGGTCGGGTTCGATGGAGCGGATCGTCAGACGGTGCCGTGGGGCCACTGGCGCGAACCTAGGAGGTCGCGTCCGGTTCGAATGGTGTTTGAACGAAATATCTTCGCGCGATCGTGTGAACTTCGGACGAGTCGTGACGGGCGGTGCCGTGCCGCTACGGTCCTCGTCGTGGCGAAATGGCTGTTGAAATCCGAGCCCGACGTGTTCGGGTACGACGATCTGGTGCGCAACAAGCGGGAGGGGTGGGACGGTGTCCGGAACTATCAGGCCCGCAACTTCATGCGTCGAGATGCGACGTGGTGACCGTGCGATCTTCTACCACTCGAACGCGAAGCCACCCGGCGTCGCCGGCATCTGCAAGATCGTGAAGGGCGCCGAGCCCGACCCGACGCAGTTCGATCCGACGACGAAGTACTTCGACCCGACGTCCGATCCGGACGACCCGCGATGGGACTGGGTGACCGTCGCGCCGGATCGCAAGCTCGAGTTCGTGCTCACTCGACGAGCTGAAGGGCATCCCGGAGCTGGTCGACAGTGCGTTGCTGGCGAGGGGGAACCGGCTGTCGGTCATGCCGCTGACCGACGACGAGTACGACGCGATCGTGGCGTTCGCCGACGCCAAGCGGGCGGCATCGTGAGCGACGACGCGGCGAATTCCGGCCGACCCGGTTGATCCTCGATCCGCCACGGTGAGTCGAACACCACGGTCGCCCGTGTGCTCGGTGGGCCACGCACCTGCTCGGGTCTGTCGCCGCTCGGTGCGACGGCAGTCCGAGCGCCTGCGCGATCGCATCGCCGAAGCAGGCGAGCTCGGCCGATGCCACGGTGCTGTATCTCCAGCGAGTACCCGCGGGCGATCGAGACCGCCGAGATCATCGCGCCCGGCGCTCGGTCTCGACGGTGCGAGACCGACGTGCGGTTCGGTGAGCACGACCCCGGTCCCGAGTGCGACGGACTGACGTTCCAGGAGTTCGTCGACCGATACGGCATGCCCGACTGGCACGGCGATCCGCACGGTGAGCGATTCCCCGGCGGCGAGACGCTGGCGACGTTCCACCATCGTGTGGGCGAGGCGTTGTCGGAGGCGGTGCGCCGAACACGAGGGCGGTGTGCTCGTCGTCGTCGTGCCACGGCGGCGTCGTCGACGCGGCGTTCCGGTACCTGCTCCGCCTGCCCCAGGTCGGGTGGGTTCGAACTGCACACCGTCAACACGTCGATCACCGAGTTCGTGCAGACGCAAGCCCGGCCGTTGGCGACTGGCTCGCTACAACGACGCCGGTCACCTCGCCGGGCTGCCGAAGGAGACGCCGCGGGAGTCGGAATGACGCGCTGGCTCGTCGTCGGTGGCGGCTCCGCCGGGTGCGTCGTCGCGGCGCGGCTGAGCGAGGTCGGGGCGAACATGGTCACGCTGGTGGAGGCGGGGCCGGATCACGGGGTCGGCGTCGGGTCGCCGGGCGAGCCGGTCCTGGATCGTCCCGAACGTCTCGCTGCGAGAACGCTGGTGGTGCGCCGTCCCGGGCTCGCTCCGCAGAACTACGCGCAGGGGTTCGGCCTGGGCGGCTCGTCGCTCGTCAACGGGGGCGTCGTCATCGGTGATCCCGCCGAACTCGTCGACGGCCACGCATTGCCCGTCGTGCCCGTGACCGAGCCGGGTCCGGTTGCCGGCGCGGTGATCGCCCAGACGGGCGACGCGGCCCCGGTGTCGCTCGTCCGACGGGGCGCACAACGGGTGTCGGCCGTCGACGCGTACCTGCGACCGTCGATCGGCAGGGAGAACTTGACCGTGATGTGCAACACCGTCGTGGAGCGGATCGTCTTCGACGATCGGCGGGCGGTGGGTGTCGTCACCGTCTCGGGCGACCACTTCGAGGCAGATCGGGTCGTGCTGTGTGCGGGAGCGATCCGGACGCCGACCCTGCTCCTGCGCTCGGGCGTCGACACCCCGGGTGTCGGCTCGGGATTGCAGGACCACATCGGCGTGGCCATCTCGTTCGATCTCCGTGACCCGTCCGCGACGGGCCCTGCGATCGGTGCCACCGTCGAGCGCGACGGGCGACAGATCGTGGTGATGGACCGGCTCCCGGGCCGCCCGGAGATGGGTGCGGTGCTCGCCGGTCATCTGGCGGTCGTGAGCGAGGGCCGGGTCGTGCTCCCCGATCCGGACGGCCCGCCCCTGGTGGAACTGAACCAGCTGGCGGCGGCGGCTGACCTCGACGGCCTGCAGTTGGTCGTCGGTGAAGCCCTCCAGCTGTTGAGCTCGCCGGGCGTGCAGGAGGTGGTGGGGGAACGGTACGTCGATCGGCAGGGTACGCCGGCGTCGACCCTCGAGTCCGATGCCGATGCGCTGCGGGCATGGTTGCCCGACCACCTCGGCGGATATCACCACATCGCCGGCTCGTGCCGAATCGGTGTCGCACTCGATTCGCACGGCACGCTGCTCGGGTACGACGGCCTCCATGTCGCCGACGCATCCGCGCTGCCGCACGGGCCGCCACGCAACCTGTACCTGACCGTGATCCGGCAGGCCGAACACCTGGCCCGCGGCTGGGTCTCGATCTGACCCGACGCCGGCACGGCACGGCCACGATTCGACGGCCGCGACTCGACAGTGGTGCACGGGTGGTGCGAGCCTGAAGGCGCCGGCCACACCGAACGGTGGGGCGGCGAGGGAGACGACGATGGCCGGGACGAACGTACGAATCAACGGGGTGCACCACCTCGCGATCAGCACCGCCGACATCAAGGGGCAGATCGAATTCTTCTCCGACGTGCTCGGCGCCGAGCTGGTGGCATTGTTCTGGATGCACGGTGTGCCGGGCGGATGGCACGGCTTCTGCAGGTTGAACGACTTCTGCTCGGTCGCATTCGTGCAGCTGCAGGGCAACGCCGACGTCGATGCCGAGATCGGGGTCACCCACGCCGGCTCGGGCGCCGGCACGTCGGCACCCGGCACGATGCAGCACGTGGCGTTCAACGTCGACACCCACGACGAGCTGCTGGCGATCCGCGACCGCATCCGGTCGCGCGGTGTCAACGTGATCGGCGAGATCGACCACGGCATGTGCCGGTCGATCTACTTCGCGGGTCCGGAAGGACTGACCCTCGAGGTGGCGACGTCGGAGGCGGCGTTGAATCCGGAGGCCTGGATCGATCCCGAGGTCGTGGAACTGGCCGGCATCTCGCCCGCCGAGTTGGACCGATTCAAGAACCCGGCGGCCTACTCGGGCGAAGGCGGCACGGTGTCGCAGCCGCCGATGGACCCGGCGAAACCGCACCTGAACTACCCGCCCGACCGCTACCAGCAGGTGCTCGCCCTCTCCGATGCCGAGATCACCGCGATGAGCAGCTACGCCGAACCGCCCGTGCGGGTCTGAGCGTGGCCGGCGACGTCCCGGGTACACCGCCCGGCTGCGAGCGCGTGGCGTACGTGCTCGTCCACCGCGAGGATGCGGCCTTCAGTGACACGTACGGCGGGGGTGGCAACATCATCGGCCTCGACTGCCACCTCGTGCGCCCGGTCGACACGCCGACCGAGCGGGTTCTGGTCTTCATGCATCCGACCGGCGGTGGGATGTACCTGCCGATCGTGCCGGGTCTGGCCGCTGCCGGTCATCACGTGATCTGGGCCAACTCGCGATACCGCGGGACCGACAGCGCGTTGATCATGGAGAAGGTGGTCGCCGACCTGGGCCAGGTCGTCAAGGACGCCACGGAACGACTCGGCTACGAGCAGGTCGTGCTCGCCGGCTGGTCGGGCGGCGGTTCGCTGTCGGCGTACTACCAGTCGCTCGCCAACTCGGGTGCCGGCATCGTCGACACACCCGCCGGCGACCCGTACGTGGTCGCGCCGGAGAACCTGCCGCCGGCCGACGCGGTGATGATGCTCGCGGCCCACATCAGCCGCCACGAGACGTTGACCGAGTGGATGGATGCGTCGATCACCGACGAGTCGCGTCCGTTCGACCGAGACCGGGCGCTGAACCTGTACGACCCGGCCAATCCGAATCAGCCGCCCTACACCCTGGAGTTCGTCGCCGAGTACCGGGCCGCCCAACACGCTCGCAACCGGCGCATCACGGCATGGGTGCAGAGGAAGTTGGCCGCCCTGGAGGCAGCCGGGGAACCCCACGCAGAGCGGGCGTTCGTGGTGCACGGCACGATGGCCGATCCGAGATGGCTCGACCCGGCGATCGACCCGAGCGACCGCCGTCCCGGATGGTGCTTCCTCGGTGACCCGAAGGTGGTCAACGACGGTCCGGTCGGCCTCGCCCGGTTCTGCACACTGCGCAGCTGGCTGAGCCAGTGGAGCCTCGATCACGCCCGCGGTGACGCGCAGAAGAGCCTGCCGACGGTCACACAACCGGTGCTCGTGGTGGGCAACACCGCCGACGACGCGTGCACCCCGAGCCACACGATGCGCCTGTTCGAGGCGGTCACCCACGACCACAAGCGCCTCCACCAGGTGCAGGGCGCCACCCACTACTACACCGGCAAGGACGGCCGGAAGCATCTCGCCGAGGCGATCGGCGTGATCGGCGACTTCCTCTCGGCCCAGCTCGACTGAAGGGCCCACCATGAGCAACGTCAGCCACCTCGAGTCCGCGATCGACGGGACGGAGCTCGCGCACACCGAGCTCCAGACGCTGCACGAGGGGCGCCCGCTGTGGGTGCGATACGACCTCGACGCAGTCGCGGCGACGATGTCCAAAGCGGCGGTCGCAGCCCGCGAGCCGACGATGTGGCGTTACCGCGAACTCCTCCCGGTCGACGATCAGTCGAAGGTGGCCACGCTCGGCGAGGGCATGTCGCCCGTGCTCCGGTGCCCTCGTCTCGGTGCGGCGCTCGGGCTCCGCGACCTCTGGGTGAAGGACGAGTCCCAACTCCCCACCGGCTCGTTCAAGAGCCGTGGGCTGGCGATGGCCGTGAGCCGGGCGAACGAACTCGGCGTCGAACGGCTCGCGATTCCGACGGCGGGCAACGCGGGCGGAGCGATGGCCGCGTACGCGGCCCGTGTCGGGCTCGAGGCGTACGTGTTCATGCCGTCCGACACGCCGATCGTCAACCAGTACGAGGCGGCCTATTACGGGGCCCACGCCTTCCTCGTCGACGGACTGATCACCGACTGCGGAGCGGTCGTCCGGGCGGGAACTCCGCACATGGACTGGTTCGACGTGTCGACGCTGAAGGAGCCGTACCGGATCGAGGGCAAGAAGACGATGGGCCTCGAACTCGCAGAACAACTCGGCTGGTCGCTCCCCGACGTCATCCTGTATCCCACCGGAGGCGGCACCGGCCTGATCGGGATGTGGAAGGCGTTCGCGGAGCTCGATGCGATCGGTTGGCTGGCCGACGACCGTCGGCCACGGATGATCTCGTGTCAGGCCGAGGGATGTGCGCCGATCAGCACGGCGTGGCGGCAGGGCGAACGGTTCGCCGAGCCCTTCCCGAACGCGATGACGGCGGCGAGTGGTCTGCGGGTGCCTGCCGCCGTCGGAGACTTCATGATCCTCGATGCCGTCGCCGAGTCGGGAGGCCAGGCACGCGACTGTCCCGAGGACGACCTGCTCGCCTGGGCCCGCCTGGCATCGGCGCTGGAGGGCATCTCGTTCGCGCCCGAGACAGGAGCCTGCCTCGGCGTGCTGGAGACCATGTTGGCCGAAGGGGCGATCGATCCGGACGAACGCATCGTGATCTTCAACACGGGTGCCGCACAGAAGTACGTCGAGGTGATGGGGGCCGAGCCGCTGCCGGCGCTTCCCGACCCCGTCGATTGGGATGCCTTCGCCTCGGCCACCCGGTGACGAACAGGCGGCTCGTCACCGCAGATGCGCGACCTGATCGACGCCGAACCACCGGTGGGCCCTGCGGTCCTGGTCGGAGAAGGACTCGTCGAATTCCTCGATCGGAGCGACGGTCACCTCGTGGATCGGGTGGGTCTCGCCCTCGTGAACGAGGGTGGCCGTCCCGGCGGCGAGCACGTTCTTGAGCCAGTCGGCCTCGGTGCCGTACGGCAGGGCGATCACGAAGCCGTCGTCGGTCGGGACCGCACCCACGGGCGTCCGGTACTCGTTCCCCGACGCCCGGCCGACGTGGTGGATCACGGAGGCGTACGCGCCGGGAGTGCCGGCCGACTTCATCTGCATCGGGTTGAACACCGCACGGTTCGTCCGGCGCACCGCACCGAGCACGGCGGGATGCTTCCGGCGCATCCCGACGACGAACACCACGCCGATCGTGGCGAACACCAACAACTTGACGACGGCGACTCGCTTCATCAATGTCCACATGGGTCGTCCTTCTGGTCGGTTCGAACGATGCGCTCACCCCCAGCATGCCCGGTGAACGCCGAGGAGTCGACCGTGGGCACCACCTGCGCCGGCCTCGCACACGGCCGAGTCGCTGTCGTCAACTGGCATCATGCAACACGACGAGCAGGTTCGTTTGATGACGGAGCTCATCGCTCATCTCGACGCCGGCACCAACGTCGACGCCGGCGGCCTGATGCCGCAGTCGACGAGCACGTACACCGACGCCGGCCAGGCAGCCCGGGAATGGCAGGAGTGGTTCCGGGGCATGCCGCACTGCATCGGGATGTCGGGTGATCTGGCCGAGCCGCGCGCATTCCTGACGATCGAGGACCTCGGCACACCGATGCTCGCCACTCGCGACACCGAGGGAGTGTTCCGCGCCTTCGTCAACTCGTGCCGTCATCGCGGTGCGCTCGTGGAGACCGAGGCGCGCGGCACGAGACGGCGGTTCACGTGTCCGTTCCACGCCTGGTCGTACGACGCGAGCGGCGATCTCGCGGGCATGCCCAAACCCGACCAGTTCGGCGACATCGACGCGGAGTGCACCGGCCTCCTCCCGCTGCCGGCCGAGGAACGCCACGGGCTGCTCTTCGTGCATCCCGACCCCGACGGCACGATCGACCTCGACGAACTCCTCGGAGAGTGGCTCGACGGTGAGTTCCCCACATGGCACTTCGACCGGCTCGTGCCGATCAACCACGATGCGTACGACACCGCCTGCAACTGGAAACTGGCGATGGACACGTTCGGCGAGACCTACCACTTCGCGTCGTTGCACAAGGACACGCTGTTCGACAGCTTCCACGGCAACGTGCAGTGCTACGCCGACGACGGCCACAACCACCGGATGATCCTGTGCCGTCGAGACATCGACGAGATGCGCGACCGACCCGAGGACGAGTGGGACATCACCGTCGCCGGTCTGCCCGTGTACTGGCTCTTCCCGAACACGATCGTCATGCCGTTCCGGTTCGGCTGCTTCCTCGTGCGCGCCTACCCGACACCCGGCGACCCGGGTCGTCACGTGAGCCGCGTCGACTTCTACATGAAGCGGGAACTGATCGAGCATCCCGGTCCGGAGCAGGCCGAGATCAACGACGTCATCGCCAACATCGCCCAGGGCTTCTCGGAGATCATCCGGGACGAGGACGACGTCATGGGTGAGTCACAGCAGCGCGCCGCGAACGCCGGCGCACTCGACCGGATCGTGTTCGGCCGCAACGAACCGGCTCTCCACCACTACCACCAGACGTACGCCCGCAAGCTGGGCCAACCGGTGCCCACGATCGTCGACGCCGTCACGCCCTGAGGTTCTCGTCAGGCAGCCAGGCGGACGGTTCGGCACCGGTCGAACTCGGTGCTCTCGATCAACGCGATCGAGTCGAGGCTCGGCACCTGGGGCCGAATTCGCTCCCACAGGTGCCGCGCGATCTCCTCGACCGTCGGTTCGCGCAGCCACACGATCGGCTGGTAGCCCTTCCACTCGCCGACGTTCTCGTGGGTCAGGTAGTGCTTCTCCCACGGCTCGACGACCGCGCACAGCAGCCGCTCCAGATCGTCGGCGGGCATCACCATCGGGGCGTCGACCGGTCCCGAGACCGTGGCCTCCACCGTCCAGGCGTGCGTGTGGATCAGGCCGTCCACCCGGTGCCCCCAGCGAGCGGTGATCGCCGCGGTCATCGTCAACTTCATCGTGGTCTCCGTTCTGCGGTGTTCGGCAGTACCCACGGGGTCAGTCCGATCGTGATAACGAGACTATTCCCCGCCCGCGCCGATCGCCAGCGTTTCGTCGGTCGCTCTCACCGCGGAGCGACGGGCTACCGTGCGGCATCGCCTCCACCGTCTCCGAGCGTCCATGAGCCGAGCCTTCGAGCATCTCGACAGCCAGCAGACGGCGATCGGCGAGATCAGCCTCCGGCGACGGCTCGAGCCCACGCTCCAGGTCGATGTCTGGGAGGTCAAGCTCGGCGACACGTTCCTGATGTCGTCATTGTTCACCGCGGGCGAGGAGGCAGTGGCGAACCTCGGTCTCGCGGCGCTGTCGGGCGACGACCTCCGTGTCGTAGTGGGAGGGCTCGGGCTCGGGCACACCGCGAGTGCCGCACTGGCGGATCCGCGAGTCGGGCGCATCCACGTCGTCGAGGCGCTCGCCGCGGTGATCGGCTGGCACGAGTGCCATCTCGTGCCACTGGGGGCAGCGCTGTCGGGTGACGAACGGTGCGACTTCGTGCACGACGACTTCTTCGCCCTGATCGATCGGGGTTTCCCGCCCGACGTGGGTGGGGACCTCGACGCGATCCTGCTCGACATCGACCACACCCCGAGTCATCTCCTCGACGGGAGCCATGCCGGCTTCTATCGGCCCGAGGGGCTGCAACGAGTCGTCGACCATCTCCGTCCGGGCGGCGTCTTCTCACTCTGGTCCGACGAGTTCTCGCCGAACGAGGAGTTCGTCGACGTGATGCGATCCGTGTTCGCCACCGTCGTTCCCCACGTGGTCGCCTTCCCGAACCATTACACCGGAGGCGAGTCGACGAGCACGATCTACGTCGCGACCACGCCAGGGTCGTCGCCGAGCGGACGGTAGCGTCGACGACCATGGCCGAACAGAAGTCGTTGAAGGAACTCGAAGCCGCGCGTGTGGCGCGTCAGGAGGCCAAGGCCAACAAGCCGGCCGGCAACTACTCCGACGAGGAGAAGGCCAAACGCAAGGAGCGTGTCGAGAAGGCGAAGGACGCGCTGTCTCGCTCCGCAGGGATGAAGGGCGATCACATCGCGCCCGCTCGGTCCGCGCTCAAGAACTACCTGCGCAACCTCAACGACAAGAACCAGCCCGATGATGCCCGGTTCGAACTGTTGATCGAGGCGCCATTCAAGGCACCGACCAAGAAACGCTCGAACGATCGTTTCTGAGCGTCACCCGTCGCGGTAGCGAGCCTCGGCCTCCCGGAACTCGGGGAGACCGATCGTGTCGGTGAAGCGCGTGAACGGGTCGTCACCGAAGGCGCCCGGTGCGGTCGTGCCCGCCGCCCGGATCTGACCGAGGGTGTCCTGCATCGCCCGTGTGGCGGCGAGCAGCAGCGAGATCGGGAGGAGCAGGATCTGGAAACCCAGTTCCCCGACCTCGCGGGCGCTCAACGCCGGTGACGAACCACCCTCGACCCAGTTGTACACGAGAGGGACGCCGAACCCGGCCGCACCCACCTGCTCGAACTCGAGGACCGATTCGAGCGCTTCGACGAACAGCACGTCGGCGCCGGCTTCGACGTATGCGTGTGCGCGTGCGATCGCGGCGTCCAGCCCTTCCGGCGCACGTGCGTCGGTGCGGGCGATCACGAGCATCTCGGTGCGAGCATCGACGGCGGCTCGCACCTTGCCGGCCATCTCGGCGCTCGTCACGACGGCCTTGTCGGCCATGTGCCCGCACCGTTTCGGCATGACCTGGTCCTCCAGCTGGATTGCAGCCACGCCGGCACGTTCGTACGCGCGCACCGTGTGGGCGACGTTGATCGCGTTGCCGTAGCCAGTGTCGCCGTCGGCGATCACGGGCAATGCGGTGGCCGCCGCGATCCTCCCTGCGTTCTCGGTCATCTCGGCGCCGGTGAGGAGCCCGACGTCGGGTTGGCCGAGCAGCGTCGCCGACGAGCCGAAGCCGGTCATGTAGACGGCGTCGAACCCTGCCTGCTCGATCAGGTGGGCACCGAGGGCATCGGAGCATCCGGGCACCGTCAGCAGACCACCGGATGCCAGTAGTCGTCGGAGCCTGGCGGGCCGCGAGATCGCAGGGGTGGGCACGAGGCGAAGTTACCGTCGCCGTCGGTTCACCTGCTGCCCCGGACCGGGGAATGCGGACATCGCACGGCATCCGCAGGCGTGGTAGGCCATCGGCATGACCGATCGTGAGATGACGCTGACCGAAGTGGGCGACGGGTGCCTGGCCTACCTACAAGGTGACGGCAGCTGGGGCTGGAGCAATGCGGGCCTCGTGGTCGGCGACGGCACCTCGCTGCTCGTCGACACGTTGTTCGACCTGAAGCTGACGCAGCGGATGCTCGACATGATGTCCGACCACACGCGGTCGGCGCCGATCGCCACGGTGGTGAACACGCACGCCAACGGCGACCACTGCTACGGCAACCAACTCGTCGCTGACGCGCAGATCGTTGCGACCACGGCCGCGTCGCGCGAGATGTCCGAGGTGCCACCGTCGATGCTCGCTGCGCTCAACCAGGCGCCCGGCGAGGTCGGCGACCTGTTCCGGAGCTTCTTCGGTGAGTTCGAGTTCGAGGGCATCGAGCTCCGGGAGCCGGACCGGACGTTCGACGGCCGCCTCGAGCTCGACGTCGGGGGCCGAACCGTCGAGTTGATCGAGGTCGGCCCGGCGCACACGGCGGGTGACTCGATCGTGGTCGTGCCCGACGCCGGCGTCGTGTACACGGGCGACATCTTGTTCATCGGCGGGACGCCGATCGTCTGGGCGGGCCCGCTGTCGAACTGGATCGATGCGTGCGACCTGATGCTGGGGATGGACGTCGAACACGTCGTGCCCGGTCACGGTCCGGTCACCGGCAAGGCGGGTGTGACGGCCGTGCGCGACTACCTCGCCTACGTCGACGGAGCCGCCACCGCCCGCCACGCCGCCGGGGTCGACGCCTTCGATGCGGCGCGCGACATCGCCCGCGAGATCGGTGCATCGGAGGACTTCTCGGAGCTCGGCGAGTTCGGTCGCATCGCGGTCAACGTCGAGGCCGTGTACCGACAGCTCGACCCCGGCCACGAGAGCCCCGACGTGGTCGAGCAGTTCCGTCGGATGGCCACGATCGAACGTTCGTAGCGCGCGCCGACTAGTTCCGGACCTCGTAGCCGTCGAGGGGTGGGCCGTCGACGAGAGCGGAATCTGCCGAGACATCGGCGTCGGCATCGTCATCGGCGTCGGCATCGCCGCCGAGCGAACCGGCGGTCGCCCGGCGCAGCCGAACCCGCGCCGACCGTCGCACGGCGAGGAACCAACCGACGGCTGCTGCGATCGAGAAGATGAACCACTGCGCCGCGTACGACAGGTGGTTGCCCTCGCTCAGGTTCGGAGCGATCACGGGTTCGGGGAATCCGGGCTGCTCCGCCGGCGCCGACTCGATCAGGTCGACGTACATCGGCACGACCGGACCGTCGAACTGGGGAGCGAGTCGTTCGAGGTCGAGCCGTTGCGCCTCGCGCAGGACGCCCTCGCTCGCGTCGGACAGCTGGCCGAGGCGGCGTTCCTGTGACGGCCTGAGTCGTCCGGTGACCGCGACATCGAGCGCCGGCACCGGGGGCGGATCGGCTGCCAGCGGCACGAATCCCCGGTTGACGAGCAGGATCCGGCCGTCGTCGAGACGGAGCGGCACGACGGTGTTGACGCCCGCCCGGCCGTTCTGTGACCGATTGACGATCAAGATGCCCTCGTCGGCCAGGTAGGTGCCCGATGTGGTCACCGGCCGCCACGACACGTCGTCGGGGTCGACGCCGAGCGTCAGCAACTCGTCGAGCGGCACGGGTTCGGCGTCGTATCGAGCCTCGACCACCGCGTTGAAGTCTCGCCGCTCATCGAGCCGGCGGAGTTGCCAGAACCCGAAGTTGACCATGGCGACGATCCCCACGATCACGAGGAGATGGAACGCGATCCACCTCGGTCGCAGCAGGAAGCGGTACATGTGTCTCGAACGGTATCGGCGGAACTCCATCTCGCCGATCTCCCGGCACCGACAGATCTCGTCGGACCGCAGCGCCTGCGCCTGGTCAGATCGTGTAGCCGGTGATGTCGACGATGAACTCGGTCGATCCACTGCCGCCGCACAGGATCTTCACCTGACGGTCTTCGTCGAGGGTCGAGAAGCTGCCGTTCGCGAGGGTCACGTTTCCCGCGTCCCAGTTGATGGTCGAGGCGGTGACGGCCGTTGCGTCGCCGGGCGCGAGCTGGAGGAATCCGGCGCCGGTCGTCTGGGTGATCGCGAGGTTGAAGAAGATCGCGGTCGCTCCGGCGGGGACGATGTTGAACGCACTCACGTTGCCCGTGACGACGTCGATGCCGTCGGCGACGCTGATCACACGCTCGTCATCGGCCGTGAGCGGACCATCGGTGAACCGGGAGTCGTAGGTGCGCCTCGGATCGATCGCGTGCACCGCGCCCGCCGATGCCGAGCCGGCGAGACGCCGCCACGTGCCCGGCGTGCCGCTCACCGCGCAGTACCAGAGGGTTCCGGAGGTATCGACGCGCATCTCGCCACGCGCGTGTTGGTACGTGTCGTTCGGCGGCGCACTCCCCGAAGGCGGCATGTAGATCGCCGAACGCCCACCTGAAGTCTTGCGGGCCACGACCGCATGCCCGGTCGTCACGTCGTCGTCGAGCCGGGCAGATGTGAACCCGTACATGCCGTTGGTCACCCTGTCGCCCTGGGCGGTTCCGCCGATGGCGGCTTCGTACGAACTCGTCGAGGCGTTGTCCGTGACGGTGAAGATGTTCGCGTTGGACAGCAACCCACCTGGGCCGGGCGTCTGGATCCGGGTGTTACCGGACGGCGACGTGTTCTGGTTGCTGAGGAGCACGTTGTCGCCATCCGCGGCCGCGGCCGACTGCGGTGCTGCGACGGCGCCGGCGAGCGCAGCACCGGCGGCGATGGCTCCTCCCTTCAGCATCGCTCGCCGCGATGATCGCCAAGCGTGGACGTCTCCCACCGTGTCGTCTCCCACCGTGTCGTCTCCCACAGTGTCGTCTCCCACAGTGTCGTCGGGACTCGCGGATCGACCGGACCGGGCGTCCGTGATTGCCGCGAGATCGGACCTGAGTCGTTCGATTTCGGTGTGCTGGCTCGCCAGAGCGGTCTCGAGCCGGCGGATCCGTTGCATGTCGTCTGTCACTGTTTCTCCCAAGATCGGAGTCGGTCGTTCGGTGAAATGTCGTTCGACGCCCTGCCGCGTTCCCCACTCGTCATGACGGTTGGTGCGGAGGACCCGTCCATCCTCGCGCGTCGGCGGAACTCCACCTCCCGATCTCCCGACACCGACCGTTCTCGTCGGACCGCTGGCAGGATGGACCCATGGAATTGCCCGACTTCCACATTCCTCACGCAGAGAAGATCGAGTGGATGATCGAGACCAACGGGTGGGCGCTCGAACCGGTCTCGCCCGGGTACGACACCGATCCGCCGACGCCGGCGTACGCCTACACGGTCGGCGTGCCCGAGCTCACGGGCTTCCCGGAGATCGCGGTGTTCGGGCTCACACCCGTGGCCGCGAACGGTCTGCTCGGCCTGGTCGTCGACTCGCTCAGGGGTGGCACGGAGATCCCGTTCGGGGTCGAGTTGGTCGGGTTGCTCGACAACGACCTGCGCTGCTTGTTCGCGCCGGTCGATCTCGGCGCACACGGTGAGGCGTTCGGCACGGCAGCGGCCTGGTATCGCGGCGAGCCGTACTCGATGGTGCAACTCCTGTATCCCGACCGGAACGGATTCATGCCGTACGAGACCGGGTTCGAGCAGCGGATGCGTCTGGCGCAGCCCGTCATCGGCGATCCGGGGAGCACTGCACCGTGAGCGACATTGCGCCCGAACCTTCTGTTGAGCTGCCGTTGCTGGTGTTCGACGGCGACTGTGGGTTCTGCACCACCTCGGCTCGGTTCGGCCAGCGGTGGCTCGGCCTCGACCACGTCGAGCCGTGGCAGTTCCTCGACCTCGAGTCGCTCGGGCTCACGGCCGAGCAGTGCACCACGGCCGTGCAGTGGGTCGCCGAGGACGGCGAGGTGGTCGCGGCCGAGTTCGCGGTGATTGCGTCGCTCCGTCACGCGGGTGGCGTGTGGAAGGTGCTCGGCGGCCTGGTGAACCTGCCGGGCATCCGGCAACTCGCCGGTGTGGTCTATCGGTTGGTGGCGAAGTATCGCCACAAGCTGCCCGGCGGCACGCCCGCCTGCAAGCTGCCCGGCGCCTGAGCGGTACCGTCCGCCCCATGGCCAGCGAACATGTCCGCGGTGCCGACCTGGTCTACGACCGGCAGGGGATCGGTCCTGACGTCGTGTGGGGTCACGGGCTCACGAGCAGCATGGCGTCGGAGGACGAACTCGGGTTGTTCGACTTCCCGGCGATCGGCCGCACTGCGACCGTGCTGCGATACGACGCACGCGGGCACGGCGAGTCGGGCTCCACGGTCGACAGCGCCGACTACCACTGGCGGGCGCTCGCCGAGGATCAGCTCGCCCTGGCCGATCGTCTGGGCATCGGGGCATACGTCGCCGGCGGCGCCTCGATGGGTGCGGCGACGGCGCTGCACGCGGCGGTGCTGGCACCCGACCGGATCCGGGGTCTCGTGCTGGTGATCCCGCCGACGGCGTGGGCCACCCGCGCTGCCCAGACCGGCGTGTACACGACGATGGCGGACCTGGTCGCCGCCGGCGACCATGAGACGCTGCTCGCCGGCGCGGCGGCGCGGCCGTCACCCGACCCGTTCACCGACGACCCCTACTGGGGTGAGCGATTCGAGCGGGTGCTCACCGGTACCGACCCCGAACGGCTGGCTCGCGTGTTCCGGGGTGCGGCCACGACCGATCTCCCGGCGGAGGAGCAGGTCGCGACGATCGCCGTCCCGACGCTGATCCTGGCGTGGACCGGCGACCCGGGCCACCCGGCCGGCAGCGCGGCACGCCTCCAGGAGCTGATCGCCGGATCCGAGCTGGCGCTCGCAGCCACACCCGACGGCCTCGCCGGATGGACGTCGCGAGTGATCGAGTTCCTCGGTCAGGTGTCGTGACGGTGGCAGAAGCGCGCGACCTCCGACACCCAGCGCTCCCAGAGTTCGGGCGGGTAGTCGTGACCCATGCCCTCGATCGCGACGAACTCGGCGCCCGGGATGAGTTCAGCCGTTCGCCGGCCACCGCTGATGTCGATCAGCGTGTCGGCGGTGCCGTGAACGACGAGCGTCGGCGTGGTCACGCCCGGGAGGTCGTTCGCCCAACCCCGCGATGCCACGGTGGCGAAGTACTGGCGGGTGACGCCGGCCGGATCGAACGAACGATCGAACGCGCGCTCGGCGTCGGCGCGCCAGCGTTCCTCGTCGGCGAACTCTGGGCTGCCCCAGATGCGCTGACCCTCGATGTGGATGGCGACGGCCGACTCGCGGTCGGTGGCGGGCGGGCCGGTGAGCCGATCGAGCGCCTCGGGCGTCGACTGGCCGTATGCGCCCTCTCCGGTTCGTGACATCACCGACACCATCGACAGCAGTCGATCACGGTGGTGGATCGCGAGGTGCTGCACGATCATGCCGCCCATCGACAGACCCATCACGTGGGCGCGGTCGACGCCCGCGGCATCGAGCACGGCGACGGCGTCGTCGGCCATGTCGAGCACCCGGTAGGCGGCGTTGTCGTCGTCGGTCGGCGCGTCGGTGAGGTGGGTCGACAACCCGACGTCACGGTTGTCGAACCGGATGACGTGGAAGCCGGCGTCCACGAACATCTCGCACCACTCGGTGGGGTAGTTGATGCACTGCGAACCGAGCCCGTTGACCATCAGCAGGGTCGGGTCGTCGGGCGAACCGAACGTCTCGTAGTGGAGGGAGCAGTTGCCGTTGTTCGCCGTCGCCATGGGCGCACGGTACCCATTCGGCCCGGTGCCGGCCATGTGCACCGGTCGACCTCTCACGACGGTGCCTGCCCGCGGTCGGCCAGATGTCTTCGGGTTGTCGGGCGAGCGGCCGCGGGCGACCGTCGTCCTTCCTCCGGCCGAGAACTCGGGGGCTGTGCGCTCCCTGATCACTCGCCGATCGCGTACGTGACGGTCAGCAGGACGATGACGCCGACCACACCGGGTGACGTCGGCACGTCGAACGGGGCCGAGTCGCCCTCGCCACCCTGCCGCATGCCGTGAGGAGAGGTCACGAGCACCTTCTCGTGGACGTCGAGCACCTCGCCGAGGGCAGCGCCGATCTCGTCAGCGGTTGCCGCTGCTCGAACCCGCACATCGTCCCAGGCCTCGGCGCGGGCGACGTCCATACGTACGTCGGGGTCGCCGGCGAAACCGATGCTCCAGGCTCGGACGCTGTCGCCGCCCGCGTCGACGGCGCGGCCGAGCACGGAGCCGAGACCGCTGACGTCGCGGACCGTCACCCGGTAGCCGATCTCGGTCTGGTAGCCGATGATCTGGGTGTGGTCGAACTGATCGTGCTGGGGACGGATGTTGAACTGTGACGTCTGGATGTCGGTGTCGGGAACGCCGAGTTCCGCGAGCGCAGCGACGAGTGACGCGCCGGCGGCCGACGCCTGCTGCGTCGCCTCGCCCACCGTGGGTCGTTGCGCGGACACCCCGATCTCCACGACCGCCCGATCAGGCGGACCGAAGTCCTCGCCCATGCCGCCGATGGTGATGCTTCGCCGAGTGCTGTCACACGCTGTGCACGAGACGTCGACGCCGACGGGCGTGGCCTCGACGGCCGGCGGATCGTCGCCCTGTCGTTCGGTTCCGCGGCGGTGGTCTGCGTCACCTGCGTTCCGCGGTCATCCGGGGCCGTCGAGGTCGGTGCCGGCTGGGCACCGGAGTCGGCCGCTTCCTGACCGTCGGTGGTGCCGGCGCAGGCGGCGAGCAGCACCACTGCAGCCATTCGTATGACGCTTCGTGGGTAGCGGCTTCGCATCACGCCACACCTCCTGTCCACCCTCATCGTGCGCCGCCCGGCGAGGAAGGTCAGGTGCCGAACGGCCGGAGTCAGCGGCGCAGCGGGCGTGGTCGGGTACTCGACGCCTCGGGCCCGTCGTCGTGCCGACACGCTGGTACGATCCGTCGCACATCAAGAGCGGTTCGGTCGGTTTCCGGTCGGGCCCGGCAACCTGGGCAGCGCCCCCAAGGTGCCTCCCGTTGCGCCGGCCGAGTCGGCGGAGCGGAATGTGGTCGGCAACGCCGACAAACCGGCGTTCGAGCCGCTCTCGATGCGTCGGACCGAACCGGACGATCGAGAGGAGTGAACGTGACGCAGAGCCCACTTCCCGTCTCCGGCGCATGGCGCTCCGGCGACCCTCCCGGCAGTCGCCGGTTCCACACGTTCGCCACCGACCACCCGTTCGCGCTCGAGGGCGGCGCCGTGCTGCGCGACGTCACGATCGCCTACGAGACGTGGGGCACGCTGAACTCGGACGCGTCCAACGCCGTGCTCGTCGTCCACGCCTGGACCGGCGACTCCCATGCGGCCGGTCGCGCCGAACGCGGCCACGAGACACCCGGCTGGTGGGACGACGTGATCGGCCCGGGCAAGTACGTCGACACCGACGAGTGGTTCGTCGTGTGCCCGAACGTGCTCGGTGGATGCCAGGGTTCGACGGGGCCCGCGTCACCGCACCCCGACGACGGCGAACCGTACGGATCCCGGTTCCCGGTCGTGACGATCCGCGACATGGTTCGGTCGCAGGCCAGCTTGATGCCGCACCTCGGGATCAAGCAGTGGGCGGCCGTCATGGGCGGCTCGATGGGCGGCATGCAGGTCCTCGAGTGGGCGACCACGTACCCCAGGCGGGTCCGCTCGATCGTGCCGATCGCGAGCTGCATGCAGGCCAGCGCGCAGCAGATCGCGTGGGGGGTCATCGGCCGGAGAGCGATCCGCCTCGACCCGAGATGGCGCGGCGGCGACTACTACGAGGCCGAACCGGGCGACGGGCCCGCCGAAGGGCTGGCCATCGCCCGCCAGGTCGCTCAGGTCACGTTCCGCAGCGACAACGCCTTCACGCAGCGGTTCGGGCGCAACCTCACCGATCGTGCCCAGTTCGGCGACACGTTCGGGCTCTGGCAGGAGTTCGAGGTCGAGCGCTACCTGCACTACCACGGCGACAAGCTCGTCCGCCGTTTCGACGCCAACAGCTACCTGATCATCGGCAAGGCGATGGACCTGCACGATCTCGCCCGCGGTCGCGGAACGGTCGAGCGGGCGATGGCACGCATCAACGTGCCGAACCTCACGATCGGGATCAACAGCGACATCCTGTATCCGCCGTACCAGCAGGAGCACCTGTCCCGGCTGCTGCACCGCGACGGGATGGTGAGCGAGTACGTCGAGATCGACTCGATCCACGGCCACGACGCGTTCCTCATCCACTTCGACGAAGTGGGCGCCCCGATTCGGCGCTTCCTCGAGCGGCTCGACTGACGGGCGACGATGCCGGAGGGCCTGGAAGCCGAGCTGTACCGATCGGGCGCGGAGCGCGCGTTGGACCGCACGATCACGGGTGTGACGATCGACGGTCGCCAGCCGTGGGCCGCAGAGATCGAGGCGGAGCTGCCGGGTGCCACGTTCGTGGCCGCCAGGCGGATCGGCAAGATGGTGCTGCTCGACCTCGGCCCCGCTGCCGGCGCCGACACACTGAGCCTGCACTTCGGCATGACCGGCCGGCTGATCGTCGACGACGTCGCAGCCATCGACTCGCTCGAGTACAGCAGCGCTCGCGACGACGCATCGTGGGATCGACTGGTCGTCGGCTTCGATGACGGTGGTGCGCTGCGCGTCAACGACCCGAGGCGGTGGGCCAGGTTCGAGTTCGACCCGCCCACCCACCGGTTGGGACCCGACTTCCTCGACGTCACCGCCGACCATCTGCTCACCGTCTTCGCGCGGCGACGAGCGGCCGTGAAGGCAGTCCTCCTCGACCAGGCCGTGGTGGCCGGCTACGGCAACATGAGCGTCGACGAGGTGCTCTGGCAGACGGGAATGTGCCCGCTGGCATCGGCAAGGGACATCCCGGTCGACGACGTGGTGCGACTGGTCGAGTTCGCGCCGACGCATCTGATGGGCATGCTCGATCGCGGCGGCAGCCACCGCGGCACGATCGATCCCGAGGTGCGTGCAGCCCTGCCGCCCTGCCCACGCGACGGCACACCGTTGCGACGCGATCGAGTCGGTGGACGGACGACGATCTGGTGCCCACACCACCAGGTGGCAGGGCGACCGTCCTGACGTCACCGAAGTTCGAGACTGTTCGTGGCACACTGGAGGACCGCGTGTGGACAACATCGAACCCCCCGACGAACCTGCTCTCCTCGATCGGCGATCCCGACGGCACTCGGATCGTCACCTCGATCGTCGGGCTGCTCGTGGCGCTCGGTCTCGCACTCGTGATGATCGCCGTGTGGATGTGGCGGACGACCCGCCCCGACCCCGAGCTGTTGGCGCCGCTCGAGGCGATGGGGGAGCGGAAGTGGCGCCGTGCCGATCCGGTCGCGCAGCGCCGCACGCTCGATGCCGTGCGGCCCGAGGGCGCCGAACCGCTGACACCGAGCGCCGCGCCACCCGTGCTGGATCAGACCTTCGACGCCGGGCCGAGCGCCTCCGGCTTCGACGACCTCCATGCCGACGACGAGCCGGAGGTGGGCAACATCCGGTCGGTCAGGCCGGGTGACCTCCCCCGGGTCGCCACGGTCGGCGAGGTGACGCCGAGGCAGATCGAACGGCCGGAGGTCGACGTGTTCGAGCACGAGATCGCCCCCGAGATCCTCGCTGCGGCCGAGGCCGAACTCGAAGCCGAACTCGAAGCCGAGCTCAATGGCGAGTCGACGAGCGTGCTCGGCACCGAGCGTCGATTCGTCGAGGGACACGACGCCGTGGCAGTCGACGCACCGTCGCACGATGACACGAACGGCGTCTCCGCCCAGATCCCGAGCGAGGCAGACGCAGACTGACTGCTGCCGGTACGATCGGCGCCATGGCAACGATCGACACCGATGCGATGATCGCCCGCTTCAAGGACCGTGCGCTGGCCGTGAAGCAGCGCCCCCTGCCGCCTGTGGCCGGCGAGGAACGGCAGCAGTTCATCACCCAGGCGAAGATCGACTACCAGGACTTCGCGATCATCGGCGACGCCACCGCCACGATCGAGGACGGAATCCTCACGTTGCGGGTCGACCTGCGCCCCGACGACCAACGGGACTGACCATCGGGGGTGGGTGTTGCCCGGTCGTGGCGGTCGGCTGATATTCTGGTGGCCGCTGCGGACGTGGCTCAGTTGGTAGAGCATCACCTTGCCAAGGTGAGGGTCGCGAGTTCGAATCTCGTCGTCCGCTCCATTCGAAACCCCCCGGCGGAATGCAATCCGCCCGGGGGTTTCGCCGTTCAGCGCCGACTCGCGCGGCATCAGCCGAGGGCGCGTGGATTCAATCGTTCCCACGGCACGGCGATCATCAGTCCGCCCGTGACGGTCCACGCGAGGCCGAACCAGGTGCTCTTGGTGCCGGACCACCGTCGGATCTTGATCGTGTAGGTCTCGCCCGGCGACCCGTCGAACTCCGCGATCTCGTAGCTGTTGTCCCAGGAGCCGCTGTAGCCGACCTGAACACCGGAGCTGTCGTAGACCTTGAGATCGAGGTCGACCGCGAGTTGCGACGTGTAGAACGCCGGGGTCAGCGGGAACTTGTGCTTGCCGACCTTCGAGGTCCAGCAGAGTGCGACCTTGACGTGGCGGGGCCCCCACCAGTGGCTCGGCACGCTGACCTGGTACTCGAACTCGGACAGCCCGTCGTCTGCGAAGTCGTTCGAGCTCAGCAGCCCGACATCCCACCCCCGCCGGGTCGCCGGAGCGTTTCGCCAGCGGCGGTTCAGCGCGATGTTGCGGCTCTCGTTCGCGTTGGCCGCCCCGCTGCCGTCGGATGCGTCGACCCCAGCCTGGACGTCTTGCCACCACGTGTCGTCCTGCACGTTGCGGGTCGCACCGGCCGAGAGAACGGCTCGGCATCCCTCGGGCCAGTGGCGCAGGGTCGATGAGGTTCCCTGCAGGAGCGACACGATGCCGGCGACGGCGGGCGATGCCATGCTCGTGCCGCTCATCTGGATGCCGTCCGCGGTGACGAACGTCCCGTTCGCGGAGATCTCCGGGAAGTTCGCGGTCATCGTGCGGGCTGTTCGGGTTCCGGAACACGGAACTCGCGGACATCGCGCTCGGCCGTGTCGTCGTGATTCCCGACCGAGATCGTGTTGTATCCCTTGTGGTTCACGAACTCGGAGCTGGGCGGGTCGATGTCGTCCGGATCGGTCGACCAGAAGTTGCCGGCGGCATGCACGATCGTCGGATACGGCCAGTGCAACGCGAGGTAGTCGCCGTACAGGTCGTCGGACGAGATGTCCCCCGAGCCCGGCTCGCTGCTTCGGTGGAAGCTCTGGTTGATCACCGTGCAGTCACGGTCCTCGACCGCCCAGGTCAGCGCACTCCGGCCGTGCTGTTGGCGGAGTGGAGATTGCACCCGGGCGCGTGACCGTCGGGAGTGTCGGCTCGTTGTTCCGAATGATCGCGTGCACGTTCTGACTGTGGTCGCTCGTGGTCGGACTGCCGCTGAACGCTCCCGCGATCACGAGATTGGCGTTGCTGGTCGGACCGCGCTCCCACACGGCGACGTCGATGCCGAGCCGGTTTCGCCGGCCGCGTGGACCACGCCCGACTGGGCGACGGCAATCGAGTCGTCGAGGTCGTCGATCGCGCTCTCGTCGTGCAGGTAGACGCCGGCGACGTCATCACGGCGGCCAGCTCGCGCACCCGACCGGCTGCCACGTGCATCGTGACGACGGGCGCGAGCGCGGGCGAGTCCACCACCTTGCCGATGTCGCCGAGCCGTTCGACCAGCTCATCGCAGACGGCCTTGCATCGCAGACGCTCCTCGGCCGCACGGCGCCTCGATGACTCGATGTCGCCCTCGTGGAGCGGCCGATCGCCGGCCGCCGGCTCGCCCTCGTCGAGGTCGGCCCACACGTCGACCAACACGTCGTCACCGCCCCGTGCCCCTTCGATCGCTCGGTGGAGAGCGGGGTGCAAGCCGTCGGTTCGGCGCGCGATTCGTTGGGCCGCCTTGGCGAGGATCTCGTCGCCGTCGACTGCCTTGCCGCTCTGGTCGAACGACATCGAGACCGGACGCCCGGTACGGCGGTCCTCGGCCTTGATGAAGTCGATGTATCGACCCGTGGCACGCTCGGTGGGCTGGATGGTCCGTGAGCCCTCCGTGGTGACTGCCACTCTGCGGAAACTCTCGATGCGGAGCCGATCCGGGATCTTGGCGTTCGATGCCACGACCACGAAGGGCACCTCCACCGGAGCGGTGGTCGACCCCTTGCCGGCGGCCAGTTGCTCGACCACGAACACGTGCCGACCCGGAGCGAGGGGTGCTCTGGGCCGCCATCGGAACATGCCGGCTCGCCTGGTGGCGGTCACGCTCCCGTCGGCGCCGCGTACGGCTGCGCAGCGTTCCACATCGTCGGATGCCACATCGGGTGGACACTCGAAGGTGATGGTCGGTTCGGTGGTGACGACCTCGTCGCGCCGCAGCGCCACGGCCACCTGATGAATGGAATCGTTCGACATGATCGGCTCCTCGCGATGTTGAACGGTGGTTCCCCCACGAACCACCGTACGAATCTGCAAGGCGCTATGTCATCCGAATATTCCGGCGCCCGGACGCGGTGCAGTCGGCACGGCCGACCGCGTAGTACGCCCGTTCAGGCGCCGCGGTTGTCGATCGCCGACTGGTCGTACGGTTCGATCATGATGCACTCGCCCGGGCACTCCTCGGCGGCCTCGACGGCGAGGTCGATCAGCGAGTCGGGGATCCGGGCGACGCCTCGACCACTGTCGGGGCCGTGGCCGGCGCCCGTCCCCGCCGTCGAAGACGATCGTCTCGCCGAAGTGCTCGGCCTCCTCCTTCACGACCCACAGTCCGTCGTCGCGGGCGACGAACACGTCGGGACAGATCTCCGAGCAGATGCCGTCACCGGTGCACAGGTCCTGGTCGATCCAGACCATGAGGGTCGTTGCCATGTGAGAAGGCTCCTTGTGTTTGGATGGGGCGTTCGGTGAGCACCGTATCGCCGGATCGCGATCGGACGCTCCGCGGCGACCGGGCCGCGAGCAGTCGACTGAGAGGACCGTACCGTGACCGGGACCCCGCACGACGACGACGCCGCCTCTGCCGGGGGCGAACCGGCATCGCCGTTCGACGCCGAAGTGCCCGTCGCGTCGACGTGCTGGACGTTCGACGAGGGACGCACCAGATCGCTCGAATGGCGATACGAGCAGCTCGATGCCCTGGCGGCGATGCTCACCGAGCACGGTGACCGGTTCTCGGCGGCACTTGCCGCCGACCTGGGCAAGTCGGCGACCGAGGCATGGACGACCGAGCTCGGCTTCTCGCTCAACGACATCGCACACCAGCGCAAGCATCTCGCCGACTGGGCCACGCCGCGGAAGGTCAGGACACCGCTCACGTTCCGGCCGGGCAGATCACGGGTGATTCCCGAGCCCAAGGGCGTGGCGTTGATCATCGCCCCGTGGAACTATCCCCTCCAGCTCCTCATCGCGCCGATGGCGGCGGCGATCGCTGCGGAAACGCCGTCGTCGCCAAGCCGTCGGAGCTGGCACCGGCGACGGCCGATGCGCTCGTCGACCTGTGTGGCCGCCACCTCGACCATCACGCGATCAAGGTCGTGGCCGGCGGTGTCGACGAATCCACCGCCCTCCTCCAGCAGCGCTTCGACCACATCCTCTTCACCGGCGGCACACGGGTCGGCAAGATTCTGATGTGTGCCGCCGCGGAGTATCTCACTCCCGTGACGCTCGAGTCGGGTGGCAAGAGCCCGGCGATCGGTGTTGGCGGGGAGGACGGCTTCAATCGCGAGGGCCTGATCGACCCCGAGGGTCGGCGCAAGCTCGCGTTCGAGGTCGTCCGCGAGTGGAATCGGTCCCGGGCGTACACCCAGGGCTCAGTCGTTCCCGCCCGCGGCCACCCAGGCCGCAGCGTCCGGCGGCAGCAGGCCGTCGACGAGCAGGGCCGAGCTGATCAACACGTCGCCGTCGGGGAGCCGAGCTGCCGACGGTCCGAAGTTGACCACGCACGCCGCGCCCGACCCCCGGCGGAACGCCAGCGCCCCGGGGCCGGCGTCGATCCAGTCGAAGGCCTCGTCGGACGTGAAGAGCCGGCCCCTGAGTTCGAGCGCCCTGCGGTACATCGTCAGGCTCGATCCCTCGGTGCGCTCCTGCGCCTCGACCGAGAGCTCGGCGAACGAGTCGGGTTGGGGCAGCCAGGCGGAACCGGTGCCGAACCCGTACGAGGGGCCGTCGGTGGTCCACGGCATCGGGACACGGCACCCGTCGCGGCCCTTCTGGCGGTGACCGGAGTTCTCCCACACCGGGTCGTCGAGCACGTCGAGCGGTAGATCCCACACGTCGGGGAGCCCCAACTCCTCGCCCTGGTACAGGTAGACCGAGCCGGGCAGGGCCATCAGCAGCAAGGCAGCCGCGCGTGCCCGGCGGGTCCCGAGCTCCTGGTCGAGCAGCTCGTGCGGGCCGTCGAGCGGCCACTCGCGCCAATTGGCATCCGCCGGGAGGCCGTACCGGGTCGTGTGGCGCATGACGTCGTGGTTCGAGAGGACCCAGGTCGGAGCGGAACCGACCGACGCCGCGGCATCGATGGCCCGGTCGATGGCGGCGCGTGCGTCGTCGAGTTGCCACGGCGCCGCCAGGAAGTCGAAGTTGAACGACTGGTGGTACTCGTCGGGGCGGAGGTAGAGCGGCAGCCGCGTCGGCTGCACCCATGCCTCGGCGACCATCATGACGTCACGATCCGACGAGTCGAGCACGCTCCGCCACCGCCGGTTGATCTCGTGGATCCCGTCACGATCCCAGTAGGGGTGGTCGAATCCGCGGTTCGACTCGAGCAGCCCTTCGGTGACCTCGAGATCGGGGAACGACGTGTCCTTCACCAGGCCGTGCGCCACATCGATGCGGAACCCGTCGACGCCGCGATCGAGCCAGAACCGGAAGATGTCGTCGAACTCGGCGCGGACCTCCTCGTTCTCCCAGTTGAGGTCGGGTTGCGTCGGGTCGAACAGGTGGAGGTACCACTCGCCGTCGTCGACGCGTTTCCACGCGGAACCGCCGAACACGGCCGTCCAGTTGTTCGGAGGCTCCGAGCCGTCGGGGCCACGGCCGGGTCGGAAGATGTACCGGTCCCGCTCCCGCGAGCCTGGGTCGGCGGCCAGGGCGGCGCGGAACCACTGGTGCTCGCTCGAGGTGTGGTTGGGTACCAGGTCGACGATCACCCTGATGTCGTGGTCGTGGGCATCGGACACGAGGCGTTCGGCGGCCGCGAGGTCTCCGAACCGCTCGTCGATCGCTCGGTAGTCGGCAACGTCGTAGCCGCCGTCGTTCAGCGGCGAGGTGTACCACGGGCAGATCCAGATCGCGTCGATGCCGAGATCGCGGAGGTAGGGCAGGCGCGACCGGATGCCGTCGATGTCGCCGGTGCCGTCGCCGGTCGAGTCGGCGAACGATCGCGGGTAGATCTGGTAGACGGCGCCGTGGCGCCACCAGGTGGATGCCCCGACGCCGTTCGACGGGCTCGTCGAGACGGGTGCCGGCGTGTCGTGTCCGTTGCGCGAATTCCCCACGCGATCAGTATGCAAGCGATTTCAGGATCGCGTCCATTCAGCCGATCGACGCGTCGCGATCGGCCCAGTACGAGCTGCGCAGCTCGCGCTTGAGCACCTTGCCGGGACCCGACTTCGGGAGCGGATCGGCGCGGAACTCGACACTGCGCGGCACCTTGTATCCGGCGATCTGAGCCTTGCAGTGAGCGATGAGCGTGGTGGCGTCGAGGCCGTCGGGCGCCCCGTCACGGAGCACGACCACGGCGTGCACGGCTTCGCCCCACGACTCGTCGGGGATGCCGAACACGGTGGCCTCGAGTACCGCCGGGTGCGTGTACAGCGCGTCCTCGACCTCGGTGCAGTAGACGTTCTCGCCACCCGAGATGATCATGTCCTTCGAGCGATCGAGCAGGAACATGTACCCCTCGTCGTCGACTCGCCCGACGTCGCCGGTCCAGTACCAGCCGTCGCGGAGTGCCGCTTCGGTCTGCTCCGGCTTGTTCCAGTAGCCCACCATCACGTTCGCGCCGCGAACGGTCACCTCTCCCACGTCTCCCTGGCGAGCGGGCGTGCCGTCGGGGTTCCGGACCACGACCTGACATCCCATGACCGGAACCCCGGCCGAGCGGCCGCGCTCGGTCGTCGAGCAGAGCGACCTCGTTCCTCAGGCCCGTCACGATGGGAGCGGTCTCGGTGGCCCCGTAGACGTGCACGAACTCGGTCGACGGGAACGCCTCCGCGCCCCGCCGCACGACCTCGAGTGCAATCGGTGAGCCGCCGTGTGCATAGAGGCGCAGCCGACCGACATCGCGTGGCCGAGCGAGCTGCTCCTCGACCGTCGCCGCCACCATGGTCGGCACGCCGAGGGTCTGCGTGACCCCTTCGGTTTCGACCAGATCGAGCATGGTCGCCGGATCGAAGGAGGGCATGATGATCTGCGTCGCCCCGAGGAAGATCGACTGGAGCACGCTGACCGAACCGGCGGCGTGGAACATCGGCGCCATGATCAGGTAGCGGTCGTCACCGTCCATCGGCTGCGCGAACTGGATGTTCCAGGCGTTCGCGATCAGGTTGCGGTGCGTCAGCATGACGCCCTTGCTGAGGCCCGTGGTGCCGCCCGTGTAGAAGAGTCCCGCCAGATCGTTCTCGTCGATCGAGCCGGGGGCGAAGGGCGCCGGCTCCGCCGCATCGAGGAGTCGTTCGTACTCACCGTCGTCGATTCGGACCACCCGGTCGACCAGGTCGGCCAGCGCGCCCGGGTCGCGGTCGCAGAACAGGACGCTGTGCACCCGAGTCCTCCACCGCGTAGGCGAGCTCGGGTTCGGCCCACCGGAAGTTGAGGGGCACCTGAACCAGCCCGGCCATCGACACGCCGCAGTACAGCTCGGTGAACGCGATCGAGTTGAACGACAGGACCGCCACGCGTTCCCCCTGCCGCAGCCCGAGCTCGCGCAACACTGCGTGGAGCCGCTGCAGCCGGTCCGACAGCTCGCGATACGTGAGCCGTCGCCCGTCACACACGAGTGCCTCGTGGTCGGGGGCGACGGCGAGAGCCCGTTGGATGGGATCGAGGAAGGTCTGCACGATGGCGATCTTGCCACCGATGCGCTGACACCGTCGACCCTGGACGACTAACCTCGATGCTCGATGACGCAGGAGCAGACGCCCAAGAAGGGCATCACACCGCCCAAGGGCCGACCCACGAGATCACGGAACGAGGTCGCGGCCGAGAAGCGCGTGTTCGGACCGACCGCTCAGTGGATCGCGGCGGCGTTCCTGGTTGCGCTGATCTTCATCACGATCATCCTGCTGTTCGACGGCGGAGACTTCAACGTCTTCAACGGTGGGCAGAGCGGCTGAGCGTGTTCAACCGATCTCGATCGGCTCGATCTCACACTGGATGAAGTCGGCGACGTTCTGCGCGTGCTGGGCGTACACCGACGCGATGTCGCCGTCGGGCGAGTCGTCGATCCGGTCGACCCAGCAGGTCACGTTGGGCGACCACGCCCTCGCATCCGGATTCGAACGCGATGTCGACGGTCTGCTGCACCACCGCGGGCACCTCGCCGACGAACTCGATGCCGTCCCCAGGTCGGATCTCGATCGGGCGTCCGTCGACGGTGTCGCCGACGAAGACCAGGGTCGACCAGCGTCGTGGGGGGCGCGGTCGTCGCCGGGGTGACCACCGATGAGCACGTCGGGCCGTCGAGCACGGCGTCGTCGTCGGTGTTCGCACACCTGCGGGCCACGTACGTGGCGGTGTCGTAGCCGATGCTGCTCGGGTATCGGGCGAGCTCGGTCGTGAATGTGTCGTACGAGCGACACACGATCATGGCGCGATCGAGCAGCCGTACCTGGTCGTCGGGCTCGCTCTCGGCGGTGGCGTCGGCGATCAGCGTCGCGCAGCCGCTGGAGGCCGACTCGTCGTCGGGGGTCGCAGGCGGTGGTCGCGATCAGCACGACTGCCACGAGCGACGACGCGGCGAACGGAGGGTGGCGTCGCACCCGGTCATGTTGACGCACTCGAGCAGCCGATGCCAGTCTCCCCGGCTCGAACCGGTGACGCCACGCGGCAGCGATCGACGGAGACCGGGCATCGTGCGCAGCACCCCCGCTATCCTTCGCAGCGCCGGCGACGTGGCCGAGTGGCTGAGGCAACGGCCTGCAAAGCCGTCTACGCGGGTTCGATTCCCGCCGTCGCCTCCGGTGCAGGGGCTCCCGATTCGCACGGGGGCCCTTGCCGTCGTCAGAGCACGGGTTGACCGAGCGGGCGGCTCGACACGGAGCCCGACCACGACGGCCATCGAGGCCGCGTCGATGCTCGACCGGTTGCTCGATGCGCGCTGCGACACGGCGGAGTCTCCCGCCCGGTCGGGTCGCTGTCCTGTGAGCCGAACATCGACAGCGACGTCAGCTCATCGAGCGCGACCATCGTCGATCGCATCGCGTCGGCGGGCACCGGGCCGGCTGATCAGGTAGCCCTGCGCCTTGTCGCAGGCCAGTTCGCTCAGCACCTGCAAGCTGGTGGACCGTCTCGACGCCCTCGGCGACGAGATCGAGCGCCATCGACTGCGCCATGGCGATGATGGTCCGGACGAGTGACCGGTCGTTGCCCTGCTCGGCGATGCCGTTGACGAACGCCCGATCGATCTTGATGCGTTGGATCGGGAACTGCTGCAGCAGCGACAGCGACGAGTAGCCGGTGCCGAAGTCGTCGAGGGCGAGCCGCGACGCCCATGTCGCGGATCTCGCGGAGCGTGCGCTCGGCCAGCTCCGGTTCCTCGAGCATCATCGACTCGGTCATCTCGAGCCACAGCAGATTGGGCTGGCATCCCGGTCGCGTCGAGCGCGTCGCGGACGACGGCGGCGAAGTCGGGATCGGCGATCTGGCGCGGCGAGACGTTGACCGAGATCGTGGTCGCCGGATCGACGACGCCATCGTCGATCCAGCCCCGCAGCTCGCCCAGCGCCTCGTGGAGTGCCCACGCACCCAGCTCGCAGATGATGCCGGTCTCCTCGGCGATCGTGATGAAGTCGCCGGGCGGGACGATCGACGCCGTCGCGCTGCCAACGCATGAGCGACTCGAAACCGCTCGACGGCGCCGGTGCCGGATGTCGACGATCGGCTGATGGTAGAGGTGCATCTCCTGACGTCCGATCGCGCCGTGGAGCGCATGCTCGACGTCCATGCGGTGCGCGAGGTGCGACTGCATCGAGTCGTCGAACACGGCGACGCTTGCCGCGGCCGGCACGCCTTGGCCTCGTGGGTGGCGATGTCGGCTCGCCGCATGAACTCCTCGGCGCTGATGCGTGCGGTTGCGTGGAGCCACCGCCACGCCGAAGCTGGCGCTGACGAAGACGCTGCCCTCGCCGACGCGGAACGGTGCTGCCAGCGCCTCGCGCACCGCTTCGAGTCGTTCCATCGCATCGTCGGCCGAGGTGGTGGTCGCATCGATGATCACGAAGTCGTCGCCGCCGGAGCGGGCGACGACCCCTCCGTAGGCCGTGGCGGCGCCGTTCAGGCGGTCGGCGACGATCACGAGCACCTCGTTGGCCTCGTAGTGGCCGAGGCTGTCGTTGATGTTCTTGAAACGATCGAGGTTGAGCTGGATGATCGTGGGCTGGAACTCGGACCGCCAGGTCGCTTCGAGCACGTCCTCGACCTCGGAGACGAAACGTGCGCGAGTCGGGAGCTTCGTCAGGTCGTCGAGGTGGAGACGGCTCACGAGCTCGTCGTGTGCGCCCTCGTGACTGCGCACCGCCACGAACAGTCGTACGATCACGCTGCACACCAGGGCCACGATGAACGCCATGCGGACGATGCCATCGAACCGGTCGAAGGGAGCGAGCGCCGCGACGAGCACGCCCGGCACGATCAGGCAGGCACCCGTGAGCGTGAGACGCAAGGGGGTGTACACGCAGCCGGTCGAGCGGAACCGTCATGTGCCAGGATGCCGGGTGCGTCCGAATGTGCGAGACCGGCGCACAGCAGCGTGAACGCCGAGGCGAACAGGGCGGTCTCGTTCTCGTGACTCAGGTCGGCGAGACCGATCAACGTGAACGCCGACGCCATCGCGGCCACGACGTTGACGCCGGCGGCACCGGCGATCAGCTGCATCGTGCGGTTCGAGCGGAGCCCCGTGAACAGCAGGTCGACGATGAACGTGAACAACAGTGCCGCGATCGGCATGAACAGCGTGGCGCCGATCGCCTGGAGCGGCGCCATGTCGTCGACGAAGATCAGCCGACTGGTGACGACGATCCACACCGCCAGCGCCGAGCCGAGCGCGACCGTCACCAGGTCGATGACGTCGCGCTCGTCGAGGTGGCCCCGCCGGAGGCGGATCGCCTTCGCCAGGATCGCGAGTCAGCGCGACACCGACGAGGAGATCGACGATCATCCCGAACGTGCTGGGCGATACGGCCCGGTTCTGGATGACGTCGGCATCGAACAGGACCACGCTGATGCCGCTGACGAGGACGGCCAAGGCGAAGATCCACGGCATCGCGTTGACGCACCTGGCGATGACGATGGCGCTGAGGCCGATCGTGAACACCAGGATCGACAGGACCGGGCCCTCCAGACGGCTCCCGGTCACGGCGAGCACCAGCGCACAGGCTGTGAACAGCCAGGGTGCGAATCGAAGGGCTCGGTTCATGGATGGTTCCTCGGCAGAGCGGGGGCGATGGCGGTGCCCCACCTGCGAGAGGCGGGGTTCCGGCTGATGTATCGGTCGGAGTCTCAAGTTTCCGTAGACATTTCTCGAATTTCCTGACGAACTCTCGACTCAGACCGAAACCAGTGGTTCCGGCGTTGCCCGCGAGGCGCTACCGTGTGTTCGATGAGCGCCGCCGGCGTCCGCCTCTGGCATGACCACTACTGACACGTTGACGACCGTCGTCGTGCCGGGCGCGCATCTGATGTCGGCGTTGCTGGGTCCTCGCGATCAGTACCTCCGTCGGATCGAGGGACAGTTCCCCGACACCGAGGTGTCGGTTCGTGGCAACGAGATCTCGGCGCGTGGGCCCGACAGCGTGCAGGTGGGACGGCTCTTCGAGGAACTCGTCGGTCTGCTCGAGCGTGGCCACGAACTCGACGATCGAACGGTCGACCGTTCGATCGGCATGGTCCGCTCGGACGAGCGTCCGACCGAGGTCCTCACGCATCAGGTGCTCCGCGGGGCCAAGGGCCGCAACGTGCGCCCGAAGACGGCCGGTCAGAAGCGATACGTCGATGCGATCCGCAACAACATCATCACGTTCGGCATCGGACCGGCCGGAACCGGCAAGTCCTGGCTGGCCGTCGCGATGGCCGTGCAGGCGCTGCAGGCCAAGCAGGTGCAGCGGATCATCCTCACCCGCCCGGCGGTCGAGGCCGGCGAGCGCCTCGGCTTCCTGCCCGGTGACCTGATGGCGAAGATCGATCCCTACCTGCGACCGCTGTACGACGCGCTGTACGACATGGTCGATCCCGAAGGCGCCGCCCGCCTGCTCGAGCGCGGCACGGTCGAGGTCGCACCGCTGGCGTTCATGCGCGGTCGCACCCTGAACAACAGCTTCATCATCCTCGACGAGGCTCAGAACACCACGCCCGAGCAGATGAAGATGTTCCTGACTCGGATCGGATTCGGCTCCAAGGTCGTCGTCACCGGCGACGCGACCCAGGTCGACGTGCCCGACGGTCGGTCCGGCGTCAAGGGCCTCGAGCGGATCATCGGTGACGTCGACGATCTCGCCTTCGTGCACCTCACCGCCGCCGACGTGGTGCGGCATCAGATCGTCGCCGACATCGTCGCCGCGTACGAACGCACGTCCGAGTCCGGCGACGCCACTCGGCGAGCCAAACCGGTGCGCGGAGCTGCCGCAGGTGGCTGACCCTTCCAGTCCCACCGGCATCGGGGTGCCGTGTCAGGTCGTCGTTGCCGACGAACAGACCGACGTCGTTGTCGAGACCGAACGCTGGGGCGAACTCGCCGCTGCCGTGCTGCGCGCCGAGGGGCGTGTCGGGCGAATTGACCCTCACGTTCGTCGATCGCGGCGAGATCGCGGCCCTGAACGCCGAACACATGGGGCGGGCCGGACCGACCGACGTCTTGTCGTTCCCCCTCGATGCCGGCGAGGCCGTGGTGCCCGCGGGGCCGGTACTCCTGGGCGACGTCGTCATCTGTCCGGCGGTCGCCGCCGACGCTGCGCCGGACCACGCCGGCAGCGTCGACGACGAGCTCGCGCTCCTCACGGTCCACGGCGTGCTGCACGTGCTCGGCCACGATCACGCCGACCACGACGAACGCGCCGAGATGCGAGCGCGTGAGCTCCGTCATCTGGTCGACCACCACTGGCGGGGGCCGGCCCCCGAGGGTTTCCGACACGAGCCGGGCGAGTCGTGATCGCGCTGATCGCTGCAACGTTGCGGACCATCGACGTGCTCATGCTGGCCGTCATCGTGTTCCTGCTGTTCGTACTCATCTTCCTGGCCGTCGCCGAGATGAGTCTGGCGAAGATGACCAAGCCCAAGGCGGCCGCGCTCGCCGAGGACGGCCACAAGGCGGGTCCGGCCCTGGTCCGGATCGTCGACGAGCCCGAACGCTGGGTCAACCCCTTGCTGCTCACGGTCAACATCTGCCAGACGGTGCAGGCGACGCTGACCGGCATCGTGTCCGCCCACCTGTTCGGCGCCTGGGGTGTCGTCGTCGGTGTGACCCTGAACGTCATCGTGTTCTTCGTGCTCGCCGAGGCGGTGCCGAAGACGTATGCCGTGATCCACCCGCAGCGGGCTGCGCTGATCACGGCCCGGCCGGTCAATGCCCTCGTGTCGTTCTCGGTGCTGCGTTGGGTCTCGCGATCGTTGATCGGCTTGACGAACGTCATCGTGCGAGGCAAGGGCCTGAAGAAGGGTCCGTTCGTGAGCGAACAGGAGTTGCTCGGCATCGTCGAGGCGGCAGCCGAGGACGAGGTGATCGAGCACGAGGAACGTGAGCTGATCGAGAGCATCATCGAGTTCGGTGACACCGTGGCCCGCGAGGTGATGCTGCCGCGCCCCGACATGGTCATCATCCCGAACGAGGCCACGATCTCGTCGTCGCTGGACCTCGCGATCGCGAACGGGTTCAGCCGACTGCCGGTCTTCGGCCCCGGCGACGACGACGTCATCGGGCTGGCCTACACGAAGGATCTCATCCGAGCCGAGCGCGAAGGCCGCGGCGACCTGTCGGTACTCGACCTGGTGCGTCCGGTGCGCTTCATTCCCGAGAACAAGCCGGTCAGCCGTTTGATGCGCGAGATGCAGGCCGGCAAGTTCCACCTCGCGATCGTCGCCGACGAGTACGGCGACGTGGCCGGCCTGATCACCTTGGAAGACTGCCTCGAGGAGCTGGTCGGCGAGATCGTCGACGAGTACGACATCGAAGGTGCCCAGGTCGAACATCTGGCCAACGGCGACTACCTCGTCGACGGCGGGATCTCGATCGACGAACTCAACGAAGTGGTCGGTGGCGACCTCCCCGACGACGACTGGGACACGATCGGCGGGCTCGTCTTCAGCACGCTCGAACACGTGCCGGCTCCCGGCGAGGAACTGGAGTTCGAGGGCTGGCACTTCACCGCCGAGGAGGTCGAGGGGCGCCGCATCCGGCTCGTCCGGGTCCGGCGTCTCGAGGCGGCCCCCGACAGCGTCGACGATCCGGCCGACGTCAACGCCGTCAACTGACCTCCGGCTCCGGCAGCCGGTTACGTTGCCGAACATGCAGGTTTCGATGGAGGGCAAGGTCGCGCTCGTGACGGGCGCGTCGAAGGGCATCGGGAAGGCCATCGCCGAAGGAGCTCGCCGACGCCGGTGCCGAGCGTGATGCTGTCGTCACGCAAGATCGATCAGCTCGAAGCGGCGGCCACGGAGATCGCCGGCGACACGGCGGTCTTCGCGGCCAACGCCGGTGACATCGACGCGGCCGACGGCATGTGTGGCGGCCACGATCGAGCGATTCGGCGGGCTCGACGTCCTCGTCAACAACGCGGCGACGAATCCGTACTACGGGGCCACCCTGGGAGTCGATCCGGGCCAATTCGACAAGACGTTCCAGGTGAACCTGCGGGGTCCGCTGTTCTGGGCGCAGGGCGGCCCACCAGCAGGCCTTCGCGGATCGACCCGGCGTGATCGTCAACATCGCGTCCGTCGGCGGCATGCGCGCCGAGTTCGGCCTCGGTGTGTACAACCTCACGAAGGCGGCGCTGATCCACCTCACGCGGCAACTCGCCCACGAACTCGGTCCGAGCCGGGTGGTCGGCATCGCACCGGGTCTCGTCGACACCGACTTCGCGGCGGTCCTGGTCGAGAACTTCGGCGACAGCCTCGCGGAGGCGATGCCGCTCGGACGGCTCGGCCAACCCGAGGACATCGCACACCTCGCCGTCTTCCTGGCGTCCGACAAGGCGTCGTGGATCACCGGCGACACGTTCGTGATCGACGGCGGCGCCGGTGTCCGCGGTGGGGGGTGACGTCGATCAGTGGCGCACGACCGGTGTCGGCGTGATCAGCGGTCGTCGAGGTTCGCGAGCACCGGACGGGCGAAGAGCACAGCTGCCACGAGCGTGATCGCGCCGCCCACCAGAAACGGTGCGCGGAGGTTGGTGGCGTAGGCCACGAACCCACCGGCCGCCACACCGAGTGCGCTCGCAGCGGCTCCCAACCATCGGTAGACGGCGTTCACACGTCCGAATCGGTCGGGCGGGATCTCGCGCTGGCGGATGGTCACCGTCACGACGTTCCAGATGGTGATCGCCGAGCCGAGCAGGAAACCTGCAGCCCCGACCACCCACACGGTCGACGTGAGCCCGATGACGACCTGCGCGAGCCCGAACACGATGTACGGCACCACCACCGTGGTGCGGAGACCGAGCGCAGCGATCACACGATGTCCGACGAGGCCGCCCGATGCCGCTCCCATCGCGGTGATCGCGAGCAGCAGTCCGAACTCGAGGCCGCCGAGCCCCAGTTCGTCGATGGCATACTTCACGAAGATGCCCTGGCCGAACATCAGCCCGAGGTTCGTGACGGTGAACATGGCGGCGAGCGTCTTGAGCAGCGTGTGCTGGCGGAGCCAGTGGAAGCCCGCCCGGAGTCGCCGGTCGCCGAGGCCCGGCCCGGTGTCGCCGCCCGTTCGGCGTGGACGGATGGTCGCGATCAGTCCCGCAGCGATCGCGAACGACACGGCGTTCGCTCCGAAGGGCAGCCCTGGTGACGCATCGAACAGCAGTGCGCCGACGGCGAGCCCGGCGAGGCTGCCGGCGACGATCTCGGCCGCGAACAGCAACCCGTTGGCTCGGGCGAGTTGGTGGGGTTCGACCAGCATGGGGAGAAACGCCTGGGCCGTGCTGTCGAACAGCACTTCGCAGGAGCCGACGACGACGAGCAGCCCGATGAGTACCCAGATGTGGAGACGCCCGTCGACCGCCGCCATCGCGATGCCCCCGAAGATGACGAGGCGAACCAGGTTGGCAGCGATCATCAGCGACCGGCGGTCGAGTCGATCGACGACGACGCCCACCGGCAGCGCCAACAGGAGCCACGGCACGAACGTCGCGAAGACCGTCAGGGACAGCAGGCGCTCGTCGGACGTGAGCGAGAGGGCCAGGAGCGGCATCGCCACGAAGTTGATGCCGTCGCCGAGGTTGCTGATCGCGCTGGCGGTCCACTGTCGCCAATACGCACCGGGAAGTGGTGGACGCGATTCGTCGACCGTGCCCGGCTGCGGGCGAGCTTCTGCGGACACCACGGGGCGACAACCTAGCGGTCGAGAGCTCGAAGCTCGCCGCGCGCGAGCTTCCCGATCGTCGTGCGCGGAAGATCCCCACGGAACGTGACCTGGCGGGGCGCGCAGTAGGCAGGGAGTGACGATTTCACGTGGGCTCGCAGGTCGTCGACGGACGGTGTCGCGGCCCCGTCCATCCCGACGACGACCGCACACACGAGCTGGCCCCACTCCGGATCGTCGCGGCCGTAGACGGCCGCGTCGGCGACCGCTGGATGCGAGCGGAGGGCCGCCTCGACGACCTCCGGCCAGACGTTCTCGCCCCCGCTGATGATGAGGTCGTCGCGTCGGCCGTGCACGGTCAGTCGGCCGTCGGGCGCGAGCTCGCCCAGGTCGCCCGTGGGGAGCCAACCGTCGGGCAGCTTGGGATCGTGGCCGTCGCGGTAGCAGCGCAACGTCATGTCGCCCCGCACGTGGATCTCGCCACCGACGACACAGAGCTCGACGCCGTCGAGCGGGACCCGGTCGTAGACCACGCCGCTGCCCGTCTCGGTCGAGCCGTAGGTCGTCACCGCGTTGGCCGGCCGTTCCGCCGGCGGCTTCGATCCTCCGAGCACGATGGTCCGGAAGACGGTCGGGTCGATCCGATGCAGCGCCGTGGCCACCAGCGACACCAGGGTCGCTCCGGCGCCGACGACCGCGTCGGGGTCGAATCCCGGTTGGACGGTGAGGTGGGTGCCGGTGTGCAGCGCTCGGAACACGACCGACAGGCCACCGACGTGCGACAGCGGCAGGCAGGCGAGCCAGTGGTCGTCGTGCGTCACCGCGAGCCGGCGCGACGTCGTGTCGGCCGACGCCGCGATCGCGCGGTGGGTCAGCACGACCCCTTTCGGAACACCCGTCGAACCACTGGTCGCCACCACGGCGGCATCCCCCGGCTCGACGGGCCGGCCGGCGTCGGTGGTGGACCGACCATCCGCGGTCACGACCGCGGCGGCTCCCATCCGTTCGATCAACTCGGCCTTCGCGGGGGAGGGGAGCCGCTGGTCGACGGGCAGGATCGCGTCGCCACCGTCCCAGGCGCGGCGGAGCTCGTCGACGAAGCGCTGCCCGCCGGGAAGGTCGAGCGCCACCAGATCGGGCACGGTCAGGCGAGCACCGGGTCGATCGGTGTCGGTGGACCCGCGGCGCGCTCGATCGCTTCCGCGACGGCGAGGCAACGCAGATCGGTGAATCGTTCGCCCATGACCTGCACGCCCACCGGGAGCCCGTCGGCGGTTCCGTGCGGTACCACGGCGGCGGGGATGCCGAGCAGATTTCCGGGCATGACGGGTCGGAGGGTGTCGGCGATGATCCCCTCGACGTCGTCGCCGAGGTCCGCCCCGTGTTCGAACGCCGGAAGCGCCCAGGTCGGTGAGAGCACGATCGGGTGCTCGGTGAAGAACTCGGACCAGGCGCGCATCGCTCCGAAGCGAGCGGCTTGGAGCTCGATGACCGACTCGAGGCTGGGCGCCGGGTACTGCGTCCTGAGCGCGTCGACGACCGATGTCGCCTCCGCCGACATGACCTCCTGGAGGAGCGGCATCATGACGGTGAGATCGCCGATCAGGAGCGCGGCCCACATCTCGAGGACCTCGTCGTACATCGGTGGCACCGCCTCGCTCACCTCATGGCCGGCGTCCGCCAGCGCATCGCCCGCCGAACGAACCGCCGCCGCGATCTCGGGGTGCGTCGCCCCGCCCGGAGGCTCGGCGAGCACGGCGACCTTCACGCGCTCGTCGGCCGCGAGGTCGGTGAGCACCGCCGGGATCGACCTCGGGTCGCGCGGGCTCCAGCCGGCGAGCGCCACCAGGCCGGCGCGGACGTCGGCGACCCGGCGTGCCATCGGACCCTCGCAGAGCATCTGCTGTGCCGACGCCAGCTGTTCCTCCGGCGGGATCACGGTGGCCATCGGTACCACGCCGACGGTCGGCTTGATCGATGCGATCCCGCAACAGTGCGCAGGATTGCGCAGTGAGCCTCCGATGTCGTTGCCGAGGCCGATCGGGCTCATGCCGGCGGCGATCGCGGACGCCTCACCCCCGCTCGAACCGCCGGCGGTGACGTTCGGGTTCCACGGATTCCGGGTGAGGCCGTGCAGCGAGGAGTCGGTGTGCACGCGCAACCCGAGATCGGGCAGGTTGGTGCGAGCGAACGGGATCGCGCCGGCGGCTCGCATCCGTTCGACCGTCGGTGCGTCGATCGGAGCGACCGCCTCGGCCAGGGCAGGCACACCTTGCGTGGTCGGGGTGCCGGCGAGGTCGATGTTCTCCTTCACGGTGCAGGGCACGCCGTGGAACACCCCGAGTTCGTCACCGTCCGACACGGCCCGGTCGGCCTCGTCGGCCGCCGCCCGTGCCTCGTCGTCGAGTCGCCGGACGATCGCGTTGAGATGTGGGTTGACGGCATCGACGCGTTCGAGGTGCGCCTCCAGGACCTCACGGCTCGAGACGTCGCCCGACGTGATCTTCTGCGCGAGTTCGAGCGCGCTCAGTTGCCACAGTTCGCTCATTGCTCCATCATGACCCAGACATGACCTCCCTCTCGCCTCCGGCGCCGGCTCCGACCTGGGCCGACTGGATCGCCGGGGCTCGCCCGCGAACGCTGCCGGCCGCCGTCGTGCCGGTCGCGGTCGGCGCCGGTGTCGCGGTCGGGGCAGGTGATCCGTTGGGTGACGGTGTCGTGTGGTGGCGGGTGGTCGGTGCACTCCTCGTGTCACTGCTGCTGCAGGTCGGGGTCAACTACGCCAACGACTACAGCGACGGCGTGCGCGGCACCGACGACGTGCGCGTCGGCCCGATGCGCCTCGTCGCCACGGGCACCGCATCGGCGAGTGCCGTGAAACGGGCCGCGCTGCTCGACGTTCGCGGTGGCGGCCGTCATCGGACTCGTGCTCGCGGCCGCGACCTCCTGGTGGCTCGTGGCCGTCGGCGTGAGCGCGATCCTGGCTGCGTGGGGCTACACCGGCGGCCCCAGGCCGTACGGGTACCTGGGGTTGGGCGAGCTGTTCGTGTTCGTCTACTTCGGCCTCGTCGCAACCGTGGGAACGACGTACCTGGCGATCGAACGGATCCCGGGGGTCGCCTGGGCCGCAGCCACCGGTGTCGGTTTCGTGGCGTGTGCACTGCTGGTGATCAACAATCTGCGTGACATCCCGACCGACGCCGAGGTCGGCAAGCAGACGGTGGCGGTGCGCCTCGGAGACGGCCGGACGCGCGTGCTGTACGTCGCGCTGATCGCCGGTGCGTTCGTGGCCGCCGTCATGTGCGCAACCGTCCGCCCGTGGTCGCTGCTGGCTCTCGGGGCGGCCGTGCTGGCTGTTCAACCGATCCGTGTGCTCCGCGGGGGTGCCGTCGGGCCGGCGCTGATTCCGGTCCTGGGCGCGACCGCCCGGCTCCAGATGGTCTACGGCGCGCTGTTCGCCACCGGCCTCGCAGCCGGCTGATCGTCGACGGGCAGCGCGAACGCGTGCCGGGATCGACCAGGTGGACGACGCACGGCTCGGTCACGCCCCGGATGGCCACGAGCCGGGTCTCGACCGAGCGGACCGGCACCGCATCGCGCACGGCCTGTGCGCATCGGTCGGAGACCGCGATGCCCCCGTCGCGACTCAGGTCGGTCAGACGGGACGCGATGTGGATCGTCAGACCGACCGACCACTCGCCCCGGAACGTGTAGACGTCGCCGTGGTCGATCCCGATGCGGAGACCGAGCAGGCGGTTCGATGCGGAGTCGCGCTGCAGCCGGAGTGCGCACGCCACCGCGTCGGACGGACGCTCGAACATCAGCATGAAGCCGTCGCCCATGAAGTTGCTGATCGTGCCCCCGTGAGCGGTCGCAGCTGCACTGACCGCACGGGTGTGGCGATCGACCATGTCGAGCCACGCGAGGTCGCCGTGGCGGTCGATCAGTTCGGTCGACCTGACCACGTCGCTGAACAGCACCGTGCGCTGCAGCGCTGTGGCATCGATGGCCGGCGGGAGTGTTTCCCATTGCATGCTGAACAGAGGCACCGACCCCCGCGTGTGATACGTCGACGTCGTCACCCGTCGGCGAGCCAACCAGCGATGACGTCGACGGTCGCCCGTGGCGACTCGACGTGAGCGGCGTGCCCGGCATCGGCAATCGTCGCGAACGTCGGCATGGGGGAGGCCCTCGGCGAGCCGCTCGCCGAGGTCGACGAACTTGGTGTCGTTCGCCCCGGCGAGTACGAGCGCCGGCACCTCGATCTCGTGCAGGCGACCCCAGACCGAGGGCTGGCGACCGGTGCCACCTGACCGAAGACTGTGCGCGAGTCCGGCTGTGGTGTTGCGTCGCCGATGGGCCAATCCGTCGTGGTCGGCGGGCAGGCCGGCGAACATCTCGGCAGCCGAGCCATTCGTCGAGGAACCGCCCGACGCCGACGTGTTCGACCCGCGTCGCCCGGTCGTCGTCCAGGCCCTCCGGGTCGCGCGGTCGTGTTCGTCGTCGATGCCGGCCGTGGCGCCGATCAGCACCAGCCGCTCGACGAGGTCGGGCCGGGCGAGCCCAGCGAGCAGCGCGAACGCGCCCGCCCATCGAGTAGCCGATGTACGTGCCCGCTCCACCGAGCTCGGCTGCCGCGATGGCAGCGGGTGCGAGGCCGGTCCGGTCGTGCGTGCTGAGCCCGTGACCCGGCAGGTCGACGAAAGCGAGCGTCGTGGCACGGTCCGATCGGTCGCCGAGTGCCAACGCGACGCGGTGCCAGTGGTGATGGGTCTGGGTGAACCCGTGCAGGAACACCAACCGGTCGGTGTACCGCCCGTCAGGTCTCGCAGACATCGTCGCTGCAGGCGGCGTCGCTGTCGTGTTCGGCTGCTCTCGCTCGTGTTCGGCCGTGGCGTCGGCCGTGGCGTCGGCCGCGACCTTCTCGTGGAGACGCCGGATCACGTTGACGAACGTGTCGGCGTCCTGGGCGCCGGGGATCGCCCACTGTCCGTTGACCACGAACGTCGGCACGGCGGAGATGCCGCTGTCGACCGCCTGGTCGAGGTAGGCGGCGACCTCGGCCCGACCGCCGCCGGATTCGAGGAAGTCGATCACGTCCTGTCGGGGGAAGCCGACCTCGGCCGCGCAGTCGGCCAGCACCTCGGGGTCGCCGATGTCCAGGCCGTCGATGAAGTACGCCTGGAGCAGGCGCTCCTTGAGGGCGCTCTGATCGGCGGGGGAGCCCGGGAGCTCGGCCAGCCAGAGCAGGCGGTGGGCGAGCAGCGTGTTGGCGCGCAGTGCGCGATCCATCCGGAACTCGACGCCTTCGCCGGCGGCCTCCTGCGTGACGCGTTCGATGATCGCTCGTGCCTGGTCGGGGCCGCCGAACTTCTTGGCGTATGCCTCGATGACCGGTTGGCTCTTGCCGGGTGATGCCGTCGGGTCGAGCTGGTACGGCCGATAGACGACGTCGAGTTCGATCTCGCCGTCGAGTTCGCTCCACCGCCGACTCGAAGCGGCGCTTGCCGATGTAGCACCACGGGCAGACCACGTCCGACCAGATCTCGACCCGAATCGGTGGTGCACTCATGCTTCGAACCCTACGGGCTCTAGCGTCGGGCGCCATGACCAGGCCGGGCCACGACCAGCGCGTCGGAAACGCCAACGCGACGGCCTGCGCGACCCTCGTCGACGAGTGGGTTCGCTGCGGGGTGTGTCACGCCGTGATCGCCCCGGGTTCGCGCAGCACTCCCATGGCCGTCGCGCTGGCCGAGCGGGCCGAACTCGCGGTCCACGTGGTGCACGACGAGCGCGTGGCGGCGTTCACGGCCCTGGGGATCGGGCTGGACGGCGTGCCGGCGGTCCTGCTGTGCACCAGCGGCACGGCGGCGGCGAACTTCCATCCGGCGGTCGTCGAGGCCGGCCTGTCCGATGTGCCGATGATCGTCGCCACGGCCGATCGCCCGCCCGAACTGCGGGGGATCGGTTCACCGCAGACCATCGACCAACTCGAGCTGTACGGCCGGTCGGTTCGTTGGTTCCACGACGCGATGGTGCCCGACGAGGCCGACCCCGGGTCGTGGCGCGCCCTGGCCCAACGTGTGTTCTCGACCGCGGAAACGGGACCGACGCACCTCAACCTGCCGTTCCGCGAGCCGTTGCTCGGCGAGCCCGGTCCGCTGCCCGAGCCGATCGGCCCGCCGCTGCCGATCCCGCGGGGTTACGCCGTGAACGGTCCGCTCGATCCGTCGCTGGATCGGCAGCGCGGCGTGATCGTCGCCGGTGGGCGCCACGGCGTCGAGGTGTCGGACGTCGCCGCGTTCGCCGAGCGCACCGGCTGGCCCGTGCTGGCGGCGCCGGAATCGGCGTGCCGATCGCTGTCACACGCGGTGACGGCGTTCGATCCGCTGCTGCGCCACCGAGACTTCGCCGACGCGCACGCTCCCGAGGTCGTCGTTCGCTTCGGGCGCCCGCCCGCCTCGAAGGTGCTCTCGCAGTGGCTCGTGCGATCGGAGGCGCCGGTGATCCAGGTGGGCGGGCCCGGTGTGATCGATCCCGACCGGAACGTCGTCGTGAGATGCCAGGTCGACGAGCTGTCGGCGCTGTCGGGCGCGGCGGGCACGCCGTGGCTGGCCCGGTGGCGGCACGCCAACGACTCTGCCGAAGCTGCGATCTCCGAGGCGCTGGCCGAAGCGCCGCTCTCCGAGCCCGGAGTCGCCCGCACGATCGCCGCCGCACTGCCCGATGAGGCCGAACTGGTCGTGGCGTCGTCGATGCCGGTCAGAGACCTCGAGTGGTTCGGCGGCCCGCGGGCACGTGCGCACGCGAACCGGGGAGCCAACGGCATCGACGGCGTGATCTCGACGGCGGTCGGGCGCGCGCTGTCGGGACGCCCGGTGGTCGTGCTGGTCGGCGACATCGCCTTCCTGCACGACAGCAACGCCCTCGTGGGGTTGGCGGGACGGGATGTGGACCTCACCGTCGTCGTCGTCGACAACGGTGGGGGAGGCATCTTCAGCTTCCTCCCCCAGGCGAGCGAGCTGGCACACGAGCGGTTCGAGCAGCTGTTCGGCACCCCGCACGGGTCGGACGTCGAATCGTTGGCGACCGCCCACGGGGTCGCGGCGACCACGGTCGACACCGTCGAGTCGTTGGCCTCGGCGGTGCGCCCGCAGGGCCTGGCGGTCGTCCGTGTCGTGACGGACCGGGCCGAGAACGTCGAGCTGCACGATCGGCTGAATCTGGCGGTGTCTGCCGTCCAGCGGTGAGTCGGCGGGCGGCACCGAGCGGCCGTCTGACCCGGACCTACGTACTCGACCCGATCGCGAGGATGACGGAGTGATGGAGTCGGGGCCGATAGCCGGAACGCAGCGCCGCGACGGTGGACGCCGGCGTCAGCACACCGACCTCGGCGGCGGGAACCCGTTGCGGTGTGCCGTAGCCGGAGAACGACCACGGCGCCATGATGTCGTCGCCGGTCACCAGCCAGGCTCCCGCGAGGTGCTCGAACACGGTGCCGACCGGCAGCTCCCCGGCGCGCCGCACGACCGTTCGCTTCGTACCGTCCGGCAAGCGACGTTCACGGTGGAGGGCGGCGTCGACCACCGGCGCTCGCCGGCCACTGGTGGGAGCGAGTGCCGGGTTGCCGCTCGACCAGGCGTCGACGAAGGCGAGGTAGTCGTCGCGCCGGCAGAACGCGCACGGCCGATGGCCCGCGGCCAGCGCCGTCGCTTCGTCGAGGAAGAACAACTCGGTCCAGGTGCGACCGGTCATCACCGGTCGACGCCTGCCACGCCAGTGCAACTCGCAGGTGATCCACGCCTTGCTCGCGTGCTGGCGCACGATCGTGCGGTCGTCGTCGTGGAGGATCCCACGGTTGCCCGTCATCGTGCCGCGCCCGGGGTCCGCGACGAGTCGCCCCCACGGATCGACCCGGTTCTGCAGGGTCAACGTCTGACTTCTCCACGGCGTGGTCTGCGTCGCTCGTCGATGATCAGCCCCCTGCGCCATCTGCTCGCGCGGAAGCTACTACGCAGCGCTGAGGCGGCGAACCGGACGCGCTCGAGCGACACAGATCGTCGCCGTGCCCGGTTCGGCGAGCGCGCTCGAACGAAGCGCATCGGTGTCGGACGTGACCGACCGGCTCACCCACCACCGTGCGGGCATGGAGACCACACTGGAGCGGATAGCGGCCGCCGTCGAAGAGCTGCCACGCCGAACGAAAAGCAGGCGGTTCGGGGCCGTTCTGCTAAACCCGCGCAGGTGGGGCAGTGGTTGAGCGAGCGTCGGCGCGACGGCGGGATCGACGCCGTTCCGCTGCCCCCGGACGTGCCGGGCGAACTCCTCCTGTGTGGAAAACGAGCGATCGCAGACGGCCGATTCGCCCACCCGTCGATGCCGTGGACGACGGTCGTGTGTCTCTGCCGGCGCCACGAGTTGGTGGGGCGCTATCCCGGCTACGTCGACTGGCTCGACGACCCGGAGAGCAACTCGATCTGGTGGCCGGTCCACGACCTCGGCGCAGCGTCCGTCGGGGCGACCCTGCCCTTCATCGACGGGCTCGCCGCACGGCTGCGTGCCGGGGAGACGTTGCTCGTGCACTGTGCCGCCGGGATCGGACGGGCGGGCACCACTGCGGTGTGCATCCTGGTGCGCCTGGGCGTGCCGATCGACGATGCCCTCGCCACGGTCCGCGATTCACGGGCCATGGCGGGACCGGAGGCAGGCGCGCAACTCATGCTCGTCCGCGAGATCGCGGCAGCGACGTGAACGTCCTCGGTGTACCGGTCGGTTGGGCGGGCGGCACCGGATTGACGTCGATCGACCAGGTGCGGCGCGAGGCGCGGTTTGCCGCCGAGGCCGGCTTCGATTCGTTCTGGGTGTCGCAGATCTTCGCCGTCGACCCGATCGTGGCGCTCGCGGCGATCGCCGACGATGTTGCACCGCTCCGAGAGGTCGGCACGTCGGTCGTGCCGTTGTCCGGTCGCCATCCGTTGGCGCTCGCGGCGCAGGCGCGCACGGCCCAGTCAGCCCTCGACGGACGGTTCACGCTCGGCATCGGTCCCAGCCACCAGATGGTCGTCGAAGGGTTCTACGGTGAGTCGTACGCCCGGCCGGGTGCCCGTACCGCCGAGTACGTCGAGGCGATCGCCCCGCTGCTGCGTGGTGAACACACGAACGTCGACGGCGAACAGGTGACGTCGCACGGGTGGCTGACGATCGACGCCGAACCGGTGCCACTCCTGCTGGCCGCCATGGGGCCCCGTCTGCTCGAGATCGTGGGCCGTCTCACCGCGGGCACATCATTGGGAATGGCGGTGGGGCCGACGACGATCGCCGAACACGTCGTGCCGATCATCACGCGGGCTGCCGACGCGGCGGGGAGGCCGCCGCCGAGGATCAAGGCGTTCCCGATCGTCGCCGTCACCGACGACGCGGCCGCCGCCCACGCTCACAGCGCCGAGCAGAGTGCGATGTACCGGGACCTTCCGGCGTACCGGGCGATGCTCGACCGCGAGGGTGTCGACTCACCGGCCGATCTGCTCGTGTGCGGCTCGGAAGACCTGGTACTCACACAGCTCCAGCGGTACATCGCCGCGGGCGCATCCGAGCTGCGGGTCGCGGTGTCGAACGTCGACGACGAGACCGAGCAGAGGTCGCGGAGCTTCCTCGCCGATCTCCTTCGCGGCTGACCGGCTCAGGGTCTGACGATCGCGCTGAGCATCGCCTGGAACTTGGCCTGCGTCTCGGCGAGCTCAGCCAGCGGTTCGCTGTCGGCCACGATGCCGCCGCCCGCCACCAGGCGTGCGGTGTGGCGGTCGTCGGACAGCTCGGCGCACCGCAATGTCACCGCCCACCTCCCGTTGCCGTCGGCATCGCACCATCCGACAGCACCCCCGTACCGTCCACGGTCGAACCCCTCGTGGTCGACGATCAGATCGATCGCCCGGTCCCGTGGGTGGCCACCGACGGCCGGCGTCGGCTGGAGGGCGCGGACCAACTCGTTCACGGATGGGGTCGGCTGGGAGAGCATGCCTTCGGCCTGGGAACCGAGGTGCTGGACGTTGGCGACCTTCACGATCGTCGGCTCGGGCGCCCAGTCGAGGTAGCTGCAGTACGGCAGCAGCGTGTCTCGCACCATCTCCATCGCGACGCGGTGCTCGATCTGGTTCTTGTCGCTCGCCTGGAGCTCGTCGGCGAGTTGCTCGTCGAGCACCGGATCGCCCGTGGTGCGGGTGGTGCCAGCCAGGGGAAACGACGTGACCTCGGCGCCGTCGACGGCGACCAGGAGCTCGGGCGACGCCCCGATCAGCCCGTCGATCGAGAACCGGTGACTGGACCCGAACGAGGCCTTCAATCGCCGCAGCACCGCGTGCACGTCGATCGGCCGGTCGGAGCCGACGGTGATCGGGCGCGCGATCACCGCCTTGTCGATCGCACCGGCTCGCACGGCATCACGGGCGGCGGCGACCGCGGCGAGGTAGTGCTCGATCTCGACGCCGGGCGTGATCGAATAGGACGCAGCAGACGGTTCCGGATCGGACGCGCCGAACAGATCGACCTCCGCATCGTCGATCGTGGTGATCCACCTCCGCCCGTGCGGACCCTTGCCGACGACCACCTGCGGAACGAGCAGCTCGGCCGCTGCGCCCGGGAGGAACGGCAGCGCCCCGAGTGCGATCGGCCCGGTGGTACCACCGACACGGTCGTCGTGGTCGATGTCGGACAGGAATGCGACCGCTTCGTCGACCGGGACGCGTGCCGCGACACCTCGCCCGGCGAACCCCACGCCGTCGCGGACGAACAGGCAGCCATCGCTGCGTGCGACGTCGTTGAGATCGAGGTCGGTGTCGAGCGGGACCGTGACGGCGCGCGCATCAGTCGCGGGTGGCCAGCAGCTGCTGGGTGAGGCCGCCGGACAGCAGGTGATGGGAGGCGTCCGAGAACCCGGCCCGCTGCAGCATCGCCACCATCTCGTCGGGTTCCGGGCAGGTACGCGACGCTCTTCGGGCAGGTAGCGGTATGCGGCTCCGTCGGACAGCAGCGCTCCGATCCTCGGCACGACCTTGCCGAAGTAGATGCCGTTGCCGAAGCGGATCACACGGTTCTCGGGAATGCCGACGTCGAGCAGGGCGATCCGCCCGCCGGGGCGAACGACCCGCGCGAGTTCGGCGAAGAACGTCGGCAGTTCGAGCAGGTTCCGCAGGGCGAATCCACACGTGACACCGTCGACCGACGCGTCACGAACCGGGAGGTTCAAGATGTCGGCCTGGCTCCGGGCCGCGCCGGACCGGTCGGCGGCCAACATCCCGTACGAGAGGTCCATCGACAGCGGGACGAGACCGGCCTCACGCAGGTCGATGCAGAGATCGCCGGTGCCGGAGGCCAGGTCGAGCACGACCGACCCGTCGGGCAGTGCGAGATCGCGCACGGTCTTGCGTCGCCACCGGACGTCGAGCCGGAACGTCATGATTCGATTGACCATGTCGTACCGCGGGGCGATCGCGTCGAACATCTCGCGAACGGCCTGCTTCTTCTCGGCCCCCTCGGGCAGCGTCTCGCGGTCCCAGGAGGCGTCGGCGTCGGTGGATGACATCGGCGTCGAGGCTACCGAGCGGTCGCCGGTTCGCCCGGCGACGCGGTGCGTCGCCAGACTCGCTGCATGATCGATTTCACCTTCGCTCCCGAGGTCGACGAGGTTCGCCTCAAGGTGCGCGAGTTCATGGACACCCGGGTGAAGCCGGCCTGGGACGACACCGATCAGGACGATCGCGGCAAGGTGATCGAGACGATCGTGGCGCTGCGCCGCGAGGCCCATGACGAGTGGGGGCTGTGGCTCCCGCACATGCCGCCCGAGTGGGGTGGGATGGGACTCGGGCCGACGGCGATGGCGGCGGTGTCGGCCGAGGCTTCCAAGGTGCCGATCGGTCCCTTCGTGATCAACGCGCAGGCGCCCGACGAAGGCAACCAGCACACGCTGCTGCACTGGGGCACGGACGAGCAGAAGGAGAAGTACCTGAAGCCGCTGTGCAACGGAACGGCCCGGAGCTGCTTCGCGATGACCGAGCCCGAGGTGGCCGGCTCCGACCCGACGCTGATCGAGACGTTCGCCTACCAGGACGGCGACGAGTGGGTGATCAACGGTCACAAGTGGTTCATCTCGGGCGCCCGTGGCGCGAAGTTCGCGATGCTGGTGGCGCGCACCGAGGACGATCCCGACATCCCGCAGGCGGCGAACTCGTGCTTCATCGTCGACCTGCCGTCGGACGGCTGGAACGTCGTGCGCGACGTCGAGACGATGTCGGGCGGCCACAACCACTGCGAGATCCTCATCGAAGACCTCCGAGTACCGTCCGAGAACATGCTGGGCGGACGCGGGCAGGGGCACCTGCTGGGTCAATACCGTCTCGGCCCCGCCCGGCTGGCCCATTGCATGCGCTGGATCGGCCAGGCCGAGATCGCGCTCGACATGATGGTCGACCGGGCGCTGGAACGGTACTCCCACGGTTCGCTCCTCGCAGAGAAGCAGGGCATCCAGTGGCTGATCAGCGACTCGGCGGTCGAGCTGTACCAGTGCAAGCTCATGGTGCTGCACGCGGCGTATCAGATCGAACAGGGCATGGAGTTCACCGCCGTCGTGTCGATGGCCAAACACTTCGTGGCCAACAGTCTGTGGCGCATCATCGACCGCGCGATCCAGGTCCACGGCGCGCTCGGCTACTCGACCGACACGCCACTCGCCGGCATGTTGCAGCAGGCTCGGTGGGCACGTTTCGCGGACGGTGCCGACGAAATCCACCAGATGCGCATCGCCCAGCGCACGATCGCGGCCTACAAGGACCATGGGACGACGAAGCTCGCCACCGGCGACCTGCCGCTGTGACCCGCCACCCGACGACGCGAGGAGACCGACCATGAACGATCCGATCGACTTCGTACTCGGCTCCTTCGAAGGAGCCTCGATCGATGGTGCCACCGCCGATCGACTGGCCGACGGGATGCCCGGTGTCACCCTCTTTCGGGAGCCGAACGTCGAGAACGAGGACCAGGTCGTCGACCTGTGTGCCCAGATTCACGGGCAATCGGGCGATCTGCCGGCGCTCATCGCCGTCGACCAGGAGGGTGGCCAACTCCAGGCGCTGTCGGGGATCGTCACCGACTTCCCGGGCAACATGGCGCTCGCCGCCTGCCGCGACATCGACCTCGCCGAACGGGTGGGTGCGGCGATCGGTCACGAGCTCCGTGCGCTCGGCATCACCGTGAACTACGCACCCGTCTGCGACCTGCTCACGATGCCCACCAACCACGGGCTGAGCATCCGTAGCTACGGCGACGATCCCACCGACGCGGCCGACCTCGCAGTGGCGCAGATCGTCGGACTCCAGAGCGCCGGGGTCGCTGCGACCGCCAAACACTTCCCGGGCAAGGGCGCAGCGACCGTCGACACGCACTACGCCACGGCGGTCATCGCCCGGACCCGGGCGGAGTTCGACGCCTACGAGCTCGTGCCGTTCCGTGCGGCGATCCGCGCCGACGTTCGCATGATGATGACCAGCCACGCGATCTGCCCCGCGCTCAGCCCCGGCAACGAGCGACCTGCAACGCTCAGCCCCGAGATCCTCACCGCGATGTTGCGGGAGGAGTTGGGCTTCTCCGGCGTCACCGTCACCGATGCACTCGACATGGCGGCCGTCGGAGCCGCAGATCAGGCCGACGCCACGGAGTCGCTCGACGCCATCCGCGCCGGTTCGGACCTGCTCTTGACGACGCCGCAGATGGCAATCGACGCGCTGCGGTCCGGCCTCCGCAGCGCGAATGACCTGACGCCGATCGACAGCGCTGCGCTCGCGATGTCGAAGGACCGTGTTCGCCGACTGCGGGAGTGGCTGTCCCGAGCCCCGGTTCCCGACCCGAGCGTCGTGGGTTCGGCGACGCACCGCACGCTGGCCGACGAGGTGGCGCGACGTTCGATCACCGAGGTGTCGGTCCAGCCGCCGCAGGGCCCCGTCGACCGTGACTGCGTGGTGATCCAGCCGGCGCTCGAGAACCTGACGCCGGCCGACACGACGACGGCCGCGGGCGCCTCGCTGGCGGCGGAGCTGGGGGTGCTCGGGCTGAGCCCGGCCGAACACATCGTCGGCCACGCTCCGACGACGTCGGAGATCGACCGTGCAGTCAGCGCGTCCGCCGACCGTGAGGCCATCGTCCTCGTGACCGCAGCGGCCACCGAACCCGGCCAGATCGAACTCGTTCGCCGCGTCGCGGCCCACGCATCGCGCTGCACGGCGATCGTCGCCAGGAATCCCCTCGATCTGGGATTCCTCGAGGTCCCGGCGCACAGTCGCGTCCTCTGCAGCTATGGACTGACCTCCTCGACGATCCGGGCTCTCGGCGCGGTGTTGACGACCCCTGGACGGCCTCCCGGGGTCCTGCCCGTGAGCCGTGCATCCCACGAGGACACGCGTTAGATGTGCTGCCAGTTGGGCTTGTTCGCGAATGCTTCGCGGTAGTAGTCGGCGTGACCGAGCGCTTGCGCCGCCGGCTCGTCGATGATCACGGTCGCATGCGGATGGAGTTGCAGCGCCGACGCGGGCACCATCGCGGTGACCGGGCCCTCGATCGCGAGCGCGATCGGGCCGGCCTTCGACTCGCCCGCTGCGAGGAGGAGCAGGTGGCCGGCCTCGAGAATCGTCCCGACGCCCTGGGTCAGGACGTGACGTGGAACGGCGTCGACGTCGTCGCCGAAGAACCGCGCGTTGTCGGCGCGGGTGGCGTCGGTCAGCGTCTTGAGGCGTGTCCGTGAGCCGAGTGAGGATGCCGGCTCGTTGAAGCCGATGTGGCCGTCGCTGCCGACGCCCAACAGCTGGAGGTCGATACCGCCCGCCGCCGCGATCTGCTGCTCGTACGCGACCGACTCGTGCGCCAGGTCGTCACTGCGTCCATCCGGCCCGTGCAGCGCGCCGCCGGGCAGGTCGATGTGTCCGGCGAATTCGTGCTCGATGAACGTGCGGTACGCGGCGGGGTGACCGGGCGGCAACCCGACGTACTCGTCGAGCAGGAAGGCACTGGTACGTGCGAAGGTCAGTCGCCCGTCGCGGTGGCGCTCGATCAACTCACGGTACGTCGACAGCGGCGAACTCCCGGTCGCGAGCCCGAGGACCGGCCGGTCGGTCGACTCGATCAGTCGCTGGACGGCGTCCGCCGCGAGTTGTGCGATCTCGTCGGGTGAGGACGTGATGACGACTTCCATGGCGAGACGACCCCCTGGCGTCGCAGTGTTCGTGGAGATTCTGTCAGGTCGCGGCGTCCACCGTGACGGTGTACGACTGGATCCGGGGTGGCCGGCGCGGGGCGAGCAGGAACGAGATCGTGACGTCTCCGCCGGCCGACCCGGCACATCTCAGCCGGGCCCCCGCCGCGCTCGTCGCCTCGACCGATCCGATGGACAGCGTGCCGGTCTCGGCGATGAGTTCGGCCGCCGCGGCAGCTCGTCGCTCGAGCGAATCGTCGAGCACACACGACGATGTCAACAGATCGACGGCGTCACGATCGTTCCAGCCGTTGAGCAGCGCCACCAGCCGACTCGCCGCCGCCTCGACCTCGGTCGTCGCGGGTGTTCGGGCCGGAGGGACCGCGCCCTGCTCATCGACCAGCCCGAGGATCCGGGCCGTGAGCTCGAGCATCGGCGCGTACGTCGAGTTGGCGAGCGCGATGACACCGACTCGGCGGCCGGGCAGCCATCGCATGTTCGAGCCGTAGCCAGGGAGCCCGCCCGCGTGGGTGACGGATGGGCCGAGTTCGCCGTCGTCGGCCAGCACGAGGCCGTAGCAATACGAGTAGGGCTCCCGCACGCCGGCGATCGTACGGAACCCGATGTACTGCTGGGCGCTCTGCATCTCCCGCCGGGAGGCGCGGCTCAGCGGCCCGGTATCGGCGTCGCCCCTGGCCGGGAAGGCGTCGTCGAGCCAGCCGACCCACCTCGCGAGATCGGCGACCGTCGTCCAGATCCCTCCCATGGCTGCCATGACGCCGTCGCCGAGCGGCTCCAGTTCGTCCACGTACCCGCCGTCCTCGGGCCCTCCGTGATCGTCGAGCCACCGTTTCGGGCGTGCCCAGTCGTCGTGGTCGGGTCGGTTCCAGGTGGTGGCGGTCATGCCCAACGGCGCGAGCAGGCGGTCGGAGATCACGTCCTGGATGCGACGCCCGCTCGCACGGTGGATCACGCGGCCCAGGAATGCGTAGCCGAGGTTCGAATACTCGAACGTGTTCCCGGTCGGGCGGGCGAACACCAGGCCCTCACGCAGGATCCGATCGAGGTCGTCGTCGGTCAGGTCGAGATGGCGATCGGCCCACGCGTCATCCGTCGGCAACCCACTGGTCATCGAGAGCAGGTCTCGGACCGTGATCGGAGCCGAATCGAACCGGTCCAGCGCCGCGAGTTCGGGTGCGTACGCGGCGATCGGGTCGTCGAGACGGAGGACGCCGTCGTCGCGGAGCAGCAGTGTCGCTGCGGCGGAGAAGCTCTTCGTCATCGACGCGATCCGGTACACCGTGTGTTCGTTCGCGTCTCCGACCGCTCCCGACGCCGCCAGGGTGTCACCGAGGACGACGCCCCAGGCCAGCGTCGGGCAGTGGCGTTCGGCCGCGAACGACGACACGAACTCGCCGAGGGGCGTCGCATCGAGTCGGACCGGGTCGGGAGACATCGCCCCAGTCTGCTCCACCGCATAGCGTGGCGACCATGATGGGACCAGACTTCGTGTTCGGAGCATTCATCCCCCAGGGATGGAAGATGGAGCTGGCGAGGCTCGACGGCGCCACGGCCAAGTGGGACCGGGCGATCGAGATCGCGCAGCTCGCCGAGCGGCTCGGATACGACTCGCTCTGGGTCTACGACCACTTCCACAACGTGCCGCGGCCCGCCCAGGAGGCGGTGTTCGAGTGCTGGACGACGATGGCGGCGATCAGCCAACGCACCGAGACGATCCGCCTCGGTCAGATGGTCGGCTGCAACAGCTACCGCAACCCCGCAGTGCTCGCGAAGATCACCTCGAACATCGACGTGATCTCGGGTGGTCGGCTCGACTGGGGAATCGGCGCCGGGTGGTACGAGAACGAGTACCGCGGCTACGGCTTCGACTTCCCGAGGCCGAAGGACCGCATCGGGATGTTGGAGGAGACCGTGCAGATCGTGCGGTCGATGTGGACCGAGCCCGAGACCACCTTCAAGGGTCGCTACTACGAACTCCGGCGGGCGAATTGCGATCCGAAGCCGCTGCAGCAGCCGACGCCGCCGATCTGGATCGGCGGCGGAGGCGAACAGCTCACGCTGCGGGTGGTCGCCGAACACGCCGATTGCTCCAACTTCGGGGGGCCTCCCGACACCTGGGCGCACAAGCGCGACGTCCTGCGTCGGCACTGCGCCGACGTCGGCCGCGATCCCGACGAGATCCGGATGACCTGGTCACCGGAGGTGTTCATCCGTGGCACGGAAGCCGAGGTCGAAGCAGCAGGTTCACTGGCGGTGTGGGGCCAGCCGTTCGACGAGTGGAGCGCCAACAACCTCGTCGGAACCGCCGAGCAGGTCGCGGAGAAGATCCGCACCTACGTCGAACTGGGCTGCCGCGGCTTCATCCCGTGGTGCAGCGACTACCCCGACACCGAGACGTTGGAGCGGCTCGCCGAGGACGTGATGCCGCAGTTCCGCTGACCTCGGGCGCGTCACGCCGAGCAGCTTGCTGCGACCCCGATTCCCTCATTGATAGCTGCGGTAGATGACCTCGGCGACGCAATTCGGCTTCGAACCGCCTTCCGACTCGAACGTGAACTCGAGCGCGGTCTGCACGCCGCCGGGGATGTCGGTCACCTCGAGCAGCTTCACGCCGAGACGGAGCTTCGGCGCCGACCATGACGGGCGCGGGGAAGCGCACCTTGTTGCAGCCGTAGTTGACGCCCATCGAGAACCCGGTGATCGAGACGACCTGCGGGTAGAGCACGGGGCCGAGTGACAGTGTCAGATACCCGTGCGCGATCGGGCCGCCGAAGGGACCGGCGTTGGCCTTTTCGATGTCGACGTGAATCCACTGGTGATCGCCCGTCGCATCGGCGAACAGGTTCACCTGGTCCTGCGTGATCTCGACATAGGGGCTGTAACCGAGGTGCTCGCCGACCAGACCCTTGAGTTCGTCGGCGCCGTTGATGGTGCGTGGTGACATGCCGCCAGCTTGTCACCTGCCACCTCTGGCGACGAAAGCGGCCCGTGCTACGAATACGTGATGCCCGACCTGCTGACGGTTCACGCGATGAACCATCCCGACAAGCCCGCGGTGATCGACGACCGTGGTGGTGGCGACATTCGCCGACGCTCCTACGCCGAGCTGGAGGCACGGGCCAACCAGCTGGCACACGTCCTGCGAGACCATGGCGTCGGTGCCGGCGACAAGGTGGTGTGGTGCGGACAGAACTCGATCGGCATCGTCGAGATGGTGAACGCGTCGCGGAAGATCGGTTCGACCGCGGTGCCGCTGAACTACCGCCTGTCCGACGAGGAAGCGACGTACGTGACCGATCACTCCGATGCGGAGCTGGTCTACGTCGACGCCGCCCACGCCGACTTGTTCGAACGCATCGGCGACGATCTGCCCAAGGTCGAGCACGTGCTGGTCTTCGACGGTGAGGCGCCCGACGGCATGGTGGCGTGCGATCCCCTGATCGAGCAGGCGTCGGCCGAGCCGCCGGCGGAGGTCATCGGTGAGGACACGGCGGGCGCGACGATGATCTACACGTCGGGCACCACCGGGAAGCCGAAGGGCGCGTACCGGCGTCAGGGGGCGAACCCCGAGCAGACCGCCGCGCTGCTGCAGCACGTCGGCTACCGGCCCGACGACGTGTATCTCACCACGGGCCCGCTGTATCACTCGGGTCCGGGCGGTTTCATGGCGATCGGGCTGGCGATGGGCCAGACGATCGTGCTCCAGTACAAGTTCGATCCCGAGGACTGGCTCCGCCTGCTCGAGACGTATCGCTGCACCTCGACGTTCGCGGCACCGACGCCGATCCGGATGATCTGCAACGTGTCGGCGGAGGTGATGGAGCGCCACGACCGCTCGTCGATGCGGGTCATGATCGCCAACGCGGCACCGTGGAGCTTCGCCCTGAAGCAACAGTACGTCGCGGCGTTCCCGCCGGAGTCGCTGTTCGAGATCTACGGCTCGACCGAGCTCGGCGTGAACACGGTGTTGCGACCGGAGGACCAGATGCGGAAGCCGGGCTCGTGCGGCAAGGAGGCGCCGCTCGTCGAGATCCGCCTCTACGACGACGAGGGCAACGTCGTCACGGGCACCGGACCCGGCGCGACGGGCGAGGTCTACGTGAAGTCGCCATCGGTGTTCGCCGACTACTACAAGCAGCACGACAAGTTCGAAGAAGACCATCGCGACGGCTTCCAGACCGTCGGCGACATCGCCTATCGAGACGACGAGGGATTCCTGTACATCTGCGACCGGAAGAAGGACATGATCATCTCCGGCGGGATGAACATCTACCCGGCCGAGATCGAGTCGGCGCTCGAACACCATCCCGACATCTACGAAGCGGCCGTGTTCGGCATCCCGAGCGAGGAGTGGGGCGAGATCGTGCACGCCGTCGTGGTGACGTCGCCCGGGATCGGAGCTCGACGAGGCAGACGTCACCGCCTACGCCCGCGAGCACCTCGCCGGCTACAAGCTGCCGAGGTCGTTCTCGTGGATGGACGAGCTGCCGAAGACCGGATCGGGCAAGATCCTCAAGCGTGAGTTGCGACGACCGTTCTGGTCGGATCGCATGTCGAATGTCTGACGGGGCAGTGCGAATGTCCGACGGCGCACATCGAAGGTCTGACGGCCGCCATGGGTGAGACTCGATCGGGTTTCGTGGCGTTCGTCGGTCGCCCCAACGTGGGCAAGTCGTCGCTCGTCAACACCATCTGCGGCCGCAAGATCAGCATCGTGTCCGACAAGCCGCAGACGACCCGCCACCGGATCATGGGCGTGTTGAACCGCGACGACGTCCAGCTGGTGTTCGTCGACACACCCGGGCTCCACAAGCCGGTCTCGGCACTCGGTGAGCGCGTCAACGCCACGGCGATCGACAGCTCCGCGGACGTCGACGTGCAGTGTCTCGTGCTCGACGCGACGAAATCGTTCGGGAGCGGTGACCGATGGGTCGCCGACCGGCTCGACATGCCGCGCGCGATCGTCATCGTCAACAAGGTCGACATCGCGAGCCGTGAGCAGGTGCTGGCGATGTTGGGGGCGGCGTCAGCGCTGGGCGCCGAGGCGTACTTCCCGGTGTCGGCCCGATCGGGCGACGGTGTCGATGCGCTCGTCGATCACCTGGTGACGCGGCTGCCGGTCGGACCGCGGTACTTTCCCGACGACGAGGTCAGCGACATGCCGGAGGAACAATTCGTCGCGGAACTCGTTCGCGAACAGCTCCTCGCCGTGACGCGGGACGAACTGCCGTACTCGATCGCCACGCGGGTCACCGAGTGGGAGTGGCCCCGGATCCGTGTCGACATCGTCGTCGAGCGCGACAGCCAGAAGGGCATGGTCATCGGGAAGGGCGGCCGCATCCTCAAAGAGGTCGGTGAGCGTGCCCGGGCGCAGATGCCCGACGGGCGTCTACCTGGAGCTGCGGGTGAAGGTCGACAAGGACTGGCAGCGCAAACCCGACCGGATCGAGCGACTGGGCTACTGACGCCGCGACGGCGGTTCGGCTCAGGCCGCGGTGGTCGGAGGTTCGGTCGACGTCGGTGGTTCGGTCGTGGTGGTCGTCGACGCACTCGTGCCCGCGACGAGGCTCGCGAAGTCGGTGAAGGCCAGTGGCTCGCCGGGGTCGCTCTGGCCCCCGAACGCCGGGACGTCGACCGCGAAACCCTCGCCGTCGGTCTCGAAACGAACCGTTCCGATCGCGCCCTGATCCGGCGTGCGGAACGAGGTCAGCGTCAGCACGAGTTGCGCGATGGCACGGCGGAGCGGCGTGTCGGAGATCCGGTCGAGTTCGCCGGGGTTGAGCGCGACCGTCGCCGTGCCGCGATCGACCGTGACACTCTCGATGAGATCGGGGCGGACCGAACTACGCAGGCCCAGTTCGGCCACGTCGGGCAGCGGCGAGCTCAGTTGGGCGATCAGCTCGGTCAGGGTCGGATCGGCTGCGAGCTCCCGCTGGAGCGGACGGACGGCATCGGTCGAACCGATCGTGTAGTAGAGCACGACGGGTGCGGTGAGCGTCGGTGGCAGCGTGGTGGTGCTGCTCGTGGTGGTCGCCACCGAGGAGTCTCCCGACACGGGCGGTTGCGGGATCGTGGTGGTCGTGGTGGTCGTGGTGGTCGTGCGTGGTCGTCGTGTTCACGATCGCCGGCGGCAGACCGTCGGGGTCGAGCGGCGTGGTCGTCTCGTCGGTGGGGATCGCACACGCGACCAGCAGCAATGACGGCGCCGCGACGCAGAGGGCGAGACGTGTGCTCATCAGCCGTCCTCCGTCGGCAGACGCACGACGAACCGGGCGCCGCCACCCGGTCGGTCCTCGACCCACGCCTCGCCGCCGAGCGCGAGCGAGTGCTCGGCGACGAGTGCCAGGCCCAGCCCGGTGCCGATCCGGTTGCGCGCTGCGCTCCCGCGGGCGAACCGCTCGAAGATCCGCGTGCGTTCACCCGCCGCCACACCCGGTCCCTGCGTCCTCGACGGCGATCTGCACGCAGCGCTTCACCGGCGACGGTTCGATGGCGATGCGGACGGGGCCGCCGCCATGGGCGGTCGCGTTGTCGAGCAGGTTGCCGAGGATGCGCTCGAACCGGAGCCGGTCGAGCGAGGCCTGTCGCTTGGCCCGTCGGTGCACCTCGATCGGCAGCTCGCCGTATCCGTATCGCTGCGACACCCGATCGCAGAGCTCGACGATGTCGACCGATTCGCGGTTGATGTCGGTCGCGTTGGCGTCGATGCGGGACAGCTCCAGCAGGTCGATCACCATGTCGTTGAAGCGTCGGATCTGCCCGACGACCACGTCGAGTGCCTGCTGGGTTCGTTCGTTGAGTTCGTCGCGCCGGGCGTCGAGCACCTCGATCGCGGCGGTGAGCGCGGTGATCGGCGAGCGCAGCTCGTGACTGACGTCGGACGCGAATCGTTGCTCACGGTTGATCCGTTCCTCGACGGCGTCGGCCATCTCGTTGAACGAACCGGCGAGGCGGTTCAGGTCGGGGTCGTTCTCCTCGTCGAGGCGGGCGCCGAGCGTGCCGGACGCGATCTCGCCGGCCGCGTCGGCGACGTTCGACAGCGGGCGCAGCAGCCGTCGACTCGTCGTACAGCCGAAGAACAGGGCGAGCATCGTGGCGAGGATCGAACCGACGATCAGTGCGGTCGCGAGGATGCGCAGCGTTCGCTCGGTCGTCTCGAGTGGTACCGCTTCGATGTACCCGATGTCCCAGGACCTGACGTTGATGCCGACGCCGACGAACGTGTCACCGGCGGCGTCCGCGAACACCTGCTGGCCCGACTGGCCGTCGAGCACCGTCTCGATCAGCGAGACCGGGAGATCGCCGAGCGCCGGCCCCTGACGCGAGAAGATCGCACGGTCGCGTTCGGGGAACGAGGGGCTCGGTGAGCAGCGCACCGTAGCCGTCGCTCTCGATCTCGAGGTCCTGCACGGTGGTCTTGATGTCCTCGGCGTCCCCGTCGAGCACGCTCTCGATCTCCTGGGCGTGTCCGATCGCCGCCTGCTGTGCCGTGATGACCCGCTGATCGAGCAGCGAATTGCGGGCGAAGAAGAACGTCGCCACCGTGAGTGCGATGCCGCCGAGCAGCACCATCGCGCCGAAGAACAGCGTGACCCGCGTGCTGAGGGGCAGCGATCGTCGGCGGGCCATGCGCATCAGTGTGACACGATCGACCTGGCGGAATCGCCCACGAGCCGACACGGCGCTCGGTGGGGATTTCAACGCTGCCGGTGAGGCACCAGGGGGAGGAAGGTACCTCACCGGGGCAGCGTGAACAGTCATCATGATCGTGCGCGAATGTGACGGCACCGCACCCGCTGTGTGCGATTTCTGTAACGAAACCGGCCAACTCGACCCCGAAAGCCCTGGATAGCGGCGTTTTTCCCAGATGACGAGATTCGTGCCACACTGGTCCGACCGTGAACACGCTGCTCTTCATCGAAGACGACGACGGCATTCGCCTGGCGCTCCGTCTGGCCCTCGAGGACGAGGGCTACACCGTGCACGAGGCCGCCAACGGCGCGGACGGTCTCGTCCAGTTCGGTGAGCACGAGGTCGACCTGGTGCTGCTCGATCTGCGACTGCCCGACATGTCGGGCTTCGACGTGTGTCGGGAGTTGCGCGCCGACAGCATCGTGCCGATCATCATCATCACCGCCCAGACCGACACGCACGACATGGTCGCTGGTCTCGAAGCGGGCGCCGACGACTACGTCACCAAGCCGGTCGTGCCCAAGGAACTCGCCGCCCGCATCAGGGCGCTGCTCCGCCGCGTCCACCTGCTGGAGAGCACGACCTCCCCGAAGTCGGTGAAACTCGGCGACATCGAGTTGCGGCGTGAGCAGGGGATCGTCCTGAAGCGGGGCGAGGAACTCAGCCTGACCAAGACCGAGTACCGACTGCTCTGCGAGTTCGCCGATCACGCGGGTGCGGTGCTGTCGCGTGATCAGCTGCTCGAGCGGGTGTGGGGGTACGAGTACCTCGGTGACTCGCGTCTGGTCGACGCCCACGTACGCCGGCTGCGGCTCAAGGTCGAGGACCAACCGGACGACCCGGAGCTGATCGTCACGGCCCGCGGCATCGGGTACCGGCTCGTCCCCTGAGCTCACGGCACGCGCTCAGGACGGCCAGACCGGTGGTCGCTTCTCGCGGAACGCAGCCATCCCCTCGGCCGCGTCCGGGCCACGGAACAGCTGGTCGCTGAGCGAGCGCATCTCGTCGAATGCGGTGTCGAGGTCGAGCCCCGGCACCCGGTGCAGCAGCTGTTTCGTCGCAGCGACGGCTCGCGGCGCACCGGCGAGCACGCCGGTGCACAGCTGCGCGACGGCACGCTCGACGTCGTCGCCGACATGGGTGACGAGGCCCATGTCCCGCGCCGAGGCGGCCGTGAAGGGTTCGCCGGTCAACATCGCGGCCGCGATCTTGCCGGCCGGAACTCGTCGGAGGATCGGGACCGAGATGATCGCCGCCGCGACCCCGATCCGCACCTCGGTCAGGGCGAACGTGACGTCGGTGTGGACGACGACGAGGTCGCACGACGTCATCAGCCCGATGCCGCCGGCGCGGACGGCACCATCGACCGCCGCGATCGTCGGACGGTCCGAGTCCATCAGACGGCGCATCACCGCGACCATCGGCGACGAGTCGCCCGGACCGTCGCCGGCGGCACGTTCCTTCAGATCGGCGCCGGAACAGAAGGCCGGACCGTCGTGGCGCAGCACGATCACCCGCGCATCCGACGCCTCCGCATCGTCGAGGCACGACCCCAGCTCGGCGACGAGGCGGCGTGACAACGCGTTGCGGTTGTGCTGCGAGTCGAGCGTGATGGTGGCGACGCCGTCGGCGATGTCGAGTCGTACGAGCGGGTGCGCGTCCATGCCGGAACGCTACGCGTCCCGAATCGAGCGCAGGAAGTCCTCCACGTCGCCTCGATCGCGAGTGCGCTTCATCGGAGGGAGGGCCCGGATGATGTCCCAGCGGTACCGAGCGTTGCCGAGGCGCGAGTCGAGCACCGCGACCACGCCGCGGTCCGTCGCCGTCCTGATCAGGCGCCCCGAGGCCTGAGCCAGGAGGGTGGCCGCCCTGGGCACGTCGATCTCGGCGAAGGCGGTCGGCCCGAGTTGTTCGCGGCGGGCGGAGAGGAGCGGGTCGTCCGGCCGTGGGAACGGCAGCTTGTCGATGATGACGAGCGAGAGCGTCTCGCCCGGCACGTCGACGCCCTGGAAGAGACCGGTGGTCGCAAACAGGCAGGTCTCGTTCGACTCCGGCGAACTGACGGACGAGGGCCGGCTTCGGGAGGTCGCGTTGCGTGAGGATCGGCACGTCGACCTCGTCGCGGACGGCCTCGACGGCCGCGTCCATGGCCGCCCAGCTCGTGAACAGCGCCAGCGTGCGCCCTCCGGCGGCTCCGATCAGGGCGATCAGCTCGTCGGCGACCGAGTCGCGGAACGTCGGCGATTTCGGCGGTGGAAGGTGCATCGCGCAGTACAGGATCGCCTGCTGTTCGTAGTCGAACGGGCTCCCGACGTCGACCTCGCTGCTGCGGTCGGGGTCGAGCCCGACCCGGCGCCAGAGCGACGCCGGGATCGTCGCGCTCGTGAGGATCGCCGTGTGCTGTTCCCACACGCCCGATCGCATGGTCGGCCCGACATCGAGCGGCGCGATCTCGAGTCTCGGATGGTCGCGGCTGCCCGACACGAACGGCACCGTGTCGGTGCTCGCGGCCAACGCCGCCTCGACCGATTCCATCGATCGGGTGATCATGCGTTGGGCTCGGAGCTTGCGCTGCTGGGCGTCCTCGACCGCAGTCTCGATCTTCTGCACGGCCTCGCCGACGCGGGTCAAGCGCAACTGTGCATCGCGGAGCGCCTCGACGATGTCGGGTGGCAATGGTGTCGGCAGGCGCTGTCCGGCAACGGGGGCGAGTGCATCGCGGAGCACCGATGCCAGGTCGGCGATCGAGCCCACCAGCTGGGGATCGTCGAGGAACCGGCGCACGGTGGCGCTGACGGTCACGAACCGCCCGGGGGCGATCTGCACGCCGACGGTGTCGCTCATGATGTCTTCGAGCACATGTGCCTCGTCGAACACCACGACGTCGTGTTCGGGCAGGATCGCGCCGCCGCTGCCGACGTGCAGGCCGTAGAGGTGCGTGTTCACCACGACCACGTCGGAAACCTGGGCGCGGCGCCGGGCCTGCTCGGCGAAGCACTCCTGACCCATCGGGCATCGGTCGGCACCGGGGCACTCGTCGGAACCGACGCTCACCGCCCGCCAGGAGGTGTCGCCCGGATTCCAGTCGAGTTCGGCCTGATCACCGGTCGACGTGGTCGCCGCCCACTCGCCGAGCTTCTTGACCTCGAGTTTCGTGATCGCCGACATGTCGTCGAGTTCCAGCTGGGCCTGCGCCGGGTCGCTGGTTTCGCGGAGGCGCTGCAGGCAGAGATAGTTGCTCCGCCCCTTGAGCACGGCCCAGTCGATGTCGATGCCCCGCTCCGCCAGCTCGCCGGCGATGAACGGGAGGTCCTTCGTGGCGAGCTGGTCCTGCAGCGCCTTGGTCGCGGTCACCACGATGGTCCGTTTCCCGGACGTGATCGCCGGCACGAGATACGCGAGTGTCTTGCCCGTGCCGGTTCCGGCTTGCACGACGAGGTGGCGGCCGAGTTCGATCGATCCGGCGACGTGTTCGGCCATGTCACGCTGGCCGGGCCGATCCTCGGCCGCCGGCAGCGAGGACGTCACGTGGTCGAGCGCCGCGAGCGCCCGGTCGGTGGCCTCGCTCATGCGGAACGGCTCATCGAGGTCACTTCATCGCACGAGTGCGATCGCGGCGTCGAGGTCGGCGGCGTCGAAGTCGGGCCACGCCGTGTCGGTGAAGTGGATCTTCGAGCCGGCGCTCTGCCAGAGCAGGAAGTTCGACACGCGCTGCTCGCCGCTCGTGCGGACGAGCACATCGACCGGCGGCACGTCCGGCAGGTAGAGGTGTGCATTCACCGACTCGGGGCTGATCGTCTCACCGGCTGCGCGGGCGGCGCGGACGGCCGACATCAGTTCGGTCCGCCCGCCGTAGTCGAACGCGACGGTCAGCACCATGCCCGTGTTGCCGGCGGTGTCGGCGATCGCCTTGCGAATCGCACGTTGCACGTACTTCGGGGTGCGGGCCGACGGGCTGTCGAACGGTCGGCCGATCCACTGGATCCGAACGTTGAGCTCGTTCAATTCGGCGACGCGGCCGAACAGCTTCTCGTGCAGCCCGAGGATGTGGCGGACCTCCGCCCGTGGGCGGACCCAATTCTCGGTGGAGAAGCCGAACACGGTCAGCCAGCCGATCTCGCGGGTGACGGCGACCCGCACGAGGCGTGCGAGGTTCTCTTCGCCCTCGGTGTGTCCGGCGGTGCGTGGGAGCCCGCGGTGGCCGGCCCAGCGGCCGTTGCCGTCCATGATGCACGCGACGTGCAGGGGGCGGTGGATGCTCGTCACAGAGCGTCCACGTTAGCGAGCGGGGACGTGGGAGAATGGGGACATGGAGACGGCGGCCGACGTGTCGGGCATCCAGGTGAACAACTCGTCGCTCCGTCACGTCCTCGTGGTCGGGGGCACGCTGCACGACTGGTCCGTGTTGAGCGACGAGGCGTGGGACCAGCGCGTCGAGTCGCTCGGCCGGCTCTGCGGTGCACTCGGTGTGCCCTGGTTGACGTTGCGGGCCTACGAGCCCGGCAGCGAGCCGGGAGGTGCCGACCTCGCTCCCTGGCGTCGCACGGTGGGTGACTGTGAGGTGATCGTGGATCCGTGCGGTGACGGGCGGCAGCGATTCGCCGACGCCATGAGCCGGCTCGACCCCGGCGACGAGGTCAACGAGGCCACGGTCGCCTCGGTGCTCTACGATCCCGCCGACTGCGAGCCCGATCTCGTCGTGGTCCTCGGCCCGCCGACGCAGCTGCCGCCGTCTCTGGTGTGGGAGTTGGCGTACGCGGAGCTGGTGTTCCTGCCGGTGGCCTGGGGTGAGCTCGGTGTCGACGATCTGTCGAACTCGATCAACGACTTCTCCAACCGTCGGCGCCGATTCGGCGGACTCGACGAATGAAGGAGCTGTATCGCGACATCGGCGTCGTCCTCCGCACCTACAAGCTGGGCGAGTCCGACCGGATCGTCGTGCTCATGACGGAGGAGAACGGCAAGGTCCGAGCCGTCGCCAAGGGGGTGCGCAAGACGAAGTCGAAGTTCGGCGCACGGCTCGAGCCGATGAGCCACGTCCGGCTCCTGCTCTACCGCGGGCGCGACCTCGACATCGTCAGCCAAGCCGAGTCGGTCGAGCCGCTCGCCCCACTGCTGTCCACCCTCGACCGGGCCTCGCAGGCGATGGCCGCACTCGAAGCGGTCGACCAACTGGGCATGGAGCGTGAGCCCAACCCTCGGCTGTATCGGATGGCGGTCGGTGTGCTCCGCACGATCGCGGAGCGCCCGGCCCCGCTCAACGTGTCGGCCTTCTACTGGAAGCTGCTCGCGGCCGAAGGTCTCGAACCACTCCTCGACGCCTGTGTCAGGTGCGGCGAGTCGGAACCGGCGACGGCGTTGGTCGCGTTCGACCTCAACGAGGGCGGCACACTCTGCCGGGCGTGCCGGAGCGGTGCATCGATCAGCCCCGCCGCACTGGCGATCATGCGCGACATCCTCGGGGGCCGCTTGAACCAGGCGTTGACGCTGGAGGACTCACCGGCCACGCACGAGGTCGGCGCGCTGGCGACCCGGGCGCTCGAGCACCACATCGAGCGTCGGCTGAAAGCCGTGGCGATGTTCGAGCACCACTGAGCCACCCGGTCAGGCGCCGAGGATCCAGCCCTCCTCGCGCTCGACGACCAGCAGATCGTCCTCGCGGACGGGGGGAGCGAAGAGCGAACCGAGCTTCCCCTCGCGGTCGAGCGCAGCGAGATGGTGCGCCGTGCTGATCGCCCTGGCGGCACCGGGAAGTGCGTGGGCCCGCGGATCGAGTTCGTAGCTCCACGGCCAGATCTCGCCGACCACCACCGCGTCCCCGAACCTCGGGTCGGGGTCTCGGTGATACCGGTCTCGAACGGCCAGAGCCGGACGCGCTTGGCGAGCCCGGATCGTTCGGCGAGCGCACGGACGAGCGGCATGCCGAGGAGCGCACGGCCGCCTGCCGCCAGGTCGCCGTGCAGTTGCCAGACGGTCGGCGTCGAGACGCCACGGTTGGCCAGCCGCTGTTCGGCGATCCGGAACTCGGGCAGCCCGGCGAACGTCTGCGGTTTCGTCGGGCGGACCGAGCCGTGGTCCTCGTCGGGCGGGCACCCCCAGAACGGTCCCGGGGACATGCCCGCTCGTGTGTTCAGTGCGGCGCCGGCGTCGTATCGGTTGTTGCCGTTGTCCTCGCCGTCGACCACGGCGTCGTCGACAGCCGTCCAGACCGCACGCCAGTTGGCGGTCGGCCCGACGAGACGGCGTGCGAAGCCCGCCGGGAAACCCAACGGGAAGTCGAAACCGAGGAAGACCTTCCGGCCGGAGGTGCCGGTCAACTCATCGACGAGCGCCTTCGTGGCGAGGTGTCGGGTCGCACTGTTCACGCACTGGGTCTCGTCGGTCGTGACGTCGGTCGATGCGCGCCAGATCGAGTTCTCGCCCCGCGTCGGAGCGTCGGCATCGCTCCACCCGGCGATGATGATCCGATCGAACAGCCGGCCGGTCTCCACGGCAGGTGAGTGTGCCACAGGCGTGGCGCTCACGCCCGGTGCAACGCAGATCGACATCTCGTCGGCGACCGCGAACTACGGTCGGGCGACATGACGGACACACCACCACCACCACCGCCCGCCACCAGCTCCGCCGCCGCCACCGCCGCCGTCACCACCGCCCGGCGGCGCCGTCCCGGTGACGACGGGCTCGTACTCGCCGTGGATCAATCGGGTCGGTGCCTACGTGTTGAGGGCCATCGCGGTCCTTCCCGTCTACGTGGGGGCCTTCGTGCTCGCGGCGATCGTCGGCGACATCGGGTTCGTCTTCATCCTGATCGGCTACGTGTTCGCGGTCGCCGCCTCGATCCGGTTCATCATCCAGCGGGCTCACCTCGGGTACGACATCGGCGACCGGGTGTTGAGCCAACGGCTCGTCCGGGAAGCGACCAACCAACCGATGGGCTCGGGTTGGAGCGTGTTCGGCCGGGGCATCGCGCACATCCTCGACGCGTTGCCGTGCTATCTCGGATTCCTCTGGCCACTCTGGGACGCGAAGAAGCAGACGTTCGCGGACAAGGTCGTCAGCACCGTCGTGGTGACCGACAACACGGCCGGACGCCACGAGGCCAAGGACCTCTTCGTCAACGCGATCATGTTCTGGACGCCGGTCACCAAGCAGTGATCGCGGCGGCACACCTCCGCACGAGTTGCTGCACAACCCACCGCACGACCCACCGCATGACCCGTCGGTCGCGGCCGTAGCCTGGCGTGCCTATGCCGGCCACCGAGCTCGACCAGATCGTCAATCTCTGCAAGCGCCGCGGGTTCGTGTACCCGTCGGCCGAGATCTACGGCGGCTTCCGTTCCACGTACGACTACGGCCCGCTCGGGTCGTTGCTCCTCCGGAACGTGAAGGATGCGTGGATCCGCTCGATGGTGCAGCAGCGCGACGACGTCGTGCTCATCGACGCTGCCGTGCTCGGCCCGCCGCAGGTGTGGGAAGCGTCGGGCCATCTGGGCAACTTCTCCGATCCCCTGGTCGACTGCACCAACTGCAAGACACGGCACCGTCTCGACAAGCTCGACGACCCCGACACGTGCCCCGAGTGCGGCGCGACGAACTCGTTCACCGAGGCACGCGAGTTCAACCTGATGTTCAAGACGCAGGCCGGCCCGGTCGAGGGTGCCGGGGCCGACGCGTACCTCCGTCCCGAGACCGCTCAGGGCATGTTCACGAACTTCACGCAGGTCCTCCAGACGGCCCGCAAGAAACCGCCGTTCGGCATCGCGCAGGTCGGGAAGAGCTTCCGCAACGAGATCACCCCGCAGAACTGGATCTTCCGGACGCGCGAGTTCGATCAGATGGAGTTGGAGTTCTTCGTGCACCCCGATGAGAGCCAGCGGTGGTACGAGTACTGGTGCAACGAACGCCTCGACTGGTACATCCAGCTCGGAATCCCCTCCGACATGCTGGTGCTGCGGGCCCACGGTGACGATGAACTGTCGCACTACTCGACCGGCACGTCCGACGTCGAGTTCCGCTTCCCGTGGGGGTTCGACGAGCTCGAGGGCATCGCGCAGCGGACCGATTTCGACCTCAAGGCGCACGCTGCCGCGTCCGGCGAGCGCCTCGACTACCTCGATCCACAGACCAACGAACGGTACGTCCCGTACGTGATCGAGCCGGCAGCGGGCGCCACGCGCACGATGGCGGCGTTCCTGCTCGCGGCCTACGACGAAGAGCAACTCGAACGACGACACCAGGACGGTGCTCCGGTTGCATCCGCGACTCGCGCCGTACAAGGTCGCCGTGCTGCCGTTGTCGAAGAAGGACACCCTGCTGCCGCTGGCCCACGAGGTCCGCACGCCTCGTCAGCGAGCACTACCTGGTCGACTTCGACGAGACGCAGTCGATCGGCAAGCGGTACCGCCGCCAAGACGAGATCGGTACTCCGCTGTGCGTGACCGTCGACTTCGATTCGCTCGACGACGGAGCGGTCACCGTTCGCGACCGCGACACGATGGAACAGGTACGGGTACCGATCGACGAACTCATCGGCGCGATCGGCGACCGCCTCGGCTTCTGACCCGGCGCGGCGCATGGCGACCTACCTCGACACGATCCTCGCACCGGCACCGAGAAGTCGCGGCGGCCGACGACCGTTCGCTCGACGGGCTCGTCGCCGATGCCCGTGCATGTCCACCGACGCGGCCGTTTCCGCGACGGCGCTCGATCGCCACCGACCGTCTGGCCGTCATCAGCGAGATCAAGCGTCGTTCGCCGTCGAAGGGTGATCTGTTCACGGGATCTCGACCCGACCGTGATGGCCGGCGCGTACGAGGCCGGCGGGGCCTCGTGCCTGTCGGTGCTCACCGACCGACGAGTTCTTCGGCGGGTCGGCCGACGATCTGCGCGCCGCCCGTGCGGCCTGCAGCCTGCCGGTGCTGCGCAAGGACTTCACCGTGTCGGCCCTCGACGTCGTCGACGCCCGGCTCATGGGGGCCGACTGCGTCCTGCTCATCGCCGCAGCGCTCGACGACGGCGAGCTCGTCGACCTTCATGCCCTGGCCACGGACCTCGGGATCGATGTGCTCGTCGAGATCCACGACGAACACGAACTCGAGGTCGCCATGGCGGCCGACGCCACGCTCGTCGGCGTGAACCAGCGCGACCTGGTCACGTTCGAGGTCGATCACGAGCGGGCGATCCGGATGGGAGGGTCGATTCCGGACGGCGTCGTGAAGGTGGCCGAGTCGGGCGTCCGCGGTCCCGACGATGCCCGCTCCCTGGAGTCGGCGGGGTATGACGCGGTGCTCGTGGGAGAGGCCCTGGTCACCGCCGACGATCCCGCGTCGGCGATCGCCGCGTTGATCGGCTGAGGCGGGCGCAGCGGAACCTGCGCGCGCTCGTGCGCGATGGGTCCGGTCGGCTCTGTTCGGCGACCATGGCGCTCGGTACCGTCGAGGTCGGTGCGAACCGTCCCGGCACCCGTCAAGTAGAGGAGTGATCATGGAACTGCTCGAGATCGAACGTGAGCGACGACTGCGGCGCGAGGATGCCGCGTCCTGGTTGCGCCGACTCGCCGACAGCCTGTCGCGTCACAACGAGGTCGAGTTCGTCCGCGAGGGGCTGCGATACCACGTCGAGGTTCCCGATGACGTGACGATGAACGTCGAGATCGAGGTCGGCGGCGACGACAGCGAGATCGAGATCGAGATCAGCTGGTGACCCGATCGGGTGCCCGGTACCCGATCCCGAACGGACCACGCGGTTGAGCAGCACAGGTCGTAGAGTCGTGCCCGAATGTTCGTGAAGGTCTGCGGCATCACCAACGAGGACGACGCGCTCTTCGCGGTCGCCATGGGTGCCGACGCGGTCGGGTTCATCTTCGCCCCGTCGCCTCGGCAGGTCGCTGCTCAGACGGTGTACGACATCACTCGTCGGCTGCCGCCCGAGGTACTGACCGTCGGTGTCTTCCGTGATGAGCTCCCGGGCCGGGTCATCGAGACCGCCCACCGCGCCAATGTCAAGGCCGTCCAACTCCATGGGGGCACGAAGGAGCAGGCGATCGAGGTGAGCGGCAGCATCCAATGGGTGATCAAGGCGTTCGGCTCCGACGAGCCGAGCCTTCCCGAGGCCGACCAGTACGGCACCGACCTGGTGCACCTCGACGCGCCGAGCCCGGGTTCGGGGAAGCTGTTCGACTGGCGGCTGGCCTCCGACGTCCCCGACAGCGTGCGGCTGATCCTCGCGGGCGGGCTCGATCCCGACAATGTGGCCGATGCGATCGAGATCGTCGAACCGTGGGGCGTCGACGTGGCGACAGGGGTCGAGACCTCGCCAGGTCGCAAGGACCCGACGAAGGTGCGCCGCTTCATCGCCAACGCCCGGGCAGCGGCACCGACGCCGTACCTCGGTCCCGACGAACTCCCGTACGACTGGGGCGACGAGTGAGCACCACATGACCGACGCCTCGGTCTCGTTGACCGCTCCGCCCGACGCGACCGGTCGCTTCGGCGAGTTCGGTGGACGGTTCGTGCCCGAGACCCTGGTGCCCGCCTGCCAGGAACTCGAAGCAGCCTTCGACGAGGCCTGGAACGATCCGGGGTTCCGCACCGAGTTGGCAGCGACCCACGCCGGCTATTCCGGACGCCCCTCGATCCTGACCGAGTGTCACAACCTCGGCGCCGAACTCGGGTTCCGTCTCATCCTCAAGCGCGAAGACCTCAACCACACCGGTTCACACAAGATCAACAACGTCATCGGGCAGACATTGCTCGCCAAGCGAATGGGCAAGAAGCGCATCGTGGCCGACACCGGCGCCGGCCAACACGGGGTCGCCAGCGCGACGGCCGCCGCGCTGATGGGTCTCGAGTGCAAGGTGTACATGGGTGCCGTCGATGTGGAACGCCAGGCCCTCAACGTGTTCCGGATGAGACTGCTCGGCGCCGAGGTCGAATCGGTCGAGAGCGGCAGCCGCACGCTCAAGGACGCGGTCAACGAGGCGATGCGCCACTGGGTCGCCACGGTCGCCGACACGCACTTCTGCCTCGGATCCGTCGTCGGCCCGCATCCGTACCCCCACATGGTGAGGCAATTCCAGAGCATCATCGGTGACGAGGCGCACGCCCAATGCCTCGAACTGCTGGGTGCGCCGCCCGACGCCGTCGTGGCGTGCGTCGGTGGTGGCTCGAACGCGATCGGCATCTTCGCCGGGTTCGTCGACGAACCGGCAACACGATTGATCGGGGTCGAACCGGCCGGTGGCGCGGCGATCGGCCACGGTTCGCCCGGCGTGGTGCACGGCATGCGGAGCAACCTGATGCAGGACGAGGTGGGGCAGGTCGAGGAGGCGGTGTCGATCTCGGCGGGGCTCGACTACCCAGGGGTCGGGCCCGAGCACTCGTATCTGGCCGCGATCGGCCGGGCCGAGTACCCCAACGTCACCGACGCGGAGGTGATCGACGCCTTCCGGGTGCTGTCCGAGACCGAGGGCATCATCCCGGCACTCGAGAGTGCGCACGCGATCGCATGGCTCCGCCGGGAGGCCACGTCGCTGCAGGGTCAGTCCGTGCTCGTGAACCTGTCCGGGCGCGGCGACAAGGACGTCGAACAGATGATGGGGATGCTCGAGGGTTCGTCGTGACCGGTCGGCTCGAGGCCGAGTTCCGTGCCAAACGGTCCGACGGTCGCAAGCTGCTCGTTCCCTACATCACCGGAGGGTACCCGGGTTGGCAGGAGGCGATCCGGGCTGCCGCCGCCGAGGGTGCCGATGCCGTCGAGATCGGCGTGCCGTTCTCCGATCCGGTGATGGACGGCCCGGTGATCCAGCAGGCGTCACAGGCGGCGCTCGAAGCGGGTGCGACACCCGCCGCGGTCCTCGACGAGGTACCGGGCCTCGACGTCGGCATCCCGCTCCTCGTGATGACGTACTACAACCTCGTGCACCACGACGGGCATCGACGGTTCGCGCATCGTCTGGTTCAGGCCGGGGTGTCGGGGTGCATCCTCCCCGACCTGCCGCTCGAGGAGTCGGAACCGTGGTGCCGCGCAGCCGATCACGAGGGCGTCGAGACCGTGATGCTCGCAGCGCCGACGGCGCCGGATGCTCGACTCCCGTTGGTGGCGGCTCGCGCTCGGGGGTTCCTCTACTCGGTGGGGTTGTTGGGCGTGACCGGGGAGCGTGCGACGCTCGCGTCGACGGCGACCGAGCTGGCCGCCCGCCTGAAGCGGGTCACCGACGTGCCGGTGCTGGTCGGTGTCGGCGTGTCCGACGCCGAGCAGGCGTACCAGGCGACCCGCGTCGCCGACGGCGTCATCCAGGGTGCGTCGATGGTGCGGCGATTGATGGAGTCGGGGCCGGACGCGGTCGGCGACTACGTCGCCGAGGTCCGACGCGCGATCGACGTCGCCTAGGGCTCGCTCACCGATCCGTTCGGGGGCGGGACGCGAGACGAGGGCCCGAAGGCCCTCGCTTCGTCATGTGGTCGACTCGGCGGAGTCGAACGTCATGGTGACGGTCCGATCCCGGCACAGCGCTGGGGGTTGTGGCTCACGGTCGGTGCCGACCGCCCGTGAGATGACCCACGGCCACGCACCGCGTCGGACATCGTTCAAATACTGCTGAGATCAGCACGGCATGACGTAGTGCATGGTTGCCTCCTTCCGACCTGGGACAAACGGTCTGTGGGGAGGATAACGCTCTGTGTGACCAGATTGCAAGGATATCGACGTTTCCTTGAGCCTGGCGTGAGAGTCGGGGGAGAACTGCTGCTCAACGTGGCCGTGGCCTCACGAGCACGGGGTGTGGTCGGCCGGGATCCGGCTCAACTCGCCTACAGTCCGTGGTGTGCGCCCTGAGGACTTCTTGCCACATCGGCCCCCGTTCCTGTTCGTCGACGAGATCATGGAGATCGTGCCGGGGCAGTCGGCGCGTGGGCGCTGGCGGCTGACGGGCGACGAGTGGTTCTTCGCCGGACACTTCCCGGGGCGTCCGACGCTGCCGGGCGTGTTGATGTGCGAGGCGATCGCGCAGGTGGGCGCGCTGGCGGTGCTCGACGACGAACGATTCGCTGGCAAGCTGCCGTTGTTCGGTGGGCTCGACCGTGCCCGATTCCGTCGTCAGGTGGGGCCGGGTGACGAGTTGGTGCTCGAGTGCGAGATGGGTCGCCTGTCGGCGCGGGCCGGCAAGGGCAGCGGCCGTGCCCTGCTCGACGGCGAGGTCGCCGCAGAGTGCGATCTCATGTTCGTCCTCGCCTCCGCCTGATCCGCAGGCTCGCTGCGGACCGGAACGCAGCGAACGCCGAATCAGACGGGAGACAGGATGATCGAGCCGTTGTGGCCGCCGAAGCCGAAGTTGTTCGACAGCGTCGGACCCGGCTCCCAGTCGCGCGCTTCACCCATGACGACATCGATCGTCATCTCGTCACTCAACACCTTCGTGTTGGCGGTCGGCGGGATCTGGCGATGCTCGAACGACAACAGCACGGCCGCGGCCTCGAGTGCGCCGGCTGCCCCGAGGGCGTGACCGGTGACCCCCTTCGTCGACACCACGGGAACCGAGTTGTCGGCGAACACCGCGGACACGGCGGCGGCCTCGGAGGCGTCGTTGAGCGGGGTGCTCGTTCCGTGCGCGTTGATCTGCCGGATGTCGCCCGGGCTCAGTTCGGCGTCGTCGAGTGCCAGGTTCATGCACGCGATCGCGCCGACGCCACCGGGTGACGGCGCCGTGATGTGGTAGGCATCGGCGTTGCTGCCGCCACCCACGATCTCGCCGACGATGTCGGCACCTCGGGAGACGGCGTGGTCCCATTCCTCCAGCACGAACGCCGCGGAGCCCTCGCCCATGATGAAGCCGTCGCGGTCGGTGTCGAACGGACGGCTCACGCCCGTGCTCGACAGTGCCGTCATGTTGCCGAAGCCGGCGAGTGCGGTGATCGTGGCCGCGTGCTCGGTCCCACCGGACACCACGGCGTCGGCCAGTCCCCACGAGATCGTGCGGGCCGCGTAGACGAGGGCGTGGGTGCCCGCCGCGCACGCGGTGCAGATCGTCTCGTTGGGTCCCTGGAGACCGAATCGCATCGAGATGGCGGCGCCGGGCGCATTGGCCATGATCATCGGCACGAGGAACGGCGAGACCCGCCGCTCGCCCTTGGCGATGCGAACGCCGACCTGTTCCTCGAGCGTGTGGATGCCGCCGACGCCGGTGGCGAAGATCGTTCCGATCCGGGCCGGATCGAGACCCAGGTCGCCGGCTTGCTCCATCGCCTCGGTCGCGGCTGCGATGGCGAACTGTTCGCTGAGGTCGGCCCGTCGCGCCTCTTTCGGCGTTTGGTAGTACGGCGACGAGTCCCACGGTTCGATCACCGTCGCCTTGTCGACGCCGCTGAGACCCGGCCCCAGCAGGCCCGCCCAGAATTCGTCCTTGCCGAGCCCACAGGGAGCCACGACACCGTAGCCAGTGATCGCGACCCGGCGACCTAGACCCTTCATACCGATCCTTTCGCATCCGCCCGCCGGAGCGGGCGCGCCGTCAGAGCTTGTTGGAGACGAGCTCGTAGGCCTGGCCCACGGTCTCGATTCCCTCGAGTTCTTCCTCGGGAACCTCGACCCCGAACTCCTCCTCGAGTGCCATGACGAGTTCGACGAGGTCGAGGCTGTCAGCGTCGAGGTCGTCGCCGAACTTGGCGTCCGACGTGACTTGGTCTTCCGAGACCGAGAGCACCTCGACGGCGCACTTCCGGAAGCGGGCGAACAGTTCTTGATCCAACGGATGTCTCCTTGTTGCTTGTGACGTGCTCAGTCTAGGGACCGAGAGTGCCGGGTCAGTGACCCATGCCGAGGCCGCCGTCGACCGGCAGTACCGCGCCGGTGATGTAGGCGGCGTCCGCGGAGGCCAGGAATGCCACCGCTCCGGCGATCTCGTCGGGCCGTGCGGCTCGTTCGAGCGGCACCACGGAGACGATCGCCTCGAGGCGCTCTTCGCCCAGCGCGGCGGTCATGTCGGTTTCGACGGGACCGGGGGCGACCACGTTCACCGTGATGCCGCGTGACCCGAGCTCGCGGGCGAGTGACCGCGCGAGGCCGACCAGCCCCGACTTCGAGGCGGCGTAGTTCGACCTGACCGGCGGCGCCGAGCAGGCCGACCACCGACGACATCAGCACGATCCGGCCCTTGCGCGCCCTGAGCATGCCTCGTGCGGCACGCTTGGCGACGCGATACGACGCCGTGAGGTTCGCGTCGATGACGCTGGCGAAGTCGTCCTCGCTCATACGGAGCAGCAGCCCGTCGCGAGTGACGCCGGCGTTCGAGACGAGGATCTCGACCGGCCCCCCGAACTGCTCCTCGACGGACGCGAATGCCCGCGTCGACCTGCTCCGTGTCGGTGACGTCGCACTTGACGCCGAAGAAGCCCTCGGGCGGCGGCGACGAGTGGTAGGTGACGGCGACGTGGTCGCCGAGTGACTTGAATCGCTCCGCACAGGCCAGGCCGATGCCCCGTGAGCCACCCGTGACGAGCACGACGCGAGGCTCGCCGGTCGAATCGGTCATTGGGCATCCCCGCCCCATCGCAGGACGCAGCTGGCTGCCGTCATGCCGCCGCCGAAGCCGACGAGCAGCAACAGGTCGCCGTGCTCGACCCTGCCGCGGTCGAGCGCATCGGCGAGCGCGAGCGGGATCGATGGCCGACGAGGTGTTGCCCGTGTGTTCGATCACGACGGAGGCGCGCTCGATCGGGATGCCGAACCGGTCGCAGGCAGCCTGGATGATCCGGATGTTGGCCTGGTGCGGGACGATCAACTTGATGTCGTCGATCGTGACGCCGGCGTGTGCCATCGACTTCTCGGCGGAGTCGACCATCAGTCGGACCGCCCGACGGAACACCTCCTTGCCCTCCATCTCGATGTAGCCGCCGACCTCGGCCTGCAGAATCCCCAGCGCCGACCCGTCGGCATCGAGATCCCAACCGAGCAGCTCGCCGTCGCCGTCGACGCTCTCGAGCACGACCGCGCCCGAGCCGTCGCCGAACAGCGGAGCGGTCGCTCGATCGGTCGTAGTCGGTGATCCGCGACAGGCTGTCGGTGCCGATCACGAGCACTCGATCGGCGCCCATGGCGATGAGCCCGTGGGCCGTGACCAGCCCGTACATGAATCCCGAGCAGGCGGCGTTGACGTCGACCGCACCGCAGCGCATGCCCGAGTTCGTGCTGCGACGACCGCCGACGGAACCCCACTGCTTGTCGGGGGTGGTGGTCGCGAGCACGCAGGGCATCGATCCGTGACGGGTCGAGCCCCGCCATCTCCAACGCCTGACGCCCGGACTCGATCGAGAGCCCGATGGTGGTGCCGCCGACGTGGCGCTCGCGCGATGCCGGTGCGCGATCGGATCCACTCGTCGCTCGTGTCCATCGTGGCCGCCAACTCGTCGTTGGTGAGCACCTTCTCGGGCAGCGAGGTGCCCCATCCCGAGATGACGGCGCCGCGGGCGCCTTCGCGAATTGCTGGCATGTTGTCCTCCTCAGCTGGTTCGCAGCCAGGCGATCGGTTGCCGCGACGTGACACGCTCGGTGTCGACGGCGATGTAGTTCTGCAGTGCCCCCTGGAACGGCGAGCGGACCTCGTGCTCGCCGACGTGCCCCAGCACCGTACCCACTTGGATCGCCGCGCCGGGTTCGAGTCGGAGCGGGTGAGAAGATGCCGGCCGCCGGTGACACCACGACACGTTCGGCGACGAAGAGGTGCTCGCCTTCGCATCTCGGGCGCCGGCGCAGCCGTCTCGACGGCGATCCAGGTCGAGGAGCTTGTCGAGATCGTCGGGCGTGGCGACCGAGATCGTGCGGGCGCCGTCGACGCTGCGCTTGGCCATGCCGGTGAGCACCCCGCCGGGTCCGAGCTCGGCGAAGTCGGTCACGCCGTGCGTCGACATGGTCTGCAGGCAGTGCTTCCAGCGAACCGGGCTCGACAGCTGGGCCGACAGCAACGGACCCCAGTCGGCCCCCGGTCGTGGGCCTTGGCGTCGACATTGGAGCACGACGGGGATGTCGGCGTCGCGGATGTCGGCGACGGCGATCGCATCGCGGAGCCGGTCGCGGGCCGGCGCCATGAACGTGGTGTGGAACGCACCCGACGACCTGCGAGGGGCATGACCCGCTTGGCGCCGAGTTCCTTGGCGTGAGCACCCGGCCTTCGTCGACGGCCGTCGGGTTCCCCGGCGATCACGACCTGGCCGGGCGCGTTGAAGTTGGCGACCCACACGTCGGCGTCGGCGAGGTTGCAGGCGACCTCGACCTGGTCGTCGTCGAGGCCGAGCACCGCAGCCATCGTGCCGACGCTGGTCGCGAGCCGGCATCGTGCATCGCCGCAGCCCGCTCGGTCACGAGCACGACGCCCTCGTCGAACCCGAGCGCACCGGTGGCGGCCAGCGCGGTGTACTCGCCGAGGCTGTGCCCGGCGCAGACGTTCGCTTCGATGCCGAGCCGCTCGACGGCGTCGAGCACCATCAGGCTCGAGACGAACGTGGTGAGCTGCGCGTTGCGGGTGTCCTTGAGCTCGTCGGCGTCGGCGTCGAGCAGCAGCGCGCCGACGTCGCGGCTCGGCGACCTCGCTGGCCTCGTCGACGAGTTCCCAGCTGTCGTGGTCGACCCAGGGCCGGCCCATCCCCGGTCGCTGCGACCCCTGTCCGGGGAACGTGAATGCGAGCATCGGGCGAGGCTAGACGCTTCCGGCGACGCTCCTCGTGCTACCTGCGGGTAACCACGAGATTTCGTGCGAGCCGACGCGGTCAGACCACGGGGTCATGGGCCGCCGGGCGGCCGCCCTGCGATCGGTCGCGCGTGAGCCTACGCTCCCGCCATGCAGCATCGACTCCACCACCACCACCACCGCCGCCGCCGCCGCCGACGTGCGAGCCAGCCCGACGGGGGCCGGTCCCGGCGGGCGCGAACTGGCGTCGCCCGGCATGCGCGTCCTCGCCCGCATCCTCGACGCGATCATCCTCGGGATCGTGTTCGGTGGCGTCTTCGCCGCGATCATCCTGAGCGGTGACGACGACGCAGGCCTCGCCGGCTTCGGCACCGACACGAGCCTCGGCCGCGCCTATCTCATCGGCCTGCTCGGCGTCGCGGTCGGGTTCGTCTGGGATGCCGTGTCGCACGAAGATGTTCGGCGGCACGCCGATGAAGTTGGCCGTTCGGGATGCAGGTCGTGCAGCAGAACGGGGCCGCACGTCGAATGGGCGCACGCGATCAAGCGGTGGGCGTTCCCGGGTGCCTTCGGACTGGTGCCGCCGATCGCCGTGGTCAGCGCACTGTTGAGCCTCGTCCAGCTCGTGGTCGTGATCGTCAGCCTCGTGTTCATCTTCTCGAAGCCGCTGCGCACCGCGGTGTGGGATCTCTTCGCCGGCACCGTCGTCGTCACGAGCCGTTGACGAAGGCGGATGCCACGGGTGCGGCGCCGATAGTCTCGAGCCGCACGCCCCGGTAGCCCAACGGCAGAGGCAGCGGTCTCAAACACCGTCCAGTGTGGGTTCGAATCCCACCCGGGGCACGTGAGTCTCCTGGCTCGTCAAACGTCGTCTGGCACAGACGTCGACGCGACTCCGATCCCTGCGCGCCGAGTTGGCCCAGATCGACGAGCAGCTCGATGTCGTCGCCGACGACGCCGACAGTCAGGCGATCCGCGCGCTGGTGTCCGAGACACCGGGCGCGTCGTTCGATGCCAACGATGCCCGCAAGCACGCCGATGCGATGCGTCGGCACCGTCAACACGTGGTCGACACCATCGCGGAACTCGAGTCCCGCCAGGACCGGTTGCTCGATCAGATGAACTCGGCTCGGTGATACCCGCCGACGGCCGGTCGGGCTGGTTGAATGTGGCGAGTGGCCGTTGCGGCCCGGGAAAGGAAACGCAGTGTCGCTCAGAGTCGTGATCGCCGAAGACGAAGCCATCATCCGGATGGATCTCCGCGAGACCCTCGAAGAAGAGGGCTACGACGTCGTCGGCGAGACCGGGCGCGGCGACGAGGCCGTCGAACTCGTTCGCACGCTGATGCCCGACCTCGCCGTGCTCGACGTGAAGATGCCGGGCATGGACGGCCTCGAGGCCGCCGGCATCATCACCGACGAGAAGCTCTGCGGTGTCTTGATCCTGACGGCGTTCAGCCAGCGCGAGGTCATCGAGCAGGCCCGCGACGCCGGTGCGCTGGCGTATCTCGTGAAGCCGTTCCAGAAGAGCGATCTGGTGCCTGCCATCGAGGTGGCGATCGGGCGGTTCCGCGAGCTGCGCAACCTGACCGGTGAGATCGACGCCCTCGGCGAGCAGCTCGAGGCCCGCAAGACGATCGACCGGGCCAAGGGCGTGCTCATCGACGAGTGCGGCATGAGAGAGGGCGACGCCTTCTCCTTCATCCAGCGCACCGCCATGAGCGAACGCACCAAGATGCGTGACGTCGCCGCCCGGTGCTCGACGGAACCCTCCGGCCGTAACCAGCCTGCCCCGGCCACGCAGGCCGCCGAGCCCAACGCAGGCCGTCACCAACGCAGTCGAGGTCGTAACGTGGCGCGGTGGCCAACTATCTCCTCGTCGACGGCAACTCGCTGACCTACCGGGCGTTCTTCGCGCTCCCTGCCGACATGGCCACGGCGAGCGGTCAGGTCACCAATGCGGTGTTCGGGTTCACGTCGATGCTGATCAACGTGATCAAGGACCAGGAGTGCGACGGCATGGTCGTTGCGTTCGACCGCCCCGAGCCGACGTTTCGGCACGAGGCCGAACCCGAGTACAAGGCGCAACGCGAGGCGGCCCCCGACATCCTGCGCCAGCAGATGGGTCTGGTGCGCGAGGTGCTCGACGCGCTCGGCATCCAGCAGATCGAGGCGGCGGGCTGGGAGGCCGACGACCTCATCGCGTCGCTCGCCACGAAGCTCGTCGACCGCGGCGACGACGTGCTCATCGTCACCGGTGACCGCGACAGCTACCAGCTCGTCGAAGGACCCGCACGTCAAGGTGCTCTACAACAAGCGCGGCGTCAGCGACTACGCGCTGTACGACGAGGCGGGCATCGAGGAACGCACCGGTGTCACGCCGGCGCTCTACCCGCAGTACGCCGCGCTCCGTGGCGACAACTCCGACAACCTGCCCGGTGTGCCCGGCGTGGGCGAGAAGACCGCGGCGAAGCTGATCAACAAGTACGGCGGGCTCGACGGCATCTTCGACCACGTCGACGAGCAGACCCCGAAGCTGCGGGAGAACCTGGCCGAACACGAGGCGCGGGCACGGAAGAACCTCGAGCTGATGATCCTCCAGCACGACGCGCCGGTCGACTCGGTCGACCTCGACGCCATGGCGATCGATCCCGACCCCGACGAGGTCCAACGCCTGTTCGACTTCCTCGAGTTCCGTACGCTCGCCGACCGTCTGGCCGAGGCGCTCGGGCCGAGCGCCGGCATCGCGTCGAGTGAGCCGCGCGCCGAGTTGGTGGCCGAGGTCACCGAGCTCACCGACGCGTCGCGCTGCGGCCGACGCGCTCGCGCGACCGTCGACGTGCTCGATGTGGCCGCCGTCTGGGAGGGCGAGCCCGGGACGGAGTGCGCTGGTCGGCGTCGCCGTCGTCACCGACGCGTCGACCTCGTCGGTCGCATGGATCCCGGGGGCCATGCTGCGTGACGACGCCGTCGCCGCGGCGCTGGCCGGCCACGCCCACGTACGAGGTCACAACGTGAAGCCGCTGATGCGATCGTTGCTCGAGGCCGACGTCGACCTTCGCGGGCTGCAGCTCGACGTCGCGATCGCTGCGTACCTGATCGATCCCGCCGAGGCGCGGTACGAACTCGCCGACCTGCTGATGAAGTACACCGAGTTCTGCACCGCCGAGCGACGATTCGTCCTCGTCCGGGCAACTCGACCTCGACGGGACGGCCGCCACACCGGCCGAGCGTGCCGGCCGCGACGCGCTGGCGGTCCACCACATCGCCGGTCCGATCGAAGCGAGCCTCGACGCGCAGGGCATGGCCGACCTGTACCACTCGATCGAGAACCCGCTCGTGCGGGTCCTCGCGAAGATGGAGCACGTCGGGGTCGGTGTCGACGCCGACACGTTGCGCTCGATCAACGAACGGTTGACGAGCGAGGTCGAGTCACTCGGCGCCGAGCTGCGCCAGGTCGCCGGGCCACGACGACCTCAACCTCAACTCGCCGACGCAGCTGCGTGCGCTGCTGTTCGACGAGAAGGAGCTGAGCCCGGTCGGCGTCAAGAAGACGAAGTCCGGCTACTCGACCGATGCGCAGACGTTGGAGAAGCTGAAGGACCAGTGGCCCGAGTTCATCGTGCCGCTGCTGCGGCACCGCGAGGTCGAGAAGCTGCGCGGCACGTACGGCGAGGGGCTGCTGCACGAGGTCGCCGAGGACGGCCGGATCCACGCCACGTTCAACCAGACCGTGGCCCGCACCGGCCGGCTGAGCTCCGATCAGCCGAACCTCCACAACATCCCGGTGCGCAGCGACGAGGGGCGGGTCTTCCGCACGGCGTTCGTGCCGCCGGTCGGGCACCACGATGCTCGTCGCCGACTACAACCAGATCGAGTTGCGCTGCATCGCCCACCTGGCCGCCGACCCGGGCCTGATCGAGGCGTTCACGAGCGGTCAGGACATCCACAACGCGACCGCCGCCCGGGTGTTCGACGTCGAGCCCGGCCGACGTCACGCTCGATCAGCGCTCGAAGGCGAAGATGGTGTCGTACGGCCTCGCCTACGGGATGGAGGCCTACGGGCTGGGCCAGCGCCTCAACATCCCGACCGACGAGGCGGCCGTGATCCTCGACGCCTACTTCGAGGCGTTCCCGAACGTGAAGGCGTACATGGACGCCACGGTGCAGGAGGCCCGCAAGACGCGGCTACACCGAGACGCTGTTCGGGCGGCGACGACCGATCCCCGAGCTGCTCAACTCGAACTGGCGGATCCGTCAGGCGGGGGAGCGGCAGGCGATGAACGCCGGAATCCAGGGGCTCGCCGCCGACATCTTCAAGGTCGCGCTCGTGCGAATCGACGAGGCGCTCGAAGCCGGGCGGCCACGACAGCGAGCTCGTGCTCCAGGTGCACGACGAGGTGATCGTCGAGGTGCCCGACGACGAGCGCGACGACGGTCGGCGAACAGATCGTCGACATCATGCGCGACGCAGCCGACCTCGACGTGCCGCTCGAGGTGAACGTCAGCTGGGGTGACACCTGGGCGGCGGCCAAGGGTTGAACGTCGACCGATTCATCGGAACGATCGGGCACCACCGCGAGCGGCAACGTCAACCAGCATGATGCGTGGGCGGCGGCCACGGGCCGACGACCTGCTCGTCGTCGGCCGACGCGGGCGGCCGGGCGAGTGACCAGGTGGTCACCGCGACCGCACCGAGGGCTGCGGCGACGAGCACCCAGCCCGATCCGACGACGACGGCGAGCGCTCCGCCGATCGCGATCGACACCGCCTGAGATCCGTACTGGACGCCACCCGCCACCGACATCGCGGCCGCTCGGCCTTCGCGAGGGAGGCGGGCCCCGACCACCTGGTTGGTGGGCACGGCGATCGCGTCGACGGCGCCGGACACGAGCAACGCGAGCGCGGCGATCGACGGCAGCCAGGTGATCGACACGCCGAAGAGCACCGCGGTTGCGAGCGAGAGCACGAGTGCCCGCACGGCGGCCAGCCGAAGCAGCTCGCGTGGTCATCGTGGTCGGGGCTGAGTGACATCGCGATCATCGCACCGACGGCGATCGTGGCCGCCAGCAGGCCGGCGGCGGCGGGCGGAGCACCGAGCTCGTCGGCGTAGGGGACGACCAGCGCCTCGGGGAGCACCATCATCGTGTTGACGCCGACGAAGAGGGTGAGCGCACGACGACAGATCGGATCGCGCCGCCAGACTCGTGTGCCGGCGCGTACCCCGGCGACACCGAGCGAGGACTCCTCGTGCCGATCGGAGGCGGCGCTGTGCCGGACGGCGGCGACCAGCAGCGCCGACACGAGGAACGTGAGCGCGTTCAGCACGAGCGTGAACCTGGCCCCCACGAGCGCGATCACGGTGCCGCCGAGCGCATAGCCGGCCACGATCTCGGCCTGGGTCGCCACCCCGAACAACGCGATCACCTTGCCGTACCGGTCGGGACGCACGACGTCGACGAGGGCCGCACCGCGTGCCGATGTGAACGGCGGGACGCAGAGCCCGGCCAGAAACGCGAGCGTCAACAGGCCGGCCGTCGGGAGCGGCAGGGCCATCGCGACGAACAGCGCCGCCCTCACGAGGTCGGCCGCGACCATCACCGCGACGCGCCCGAATCGATCGGCGAAGGTCGACAAGAGCTGCCCCGGCCCCATCCACGGCACCAGCGACACGATCGTGACCGCGGCCGTCCACAGCGCGGAGTTCGACTTCTCGAACACCACGACCGCCAGCGCCAATCGGCCGGCCCAGTCACCGAGCCCGGAGACGAGCTGGGCGCCGAACAGAAACCGCGGTTCGCGTTGGACGAGCGGCGACACGAGATCCCGCAGACGGTCGGACACGCCCCCAGTCCTACCACCAGGAGCGCTCGGATGGTCACACCCAGCGCCATTGTGGATCCGGCAGACTGGCACGATGGCCGAGACGTCGCACGACCACTGGTTCGAACCGGTCGCCGACCACCTCGGTGCCGCCTACCTGCGGTACTCGTTCACCAAGGGGACTCGACAGGAGATCGAGCATCTCGTTGCCGCGCTCGGGCTGCGACCGGGCATGCGGGTGCTCGACGTCGGCTGCGGCCCCGGACGCCATGCGCATGCGCTCGCCGGGCGGGGGATCGACGTGCACGGCATCGACATCAGTCAACGGTTCGTGGACCTGGCCCGAGCGCATGCGCCGCCGGGTGCGTCGTTCGAACGGCTCGATGCCCGCGCGATGACCTTCGACGCCGAGTTCGACGCGGTCATCTGCCTCTGCCAGGGGGCGTTCGGTCTGATGACGGCCGACGGGCACGACGACGTGGTGTTCACCGGCATCGCCCGGGCACTGCGGCCGGGCGGACGGCTCGCGTTGAGTGCGTTCAGTTCGTACTTCGTGGCGAGACACTGGGAAGGTGCCGACTTCGACGCCGAGACCGGCGTCAACCACGAACGCACCGAGATCCGCGACGAGTCGGGGGAGCCGATCGAGACCAGCCTCTGGACCGGGTGCTACACACCTCGCGAGCTCCGCCTGCTGTGTGTGGCGAACGACCTCCGGGTCGATTCGATCAGCAGCGTCGAACCAGGCGCCTACGGCTCGCAGGCGCCGACGCTCGACAGCGCCGAGTTCCTGCTGCTCGCGACCCGTCGTGCCTGACGGGCAGCCCTGTTGGATCGCACGAACCGCTGGTACCCTGTACCGCTGCACTGGGTACCAGTGCGCCCGTGAACACACCCGTATCCCTTTCGAAAGCAGCCCGTCCCTTGTCCGATACCACGACCCAGCCCACCGACACCGTCAACGAAGCGCCCGCCGACAATCCGGCCTTCGGCACGTTCGACGAGGAGGGCAACTACACCCCCCGCGAGATCGTGTCCGACGATCTCGGTATGAGCTTCGCCGATGCCATCGACGGCACGATCGTCGACGTCGACGACGGACAGATGGTGAACGGCACCGTCGTCAAGATCGACAAGGACGAGGTGCTCCTCGACATCGGGTACAAGAGCGAGGGCGTCATCCCGAGCCGCGAGCTGAGCATCCGCAACGACGCGAACCCCGCCGAGATCGTCTCACTCGGTGAAGAGGTCGAGGCGCTCGTCCTCACCAAGGAAGACAAGGAAGGCCGTCTGGTCCTCTCCAAGAAGCGTGCGCAGTACGAGCGGGCATGGGGAACCATCGAGGCCAAGAAGGAAGCCGACGAGATCGTCGAGGGCCCGGTCATCGAGGTCGTCAAGGGTGGTCTCATCGTCGACATCGGCCTGCGTGGCTTCCTGCCCGCGTCGCTCGTCGAGCTGCGCCGTGTCCGCGACCTGGCGCCGTACATCGGCACCACGGTGCAGGCCAAGATCATCGAGCTCGACAAGAACCGCAACAACGTCGTGCTGTCCCGCCGGGCCTACCTCGAGGAGAATCAGAAAGAGACCCGCGACAGCTTCCTCACCAACCTCAAGATCGGCGAGGTCCGCGAGGGCACGGTGTCGTCGGTGGTCAGCTTCGGTGCGTTCGTCGACCTCGGCGGCATGGACGGGCTGATCCACGTCAGCGAGCTGTCGTGGAAGCACGTCGACCATCCTGGTTCCGTCGTCGCCGTCGGCGACCCGGTCAAGGTGCAGGTGCTCGACGTCGACTTCAGCCGTGAGCGCATCAGCCTGTCGCTGAAGGCGACGCAGGCCGATCCGTGGCAGGAGTTCGCCGAGACCCACGAGGTCGGGCAGCTCGTCTACGGCCGGGTCACGAAGCTCGTCCAGTTCGGTGCGTTCGTCCAGGTCGGCGACGGCATCGAAGGCCTCGTGCACATCTCCGAGATGTCGACGCACCACGTCGAGTCGCCCGAGCAGGTCGTCACGCCCGGCGAGGAGCTGTGGGTCAAGATCATCGATCTCGACCTCCAACGCCGTCGCATCAGCCTGTCGATCAAGCAGGCCGCCGAAGGTGGCGAGCTCGCCGCCGAGTACCGCGAGCACTTCGAGGTCGACGACGAGGGCAACTGGGCGACGAGCAGCGACGAGGTCGAAGCAGCGTGGGCCGAGTTCGAGAGCGCCGACGCCGGCGAGGCCGAGTCGACCGAGTCGACCGACTCGGCGCCGCGACCGAGGCGTCCGAGCCCGCAGAGCCCGCAGAGGCCGCCGAGCCGACCGAGGCCTGACCACACATGCTCCTGGTCGGGTTGACCGGGGGGATCGGCGCCGGCAAGTCCACGGTGTCGTCGCTCCTCGCCGAGCGCGGCGCCGTGATCGTCGACGCCGATCAGATCGCCCGCGACCTGCAGCTTCCGGGTTCCGCCGGTGCTCGATCGGATGGCCGAACGGTTCGGCGGTCACGTCATCCATGACGACGGGTCGCTCGACCGGGCCGCGGTGGCGGCGATCGTGTTCGGCGAGTCGGACGAGGCCAAGCAGGCGCTCGCCGACCTCAACGGCATCGTGCATCCGGCGATGCAGGACGAGATCGAGCGTCAGATCGCGGCGCAGGCCGGGACCGACCGGATCGTGGTGCTCGACTTCCCGCTGCTCGGTGAGAACCCACGAGACGACATCGCCGTGACCGTCGTGGTCGACGTGCCGCACGAGGTCGCCGTACGGCGACTCGTCGAGTTCCGCGGCATGGACGAGGACGATGCCCGCAAACGGATCGTGAGCCAGATCAGTCGCGACGAACGTCTGGCGCGGCGCGACCCACGTGGTCGACAACTCGGGTGACCTCGAACAACTGCGCGCGAGGTCGACGCACTCTGGAGCGAGTTGGACGGGCTGCGGGCCGCGCAGGCCTGAGCGGGCGGGCGTACGGCTCAGGTCGACAGGTCGAGTCGCGCCTCGGTCTCGCCGTCGTCGATGCGCCCGGTCGGCACGAACCCGAGTCGTTCGTAGAAGCCTGCCGGTGAACCGACGGCATCGCCGACGTAGCTGACCGTGATGCCGGCAAATCCTGCGGAGCGCCGTTCGGCGATGATCTGCTCGATCGCCCGGCGTCCGATGCCGCGGCCCTGTTGGCGCTGGTCGATCACGAGACGCCAGACGTAGGGGTCGTCGCTGCCGTCGTGCGGCTCGGCCATCATCACGAACCCGGCGACGTCGCCGTCGGCTTCGATCGCACGGAACCACGGCGTGATCTCGGTACCACGAACGGTCGGGGGCACCAGCGCCTCCGCCAGCGAGACGAGCACCGGTGCGACGAGCTCGCGCTGGGAGAAGGTCCGCTCGATCGCTCCGACGGATCGCACGTTGTCGGCGTTGACCTCGACGAGTTGCACGTCGGAGGGCGGGGCGGTCGGACGTTCCAGCCACGCGGTCCAGTCGGGGTGGAGCAGCGAGAATCGTGCATCGTCACTCCACTCGCCGCGTGCGCAACGCCGCCGACCGGGCCGTGCCGACGTACTCGAACCCGCAGCGTTCGAGCACCCGGGCCGACGCCAGGTTGCGCGGATCGATCGTCGCGGCGATCCGATGCACGTTCCGCCGTCGGAACAGCCAGTCGACCACGGCCGCCACCGCCTCGGTCGCGTACCCGTGGCCCTGGTGCTCGCCCGCCAGGGTGTAGCCGATCATCGCGAGCGTGCCCGCATCGTCCAGCCAGACGGCGACGTCGCCGATGAGACCGTCTCCCGGGTCGATGGCGAGTTGCACCCATTCGCCGGGGGTCGGTCCTCCGAGCCGCTCCATGTCGTCGACGAGCTCGTGGGCCAGGTCGCGGGTGTACGGCATGGGCCAGTCCTGGTAGCGCGCCACGTCGGGCGACGTGCGGTAGCTCGTGAACCGGGTGACGTCGTCTCGGCCGAGCGGGCGGATCGTGAAGCGTTCGGTGCGCAGTCGGAACGGTCTGCGTGCGGCCACGCCTGCATTCAAACACGTACGATCCCGGTCGTGCTCTCGACGGGATTGCTCCTCGTGATCGCGGGGGCCGCAGGTGTCGCCGACTGGTGGGCGGTGGCCACCGATCGTCGCCGCGTGGAGGTCGCGGCCAAGCCGCTGACCATGGTTGCGCTCGTCGGCGTGGCGGCGGTGGCGGGATCGGCGCCCGGTGATGTCCGACTCTGGCTGGTGGTGGGCGCGCTGCTCGGGCTCGTCGGCGACGTCGCGCTGCTCGGTGACGGCGAGACCGCGTTCATGGTCGGCCTCGGAGCGTTCGCCGTCGGTCATCTGGCGTATGCGTTCGCGGCGATGTCGACCGGCTTCCGGCCGGCCGGCGCCGCGGCCGGGGCGCTGTTCACGGCCGCGCTGCTCGGCTACCGGTTCATCCCGAAGACACTGCCGGGGGCCCGTGAACACGGCGGCTCGGTGCTGGCCGGCGCAGTCGTCGTGTACGCCGTGGTGATCTCGCCGATGGTGATCACGGCATGGGGGAGCGGGGCGTGGATGGCGGCGGCCGGAGCGACGCTCTTCGCGATCAGCGACTGGGTGCTCGGATATCAGCGATTCGTCGGCCCGCTGCCAGGTGGGCGCCTGTCGGTGCACGTGCCGTATCACGTCGGTCAGGCGCTCCTGATCCTGGGACTGGCGACGGCGTGAGCGACCCCGGCCGTGTTCGCGTCGGTCGGGCTACCCTCTCGTCCGTGCACCGTTCGACCACGCTCTCGATCCAGACCGTCTCGCAGCCGTGACCGATCGTCCGATCGACGCGTGGCTGCACGAGCACGGCGAGGGGCTCATCGCCACCCGGCGACACCTCCACGCCCACCCCGAGCTGAGCCGGGAAGAGCACGCGACCACCGAGTTCCTGATGGAACGCCTCGAGCTCGCGGGTGCGGACGTTCGACGCTTCGCATCGGGGACCGGTCTGGTGTGCGACATCGGCGAGGCGGGCGGGACGGCCCGCTTGGCGTTCCGTGCCGACATCGACGCACTCGGGATGGACGACGAGAAGGACGTGGCCTACCGCAGTCAGGTGCCCGGCGTGTGTCATGCCTGTGGTCACGACGTGCACACGGCGGTGTCGCTGGGTGCAGCTCTGTACTACGCACACCACGCCGACGAGCTGCCCGGCCCGCTCCGCTTCCTGTTCCAGCCGGCCGAGGAGCAGGTCCCGGGGGGAGCGCTCGACGTGCTGTCCGACGGCGGGATCGACGGCGTCGATGCGATCGTCGGGCTGCACTGTTGGCCGAAGGTCGACGTCGGCGTGTTCGGGCTGCGGAGCGGTTCGGTCACGAGCGCGGCCGACATGGCGGAGATCACGCTGCACGGGCCGGGAGGCCACACCGCCCGGCCCGAGGAGACCGTCGACATGGTTCGCGTCGCCGCGACCCTGGTGGCCGAGTTGCCGGCCGCGGTCGACGAACTGATCGGAGAACCCGGCGCGGTCAAGGTCGTGTTCGGATCGTTGCACTCCGGCGATGCGGCGAACGTGATCCCGACGACGTGCGAGCTCAAGGCGTCGGTGCGCACGCCGCGGCTCGACGTGTGGGAGACGTTGCCCGCCCTCGTGGAGAAGGCGTTGCAGCGCGTGCTCGCCGACACTCGCGCCGAGTTCGATCTCGACTACACCAGCGGTGTCCCACCCGTGGTGAACGACGCCGGCCTGATCGACAGGGTTCGCGGTGCCCTGAGCGGTGAGTTCGGACACGACGCCGTCGTCGAGGCCGAACACAGCTGGGGCGGCGACGACTTCGCGTGGTACTCGCGCGAGATCCGCGCCGCGTTCGTTCGGCTCGGGGTGCACGATCCGGCGTGGCCGGGTCGGCTCGATCTGCACGTCGGTCGCTTCGACGTCGACGAGCGGTCGATCGCGCACGGCGTCCGTGCGCTCGTCGCGATCGCCGACGCACACTTCGGCCGTTCATGACCACCGACGCATGGGTCTTCGGCTACGGCTCGCTGGTGTCACCCGACTCGGTCGGCTCCACCATCGGCCGGCCGGTCGACGTCGAGTTCGGTTTCGCGGCCGCGGTCCTGCGCGGGTACGGGCGCAGCTGGAACTACGGGTCGCTGCGGCAGCGGGCCACCTGGGACGGTCCCCACGGACGGGTCGAGTCGGGCATCGTGGTGTCGCTCGGCCTCGTCGCGCAGACGTCCGATTCGGTCAACGGCGCGGTCGTTCGTGTGGTCGCCGACGAACTGGCCGAGCTCGACCGGCGGGAGAGCGACTACGACCGGGTCGACGTCACCGAGCGGGTGGAGCGCATCGACGATGCCGTCACCGTGGCAGGCCCGTCGCGGGTGTTCACGTACGTTCCCCGCGCATCGGCGATCGAACGCTACGAGCAGGCTCGGGTCGAGTTCCGGGCTGCGGTGCGGCAGGGATACGTCGATCTCGTCGAGCGGGCGTTCGCCTCGCTCGGCGTGCAGGCGTCCGACCGCTATCGGCAGACGACGCCGGCACCGGACGTTCCGATCGTCGCGCCGGAGCGGGTTTGGCTGGAACCGCATCGGGCGGACGGCGACGCCACTCGACGCGATCACCGCTGATCCCCTGGGTGAGGCGGCGGGTCGCACCCCTCGATCGAACGGACGTTCGCTGATAGGATGTCGGGACGATGTCCGACATCACCGTCACCGCTCCCGTACCCGATCTGGCCGATCAACCGATCGCGCAGCCGACCACCGGGGATCGTCCGTTTCGGGTCGTGTCCGACTTCGAACCCGACGGTGACCAGCCGAACGCGATCGCCGGCCTGGCCGAGGGCATCGACCGTGGTGACCGGTTCCAGACCCTGCTGGGCATCACCGGTTCCGGCAAGTCGGCCACCATGGCCTGGACGATCGAGCAGGTGCAGCGCCCCACGCTCATCCTGGCCCCGAACAAGAGCCTGGCGGCGCAGCTCGCTTCGGAGATGAAGGAGTTCTTCCCGGACAACCGCGTCGAGTACTTCGTCAGCTACTACGACTACTACCAGCCCGAGGCGTACATCCCGTCGAGCGACACGTTCATCGAGAAGGACAGCTCGATCAACGACGAGATCGACCGGCTCCGACACTCGGCGACCGCCGCGCTGCTCACCCGGCGCGACACGATCGTCGTGGCGTCGGTGAGCTGCATCTACGGCATGGGCAACCCCGACGAGTACAAGGGTCAGTTGCTCGACCTCAGCGTCGACGTCGACTACGACATGCGGAACATCCTGCGGCGTCTCGTCGACATGCAGTACGACCGCAACGACGTCACGCTCGGTCGCGGCAAGTTCCGGGTGCGCGGCGACACGATCGAGGTGCACCCCGCCTACGAGGAGTCCGTGCTCCGGATCGAGATGTTCGGCGACACGGTCGACAGGCTCACGCGTATCGACCCGCTCACGGGCGAGACGCTCGAGGAGATGAAGCGCTCGGTCATCTTCCCGGCCACGCACTACGTCGCCGGCAACGAGCGCTTGGCCGTGGCGTCGGGCAAGATCGAGCACGAGCTCCAGGTGCGGCTCAAGCAGTTCGAGGAGGAGGGCAAGCTGCTCGAAGCGCAGCGCCTCCGGATGCGCACCCAGTACGACCTCGAGATGATCAGCGAGGTCGGCTACTGCAACGGCATCGAGAACTACTCGATGCACATCGACGGCCGCGACTACGGCGAACCGCCGTTCACCCTGCTCGACTACTTCCCCGACGACTTCCTGCTCGTCATCGACGAGAGCCACGTCGCGGTGCCACAGCTGCACGGGCAGTTCGCCGGCGACCGCAGCCGGAAGGACGTGCTGGTCGAGCACGGGTTCCGTCTGCCGTCCGCGCGTGACAACCGGCCGCTCACGTTCGAAGAGGTGCTCGAGCGCATCAACCAGTGCGTGTTCATGTCGGCGACGCCGAGCGAGTACGAGCTACGTGTGTCGAACCAGGTCGTCGAGCAGATCGTCCGGCCGACCGGCCTCGTCGATCCCGAGGTGATCGTCAAACCGACCAAGGGGCAGATCGACGACCTGATCGAACTCGTCAACGGCCGCGTCACCGACGGCGAGCGCGTGCTCGTCACCACGCTCACCAAGAAGATGGCCGAGGACCTCACCGACTACCTCCTCGAGCAGGGGCTGCGGGTGCGGTACCTGCACTCCAACATCGACACGATCCAGCGGATCGAGATCCTGCGCGCGCTGCGGCTCGGCGAGTTCGACGTGCTCGTCGGCATCAACCTGCTCCGCGAGGGTCTCGACCTGCCCGAGGTGTCGCTGGTGTGCATCCTCGACGCCGACAAGGAGGGCTTCCTCCGCAGCGAGACGTCGCTGATCCAGACGATCGGGCGCGCCGCACGCAACGTCGCCGGCCAGGTGGTGATGTACGCCGACAAGCAGACCGACTCGATGGAGCGCGCGATCGGCGAGACGCAGCGTCGTCGCCAGCTGCAGCTGGCGTACAACGACGAACACGGCATCGACCCGCAGACGATCCGCAAGGCGGTCGGTGACATCCTGTCGATGCTGCGGCCCGACGGTGGCACGGCCCCGGTACCCGGCAAGGACCGTCGCCGTCAGCGCGAGCGCACCAAGGTCCAAGCCGAGCTCAAGTCGCTGCCCCAGCAGGAACTCCAGCGACTCATCCAGACCCTGGAAGAGGAGATGCACGAGGCGTCGGCGGAGCTCAAGTTCGAGTACGCGGCCCGGTTGCGCGACGAGATCAACGAGCTGCGTCGCGAGATCCGCGACGCCGAGTAGCTCAGCGAGGCGCCCGGCGGCGGCAGGGGCACGTCGGCGATCGCCGTCCGGCGACGGTGTGTCACGCTGCGAGTCCGACGATGGCGACGACCGCGGCCAGCGACCAGAGCCGGTGGTTCGGCAGCAGCGAGGCGAGCATGATCACGACGACGGCGACGGATGCAACGCCGACGGACGAGACGGCCGCCTGCGTTCGGCCGACCCGGCGGACGACGGCGGTTCCCTGATCAGCGGTCGCCCGGAGCCCCCACAGCAACTCACCGGCGGCGAGCGCGAGCACGCACGCGGCAAGGGGCCCGACCGCAACCCCGCCGTCGCCGAACATGAAGGGCGTCGCGACACCGATCAGGACCACGACGGGAGCAGCGACCGAACCGTCGCCGAACGCGGTCCAGGTCAGGACCAGTGCGACCAAGCCTGCCACGGAGGTCAATGGCCAGGCTGCCGGTTCGGCCACGGTCGTCGCGACCAGCGAGAGCACGCACAGCGTCAGGGTGAGTGCGCGGGCGGTCGCGATCGTCATGCCGCACCCCGCCTGACCGATCGATGCGTGAGCTCTGCGAGCCGCCCGACCGCCCGCCCGACGTCGTCGCCGGTGCGAACGGTCACGACCGGGGTCGACATCCGCCGGAGGTAGCGGACCCTGGCATCGAACAGCATCGCCGCGAGACGCACCGTCTGGTGGTCGAGCGTCGTGTGCCGGCGAACCTCGGACGTCGCATCGAATGCGAGGACCGAGGTCGTGCGGCCGTGCTGACGCAGCGCCGAAAGCGAGCGCAGCGTCGAGTAGTCGTCGAGCGTCGAGAGCCCGATGACGAGCGCCGAGGGAGGGATGTCGTGCCGGTTGAGCAGGCCCGTCGTGCGAACCTGTCCGTGGAAGACGGTCTCCTCCGACTCGCTGCTCCACGGCTCGACGCTGCGCATCAGCTGATCGAGCAACACGTAGCGTGCACGCCCGCCGCTGCGCGGCGGCAGCCACGCGACCCGCCCGCCGTGTGGAACGAGCAGGCCGACGCGATCCTGTCCGGCGAGGTGGTTCCGCGCGAGCGCCCAGGCCGCCTGCCCCATCCGCTGCAACACCGACGCGCCGATGGGGCTCTGATGCCGACCGAGATCGGGATCCGCGTCGAGCACGATCACGACATCGCCGCCACGCTCGGGGTGGCGGCGGTTGACGAAGGCCTCGGGCCGCCGGGCCGAGACCTTCCAGTTCACGTCACGCACCCGATCGCCCGGTTGGTACTCGCGGAGGTCGCTGAACTCGGAACCGTCACCGGTCGAACGCAGCGCCACATGGGCACCCGAGCTGATCTGCGTGGCCGGCGGGGCGAGCACGGCGTCGATCCGGTCGGGGAGCGGCAACACGGTCACGGTTCCGAGTTCGGCGACGACGCCCTGCCAGAGGACCATCCCGCCGGGCGTCGAGGCGCGCACGACCAGGTCTCCCAACCGGTACCGACCCCAACGCCTGGTTCCCGCCCGGACCTCGATCTCGACACCGTCGTCGTGACGTTCGGTGACGTGTGCCGTCACGGGTCCGATGTCGTCGACGGCACCGACCGCCGAGGCCGACAGGGCGAGGTCGGCGGGCACCACCAGCCGGAACGAGATCTTCACGTCCGAGCCGACGATGACCCGCTCCGGTGCGGGCGCCCGTTGAACTCCCACCTCGAGATGTCCGGTGCGGCGAAGTCCGAGCGCGACCACGGCGGCCACGGCGACTCCGACCGCCATCGGTTCGGCCCGTCCGGACATCAGCCCGAGTGCACCCAATGCGAGCGCGGTGACCGTGTACGGCATCACGCGCCGATCGCGCCGGGCCGGCAGCCGGCGGGTGGCCGAGTCGCTCACTTCCACGTCGGTGTCGGCACGGAGTCGACGATCGTCTCGACGATTCGGGTCGCGGGGATCCCTCGTGCCCACGCCTCGTCCGTGAGGACCACCCGGTGGACCAGGGTCGTGATCGCCACCGAACGGACATCGTCGGGCGTGACGAAATCGCGGCCGTCCAGCACGGCGAACGCACGCCGACACGCCCGTCACCGCCAGGCTGCCGCGGGGACTGGCCCCGAGTTCGAGGTCCCGGTGCCCCCGCGTGGCCTGCACGATCTGCACGATGTAGTCGACGATCGTCGGGTGCATCCAGACCTCCTCGACCGATCGCTGCAGGGCGCCGAAGTCGCCGGGCGCGAGGACCGGCACGATGTCGGGTTGCTCGCTGCGACGTTCGATCCGGCGTCGCAGCAGCTCGGCCTCGTCGTAGCGATCGGGATAGCCGATCGACGTCCGCAGGATGAAGCGGTCGACCTGTGCCTCCGGGAGCGGATACGTCCCTTCCGGCTCGATCGGGTTCTGGGTGGCGATGACGAGAAACGGGCTGGGGAGCGCTCGTGTCGTGCCATCGAGCGTGACCTTCCGTTCCTCCATCGCTTCCAGCAACGCCGCCTGGGTCTTGGCCGGGGCGCGGTTGATCTCGTCGGCGAGGACCAGGTTGGCGAAGATCGGACCCGATCGGAACGCCTCGTTCCCGGTGCCGTCGAGCGCCGTGTAGCCGGTGATGTCCCTCGGCAGCAGATCGGGCGTGAACTGTACGCGGGCGAAGTCCAGCCCCGCCGCGGACGCCAGACTCTTCGCGGCCAGCGTCTTGGCCACGCCCGGTACGTCGTCGAGCAGCACGTGCCCGCCGGCGAGCAGCCCCGCGAGCACGAGTCGAAGCCGGCTCCGCTTGCCGATGACTGCGCGCTCGATCTCGTCCAGCAGGCGGCTGGCCGTCTCGGCCTGGCGTGCGAGCGGACGCGGGGTGCCTGCCGTCGTCTCCGCGTCGGGTCGTGCGGGGGTCGTGGTCATAGTGAATCCAGTTCGTCGAGGTGCTGCCCGAGCCGGGCGTGGTCGAAGGCGTCGTGTGGTGGGGGAGTGCGCTGGTTCGGGTTGATGATCGCCCAGAGCCGTTCGCTCAACATGTCGGCGATCAGCGGCTCGTGGTCCGCGTGCCAGAGGTTGAGCTCGTGGCGTGCCCACAAGCGTTCGGTCGCAATGGTCCGGAGTGCCGAGCGTGCGCCGGGTCCGAGGACCGGCGACGGAGGGTCGGTCGGGGCGAGTGCGGAGTACGTGGATGGCAACTCGTGCCCCAGCAGCGCGGTGGCGCCGAGCCGAGGTTCCACCGGCGCCACGGTCGACGCGTCGACGGGCGGGACGCGGTCGAACAGTTGGGCGAGCGCTCGGATCAGGAGGAGTGCTGCGATGACCAGCACGGCGACGACCGCGGCACGCAGTGCCACGGCGGGATCCGCCAGGCCGATCCACGCCAGGATGCCGGTGAACAGCACGGCGCCCCAGATCCACCGTCGGTCGTGGTTCACTGCGTTGCTCCGGGGGGTGGCCACGGCGATCCCGGTGCGGCCGGCACGAGCTCAACGCCGCGAGTCGCGCAGACAGCGAACCGCCGCCACCCGGTGCTCCTCGGTGACCGGGTGGCCGGAGAAGCGGGCCAGCGCGAACAGGTCGACCAACCGGGTGACGTTGGCTTCGTCGAGGTCGCCGCGCCGAAGGCAACGGGTGATGTGCTCGTTGGGTGCCTCTTCGGGGCGCCGCGGCAGGCCGATCGCGGCGAGCTCGTCCAGCAGGACCCCGTAGGCCTCGCAGATCGCCTGCCGTGGGTCGACATCTCGCACGATCACGTCGAGCGTGCCGCCAGCTTCCTCGCCGGCGACGGCCGCGAACACGAGGTCGCCACGTGGTCGTAGCTCGCCCCGGATGCGCGGCCGTACGGCATGCTCGCACGCGGCCACGATGTTGAGCATGTCGACGGCTCCACGCCGTGGACGAACCCGTCGACGATGTCGGCCCCGAACGGATCCTGGGTCCAACCCTCGGGCATCGGCCGGTGCGACGACGTCGAGGTGCCGGACCAGTGGCCGGCGATGGGCGTCGACATCGGTGCCGGCGATGCGACACACGAGTCGACTCGGCGCCCGGGGCCGTCGGTTCGAAGACCGCGGCCCTGCACGCCGAGCGGTGCTGCTGCGGAGGCGCGCTCAGAGGTACCGCCCGGTGATGCGCCGACGGTCGACGGCCGTCGCCGCCGACGACCTGACGGTTGAGGCTTGTCGGGTCGGCGGCCTGCGTGGGCGTAGCAGCTTCAGCGACGGTCGACGGTCATCATGTTCGTCACGTGCGTCGCGGGCCGTCGTGGACATGCGGAGCACAGTCAGTTGGCAGAGTTCACGGGACCGCCGAGGTGGGCGTGAGCTGGCCCAGCTGACACGTCGGCGCGATCGACGAGGACGCCGTCGAGTCGGGGCGACTGCATCGGTTCCACACCTGCCACTCGACGACGGCTAAGGTCCTCGCTCAGCCGCCCTGCCCCGGGCAAGGATCAGCCGTGTCGACGCCTCCACCTCCACCTCCTCCTCCACCACCACCGGCACCGCCGCCCCCGGGGATGCCGCCGATGCCGCCCGGCGGTGCGTACGGAGGCGGGTACGGCGCCGGGGGCGTACCGCAGGAGCATCCCAAGGGAACGCAGATCCTCGTGCTGGGGATCCTGAGCCTGGTGTGCTGCGGATTGCTCGGCCCGTTCGCCTGGGTCATGGGGAACAGCGCACGCAAGGAGATGGACGCGCGTCAGGGCGTCTACTGGACCAACCGGGGCAACGTCACCGCCGGCTGGGTGTGCGGCATCATCGGGAGCGTGTTCCTGATCCTCGGGGTGGTCTACTTCATCGTCGTGTTCGCGTTCGTCGCCGGGAACGGCTGACGTCGGGCGGACTACACGCCGTACCGCCCCGTCAGGGGCACGAACCGCACCGCCAGGAGCGTCTCCGTCACGTCTCCGTCCGGCGTACGCGTCACCCTGACGAGGTCCTGACCTCGTCGGCCCACGGGCATCACGAGCCGCCCGCCGGGTGCCAGTTGGTCGACGAGAGCGGGCGGGACCTCGGGGCCGGCTGCGGCGACGCCGATGGCATCGTACGGGGCACCGGGAGCATGCCCCATCGACCCGTCGCCATGGACGACATCGACTCGTTCCCCGTAGCCGGCGAGCACGGCGGCAGCCCGTGCCGCGAGCGGCTGGATGCACTCGATCGTCGTGACGTGGGCGGCGAGCTCTGCGAGCACGGCCGCTGCGTAGCCGGACCCCGTCCCCACGTCGAGCACCCGGTCCGTCGGCCTCAGCCGCAGCGCCTGAGCCATGAACGCCACGATGTATGGCTGCGAGATCGTGGCGCCGTACCCGATCGGCAGTGGTGAGTCGCCGTAGGCCGCGATCGCGTCGGCGGTGTCGACGAACTCGTGGCGTGGGACGCGGCGCATCGCGTCGAGCACCCGGACGTCGGTGATGTCGCGGGCGGCGAGCTGGGCGTCGACCATGCGGTGGCGTGCTTGCTCGAACTCGTCGGGCACCCTGTCGACCGTAGTCACCCGCTACGTTCGGCACGATGCGGATCGGGATCAACGACGGCACCCTCAACGACGGCAGCCTCGATCGGGTCATCGAGAACGCACGGACCGCGGAGGCACAGGGCTTCGCGAGCTACTGGGTCTCGCAGATCTTCGGACACGACGCGATGACGACGCTGGCCCTGATCGGGCGCGAGGTGCCGCGCATCGAGCTCGGCGTCGCCGTGGTCCCCACCTACCCGCGGCACCCCATGCAGATGGCGCAGCAGGCCTTGACCACGAACGCCGCGACCGACGGGCGGTTCACGCTGGGCATCGGTCTCAGTCACCAGCCCGTCGTCGAGGGGATGTGGGGCTACACGTTCGACAAGCCGGTGCGACACATGCGCGAATACCTGTCGGCGCTGATGCCGCTCCTCGAGGACCAGTCGGTGCGTTTCGCCGGGGACACGGTGACCGCGCGAGGTGACGTCACGGTTCGCGGCGGCACGCGGCCGGGCGTGATGGTCGCGGCGCTGGGTGAGCAGATGCTGAAGGTCACCGCGCAGTTCGCCGACGGCACGCTGACCTGGTGCACCGGGCCGAAGACGCTCGCCGACCACACCGTGCCGACGTTGCGCGCCGCCGCCGAGCAGGCCGGCCGAGACGCGACCCGTGTCGCCGCGGCGCTGCCGGTGTGTGTGACGGGTGATGTCGCCGCCGCTCAGGGACGGGCGGCATCGGTGTTCGAGATCTACGGACAGCTCCCGAGCTACCGGAAGATGCTCGATCGTGAAGGCGCGGCGACACCCGGCGACATCGTGATCGCCGGGTCTGCCGACGAATGCCGGGAGCGGATCATGGCGCTGGGCGACATCGGTGTGACCGACTTCTCCGCCGCCGAGTTCGCCACCGACCCCGACGAGCGGGCCGCCACCCGCGAGATGCTGGTCAGCCTGCTCTGAAACCCCCTTCGCGTGGCGTGCCCGACTCGTCTACGGTGAAGCCACCCGAGCCGAGAGGAGGTCGACCACATGAACGTTGCTGTGATCCCTCCCGTCGGCCGCGCCCGAACCTGATCGAGCGCACCTCTGCGTCTCCGCGTCGGCCGACGTGTCCATCGGCACCGACGACCAAGGAGCCGCGCATGCGTCCCACACCCTCGTGGCTCATCACCGAGTTCCACGACGACGACGACCTGGGAGTCGTCAAGACGGGCAAGGAAGCCCAGATCAACCTCATCCGAACGGCACGGCCACGACGGACGGACGTGTGTGTTCGCCCGCAAGCGCTACCTCCCCCGGGAGGTGAAGCACAAGGGGGAGCTGGAAGCGATGGGCGTGCAACGATCGTCGGCGTTCGTGCACGACGTGCAGTACCGCGAGGGTCGACAGTTCCGCAAGACGCGTGACCGTCGAGCGGTCGAACGGATGTCGACCTACGGGAAGCGGCTGCTGCAGGATCGCTGGATGGGCCACGAACACGAGATCATGACGCGGCTGTGGCAGGCGGGCATGTCGGTCCCGTTCCCCATCGCGTACGACGGCAACGTGTTCGACCTCGAGTACGTGGGCGACGAGTCGCAGGCCGCGCCGCAGCTCCAGGCCGCCCGCCTCGGCGGCGACGAGTTGCGCGACGCGTTCGATCAGCTCGTCGCCGGACTCCACGTGATGGTGGGGGAGGGATTCGCCCACGCCGACCTGTCGGCGTACAACCTGCTCTGGTGGGACGACACCCTGTGGTTCATCGACTTCCCCCAGGCGGTCGACATCGCCGCCAACCCGCAGGGCGTCGAGTTCCTCCATCGCGACGTCCTCAACGTCTGCGGTTGGTTCGCGCGGCGCGGGTATCGACATCGACGCCGAGGAGCTGTTCGCCGACGTGCTGTGCTCACTGCTGATGTCCCGGGCGTGATGGGCCTGTCGTACGTGTGTTCGATCGACGGTGCTACCGTCGACGAGATGTCCGATTCTCCTCTCGTCACCGCGGCCGCTGCGGCCGGACGCTCGGTAACCTCCGAAGTCTCATGGCTCCGCGCAAGAACGCGACGCCGTCCGGCCCGGTCATCGAGGTCCGCGGCGCCCGCGAACACAACCTGAAGAACGTCAACGTCGAACTCCCGCGCGACAAGCTGGTGGTGTTCACCGGGCTGTCCGGGTCGGGCAAGTCGAGCCTCGCGTTCGACACGATCTACGCCGAGGGCCAGCGGCGCTACGTCGAGTCGCTGAGCGCCTACGCGCGCCAGTTCCTCGGGCAGATGGACAAGCCCGACGTCGACGTGATCGAGGGGCTGTCGCCGGCGATCTCGATCGATCAGAAGTCGGCCAGCCGCAACCCGCGCTCGACCGTCGGCACGATCACCGAGGTCTACGACTACCTGCGCCTGCTCTACGCACGCATCGGCGTCCAGCACTGCCCCGACGACGGCATCGGTGCTCCAGCGGCAGACCCCGCAGCAGATCGTCGATCGCATCCTCGAGCTGCCCGAGGGTTCGCGCTTCCAGGTGCTGGCGCCCGTCGTCCGCGGCCGCAAGGGCGAGTACGACACGCTGCTCGCCGACCTGTCGGGCCAGGGCTACGTGCGTGCCCGGATCGACGGCGAGACCGTCGTGATCGACGAGTTCCTCCAGCGCGACGAGCGCCTCGCCAAGTACGAGCAGCACAAGATCGAGATCGTCGTCGACCGGCTCGTGCTGCGCGACGGCATCGAACGTCGTCTCACCGACTCGCTCGAGACCGCGCTGACGCTGGCCGACGGCGTCGCCGAGGTCGAGATGGTGGCCCGCGAGGGCGAACCCGAGCCCGAGACGCTGACGTTCAGCCAGCACCTCGCCTGCCCGATCTGCGGCACCAGCTACGACGAGCCGGCGCCTCGCAACTTCTCGTTCAACTCGCCGTACGGCGCGTGCGTCACCTGTGACGGTCTCGGCACCACGTTCGAGGTCGACCCCGAGCTCGTGATCGCCGACCCCGAGCAGTCGATCCGCGACGGAGCGATCGTGCCGTGGCGCAGTGCGCACACGCAGTACTTCACCCGCATGCTCGAGTCGGTCGCCAACGTGCACGACATCGACCTCGACGCGCCCTGGGAGAAGCTCACCGCCAAGCAGCAGAAGCTGATCCTGCACGGCACCAAGGGCAAGCTGACCGTGAAGTACAAGAACCGGTACGGCCGGAGCCGTTCGTACTCGACCGAGTACGAGGGTGTGATCCCCTGGATCAAGCGTCGCCACGAGGGCTCCGAGAGCGACTGGTCGCGCGAGCAGTACGAGGGCTACATGCGCGAGGTGCCGTGTCGCGCCTGCGGCGGTGCCCGGCTCAAGCCGTTCACGCTGGCGATCACGGTCGGCGACAAGAACATCGCCGAGGTCTGCGAGATGTCGATCGGCGAGTCGGCCAAGTTCCTGGCTGCGCTCGAGCTCAGCGAGCGCGATCGCCTCATCGCCGAGCGGGTCACCAAGGAGGTCAACGCCCGGCTCGGCTTCCTGCTCGACGTCGGCCTCGACTACCTCACGCTGTCGCGTTCGGCCGGCACGCTCGCCGGCGGCGAGGCCCAGCGCATCCGCCTGGCGAGCCAGATCGGCTCGGGCCTCGTCGGCACGCTGTACGTGCTCGACGAGCCGTCGATCGGCCTGCACCAGCGCGACAACCGGCGCCTGATCGACACGCTGACCCGCCTGCGCGACCTCGGCAACACGGTGATCGTCGTCGAGCACGACGAGGAGACGATCAGGGAGAGCGACTGGATCGTCGACATCGGCCCCGGCGCCGGCGAGCACGGCGGCGAGATCGTCTACAGCGGCGCGGTCAAGGGCATCAACCGGGTCAAGGAGTCGGTCACCGGCCAGTACCTGTCGGGCAAGAAGTCGGTGCCCGTGCCCGAGGTGCGTCGGCCGCCGAAGCTCGACAAGGTCACGGTGCGAGGCGCCCGTGAGCACAACCTGCAGGACCTCACGGTCGACATCCCGCTCGGCTGCTTCGTCGCGGTCACCGGCGTGTCGGGTTCGGGCAAGTCGACGCTGGTCCGCGACATCCTGCTGCCGGTCCTGATGCAGCGGATCTACAAGTCGAAGACGCCCGCCGGGCAAGCACAAGAAGATCGACGGGCGTCGAGTTCCTCGACAAGGTGATCGACATGGACCAGTCGCCGATCGGCCGCACGCCACGCTCGAACCCGGCGACCTACACCGGCGTGTTCGACAGCATCCGCAAGCTGTTCGCGACCACGAACGAGGCGAAGGTCCGCGGCTACCAGCCCGGTCGTTTCTCGTTCAACGTCAAGGGCGGCCGCTGCGAGGCGTGCTCGGGCGACGGCACGCTCAAGATCGAGATGCACTTCCTGCCCGACGTGTACGTGCCGTGCGAGGTCTGCAAGGGCGCTCGCTACAACCGCGACACGCTCGACATCGAGTTCAAGGGCAAGAACATCGCCGACGTGCTCGACATGCCGGTCGCCGAGGCCGTCGAGTTCTTCGCCAACCAGCCGCGGATCGCCCGGTACATGGAGACGCTGATGGACGTCGGGCTCGGGCTACGTCCGGCTCGGCCAGTCGGCGCCGACGCTGTCGGGTGGCGAGGCGCAGCGCGTCAAGCTGTCGACCGAGCTCGCCAAGCGTTCGACGGGGCACACGATCTACCTGCTCGACGAGCCGACGACCGGGCTGCACTTCGACGACGTCCGGCGGCTGCTGACGGTGCTGTCACGGCTGGTCGATCAGGGCAACACGGTGCTCGTGATCGAGCACAACCTCGACGTGATCAAGACGGCCGACTGGATCATCGACCTCGGACCGGAGGGCGGCAGCGGTGGTGGCATGCTCGTCGCCGAAGGGACGCCCGAGCACGTCGCCACCGTCGAGGGCAGCCACACCGGGCGGTTCCTGCGCGAGATGTTCGCTGACTGACGGGCGAGTTCCCCGGGGATTCTCCGCTGCCTGACAGAGTGGTGGAGTGACGACCGCCACCGGAGCTCGATGTCGACGTCGAGCAACATCAGGACCAGCAGCGCAAGACGCTCAACGCGCTGCGCTTCGCGGTCGTGCCGGGACAGGCGGCCGTCGCCGGAACGCGTCGCCGTCGTCAGCCTGCTCGCCAAGGACCTGCTGGGTGGCAGCGATCGCCTTGCCGGTCTCGGGGGTGCGGCGTTCACGATGGGCGCGGCGATGGTGTCGATTCCCCTCGCCGCGTTCATGCGACGGCGCGGTCGACGACCGGGGTTGATCGCTGGCGCTGCTCGGCGGGGCGGTCGGAGCGGGCGTCGCCGCGACCGGTGGACAGCTGCGCTGGTTCTGGCTGTTCGTCGTCGGCATGTTCATCTTCGGTTCCGGTCAGGCCGCCACCCTGCAGGCCCGCTACGTCGCGGCCGACCTCGCCCGTCGACCAGGACCGGGCGCGAGCGATCGGTGCGATCGTGTGGATCGGGACCCTGGGCGCGGTGTTCGGCCCGCTGTTCACGCCGGTCGAACAGCGCTTCGGCGAGTGGCTCGGTCTCGATCGGTACATCGGCCCCTACCTGTTCGCCGGTGCGCTCTTCCTCGTCGGGGCCGTCGTGTACCTCGTGATGCTGCGACCCGACCCGCTCGTGCTGGTCGGTGGCACCGATCCCCATGCCGAGCGTACGCGTCCGATCCGGCAGGTGCGTCGTTCGTACGGGGTCATCCGCTCGTCACCGGGAGCGATGCTCGGCATCGTGGCCATGGCCGGTTCGCAGGCGGCGATGGTCGGTGTGATGACGATGACACCGCCCCACATGAAGGACCACGACCACGGGGACCTCTCCGCGATGGTCATCGCCGTGCACATCGTCGGCATGTTCGGCCTGGCGCCACTCGTCGGTCGGTTCGTCGATCGTGTCGGCGCCGTGCGTGCGATCCAGGTCGGCGCCGTCGTGCTCGGCACGGGCACCGTCGCGGCGGTCGTCGCCGGCTACGTGCCCGCGATGATCTTCACCGGGCTGTTCCTGCTGGGTCTCGGTTGGAACATCGGGCTCATCGGCGGCACCACACTGCTCACCGCCTCGGTGCCGAAAGCGGCACGGGTGGAAGCCCAGGGCACCGGCGATCTCACGCTGAGCGTCTGCGGTGCGGTCGCGGCGTTCGGATCCGGCTTCGTGAAGGACGCGGCCGGTTATCACATCCTCGCCGACCTGGCGACGCTGCTCGCCGGTGGGATGCTGGTCTACGCGTGGATGACCCGTCTGCGGCTGTCGCGCGCGGGCCTCACGGCTGCGGCCTAGCCAGGGTCAGGACGCCACGACCAGCTTGCCGGACCCGGAACGCTTGCCGCTGGCGACCGCGTCGTCGGCCGACTCCATCAGTTCCTCCATGTCGACCAGGCCGAACTGATGGGCGAGTGCGACCGTGGCCGTCACGGCCTCGGGTCCGTTCTCGACCGACAGCGGGAGCGCGATCGTGTCCAGCAGGCGCTTGGCCACGTGCAGGCCGACCGACCGTGGGGCATCCGCGAACAACACGGCGAACGTGTCGACACCGATCCGTGCGATCAGGTCGTCACCGCGGCACGAGCTCACCAGCCGGTCGGCGATCTCGAGGAGGACCGCGTCGGCGACGTCCTCGCCGTACTGCTCGGGTACTCGGGCGAATCCGTCGAGATCGACGACGACCAGGGTCGCTTCGTCCGATTCGTAGTGCTCGAGGGCGTCTTCGAACCGCACCCGTGTGGCGAGTCCGGTCGTCGCGTCGAGGTTCGGGTCACCTGGATCGAAGTGCCGACCATCGTCGGTCGTGTCGTCGTCGGCCGGAGCAGCCTCGGCTGCGACGGCGGCGCGCGCCGCGAAGTGCTCGCGCTGGCGCTCGGCGGCGACCGCGAGGAGCTCCATCGTCTCCTGGCGCTCGGTCGGGCTCGTGACCCGGCCGTCGATCTCGAACCACACGGCCACGGCAGCGACCGAGTCGTCCTCGACGAAGCCGACGTGGGCGGCGCTGACGCCGCTGGCCTCGGCCGTCGTTCGGATGATCTCGGGCAGCGCACGTACGGGGTGCTCGACGGTGCCGCCGGCGGGTGCGCCGTCCCACAGCCGGGTGTTCCCGGCGGCCACGGCGACCGAGACGGCGGCGCGGAGTGGCCCGGAGCCGGTCCCGCCCATTGCCTGCAGGGTCCGCGTGCTGGTACGGGCGACGATCACGAGCTCGCCGACGCTCTCGTCGTGTTCGGCGCGTGCGGTCGCAGCGTTCGCGACTGCCACGATCTCCCCACCGAGCGGGGTCGTGGAGTCCGTGGACGGGGTGATCTGGTCCTCGATCAGGCTCATGCTTGTTCTTCGGCCCTCGCGCTGAGTGCTTGACGTTTTTGTCGTTGTCTTGACATTGCCGTCGATACGGTCCCACGGCGTGGAGATCTGTGTCCTGGGCGCCGGCTCGCTGGGTTCCGTGATCGGGGGTTCGCTCGCGCGTTCCGGTCACGTGGTCACGCTGGTGACGCGGGAATCGGGCCCACGTGGAAGCGGTCCGATCGAACGGTCTGCGACTCGTCGACGATCGCCGGACGGTCGCGGCCGACCTCGACGCCTCGACGACGACCGCCGGCGTGGCGCGCCCCGACCTGATGATCGTGCTGGTGAAGTCGTTCGACACGACCGCAGCGGTCGAATCGGCGCAGGATCTCATTCGGGCGGACACCGTGGTCCTGACGCTGCAGAACGGTGTGGGCTGCGAGGAACTGATCGGCGACGTGATCGGGCTGGACCGGGTGATCGCCGGCCGGACGTTCGTCGGTGGTCGCCTCGTGTCGCCCGGCGTGGTCGAGTTCGGGGTGACCGGTCGTCGCACCACCCTCGGAGAACTCGACGGAACGCTGACCGATCGCCTCCGCCGCGTCGCGAGCGTCTTCGAGGGCGCGGGGCTCGCCGTCGACATCAGCACGGACATCGTCGCGATGATGTGGGAGAAGCTGTTCGTCAACGTGGCGACGGGCGCCTGGAGCGCGCTGACCGGACTGCCGTACGGCGAACTCTCGGTGCATCCGGAGGTCGAACGGATGGCCGTTGCCACGGTCGCTGAGGCGATCTCCGTCGCTCACGGGCTCGGGATCGAGGTCACGACCACCGACCCAGGTGAACCCTGGAGGCGGGCGTGGGAGGGGCTGCCTGCCGGGTTCAAGGCGTCGATGCTGCAGAGCGTCGAGAAGGGGTCGCCCACCGAAGTCGACGTGATGCACGGTGCGGTCAGCGCGGGCGGCCGTCGCGCAGGTGTTCCGACACCGATCAACGACACGTTGCTCGCCGCCGTACACGGCCTCGAACGTCGACTCGAAATGGGTGACTGAGCGGCACCTTCCTGCACGATCGTCCTGCGAGACTGCTGCGATGGAACTCGTCACCTGTGCCGACGGTCGCCGACGCTGCGCGTGGGGCGGGTCGTCGGACGACTACATCGAGTACCACGACGTCGAATGGGGGGTGGGCGTGACCTCCGACCGGCGGCTGTTCGAGAAGGTCTGTCTCGAAGGGTTCCAGTCCGGGCTCAGCTGGCTCACGATCCTGCGCAAGCGCGACAACTTCCGTGCGGCGTTCGCCGGGTTCGAACCCGAGACGGTCGCCGGGTTCGGTGAGCGTGACGTCGAGCGTCTGCTGGCCGATGCCGGCATCGTTCGCCACCAGGGCAAGATCCGCTCGACGATCGACAATGCGCAGCGAGCGCTCGAGATGATCGAGCAGCACGGGTCGATGGCCGCGTTCTTCTGGCCGCACGCCGACTTCGCGGCGCCGGCACCCGTCGAGGTGCCGGCCATCACCGAGACGTCGACCATGCTGTCGAAGCGCCTCAAGACGTCGGGGTGGACGTTCGTGGGTCCGACGACGATGTACGCGTTCATGCAGGCCATGGGTCTGGTCAACGACCATCTCGAGGGGTGTTGCGCGTGGGAGCCCGCCGAGACGAGCCGTCGCGCCGCGGCCGCGTCGATCGGGTTCGGCCCCGGATGAGCGGACGGTTCGGTCGCGGAGCAGGTGTCGCGGTCACGGCCCTGACGATGGCCGTGCCGTCCGCCTGCGCATCGTCGACCGGCCCGACGGCCGGCTCCATGATCCCCACACCGACGACGGGCGGCGACGCGGCGGCCCCGGCAACTCGATCGCCCACGACGGTGCCGACCCGGTCGTCGGTCATCGCGACCGACCTCGACGTCGCCCCGACATCGACGACGACGTCATCGACCCCGTCCACGTCGACCAGCACGACGACATCGACGACGTCATCCACCCCGTCCACGACGACCAGCACGACGACCAGCACGACGACCCTGCCCGGCCCACCGATGACGTCGTGCACCGAGGTGGCGCACATCGCCGACTCGACCGGTGTGTACCTCTGGGAGCCGCAGTACGTGGACGGTGCCGCCAACACGATGGGGGAGCGCTATCGGTCGGTCGGCGTCGAACGGTGGATCAACGACAGCAGCGGCGGGCGTTCGATTCGGGAGCGGCATGCCGAGTGGCAGACGAACGCGGTCGAGGCAGCCGACGCCGTCCGCCGGAGCGGGTTCGACGGTTGCTGGGTCATCATGATCGGTACCAACGACGCCGCCAACGTCGCGGCCGGCGCCAATCTGGGGTACGACGAGCGGATTCTGCGGCTCCTGTTCGTACTCGGTGACGACCCCGTGCTCTGGATGGAGGCGGCGACCAACCGGACGCAGACCGCCTACCGGAACGACAACATGCGGGCCTGGAACGAGGCGCTCCGCCGTCTCGCGGCCGATCGCGACAACGTCCGGGTGGTGCCGTGGACCGACCACGTGCGGGCGGACTGGTATCTGTCCGACGGCGTGCACATGGGGACCGAGGGCCGGATCTGGCGGGCGGCGATCACCGCAGCGGCGCTGGCCGACGAGTTCCCGGCGTGAAGTGCGACGGCGCCGCCGGCCGACGGTGTCGGCCGACGGCGCCGCCGCCGGCTGCGTCCAGGCCGTTCGTACGTGGTTGTCCCAGGTCGGTCCGGCAGGGCGCCGGAGCCCACTACGTCGAGAACGTGGCCTGTCTGCTCCCGGTCTGCACACGGAGAGTGTTCAGATAGACAAGATTGTGCCCGTCCGTGGCCGGAATTGCAAGCATTGGCACGAATTGTCGAGACAACCCGGAAGGTCGGCGGATCGGTCACCGCAGGCGTCGGCGGAGCTCGACGGCGACGGCCGGTCCCGTGATCGCCGAGATCTCGTCGGCCATCGAGTCGATCACACGTTCATCACCGCAGTACGCCTCTGCCCCCTCGGAGTGCTCGGTGCAACACCATGCCATCGACGATCCGAACTCTCCCCAGTCGTCTCGTGTCCACCGGCGCACGGTGGCCTGCTCCGTCGACTCGTCGAGTTCCTCCCAGTCGACTCGGATCGGCAGCTGCCAGCACACGGAGGGCTTCCAATCGACGGGAGACTCGTCGGCGGCGAGGGCTCCCACATGGAGCGCGCAACCGGGCCCTCCGGCGAAGTCGACACGGTTGAGGAAGACGCACGCGCCGTCGACGATCCGTGTGTGATTCCGGCGGGTGTCGCTGAAGATCGAGGCCGGCCCGCCGGCCGCGAACTCGTCGTGGAATTGCCACTCGTCGGGTGTCAGCACCGACGCGAAGGCCGCGACGTCGAGTGCCTCGGCTCGGCCGTCCGCACCGTCGCCGAGGTGGGCTCCGTAGCTGCAACAGCCGTGCTGCAACTCGCCGGTCCGCTCCGGCAGGATGCCATGGCACCCGTCGCCGAAGATGCATTGCCAGTTCGAGGTGAGGAACGCACGCTCGAAGCGCCACACGACGCCGTCGTGCTCGATCTCGACGTGCTCCTCGTCCACGGGATCGACGGTACCCGGCAGTATCGTCCGGCGGGTGCGCGCAGCGATCATGACGAACTGGGACCTTCGTGTCGGTGACGTCCCCGATCCCGTCCCGGACGCCGGCCAGGTGCTGGCACGGGTGCTGGCGTGCGGGATCTGCGGGAGTGATCTCCACATGCTCCGCTTCGGTGCCGAACTCCGGGAGACGATGGCCGACGTCGAGGCTGCCGACCCGGATGCGCCGGTCGATCCGCTCCGGCCCCAGATGTTCGAACCGCACGGCGACTGCATCATGGGCCACGAGTTCTGCTGCGAAGTCGTCGACCTCGGTCCCGGCGTCTCGACGTTGCGGACCGGTCAGCGGGTGGTGAGCCTGCCGGCGGCGTTCGACGCCGACGGCGTGCACGCCGTCGGCTACTCCAACCGGTACCCGGGTGGCTACGGCGAGCTCATGGTGCTCAACGAGGATCTCGCGATCGTCGTCGAGGACGACGTCACGTCCGGCGTCGCCGCGTTGACCGAGCCGATGGCCGTCGGCGTGCACGCGGTGAATCGGTCCGGCATCGGCTCCGGCGATGCAGCCATCGTGATCGGCCTCGGCCCCGTCGGCCTCGCGTGCGTGGCCGAGTTGGCCAGGCGCGGCGTCGGACCGATCGTGGGCGCCGACTTCTCGCCGAAGCGTCGCGCACTCGCCGGACATCTCGGGTGCCATGAGGTGGTCGATCCATCGGACGAGTCTGCGATCGCCGCATGGCGCCGTGTCGACGGTTCGCGACCGCTCGTCCTGTTCGAGGCGGTGGGGATGCCGGGCATGATCGACCAGGCGATGCGGATGGCGCCGCGCGACAGTCGCATCCTGGTCGTCGGCGTGTGCATGCCACAGGACCATCTCCTCCCGATGGTCGGCATCGGGCGCGAGCTGTCGATCCAGTTCGTGCTCGGGTACACGCCCGAGGAGTTCGCGGAGACGCACCGGATCATCACCGACGGAACGTGGGATCTCGAGCCGCTCATCACGGGAACGGTCGATGTCGACGGCATCCCGCAGGCGTTCGACGACCTCGGCCGCCCCGACGAACACGCCAAGATCATCGTCGAGCCGAGTTGAGCGAACGACGGCCCCGGCCGGGCTGGTTGGTCCTCGGTTGTGCGATCCTCACGGCCGGTCTGACCGGGCCCGGCCAGACGATCGGCGTCTCGGTCTTCATCGACCACCTCGTCGACGATCTGTCCCTCACGCGCTCGCAGGTCAGTGCCGCGTACCTCGTCGGCACCCTGGCGGGGGCCTCGATGCTGCCGACGGTCGGCAAGCTGATCGACCGGTACGGGGTGCGCATCGCCCAGGTCGTGATCGGCGTCCTGTTCGGTGTCGCGCTCGTCAACATGTCGTTCGTCAACGGCCTCGTCTGGTTGGCCATCGGGTTCGGTGGGATCCGGTTCCTCGGCCAGGGTTCGCTCTCGCTCGTCTCCACGGTGACCGTACAGGTGAGGTTCGATCGCACCCGAGGGCTGGCGATCGGCATCTTCACCACGGCGACCGCCGGCCTCATGGCGATGGTGCCGGTACTGCTGTCGTTCGTGATCGCGGCGTGGGGTTGGCGGTCGGCCTGGGTGGTGTCGGCCGTCGTGGTCGTCGGCACCGTCGTGCCGATCGCCTGGTTCGGGCTTCGTGACCTGCCACGTGGCCGCAGGGAGGTGCAGGGCCGATCGTCGGCCGCGGGTGGTCTCGACCGTTCGGCCGCGATCCGGACCTCGTCGTTCTGGATGCTCGTGGCGGTGACGGGTGCGGCAGGCATGATGTCGACGGCGCTGAACTTCCACCAGATCGATCTGCTCGGCGACGCCGGGCTCTCGGAGACCGCCGCCGCGGCGTTGTTCATCCCGCAGGTCCTCGGTTCCGCGGTGGCCGGGTTGACGATCGGCTACGTCGGCGATCGGGTCGGCACCAGGTACCTGCCGGCGGTCTCGATGGGGCTGCTGCTCGCCGCACAACTGCTCGCCGCGGTCGCCGCCCCGGGCGTCGTCGCCGTGCTGTACGCGGTGGTGCTCGGCGCTGCCGGTGGCTCGGTACGCACGGCAGCGACCACGCTCCAGCCGAAGTGGTTCGGTCTCGGCCATCTCGGTTCGATCCAGGGTGCCCTGACACTGTTCGGTGTCGGCGCGTCCGCGATCGGGCCGGTCGTGTTGACGCTCGCCGAGGAGGCGACCGGGTCGTACCCGCCGGCTCTGGTCGTGCTCGGACTCGTACCGCTCGGCGCGCTGCTGTTCGCGCTCGGGCCCAATCAGGGGCCCCGCCACGCCGCCGCGCCGGCGTGACGGGACAGGCCACCCGATGATCGGTCTGCGGCGCACTCGTCGCCACGGGTCGCATTCCCGTTCGACCGACTCGAGCGGCGCCCGATCGACCGAGCCTGACGCGGTGGGCATGTGCCAGGCTCGCGTCGGTGACGACCGACCACATCGACACGGACAAGCTGACCGAACTGCTCGGCCGGGCCCTCGGCACCGACGCTGCGGTCACCGCAGCGGTGTCCACGTCGATCGGAACGGGGCAGGTGGGCGAGAACGTCCGGTTCGAACTCGAGTGGAACGACGACGATCCGACGCTGCCGCAGACCGTGGTGGGGAAGTTCCCGTCGGTCAGCGAGGTCAGTCGGGCGACCGCGGTGCAGCTCGACACCTACGTCAAGGAGATCGGCTTCTACCGCGACCTGCAACCGCTCGTCGGCATTCGAACCCCCCTGGTGTACGGGCTCGAATGGGACCCGTCCACGCACGACTTCGTCCTCTTGATGGAGGACATCGCGCCGGCTCGTGCGGGCGACCAACTGGCGGGGGCCGACGTCGAGGCAGCACGACTGGCGATCGACCAGGCGGTCGGCCTGCACGCACCGACGTGGGCGCGGGTGCCCGACGGTCCTGCGTTCGGCTGGCTCGCGGGCTCGTCCGGTCCCGAGCAGGCGACGACCAGGTCGCAGATGTTCGAGCTGCTCACCCCCGGATTCGTCGACCGGTTCTCGACTCGGCTCGACCGCGCCGACCTCGAACTCGCCCACTCGCTGACCCTCGTGTACCCCCGATGGATGGGGGCCGTCGCCGGATGGGCCGAACGGCGCGGAGGCTGGTGTGTCGTCCACGGCGACTTCCGCCTCGACAACATGCTGTTCGGTGAGCCTCCCGCGTCGCCGCCGCTCACGGTCGTCGATTGGCAGACGGTGTCGGTCGGGATCGGGCCGAACGATGTCGCGTACTACTGCGGAGCGGGCCTGCTCCCCGAGATCCGGGCGTCTCACGAGAGGTCGCTGGTCGAGCGCTACGCGGCCGGGTTGCGGCGACATGGTGTCGACATCACCGACGAGGCCGTCTGGGAGGGCTACGTGCTCGGGTCGGCGACGGGCTACTTCATGGCCGTGCTCGCGTCGCAGATCGTCGAGCGCACCGAGCGTGGCGACGAGATGTTCGCGGTGATGGCCGAGCGGCACGCCGACCAGATCCGTACCGTCGGGCTGCTGGAACGCCTCGGAGTCGAATGACTCGCACGCAGACGTTGCTGCCGCGGACTCAATCGAGTCCGAGCGCCGCGTCGAGCGCCTTCGTCACGGGCCAGGCACCACCCGACGTGTTCGCGAGCGTGGTGTGGGTCGTGACCGACGCTGGGTCGTGGACCGTCCGGAACGACACGCCGGCGTCGATGCCCTCGAGCATGACCGCGTCGCCGGTCGGGTGGAGCCAGAAGCCGAGGCCGTACCGCATGCGCTGCTCGGGCGCGTCGCTCAGCGGGCTCGATCATCGGCGTCCGCAGATCGGGCGGTGGAACGATGAGGCCGTCGAAGAAGGCCCGCCAGAGTCGGTGGACGTCGTCGGCGGTCGTGATGATGCCACCGTCGCCCGACCCGCGGACCGGGAGGTGCAGCACGTTCGAGCGCAGACCGTCGTCGTGCAGATACCCGATCGCGACGTCGCCGGGGAGTTCGTCGCCCCGGTCGAAGTCCGTCGCCGTCATGCCGGCCGGGCGGACCACGCGGTCGTGGACGAGTTGCGTCGAACGGGCGCCGCGCCGCTCGTTCGGCCAGCAACGACAGCACGACGAACCCGCTGTTGTTGTAGCGGAACGTGTCGCCGGGTGGCTCCCGTTGCGGGAAGCCGTCGAGCACGGTCAGATAGGCCTCGATCGTCGGCGAGCTCGATGCACCGGGACGGGCATGACGTAGTCGTTGATGTCGTGAGTCGGTCGACTCGTCGAGATAGTCGCCGATGCCGGAGCGATGGCCGAGCAGGTGCCGCACCGTCACCGCGTCGTCGATCAGCGGAAGGTCGTCGCCGAGCAGCGAGCGGGCCGGTGATGTCGAGCGAGAGCAGATCCGTCGGCGACCAGGCTCATCACGGTGAGTGCGGTGAATGCCTTCGTACCGCTCGCGACGCCGAACCGGGTCGACGGTGTGTCGGCGATGCCGTAGCGCCGATCGGCGAGCCCGAACGCCATCGACGCGACGGTCCGTCCCGTCGTGATCCACGCGGACGACGCCCGAGAAGCCTGCGTCGTGGGCCGATCCGTTGGACGAGCGTTGCCGAGCTCGGCGTCGTCAAGCCATCCGCGAGTTGTTCGAGCATCGCCTTCATCTGGGCGTGGACGGCGTTGATCGCCTGGAGTGGTCGCATCATCACCTTGAACTCGACGATCATCCCGTCGTCGTCGCACGAGATGATGTCGACGCCGTTCGCGTACTTGCCGTCGACCTCGGTCTCGAACTCGAGCATCGCGTGATGGCCCTGCCGGATCTCCTTCGTGTACCGAAAGGTCGACTCGGTCGACAGCGACGGCGCTCGCGGACGACGGATCGGCATCGGCGAGCGTGCTGCCGGCGGCCCGGAGGTACAGCTTGGTGATCTCGCGTCCACGCTGGGGCGTGAACACGATCGGTGAGAGGAACACGCAGTCCTCGTGGAGCAGCGTGTCGAGCCCGCCATCGAGCTCGCCGCGGGTGTGACGATGCCAGCGCTCGATGCAATCGTGGATCGGGTCGGTCGACCCATCGTCAGTTCGGCGGGAGGTGGGAGTGGAGGAACTCGGTCACCTGCGGCCAGATCTGGTCGTACAGCGCCTGGTCCTGGGTGCCGAGCGCGTTGTGGGGCGCCATGAACGCGTGGCCGGATCCGGGGTGCACCGTGAGCGTGACGTCCTTGCCCATGCGCCTGCAGCTCGGCCTCGAGCGCCGTGGCGGCGTCGGGCGGGAAGAAGTCGTCGTGTTCGGCCATGTGGCCCTGGATGGCCGCCTCGATGTCGCGGTAGTCGGGCTGGCTGTCGCCCTGCGGGAACCCGTAGAACGGCACCGCGCGCTGCGATGCGGTCGGGGCGCTGCGCCGCGAGCAGGAACGTGAGCATGCCGCCCATGCAGAAGCCCATCGACGCCGATGCCGTCGCTGGTGGTGGCGTCGTGGTCGGCGAGGTAGTCGACGGCGCCGCTCATGTCGCGAGCGGCACGGTCGGGCGGCAGGCCTGCATCAGCTCGCCGGCCTTGTCCATCTCGGTGTGGCCGGCCAGTTCGCCGTGGTACAGGTCGGGTGCCAGCGCCACGAAGCCGGCCGCGGCGAGCCGGTCGGCCATCTCCTTGATGCCGCTGTCGAGACCCCACCACTCCTGGACGACGATCACACCCGGCCCTCGCGCGTCCGTCGGGCAGTGCGAGGTACCCCGATGCCGTGTCCGCCGTTGCTCTGGAAATCGATCAGTGAACCCATACGGCCACGTTACGACGCCATCGAGGGCGCGGGCGAACGGTCGTCGCCGACTGCGATCGGGATGTGGATCAGCGCGGCCGCGACCCCGAGCACCACGGCGATCGCCCACACCGGGTCGTAGCTGCCCGTGCTGTCGAAGACCCGACCGCCCAGCCACACACCGAGGAAGGCACCGACCTGGTGCGACAGGAAGACGAGACCGAACAGCGACGACAGGTACCGCGGCCCGTACATGGCGGCTACGAGGCCGCTCGTGAGTGGCACGGTCGAGAGCCAGAGGACCCCCATCACCGCACCGAACACGACGGCGCTCACCGAGGTGAGCGGCACGACGAGGAACACGCTCATCACGACCGCCCGTGAGAGGTACAGACCTGCCAACAGCGTTCGGCGGCGATAGCGATCGCCGAGCCAACCAGCGGTGAGTGAACCGGCGATGTTGAACAGACCGACCATCGACAGCGCGATCGCAGCGGTCCGGTCGGACAGGCCTTCGTCGGTGAGGTAGGCGGGGAGGTGAGCGGCGATGAACGCCACGTGGAACCCGCAGACGAAGAAGCCGGCCGTGAGGAGGAGGTAGCTGCGGTTCCGGACGGCACGACGCACGGCGTCGGACATCGACTCGATCGCATGGTCGGTCGCGGACGAGGCCGTCGGGGCGTCGGCGGGGAGCAGCGCCGATGCGCCGGCGATCACGAGCACGGCGACGACGGCCAGGACCGCCAGTGCGCCACGCCATCCGAACGCGTCGATGAGGCCCTGGGCGATCGGCACCATGACGAACATCCCCATCGACGCACCGGCCGTGATGAGGCCGAACGCGAACGACTGCCGCGAGATCGGGACCGCCTTGCCCACCGCACCGATGACCACGACGAACGACGACCCCGACACGGCGATCCCGAAGAGCAGCGCGAGTGAGACTCCGAACACGGCGACCGAATCGGCACGCGAGGCGATCGCCAGGCCGGCACCCATCAGCAACCCAGCGCAGGCGACCACCCGGCGTGGCCCGAGCCGGTCGGACAGCATTGCGGCGACGGGCAGCCCCAGAATCAGGTTGTGCGCCGCCAGTGCCAGTGCGAACGACTCACGGTCGGTGTCGAGGTCCTCGGTCACCGGCTTCAGGAAGAGCCCGATCGACTGTCGCGTGCCCATCGTGAAGAACACCATCGACGCGCCGACGAGGACGACGACCCAGGTGCGACGCGACATCGGCGAATTCTGGCACCACCTCGGGTGACTCGGTGCAGCGAGCGAGCGGCGCGCGAGACTGTGCGGCCATGACGACGCCGCAGGTGCTCTGGACGCCCGCCGCCGATGCGCGGGCCACGACTCGGCTCGGGCAGTTCCTGACGTTCTGCGAGCAGCGCCACGGTCGCACGTTCGCCGACTACGACGAACTCTGGGCATGGTCGGTCGGCGACGGGCTCGAGGACTGCTGGGCGGCGATCTGGGACTTCTTCGAGGTGTCCGCCGCCGAGCCGTACCGGACGGTGCTCGACGACGCGTCGATGCCGGGCGCCCGGTGGTTCGCCGGCGCCCGCCTGAACTATGCCCATCACATCCTGCGGTGGGCCGACGATCGCCCTGACGACATCGCCATCGTCGGCCGCTCGCAGTCGCGCGACCGTGTGGCACTGACGTGGCGTCAGCTGGCCGAGCAGGTCGCCCGTGCGCGCTGCGGGCTGCGCTCGCTCGGCGTCGGCGAGGGCGACCGGGTCGCCGCCTACCTCCCCAACGTCCCGGAGACGATCGTGGCGTTCCTCGCGGCCTGCAGCCTCGGAGCGACCTGGACGTCGTGCGCGCCCGAGTTCGGGGTGCAGGCCGTGCTCGACCGGTTCGCACAGGTCGAGCCCACCGTGCTGGTCGCCGTCGACCAGTACCGGTATGGCCGTCGCACCGTCGATCGGGTCGACGAGTTGGCGACGATCCGTGCCGGCCTGCCCAGCCTCGCGGCGACCGTGGTCGTGCCGTACCCCGAGGCGTCGACGAGCGGCGACGGCATCGTGACGTGGGACGAGCTGCTGGCCGAGACCGAGCCACTCGAGATCGTGCCGGTCGACGCGGACCATCCCCTGTACGTGCTCTACTCGTCGGGCACCACCGGGCTGCCGAAGCCGATCGTGCACGGACACGCCGGTGTGCTCGTCGAGCACCTCAAGGTGATCGGCCTGCACGGCGACATCGGTGCAGACGACCGTCTGTTCTGGTTCACCACGACCGGCTGGATGATGTGGAACTACGTGGTGTCGGGTCTGCTCGTCGGCGCCCAGCTGGTGCTCTACGACGGTGACCCGAACGCGGACGGGCCCACGACGCTGTGGGAGATGGCCGCCGAGGAGGACGTCACCTGGTTCGGCGGGGGTGCGCCGTTCTTCACGGCGTGCATGCGGGCGGGGGTCGTACCGGGTGGGGAGTTCGACCTCACGGCCGTGCGCGCGATCGGATCGACCGGCGCCCCGCTCCCGGCCGACGCGTTCCGTTGGATCTACGAGTCCGTCTCGCCGACGGCGATGCTGTCGCCCTTCTCGGGAGGCACCGACGTGTGCTCCGCGTTCGTCGGTGGGAGCCCGCTGACACCGGTGTGGGAGGGCGAGATCCCGACGCGGTTCCTCGGTGCGGCGATCGAGGCGTTCGACGAGCACGGCAACCCGCTCGTGGGCGAGCAGGGAGAACTGGTGCTGACGCGGCCGATGCCCTCGATGCCGGTCGGGTTCTGGGGTGACGACGACGGCTCCCGCTACCGGGAGGCGTACTTCGAGATGTACCCCGGCACGTGGCGCCACGGAGACTGGGTCGTGATCAGCGACCGCGGAACATGCGTGATCAGCGGCAGGTCCGACGCCACGCTCAACCGCGGCGGCGTGCGCGTCGGAACGGCCGAGATCTACCGAGTGGCCGAGTCGATCGAGGGTGTCGTCGACAGCCTCGTCGTTCATCTGGAGTCCGAAGCGGCCGACGATCCCGGACACCTCGTGTTGTTCGTCGTGCTCGCCGACGGGCTCGTCCTCGACGACGAGGTCAGGGAGCGGATCCGATCCGGCCTGCGCACCGGACTGTCGCCGCGGCACGTCCCCGACGAGTTGCACCAGGTCGCCGGCATCCCGATCACGTTGAGCGGCAAGAAGCTCGAACTCCCGGTCAAGCGTGTCTTGCTCGGCGCCGACCCCGGCGAGGTGGCCAGCAGAGGGGCTCTCAAGAACCCCGACGCGTTCGATGCCATCGTCGGGATCGCCCGCGACCGCTGACGGCCGGCGCACTCAACCGTTACGATCCCGAGCGTGAGCCAGATCCATCTCGACCGACTCGACCGCGTGCGCGCCGCGATGGGCGAGCAGGGTGTCGACACCCTGCTGCTCTCGGTGGGACACGACCTGCCGTATCTGACCGGGTATCTCGCCATGCCACTCGAGCGGCTCACGATGCTCGTGGTCCCGCGCGACGGAGACGCAACGCTGCTCATCCCGCGGCTCGAGGCGCCGCGCGTCGAGCCGCAACCGGGCGTCTTCGAGCTCGAACCCTGGAACGAGACCGATGATCCGACTGCGATCGTGGCTCGCCTGTCCGCCGGGTCCGGCACGGTCGCGGTGGGCGATCAGATGTGGGCGCGATTCCTCGTCGAGCTGATTCCGCATCTGCCCGCTGCGACGTTCCGGCGAGCCGTCGACGTGGTCGGCCCGCTGCGGATGATGAAGGACCGTGCCGAGGTCGACGCGCTCGCGGCGGCCGGTGCCGCAGTCGACCGAATCGCGGGCGAGCTGCAGGCCGGCGCGATTCCACTCGTCGGCCGGACGGAGGCCGAGGTGTCGGCTGATCTCTCGGCCCGGATCCTCGCGGAAGGGCATCAGAAGGTGAACTTCGCGATCGTCGCCGCCGGCGAGAACGCGGCCAGCCCGCACCATCATGCCGGAAGCCGGGTCATTCGTGAAGGTGAGATCGTGCTGTGCGACTTCGGCGGCACGATGGACGGCTACTGCTCCGACATCACGCGCTGCGTGTTCACCGGCGACATCGATCCGGAGGTCGCCGAGGCCTACGCAGTCCTGCACGAGGCCCAGGCGGCGTCGGTGGCCGCGGCCACCGTGGGAACGCCGTGCGAGGACGTCGACCGGGTCGGTCGGGGCATCATCGCCGATGCCGGCTACGGCGAGTACTTCGTGCACCGGACCGGTCACGGCATCGGGCTCGAGGAGCACGAGGACCCGTACATCGTCGAGGGCAACGCGACTGCCACTCGCTGCCGGTCATGCCTTCAGCGTCGAACCGGGCATCTACGTCCCGGGGAAGTGGGGGATGCGCCTCGAGGACATCGTCGTCGCCGCCGATGACGGGCCGCACCCCGTCAACTCGGCCGAGCACGACCTCGTGTCGGTCGGTTGATCGGATCAGATCCGAGGATCGGCGTCGGCCGAGAACGACTCGGGGTCGACATCGCTCGTGAACGACGTGAGCTCGATACTCACGTCGGCGTTGAAGTACCTGGCCAGCACGCCTTCGTCGAGTGCGCAGTAGAGCACCGACCCGCCGAGCACGGGTACGTCGACGCACGCCGCCGACCGGCCGGCGATCGTGTCGGTCCGGCCTTCGCTGAAGCCGATCCGTCGCGAGGCGTCGACCACGAGCCGGTCGGCGATGCCGTCCGACCAGAACCGGTGGGTGAGGTTGAGATCGCTGATCAGCGCGTCGTTGACGAACTCGTCGCAGTCGTCGGACTCGAGGCGGCACGTGCGGCTCGACCCGCCGTCGATCAGGTAGTCGACGTCGCCGATCGTCACACGGCGCCGGTCGTCGAGTTGCCGGACGACTGCCGTCGTCGTGACGCCGGTCGTGCTGGGAATGATGTCGTACGTGGCCGTGAACGGCACCGATCCGGCTCGCGCGAGTCGATCGAGCACCACCTCGGCAGCCTCGTCGTCGATGACGGGAACGGGTTCGAGCACCGGTCGTTGGCCGGTGACGCATCCCGACAGCACGGCGGCGGCCCCCGCCGCTGCGATCGCCACGCCGAGCCGGCTGCGTCGGCGGCGGCGGGGGAGCGGCTCCGTCATGGATGCATCAGCCTACGGCGTTACCCTCCAGCGGCGTGATTCGCCTCGACGCTGCCACCGTGCTGCTGCAGTGGGCCGTCGGTGGCATGGCGTTCTGCTGGTTCACCACTCGCCGCCGAGAGGTCGGGCTCGGCTACGGCTGGCTGCTGAGAGGCGTCTACGGGCTGCTCGCGGTGGGCGCGGCGTTCGCGGGTTTCCGCTACGGCACCGTCCCGGTTCGGGAGGCCGGCTCGATCGGTGTGGCGGCCACGTGTCTGCTCGCACTCGTCGTGTCGGTCGTGCGCAAGGACGCCGGTGTACGCGGCCAGCACGCCGAACACGACCGCCGGACCGAACGCGTGGCGGCGATGACCGGGATCGAACGAACGGGACGCCGACGAGGAGTCACCGCGGGGTCCGGAGTTCCCTCCCGTTCTCGATCTGGTACCGGTCGCGATCGGCGTCGTCGGGCTGGTCGCGGCGGCGCTCGACGCAGCGCCCGGCGGAGGGGCCGACGCCGTCGGTCTCGGTGTTGCGCACGCTCGTCGGTGCCGCGTTCCTCGGCGTGCGTCACCGATGCGATGCTGCTCGGCCACTGGTACCTGGTGCAGCCCGGCCTGCCGCGGCGCCTGCTCAACGAGATCGTGACGCGCACTCGGGTGGATCTGGCCGATCGAGGTCGCCGTGCTGCTGCTGCCGACCGGCATGATCAGCGTCTGGTCCGGCGCCGTCGACGACGGATGGGGCGGCACGCTCGGGTGGTTCTGGGCGGCGTGTGCGGTCACCACGATCGTGCTGGTGTTCGTCACGCAGGCGGCGCTGCGCGAGCGGGAGTACTCGGCGGTGATGGCGGCGACGGGCCTGCTCTACCTGGCGATCCTCACCGCGTTCGGGACCGACCTCGTGGCTCGGGCTGTGCTCGACACCTGAGTTCGGGCATGATGGTGGGATGCCTCGCCCTGTCTGGACCGGCACGATCAGCTTCGGCCTGGTCGCGATTCCCGTGAAGCTGTACCACGCCGTGCGCAGGCAGAGCGTGTCGCTTCAACCAGCTCGACGATCGCACGATGGCGCGGATCAGGTACAAGAAGGTCTCGGCACTCGACGGCGACGAGGTCCCCGACGACCACATCGTCAAGGGCTACGAGGTCTCGAAGGACCGCTACATCGTCGTCGATCCCGACGAGCTCGAACCGTTCATTCCGGCGGCGACGAAGACGGTCGATCTCGAGGAGTTCGTCGATCTCGACGAGATCGACCCGGTGTTCTACGACAACGCCTACTACGTGGCCCCTGGCACCAACCCGAAGCCGTACGTGCTGCTGGCCCGGGCGATGGAGGAGAGCAACAAGGTCGCCATCGGTCGTTTCGTGATGCGCAACAAGCAGTACACCGCGGCGATCCGCGCCGAGGAGGGCCGGCTCATCATGTCGACGCTCGCCTACGCGGACGAGGTGCTCGATCCGGCGACGATCGACGAGCTGCAGGAGCTCGACGACGTCGACGTCTCGAAGAAGGAGATCGCGATGGCCGAGTCGCTCGTCGACTCGCTGAGCGCGGACGTTCGAACCCGAGAAGTACCGCGACGAGTACCGCGAGCAGGTGCTCGACCTGATCCAGATCAAGGCGTCGGGCCAGGCGTTCGAAGCGCCCGAGGCGGTCGCCGAGCAGCCGAAGGTGGTCGATCTGATGGCCGCGCTCGAGGCGAGCGTCGCGAGGGCGAAGGACGCCCGGGGTCGTCACCCGTCGACCGCCGAACCGTCGGCGAAGAAGAAGGCCGCCAAGAAGACGGCGAAGAAGAAGGCCGCCAAGAAGACGGCGGCGGCCAAGAAGTCCGCCTGACCGCGTGGGTTCCGTCGTCGACATCGAGATCGAGGGCCGCCATCTCTCGCTGAGCAACCTCGACAAGGTGCTCTACCCGAGTGGATTCACCAAGGCACAGGTCATCGACTACATGGCGCGCATCGCGCCGGTGGCGGTGCCGCATCTCACCGGTCGGGCGCTCACGTTCCGCCGATACCCCGATGGCTCCGACACGGCCGGCTTCTTCGAGAAGCGGTGCCCGGGGCACCGACCGCCGTGGGTCGAGGTCGCGCTCGGCCCGGGCGATCGCAAGGGCGGCATCGAGTACTGCCGCATCGACGAGACGGCCGCGATGGTGTGGGCTGCGAACATGGCGGCCCTCGAGCTCCACGCTCCGATGGCGCTCGCCGAGGCGCTCGACGTGCCTCGTGCGCTCGTGTTCGACTTCGATCCGGGTGCGCCGGCCGCACTCCGCGAGTGCTGTGAGATCGCTCTCGCTGCCCGCGTGGTGCTCGACTCGGTCGACCTGCGCGGCTGGTGCAAGACGTCGGGTTCGAAGGGCCTCCAGATGTACGTGCCGCTCAACACGCCCGGGGCGTCCCACGACGGCGCCGCCGACTTCGCACTGGCGGTCGGTCAGTTGCTCGAACGCCAGATGCCCGGCCGGGTCACCACGGTCATGGCGAAGGCGGAGCGGCCCGGGAAGATCTTCGTCGACTGGAGCCAGAACGCGCTCCACAAGACCACGATCGCTCCGTATTCGCTCCGGGCCCGGCCGACGCCCACCGTCTCGACCCCGGTGACGTGGGACGAGGTCGAGACCGCCGCAGCGGGAACCCTCGACCTCACGTTCACGGCGAGTGATGTGCTCGACAGGGTCGATGAACATGGCGATCTCTTTGCCGAGGTCCTGGCGGTGACGCAACAACTGCCGCTGTAGGTGGGATATGCGGCACCGAGTGTGCAATTGGGCCTCGACGTTGACATGATGGTGAGGTGAGACCGCGAGGTTGGGTCGTGGGCCGTTCGGCCGCGTTGACGATGGCAGCCGCCATCGTCGCCTCCGCGTGCGGGCAGGCGAGTTTCACCGCCCCGCCGCCACCCGAGTTCTCGACCGGGCAGCGCGCCGAGCCGACCGTCGTGTCCGACGCTCCGTCGGGGAACGACAACGTCGGTGGAGAGTCGGAGGACATCCTGCTCTCGTCGATCGAAGCCGATGTCGAGGGCGTCGACGTCGACCGGATGGTGCTGGTCGACGACGCCGGCATCGTCGCTCCGAACAGGTCGGGGTGGGACGCCTTCGACGACCACCTCGCCGCACGGCTGATACCTGCGAACTGGGCCGCATCGGTGGCGGTGATGGTCGACGGGCAACTCGTGCACGAAGCGGCCTTCGGGCAGCGCGTGGCCGGCACCGGCGAGGCCGTCGACGTGCTCGATCGGTTCCGCATCGCGAGCATCTCCAAGACGATCACGGCCATCACGACACTGCGCCTGGTCGAGAACGGCACGTTGACGCTCGACGACCCGGTGGGCTCGATGGTCGTCGAGCACCTCGGCATGACGGCGGCCGACGCCGACGCCGCGTCGATCACGGTCCGCGAACTGCTGAGCCACACCGCCGGGTTCCCACAACACGAGGGCACGTTCTTCTCGCGGGGTGCCACCTCGTGCCCCGACGCAGCGCGGCTCGGTTTGAGTCGTTCGGTGTCGAGCGGCAACGGGTTCCGCTACTCGAACATGAGCTACTGCGTGCTCGGCGTGTTGATCGAGGCCGCGACCGGGAAGACGTACGAGCGGGTGGTCGACGAGGAGCTCTTGACGCCGCTCGGCCTGACGGGCATGCGGTTCACGTCGACCTACGAGCTCGGTCCCGACGAGGTGTCCCACGCGCCCACGCCGAACCGGAACTTCATGGAGACGCTCGGGGCGGCCGGGTCCTGGAACGCGACGCCCGGCGACATCGTGGCGATCATCAACTCGGTCGACCCCGACACCCCCGGCTGGAAGGCGTTGTCCCCCGATCTGATGAGCGTGATCCGGTATCGGGTGCCGCAGCTCTCGCCTCCTTCCGGGTATGGGCTCGGGATCATCAACTACGACGGCGACGCATGGGGCCACACCGGCACACTGCAGAACACGCATGCGATGGTGCTCGTGCAGCCCGACGGCGTCACCTGGGCGGTCACCGTGTCGGGCGACTATCCGAGCAGCTCCGGTCAGCTGCGCAGCATCATGCGTGGCGCGTTGTCAGCCGGGTTCCCGACGAGCTGAGCTGAGCTGACCGGCGGTACCCGGCGCGTGGGAAGATCGGCGCCATGGATCTTCCGCGCCAGGGCCGTCCCGTCGACGACATCATCGCCGATCTCGAACGCAAGCGGGCGGGTGACGTCCGCTGGCAGGACGGCAAGACGTTCGGCATGGTGTACGACGGCGGCCCGGGCGTGCACGAGGTCGCCGAGCGGGCGGCGATGCTCTATCTCCACGAGAACGCGCTGAACACGAAGGCGTTCCCGTCGCTCGGCCAGATCCAGAGTGAAGTGGTTCGGTGGACCGCCGGGTTGCTCCACGGCCCCGACACGGCCGCGGGCTTCCTGACGAGCGGTGGCACCGAGTCGATCCAGTGCGCCGTGCTGGCCGCACGCGAGCGCGGACGCGCCGAACGCGGCATCCACGCCGGTGAGATCGTGGTCGCCGAGTCAGCGCACGCCGCCTTCCACAAGTCGGCCCACATGTACGACATGCCGATCCACACCACGCCGGTGCGAGCCGACTGGACCGTCGACGTCGAGGCGATGGCGTCGGCGATCACCGACGACACCGTGCTCGTCGTCGGCTCGGCACCGCAGTACCCACAGGGGGTCGTCGACCCGATCCCCGAGATCGCGTCGCTGGCGGCGTCGGTCGGGGCGAACTGTCACGTCGACGCGTGCATGGGTGGGTTCGTGCTGCCGTTCGCGGAGATGCTCGGCCGGGAGATCCCGCCGTGGGATTTCCGGGTCGAGGGCGTGCACTCGATCTCGGCCGACGTGCACAAGCTCGGGTACGCACCGAAGGGGATCTCGGTGATCCTGCATCGCACGAAGGAACTCCGCAGGTACCAGACGTGGGTGTTCGACCGGTGGCTGGGCGGGTTCTACGGCTCGCCCAACCTCCAGGGAACTCGCTCGGGGCTTCCGATGGCCGCCGGCTGGGCCGTCATGCAGCACCTCGGCGTCGACGGCTATGTCGACCTCACTCGTCAGACCCTCGAGAACGCCGACCGCATGCGTGCCGGGATCGCGGAGATCGACGGTGTCCGCGTTCTGGGTGACGGCGACCTCCACTTGGTGGCGATGGCGACCGACGACGACTCCGACGACCCGGTCGACGTCTTCGCGCTCGGGGGACGCGCTGTTGCAGCGCGGATGGTTCCACGATCGTCAAGGTCCGCCCGACTCGCTCCACTCGACCGTCAGCAACTCGAACACGGGCGTGATCGACCGGTACGTGCACGACCTGGCCGAGTGCGTCGCGCGAGGTTCGCGGCGACCGCGCCGACGACCGCAGCACCAACTACTCGACCGTCGAGTAGTCGGTGCCGCGGCGCCGGGGTGCTGACAGGTCAACCGTCGTCGGTCTCGCTCTCGTCGTCGGGTGACGAACCGACGACCTCGAAGTTCTCGTCGAGTTGTACGTCGACCTGCCGCCCGGAATCGAGGGTGACTTCGACTTCGTAGTAGCTGTCTTCGTCGCCCTCCTCGGTCTCGGTGACGGTGCCCTCGCCGAGGTGTTCGAGGGCGGCGTCCGACGCCTGGGTCAGCGCAGCGCCGGTGATCGGACGTTCGGCGTCGTCGCCGGTGCCGGCGCGACCGCTCCGGCCAGGCCGATCGCTCCGACCGCCGCGGTGGCGGTTCCGATGAGGATGATGGTGTGTCGTTTCATGCACCGAACGTACGAGTCGGTACCTGACCGTCATCTGACGGGGGATCCGTGCGTCGCGTCAGCTCCCGTTCAGCGGGTTGGGGCATGCTGGGGCGGTGAAGGTGCTCGTCATCGAAGACGACGAGAGGACGGCCTCGGCGCTCCGTCGCGGCCTGGAGGCCGAGCACTACACCGTCGAGGTGGCCAACGACGGGATCGACGGGCTGTGGCTGGCCACAGAGACCGGTGCCGACGTCATCGTGCTCGACATCATGCTGCCCGGGTTGAACGGGTACGTCGTGTGTCGAGAACTCCGCGAGCGGGGTGCTGGCACCCCGATCCTCATGCTGACCGCCAAGGGCGGTGAATGGGACGAGGCGGAGGGCCTGGACACCGGCGCCGACGACTACCTCGTCAAACCGTTCTCGTTCACGGTCTTGCTGGCCCGCGTCCGTGCGCTGCTCCGGCGAGCGGGCGACGTTCCGTCGCCGTTGGCGGTCGGTGACCTGCGGATCGACCCGGCGTGCTCGCCGCACTTGGCGCGGGGACGTCGAGATCGAGCTGACGAGCCGTCAGTTCGAGGTGCTCGAGTACCTCGTTCGGCGAGCCGGGCGAGTGCAGTCGAAGCGGGAGATCCTCGACGGCGTGTGGCCCCATGACTTCGACGGCGACCCCAACATCGTCGAGGTGTACATCCGACGGCTCCGCCGCGCGATCGATGAGCCGTTCGGGCGCCGGTCGATCGAGACCGTTCGGGGTGCCGGGTATCGGATCGTCGACGACGGGGGGCCGGGGTGAGGCGCCGGGTTGCGGCAATCGCTGCGGTGATCAGCACGATCGTCCTGGCGCTCGCCGGGGTCGCGGTCGTCGGTGCTCGTGCAGACCGAGCTCGTTGCGAACCTCGACGGCTCGCTCGAGCAGCGTGCCGACCTGTACGTCGCCGAGGTCATCGACGACGGCCGGTCGGTCGTCGCCGGGTCGAGTGGCGAGGACCGGTTCGTTCAGGTGTTGGCGGAGGACGGCGCGGTCATCGCGTCGACGAGCAACGTCGCCGCGTCGGCGGCGCTGGTCCCGCTTCCCGTCGGGCAGCAGGCGACATCGACCGTGTCGGACATCCCGATCGACGACGATGCCTATCGGGTGCTGATCCGTCGTTTCGACGCGGGAGGTACGTCCGGGTACGTCGTGGTGGGCGAGAATGCAGACGACGTGGCCGACGGCGTGCGATCGCTGATCACGACCCTGGCGGTGGTGTTCCCGGTCGCTGTCGTCGCGTTGGTCGCGCTCGTGTGGTGGCTGGTCGGCAGGACGCTGCGACCGGTCGAGGAGATCCGTCGCGAGGTGTCCGGGATCGGCCTCGGCGAGCTCGACCGGAGGGTGCCGTCGCCGGGCACCGGCGACGAGATCGATCGGCTCGCCGGGACGATGAACGACATGCTGGGGCGGCTCGAATCGGCCTCGTCGAACCAGCGGCGCTTCGTCGCAGATGTCTCGCACGAGCTGCGCACGCCGCTCACCAGGCTGCGAACCACACTGGAAGTCGACCTCGGACGACCCGACGGCGATCTCGAGCAGACCTGTCGCGACGTACTCGGCGACACGATCGACATGCAGAATCTGGTCGACGATCTGCTCTTCCTGGCGCACCGCGACGCGGGCACCGCCGTGCTGGCGCGCACACCGGTCGACCTGGACGTGATCGTCGATGCAGAGGTTCGCCGGGTGCGATCCGACCTCGATCGCGGCCCGGACGTCGATGCCTCACGGGTCTCGGCTGTCGAGTTCGTCGGCGACGAACGCCAATTCGCACGGCTCGTGCGGAACCTGTTGGGCAACGCCGTCCGCCACGCGGAGCGTCGGGTCGTGCTCGAACTCGACGACGACGACGGGATCGCCGTCTTCCGGGTCGATGACGACGGCCCCGGCATCCCCGCACCCGAGCGCGATCGGGTGTTCGAGCGGTTCGTGCGGCTCGACGAGGCTCGGAGCGTGCGCGACGGCGGCACCGGGCTCGGGCTGTCGATCGCTCGTGACATCGTGATGGCACACGGCGGGACCGTCAGGATCGCCGACGCACCCATCGGGGGCACTCGTGTCGAGGTCCGGCTCCCGGCGGGCGCCCCGTCGAGTCGTCCGCGCTGAGGAGCCCTCGAGCGCGGCAGGGTGGGCCGGAGCACGGCCCACCTCACCGCCCGCCCGGACGCTCGATCAGCCGATCGCATACATCGCGGCAGTCGCCACGCTGTCGCCCTCGAGTTCGATCGCGCCGAACGCGACACCGCTGTCGTCCTCCTCGTCCCCGAGGGGCACGATCAGGCAGCCGTCGTCCTCGTCACCGATCGTGCTCCCGCCGACGAAGACGGCACCGTCGTCGTCGCCGAGCAGGTAGCCGAGGCAGATGGGAGCCCACTCGTCGTGCGCCTCGTCGACCAGGAGCCAGACGGCAGCGAAGGAGGGGTAGGTGTCGTCGTAGCCGAGTGCCAGGAACACCTCGTCGGGGACACGGTGACCGTCGATGCGTGCGTCGGCGCTGAACACCACGAGACCCTCGTGGGGCGGCTCCACGTCGGGCTCGTCGTGCTCGGCGACCAGCACATCTTCGATGGCGTCGTCGTCGGGACGCTCGGCTCCGGCGGTCACCGGGAGGATGCCGACGGTCAGCGCCGCAGCTGCGACACCGGCGATGAACTTGGGGGAGCGATGCATGTTGTCCTCGTTTCTGGGTTGCTTGTCGCACCCTCTGTCGTGCCGTTCCCATCGATCGGTTCGCCGCGTCGATCCGATCCCCCCGGTTTGGCCGCGGACCGACCCGGGTACGTTGCTCCTCGTGATCGAGCTCGACGACAAGACGGCAACCAATCTGCGCAACTGGAACATCGGACTCACGGTCCTGCACGCCGCCCAGGCGGTCCTGATCCTGGTGTTGGCGAGCGACTTCGCCATTTCGCTGACGACCGCACCGCCGGCGGGGCCGCCCGGCACACGGCTTCCCGAGGCGGAGACGCTCGTCGACGTACGGATCGGTGTCGCCGTCGCCGCCTTTCTGGCGCTTGCCGCGATCGATCACTTCCTGACCGCTACCGTCGCCAAGTCGACGTACGAGAACGACCTGCGACGCGGCATCAACCGGTTCCGATGGGTCGAGTACTCGATCAGCGCGACGATCATGGTGCTGCTGATCGGCTCGTACTCGGGCATCACGGAGATCACCGCCGTGATCGGGATCGCCGGCGCCAACGTCGCGATGATCCTGTTCGGCTGGTTGCAGGAGAAGATCAATCCTCCTGGGCGCACCGAGACGACGATGATGCCGTTCTGGTTCGGCACCCTGGCCGGGATCGCACCGTGGGTCGCGATCTGGTTCAACACGCTCACCGCCGACGAGGTCCCCGGATTCGTCTACGGCATCGTGATCGCCGAGACCGTCTTCTTCTTCAGCTTCGGACTCAGCCAGTGGCTGCAGTACCGCCGGGTCGGGCGCTGGAAGAGCTACCTGTACGGCGAGAAGACGTATCTGGTGCTCAGCCTGGTGGCGAAGTCGGTGTTGGCCTGGCAGATCTTCGGCGGGTCGCTCGCCGGTGACGCCTGACAACCGGCGGGTCAGCAGATCTCGCTGCCGTCGGGGCGAGAGGTGAACCACGCACCCACCGGGTCGCGCCCTTCGGTGAAGCCGCGATTCTTGACCAGGTCGAGCCGATCGTGCTGGGCCCGTCAGTTGCCGAACGTTCACCCAGGGTTGCTGGCGAGGACCCTCGGTGGAACTACGTTGGCGTCATGTGTGCCGCCTGCGCCTCGGCTCGACGGCTACGGCCTGCACATCGGAGGTGCTGATGACCCGTTCGAATGATCCCGAGTACGTGGCCATCGACGTGACGTCGAAGATGGGCGTCCTCGACGAGGCGACGTGTGTCGAGCTGCTGGAATCGACGCCGATCGGCCGCATCGGGTTCGCGACCGATGGCGAGTTGCTCGTGCTCCCCATCAACTTCAGGTGGTACGAGCACAGTGTCGTGTTCCGGACCCTCGAGGGCCACAAGCTCGCCGCTGCCGCCAAGCAGCAACACGTCTGCTTCGAAGTCGACAACTGGGATGCCGAAACGCGAACAGGCTGGAGCGTGTTGGTGCAAGGTGTGGCTCACGAAGTCACGCACTGGGCCGAAGAGGCCCGGCTCGACGATCTCGGGCTGATCCCTTGGGCCCGGGCGGAGTGGCGGCCGATCTGGGTCCGGATCGAGCCCACGATGATCTCTGGTCGCGTCCTTCGCTAAACGATGATGATCGGCGAGATGACGACCTGCAGGGACCAGCCGATCAACCCATACAGCTAGAACGAGACCGCTGAGACGACTCCTTCGTCCTCGAGATGCTCTTCCACGATTCCACAGGCCGGCCGCGGTACTGCTGGGATGTGAGGCAGACCTTTCCGCGGCGGGCCGCCCATACAGAACAGCGCATATCAACGGTCGTCGTCGCCCAGACGACCCGTCCGGGAACGGCACGGACGCGATCGACCGTCCGCACCAAGTTCTGCGCTCGCTGTCGTGACTGCAGAGGCGACCCTCGGCAGCATGTCCTGCACGGTTCGGGTCGCGGGTCGACAGGCTCCATCCGGATGGCCGACAGCTTCAACCTCGGATGGAAGCTCGCGTCGGTGATCCAGGGCCGCTCGACGCCCGCCTTGCTGGACACCTACTCCTTCGAGCGACAAGCCGTTGCTCAGGAGTTGATCGAGTTCGATCGCGACATGGAGAAGTTGTTCGCCGCTCGCGCCCGAGCAGCGGACGGCTCCGCCTCGGAAGACGCGGCTCAGGCGGAGTTCCAGGAGTACTTCACCCGACACGCTCGCTTCACCGTGGGCGTCGAGACCAGGTACGCCCCGTCGTTGATCACCGGAACAGCGAGCCACCAGGATCTGGCAACGGGATTCGTCGTCGGAATGCGCTTCCACTCCGAAGCCGTGACACGGCTCGCCGATGCCAAGCCCCTCCACCTCGGCCACACCCTCAAGGCCGACGGGAGATGGCGCATCATCGCCTTTGGCGACTCGAGTGACCCGGCCGGCCCGCGTCCCGGTTGGCAGCGCTCTGCGACTGGCTCGAGCATCAACCGGAGTCGCCACTGGTCCGGTTCACCCCGTCCGAGGCCGACATCGACGCCGTCATCGACGTCCGGGCAGTGTGTCAGCAGCAGCACCGCGACCTCTCGATCGAGACGATGCCGACCCTGCCGATCCCCCGCAAAGGCCGATACGGACTCATCGACTACGAGAAGATCTTCTGTCCTGACGCCGGCCGCGACATCTTCGAGACTCGCGGCGTCGACCGAGCCAACGGCTGCATGGTCCTGGTCCGCCCTGACCAGCACGTGGCCGATGTGCTCCCGCTCAGCGACCACCAGGGCCTGGCGGACTTGTTCTCACGATTCATGGTGACGCCCGCATAGCCACTCCCGGGCGCAGTCCTTGGCGCGTGCCGGACCGCCGTCGACGACCCGTACAGCCGGAAGTCGAGGGAACGCGATCCCGTCGCCGGGCTCCCGGTCGCCGAGCGCCGATCGCTCCGCCGGTTCCGTGCGGCTTGCGGGCGACGAAGGCCACGATGCCGTCGGGTCGCGAACGCGCCCGGTGCCCTGCTGTTCGCGACCGCAACTCTCAGTCGCGGTCACCCGTGACTCCGCGGACCGACGTCAAGAAGTGTGATAGCGATGGGCATGGGATCAGAAGTAGCTCAAGGTCTGCTGTGGGGGGTGGAGCCGGAAGGCTGGGCTTCACAAGAGTCGAATCATTCGCCTCTGTGGCGAGCGATGATGGAGGCAACCGACATCGGCTCGGGCAAGAGCGTCCTCGACATCGGCTGCGGTACCGGACACTCGAGTGCATTGATCAACGACGCCGGCGCCACCGTCGTCGGGGTCGATGCCTCTCAGGGGCTGGTCGAGACGCGGTGTCCCACAAACCCGTTCTCGACGCGTTGGGGCAGTTCATGCCGACGCCACCTCCTGGTGGCAAGCCCGGTGGTCCCTTTCGTCTGTCCGCTCCCGGGGTACTCGAGGACGGCTTCACGTCGGCCGGAATCGGCGTGTCACGAACCGGCGAAGTGAACTGCCCCTTCGAGTACGAGGACTGGGACCAGTTCTGGCCCGGCACACGGGCCGCGGGACCCACCCAGATGGCCATCGGACTCGCGGGGCTCGACGCGGTCGAGTCAGCGACTCGCGAAGCCGTCGAGCCACTCACCGCCGACGACGGCAGCATAGCCTTCGAGACGAACGTGTTCATCTACGTCGTCGGGCAGGCCTGAAACTACGTCAGACGACCGCTCCCGGGGAGGCGCGCGTGGATCGGCATCTCGGCGCTCGGTGTGGCGAGCGGACGCGCGCGATGATCGGCGGAGGAGGAGCATGGGTAGGACCAGGAATCACCGAGTCGTCGTGACACGACGCGGAGGACCCGAAGTTCTGGAGGTGGTGACGGAGGACCTGCCCGAGCCGGGGCCCGGCGAGATCCGGGTGGAGACCCTCGCGGCTGGTGTCTCGAGCTACGACGTCATGTTGCGCGGGCATTGGTTCCCGGGACAGAAGCCACCGTATGTGCCGGGCGAGGACATCGTCGGTCTGGTGGACAAGCTGGGAGACGGGGTCGTGGGCCTCGAGGTGGGCCAGAGGGTGGCGCTGTGGACCTTCGGTGACGCCGGCGGATACGCCGAGTACGTCTCCACGCCCGCCGACCGTGCAGTCCCCGTCCCCGACGACCTCGATTCCGTGGAGGCCGTCGCCCTGGTCGTGAACTACCTGACGGCCAGCCTGGCGATGAACCAGATGGCCGGTGTCCGGCGCGGGGAGCGCATGCTCGCGCACGGGGCGGCCGGCGGCGTCGGGAGCGCCCTGGTACAGCTGGGCACACTCGCCGGCTCGGAGGTCTACGGGACCGCGTCGGCGTACAACCACGACCTGGTCGAATCGCTCGGTGCAGTGCCGATCGACTATCGCAACGACGACTTCGTGGCCGAGATTCGTGAGCTGACCGGCGACGGCGTCGACGTGGTGTTCGACGTCATCGGGGGCGGCCGGCAGCTGTGGCGTTCCTCCCGTGCGCTCCGCACGGGCGGACGACTGATCATGCTCGGCATGGCCAGCGCCATGAAGGGCGGCATCAAGACGATTCCCGGCAGCATGTTGGTCGTCGGTCTCGTGAAGATCCTGCCGAACGGCAAGACGGCGCCGATGGGGCCGGGCATGGAGAGCTACCCCGAAGAGCACATGGAGTGGTACCGAGACTCCCTCGCCGAGTTCTTCGACCTGACGGTGACGGGCAAGCTCGAGCCGGTGATCGCAGAACGCTTCCCACTACTCGAAGCGGCCCGTGCCCACGAGTTCATCGAACGCGGCGGGTACGCGGGCAAAGCCGTGCTGACCGTCGCGTAGCCCGCGTCTCCCGGCGAGGCGCCCCGACGTCAATTGACCTTGCGGTCGTGGCCCTCCCAGAACGGTGCCCGCAGCTTGAACTTCTGCAGCTTGCCGGTGGCCGTGCGGGCGAGTTCGTCGCGGAACTCGACCCGCTTCGGGCACTTGTAGCCCGCCAATTTCTGCTTCGTCCAGGTGATGACGTCCTGCTCGGTCAGGTCGCTCCCGTCGGCCGTCACGACCAGCGCGGTCACGAGTTCACCCCATTTCTCGTCGGGGATCCCGATCACGGCGACCTCGGTGACGTCGGGGTGCTGGAAGATCGCGTCCTCGACCTCGATCGACGACACGTTCTCGCCGCCGGAGATGATGACGTCCTTCTTGCGATCGGCGATCGTGACGTAGTTGCCCTCGTCGATGAACCCGCCGTCGCCCGTGTGGAAGAACCCGTCCTTGATGGAGGCCGACGTCTGGTCGGGCTGATCCCAGTACCCCTCCATCACCATGTTGCCGCGCGCCAGCACCTCACCCTCCTGGTCGACGGCCATCGTGCAGCCGATGACGGGTGCACCGGCACGATTGAGCCGAACGGCCTGTTCGGCGGGGGAGAGGTCGTCCCACTCGGGTCGCAGGCGGTTGATGGTGAGCACCGGCGTCGTCTCGGTCAGCCCGTAGATCTGGATGAACTCCCAGCCGAGCTCGGTCATGCACCGTTCGATCGTCACGGTGGGCGGGGGAGCGCCCGCGACCACGATGCGAACCCGACCGCTGCCGGGAATCGGGCCGTCCCAGTCGGCCGCTGCGTCGAGGATCATGTTCAGCACGGCCGGGGCGCCACACATGAGGGTGATGCCGTGCTCATCGACGCGGCGCAGGATCTCGGCGCCGTCGATCTTGCGTTGGATCACGTGCTTGCCGCCCATGCCGGTGACGGCGTACAGCATGCCCCAGCCGTTGCAGTGGAACTGGGGCAGCGTGTGCAGGTACACGTCACGATCGCCGACACCCGTGTGCCAGCCGAAGACCGAGGCGTTGAGCCAGATGTTGCGATGGGTGAGCTGGACACCCTTCGGGCGCGCCGTGGTGCCCGACGTGTAGTTGATGGTGGCCGTGGCGTCCTCGTCGGCGTCCCAGGGCTCCGGCTCGGTGTCGAACTTCATGAGGATCGCGTCGCTCTCCTCGCCGATCGTCCACTTCATCTCGCACTCGACGTCGGCCATCTCCTTCTCGAGTTCGGGGTCGACGAGCAGGACGCGGGCGCCGGAGTGGGCGACGATGTACTTGACCTCGTCGGCGACGAGTCGGAAGTTGATCGGGACGAGGATTCGCCCCGAACCCGACACGCCGAACAGTGCCGTCAGGAGACGGGCCGAGTTGTGCGACACCATCGCCACCCGCTCGCCCTGCGCGATGCCGAGCGCGTCGAGACCGGCGGCCATCGCCTTGGCCCGCCGGGCCATGTCCGCGTACGTGATCGAGCCCCACGACTCGGCCGGTTGATCGGGTTCGTCGGCGATCGCTTCGCGATCGGGGAAGAGCAACTCCGCCCGCCGCAGGAAGTCGTTGACCGTCAGCGCAACTTTCATGCAGCGGAAACTACTGTGCCCTGCGGGTCGGGTTCTAGGTGGTCACGCGGGCGTCACGTACCCGGGCGGGGCCAGAACTGGTCGACCATGATGCGGTGGCCGTCCGGATCGGTCAGGACGATGTGCGCGGGGTCGTCGCCGTCAGGGTCGGTGTCCTCGATCAGATCGATCCCGCCGGCCAGGATCGCGGCCTGGATGTCGCGGACGTCGGTGAAGTCGTCGAGCTGCTGCATCTGCTGGTCGATCCCCGGGTTGAAGGTGAGGATCGGTTCGTCGAACATGCCGTGGAACAGACCGATGACCGTGTCTCCGCTGCGCATGATCAGCCAGTTCTCGTCGGCGTTCCCGCCGGTGACCGAGAAGCCGAGTGTCTCGTAGAACGTGCGGGAGGCCGCGAGATCGCCGACCGGCAGGCTCACCGAGAACGCGCCGAGCGGCAGGTCGGGATTCGAGTCGTCGGTCATGTGGTTGCCTCCTCGTGGTGGACGGTTCTCGTGGTGAGCGGCCAGGGACGGTTGCGTTCGACCGTCGAGCGCGAGATCGAGCAGGAGTTCCTCGGAGAAGTGCGGTCCGATCACCTGGAGCCCGATCGGGAGGCCGTCGAGGAACCCGGACGGGATCGAGATCGCCGGGTTGCCGTGCAGGTTGGCCGGGAACGTGAGGCGCCCGTTGATCTTGGCGCCGGCCCGGATGCCGCCGAACGTGTCGGGCAACGGGCCCGTCGGCGGCGAATGCGACGTCGGGGTTCGTGGCCGTCATGACGAAGTCGACGCCACCGGCTGCCGGATCGAAGATGCGCGCCATCGCCTCGTTCGAGCTCGGTGCGTCGCCGCTCGAGCTTGATCCGTGCCTCGGCGCCGTACCGGCCCGGCCCGTGTTCCATGGCCATGCGGATCTCGGGCGTGAGCTCGTCGGCACAGTCGGGCCAGTGCTCCTGGAGTTGGTCGATCAACCCGACGGAGTTGGCCACCGACCAGGCGGCGCCCATGCGGGGGAGTTCGGTGTCGACCCCGTCGACGCGGATCATCGCGCAGTCGGCGATCAGTGCGGTCGGCCGCTTCCTCGAGCAACTCCCACATCACCGGTGAGACGACGGCGGCACCCCAATCGGGCACGACGGCGACCCGTTTCCCCCTGAGTTCGTCGCCGTGGGTGCCGAGGCCGTGCTCCCAACCGCCGACCCGGGGCAGGCTGAGTGGCTCGCGCGGGTCACGTCCGTTGCACACGTCGAACCAGCGGGCGCTGTCGCGGACCGAACGTGACAGGCAGCCGTGGGTGACGGTCATGGCGCCGAGCCGGGCGTCGGGGGTCAGCGGGATGCGGCCATAGGTCGCCTTCAGGCCGACGAGCCCGGTGAAGCCGGCCGGGATCCGGATCGAGCCGCCACCGTCGCCGCCGGTTCCGAGGGTGACCAGACCCCCGGCGACCGCCGCGGCCGTGCCGCCGGACGAGCCTCCCGGCGTTCGGCCGTGCTGCCACGGGTTGTGGGTGGTGCCGTTGAGCACCGTGCGCGTGACGTTGACGCCACCGAACTCGGACGCGGTGGTCTGCCCCATCAACACGGCGCCGCCGCGCTCGCGGATGCGACCGGGATTGGTGCCGGTGTGCGGTGCGATGGTGTTGCGGTACACGACGCAGGCGTGGGTGTCGGGCCAGCCCTTCGACCTGGTCGAGTTCCTTCACGCCGACGGGCACGCCACCGAAGGGCAGCGACACGTCGGCCGTGGCCGCAGCGGCTTCGGCCTCGTCGCGGTGCAGGTTCGAGAACGCGTTCAGGTCGCTCCGCTCGATCGCCGCGTACGTCGCGGCGAGTTCCTCGCTCGGGCTTCGTTCGCCGGACCGGAACGCGTCGACCAGCGAACACGCATCTCCCTGCCAGGGTTCGTCGTTCATGCCGGCACGCTACTTGCCGACCCGAACCGTGACGGCGTTGGTTCCGGGCACGGCGACCCCGACACCTACAGTCGACGGCATGTCGATGCCGATCCGTCCTGGAATGACCATCCCGCTGCCGGGGCCGCTGCACGCCCAACGCGATCGCATCGTCGAGCTCGCCGACCTGGGCTACACCGACGTCTGGACGGCCGAGTCCGACGGTGGCGACGGGCTCACCCCGCTGGCGCTGGCCTCGGTGTGGGAGCCACGTCTCCGGCTCGGTACGGCGATCCTGCCCGCCTACACGAGGGCGCCGGCCTGCATGGCGCAGAGTGCTGCCACGCTGGCCGACGCCGCCCCGGGTCGGTTCGTGCTCGGTATCGGATCGTCGTCGAACGTGATCGTCGAGCGCTGGAACGGCATTCCGTTCGAGCGAGCCGTACCGGAAGGTGCGTGACCTGGTGCGATTCCTCCGCGACGCGTTCACGGGCGAGAAGGTCGACGCAGCAGTACGACACGTTCGAGATCCAGGGCTTCCGGCTGGGGATCCGACCCGAGCAGCCACCGCAGATCGTCGTCGCGGCGTTGCGCGAGGGCATGTTGAAGATGGCCGGTCGCGAGGCCGACGGCGCGATCACGAACTGGCTGGCGCCCGGCGACGTTCCGCAGGTGGCGGCTGCCGTGCGAGCGGGTGCCGGTGGTGACGACCGGGAGCTCGTGGCCCGGATCTTCGTGTGCCCGAGTGACAACGCCGACGTCGTACGCGCCGGGGCGCGCCGGGCGATCGCGGCCTACATGAACGTGCCCGTGTACGCCGCGTTCCAGGAGTGGCTCGGTCGTGGTGAGCAGCTGGCCGGCATGTGGTCGGCCTGGGAGTGCGGGCGACCGCAAGCAGGCGTTGGCCGAGATCCCCGACTCGGTGGTGGACGATCTCGTGGTGCACGGGTCGCCGGGCGCGTGCCGGGCGAGGATCCAGGAGTACTTCGACAACGGCGTGACCACGAGTGCGCTCGCGATCTTGCCGTTCGACCCCGACCTCGACCACTGGGACGCCGTGCAGTCGCTGGCGCCGGCAGCCGGCCGTTGAGCGCTCAGGCCGCCTGTGCGTCGCGCTGCGCCTGACGATCGGCGAGCATGCGCCGGATCTCGGCGATGTGGCGTTGGCCGCGGCGACGCGTGTCGGCATCGAGTCGGAACTGGACCGGCACGTCCGACGACGGCAACAGGGTCAGTTGCTGGGGGACGTCGTGTTCATTCATACCCTCATCATGACGAGGGGGTGTCACAACGTTGCGGGGTCAGGTTGCGAGCGCCGGGTGGTGGGGATCGATGCCGACGATTCGTACGTCGATCCGCTGCCGCTCGAGATGGTCGAGCGCCGACTCCAGACGCGACATCGTCGTCGCATCGATGATGCAGGCGTCCTGCACGTCGAGATGCACGAGGTAGGGCGCCGTGACGTGCTCCCAGGCCCGCACGATGTCGATCGACCGACACCGGGTCGATCACGCCGGCCGCACGGACCAGGCGGATCGGCCGTGCCGGATCGTCGACGATGCTCGACCGTCAGACCCGCCGGTGCCCGTGGCGGAACCGATGAGCGCCCGGCGGGCGGTGGCTTCGAGGAGTCGGGCCAAGTGGCGAGTGAATGTGTGTCGCATGACAAAGTGAGCGCCGTCGATTTGACGTGGGCTTCACAGTAACAGCGACGAAGTTGAAGTGTGAAGGGGTTCCGGGGCTTCCAGACGAAAACTTGCCGGGAGCTGCACTCATGGCACGGTCAGCACGGCGATCACCACACTGAGCACCATGATCGCTGCCGGTGTGGCGTACGTGGCCCAGTTCGGATAGCCACGATGGCGCGGGGCCATCACCACCAGTGCACTCAGGCCACCCGCCACGGCACCGCCGAGATGGCCACCGATCGAGATGTTGGGGAACACGAACGTGATCACCAGGTTGAGCATCAGCAGGGTGCCGATCGAGGTCTGCATCGGGTTCGTGCCGTTCAGGTAGTACCCGACGAACGCCAGCGCCATGAGCCCGAACACGGCACCCGACGCGCCGCCCGCGAGTGCGCCCGAGTCGAGGAGCAGGCTGCCTGCCGAACCGCCCAGCAGACCGGCGAAGTACACGAGCAGGAAGCGCACGCGGCCGAGCGCCGGCTCGAGCATCTGGCCCAGCACGTAGAGCAGGTACATGTTGAACAACAGGTGCACGATGCCGAAGTGGAGGAACCCCGAGGTGACCAGGCGGTACCAGTCGCCGCCGTCGGTGGCGTAGATCGTGCCGTCCGAGAACTGGATCGCGAATCCGTCGCCGAGTGCCGCATCGGACAGGCCGAGCTGTGCATGGCCGATGGTGAGTTGTCCACTCAGGCTGGACGGGTCGCGAATCGTGACGTACACGAACACGGCCACGTTGACGATCATGATCGCCATCGTGGTCATCGCCGGCTGGCGGGCACTCCAGAAACGTGGCGCGGGTGCGCACGTCGGGACGAGCCGCCTTGGCACAGTCGAGGCAGTGACTCCCGACGGAGGCCTGGACGAGACAGTCGCCGCATGCCGGCTTGCCGCAGCGTGTGCAGCGCCGACCGGTGGCGCGGTCGCCGTGGCGGTAGCACACGGCCGAGGAGGTCGGCGGCGGCGGGGGCAGCGTCATTCGCGACGAGCGTATTCGCCGCCGAGGCCGGCGTCCCACCACGCTCGAAGGTGATCCCACGGATAGATCCCGGTGCTGTGGCCGTCGGACCACTCGATCGAGATGCCCCAGTTGCCCTGGAGCTCCGCACCGAGCGCCGAGATCACCGCCCCGCCGTACGCGGGTTGATCCGAGTCGCGGCGGCCGCGGCACGTGGCACACGGGCACGCCCGGCGCAGCTCGAGCAGGGGGAAGGCACACGTGACACCGTCGTCGTAGACGACGCGGAGCTCGCGCTCTCGCTCCAGCTCGATGTCGATGACCTGTGCCCTCGCCACCGCGGTCAGGGTAGCGACGGTCAGTCCAGGTTCATCTGGACGGCCAACTCCTCGGGAGCGCTCGGCCGCCCGACGAGATGGCCCTGCACCAGGTCGCAACCGGCGGCACGCAGCCGCCGGAGCTGTTCGACTCCGGTGACCCGCTCGGCGACGACCTCCATGTTGAGCGCGTGGGCGAGCAGCACGAGGGCGCGGACCACCCTGGTGTCGGCTTCGGAGGCGCCGCTGGGAAGGGCGAGCGTGCCATCGAGCTTCAGGACGTCGGCGCCGATCTCCGTCAGGAGCGAGAGAGCGTTCGATCCCGTGCCGAAGTTGTCGAGCGCGATCCGGACCCCGACGCGGCGCAGCGCACGCACCGACCTGATCACGTTCTCGGCGTCACGACCGAGCAGGGTCGCCTCGCGTGCCTCGAGCACGATCTGACGTGGTCGGAGGCGATGCTCGCGGAGCAGATCGACGACGCGGTTCACGAACGAACTGTTCGCGAGCTGCATACGAGACACGTTGACGTGCACGGCGAAACGTGGCCCGACGACACCGTGGTCGATCCAGAAGCGTGTGGCGACGCATGCCTGCTGCAGCACCCAGTCGCCGATCGGCACGATGACGCCCGTCTCCTCGGCGACGGGGATGAACTCGCTGGCCTCGATCCGGCCACGAACCGGGTGGGACCAACGCACCAGCGCCTCGGCCGCTTCGGCCTGCTCGGACACCGCCGAGAAGATCGACTGGTATTCGACGTGCAACTCGCCTTCGCGCAGTGCCTTGGAGAGTGCGGCCGCGATCTCGGTTCGTACCTTCGCCCGGTTCTTCAGCTGGTCGGTGAACATCGTCGTTCTGGCCCGTCCGGCCTGCTTCGCCGCATGCACGGCGGTGTCGGCGCGCGTCACCAGGTGGACGGCAGCATCGGGCGGATCCATCTCCCTGAGCTCGGGTTCGGTGATGCCGATCCCGACGCTGACGGACACGTCGAGCTCCAGCTGGCGGATGGTCAGGCGCCCGGTCAGTGCCTTGCGAACGCGGTCCGCCAGGTCGACGGCTGCCGCCGTGTCGGACACCCCGTCGCAGAGGACGAGGAACTCGTCGCCACCGAGGCGGGCGACCACGTCGTTCGGGCGGACCGCCGTGGCGAGCCGTTTCGCCGTCGACGCCAGGAGTCGATCTCCGATCTCGTGGCCGAGTGCATCGTTCACGTCGCGAAGCCGATCGACGTCGACGATGAGCACGGCGACCTGATCGCCCGAGTCGTCGTGTCGGGCGACCGCTGCGGCGATCCTCTCGAGGACCGCCGTGCGGTTCAACAGGCCGGTGACGGGATCGTGCTCGACCAGATGTCGCAGCTCGTCGAAGCGGTACCGGTCATCGGTCACGTCGCGGCACATGACCGCGATGAACCCGCCGTCGGGGTGCGTGGGGTCGTGTTGCACGAGGACCGTCGTCGCCTGGATGGTGGCCGGCGCGCCCGGAACGCCGAGGTCGATGTCGCCGTGCCAGACCCCGCCTTCGAAGTTGTTGAGGAGCCGTTGGGGAATCTGGTCGAGCACCGTGTGCAGCGACTCGCGTCCGTCGAGGCGTCCGCCGGGCACCGCATGCGTCTGGAACAACTCGCGGCCCGCCGCGTTGGCGTCGAGGTACTCGCCCCGGATCGTGGTGAGGATCGTGGCGATCTCGGCGGCGTCGACGAGTTGGCGGAGTTGGGTGAGCGGCGTCGCGGGCATCGACGCGGTGAGGTTCGAGGCGGGGAGCACGGAGTGGTGATCGGTCATGTGTGGGAGGTGGTGACCGTCAGCCGACCCCGGTCGAGAGACCGGAGACCGATGACAGGTCGATGCTGGTGGCGTTGATGATGGACAACACTTCGGTTGCTGAAGCATCATCGGCAACTTCCAGCTGCTGGTTGAGCGCGTGCACCGTGAACTGATAGCGGTGGGTCTCGCCGGCGGGAGGGCAGATCTCCTGCCATCCCGCCGTGCCCGCCGAGTTGGGCCACTCGAACGCTCCGAACGGGATCTGCCCTTCGACGAGACCGGTCTCGGTGCTCCCGATCGCGACGACGATCCAGTGGACGAACTGATCGGCATCGAGATCGGCGACCGTCACGGCGAGCTCGACGGCGCCGAGGGGCACGTTCGACCAGGTCAGAGCAGGCGACACACCGTCGCCCGCACACGTGTGGCGGTCCGGGACGGTGGCCCCGTCGACCCACGGAGCCACCAGCGTCAACGCAGCCGGTGGCGTGGTCGCCGGGGGGAGTGTGGTCGCCGAGATGGTGGTGGCCGGCAACGGGAACACCGGATCGTCGAGGGTCTTGCCCGAGCGGTCACCGCATGCCGCGACGAGCATCGCGAATCCGGCGAGCAGAGCGGTCGACGATCGGGCACGGAGGCGGGGGCGTGCACGCATCTCGACCGAGCGTAGCGACCGCTAGCGTGGGTGGGGATGTCCGACACACGAACCATCCTGACCGTGCACGCCCACCCCGACGACGAGGCATCGAAGGGTGCGCCGACGCTCGCGCGATATCACGCCGAGGGAGCGCGGACGATCCTGGTCTGCTGCACCGGCGGTGAGGAGGGCGACCTCCAGAATCCGACGCTGCGCGAGCCGGGACAGCCGTTCCACGACCTGACACCGGAACAGGAGCACGAGCGCGTGGTCTCGATGCGGCCGGCGGAACTGGCCCGCTCGGCCGAGGTGATCGGCTTCGACGAGGTCGTCATGCTCGGACTACCGCGACTCCGGCATGGCCGACACCGAACCGAACGAGCACCCCGACTGCTTTCATCAGGCCGACATCGACGAGGCGACCGGCCGGTTGGTCGAGATCATCCGCCGCACCCGGCCGCAGGTGCTCATCACCTACAACGACGACCAGGCCGGCTACCCACATCCCGACCACCTGCGTGTGCACGAGATCTCGCTGCTCGCGTTCGACCGGGCCGGTGACCCGAGCTGGTACCCCGAGCTGGGTGATCCCTTTCAGCCGCTCAAGCTCTACTACTCCACGTGGAGCCGCCGTCGGCTCGTCGCCATCCACGAGGGCCTGATCCGTCATCGCGGGGAATCGCCGTTCGACGAGACGTGGTTCGAGCGTCCGGACACCGACCACCGGGTGAACTGCTGCATCGCCGTCGGCGACTACATGTGGGCGCGCACCCAGTCGCTCAAGGCCCACGCCACCCAGGTCGATCCCACCGCGGCATTCTGGTTCGGCCTGTCCGACGACGAACTACGCCGAGATCTACCCGTGGGAGGACTGGATTCTCGCTCGGTCACTCGTCGGCGACCTGCCGAGCCACGACCGACCCGAGCACGATCTGTTCGAGGGGATCAGCGCGGCAGCCACGCTCGAGGTCGGCTCGTGAGCGTGCAGTACCGAGTGGTGGTGGCCAAGAAGGACGAGCGCGTGGAAGGTCCCGACGACGCCGACATCGTGGTCACCGTGCCGGTCGCCGTGGCCACGGACGACGACTTCGACGCCACGGTCGAGTTCATGCGCGGCCGCCTCAAGGCGGCGGGCCACACGGGCCGGATCCTCGACCTGCTCAAGTCGGGGGATGCGACGGCGGCGATCACTCGCCTCGCATCGCGTCCCTGAGCTGCCGATAGCCGATCAGGGTGGCGCCGGCGGCGGCGACGGCATCGCCGAGTTCGGGGCCGGTCGTGACGAACCGATGGTCGTCGATCCAGTGCGGTGCGTGGTGGGTGAGCGCACGGACCTCGGGGGTGTCGATCGCGGGCTGCACGTGCAGCTCGGTGACGCCCGGCTCGAGCGAACCCAGCGCGCGGAGGACCCGATCGCGTGAGCCGGCCCTCCAGTCGTGGTCGAAGTGGTCGGGGAAGACCACACCGTCGTCGGACGCGAGCTGCCGGAACGGGAATCCCACCTGTTCGGCCGTGACCGTCGAGGGCAGGCGGATCGGGAGCCGGAACGTGCACGCCACGTCGAGGTAGATCCCGAAGAACTCCGGCCGCAACGTGATCGCCGTCAGGTGGGGAGCCAGGTGGGTCACGTCGATGCCCCAGGCGAGCGCACGCTCGACCTGTGCAGTGAGCTCGCGGTGCACCTCGTCGGGATCTGCGTGCTCCCACAGATCGTCGATGTCGCGGGGAAACCCACCCTCACCCGAGAGCAGCGACGGGGCCTGCGTGACCGGTCCCCAGCGGTATGCCTCGTGTTCGGCGTTGAGGGTGAGATGCACGCCGATGTCGTCGCTCGGCCGATACATCCGGGCCGCGTGTTGTGCCCACGGCGCCGGCACCATGATCGACGCGCAGGTCGCCATGCCGTCACGAAGAGACTCGTACACGCCGACGTTGGCGGCGTGGCACGACCCGAGGTCGTCGCACGACAAGATGACGAGCTTCGCGTCGGCGTCGTGGCCCAGGCGTTCGGCGAGCGTCCCCACGCGCCCGACGCTATCGCTGCTCAGAGTGACGCAACCGCGGAGACCAGACGGTCGACGTCGTCGTCGGTGAGGTACAGCGCGATGCCGGCCCGCACGGCGCCGTCGATCCCGAGCGTGTCCATGGCTTCGAGCGCGTAGTAGTGCCCGTCCCACACCGCGATCTGCTGCTCGGCGAGCGCCGCCGCCGTGGAGGCCGCGTCGAAGCCGGCCACGTTGAACGCCAAGGTCGGTGCGCGCTGTTCGAGGTCGTGCGGGCCGTACACGGTGACCCGGTCGTCGGCGAGCAGTCCGTCGAGCAGGCGTGAGAAGCGCGCACGCTCGTGGTCCTGGATGGCGGCCACACCGGTGTCGAGCAGGAACCGGGCCGCCGCCTCGATGGCGGCGAGCGATTCGTAGCTCGGCGTGCCGAGTTGGAAGCGCTCCGGGCCGGTGTCGGGCGCCGGGCGGACCTTGTAGGCGTGGAGCGAGTCGAGCAGGCCGCGCTCGATCCAGGTGATCCCCGCGTGCGGGCCGTACCACTTGTACGAACTCGTGGAGTACACGTCGCATCCGATCGCCTGGATGTCGACCGGCGCATGCGGCGTGAGGTGCACCCCGTCGACGACGACCTTCGCTCCGGCGTCGTGCGCGGCAGCGGTGATGGCCGTGATGTCGGGCATCGTTCCGATCGCATTGCTGGCCCCGGTCACGGCCACCCAACGGGTCCGGTCGGTGAGCAGTGACGACACCGCGTCGACCGACAGGCGCCCGTTTGCCGGATCGAAGTTCGCGAATCGCACCGTCGCCCCGGTGTCCTCGGCGAGCAGCAGCCAGGGCGACACGTTGGAGTCGTGGTCGAGCGTGGTGCAGATGATCTCGTCGCCGGGTCGGAGATCCCGGCCGATGGCGCGGGTGATCGAGAAGATGTTCGATGTGGTCGACGGTCCGACCATGAAGCCGTACGGATCGGCATTGAGCAGTTCGCCCATCGTGGCCTTCACCCGGTCGACGAGGTCGTCGCAGGCTCGGGCTGCCGCGAAGGCCCCGTGGCTGTTGGCATTGTTGCCGCTGCGCTGCCAGGTCGACGTGGCGTGGATCGCCGAGTCGACGACCTGGGTGCCCGCCGGCCCGTCGAATCGGGCCCACGCAGCGTGTTCGCCCTCGGTGACGGCGGGAAAGCGATGACGGAGATCGAGCATCCCGTCACTCTCGCACAGGGTCGGCCGTCAGTTGCAGGCCGACCAGAGGCCGACGTCGTCGCGCTCGGCGTCGCGCGCAGCCTGCACCATCAACTCCGAGAACGTGACGTTCGGCGGGATCGTCAACGGCTGTGCGTACCCCTGCCGCACGATCTCGTAGTTGACGAAGATGCCGTCGTCGGCGCGGTACACGTACGCCAGGAGGCGGCCGTAGTCGTCGCGGCCGACGACGTCGCGCTCGAGGCGCACGGAGGTACCGACGGGGAGCAACGACTCGGTGAAGGCCGTGGCCTCGTCGGCGAAGCACTCGGCCGGTGCCCCGGTGTCTCGCCGGGCTTCCTCGGGCGTGTCGATGCCGGTGAGACGCACCCGCTCCTCGGCACCGTCGACGATGACGTCGATCGTGTCGCCGTCGATCACGTACTCGACCGTGGCGTTCGCCTCGATGGGCCCCGGCGGCGTGGTGGTCGGAACCGGCGAACCGGAGGGCGAATCGCCGCCGCACCCGGCCACGAGAGCGGCCGCGACGACGGTCGCGGCCGGGAACGCCCGGACGTTCATCGATCGGACTGCCCGGCGTCGGGGGCGGAATGCACCGGCATCCGACCATCATGACGCAGGCGTGTGGCGGCGGTGGCAACGCCTCGGGGTTCCCGGGCATCACGGCCGGGGCCCGAGCGGCTCACGCCGGACACCCCGTGTCGGCGCTCAGAGGCGTTCGATCAGCGTGCCCGTACCGAGCCCGCCACCGCAGCACATCGACACGATCCCGCGGTGGCCCTGCGTGCGCTCGAGCTCGTAGAGCGACTTGGTCAGCAGGAACGCACCGGTCCCGCCGAGCGGATGGCCGAGCGCGATCGCTCCGCCGTTGGGGTTGGTCCGTTCGGGGTCGGCTCCGAGTTCCTTCTGCCAGGCGAGCACCACCGATGCGAACGCCTCGTTGATCTCGAAGTTGTCGATGTCGTCGATCGTCAACCCGTTGCGATCGAGGAGACGTGACGTCGCGTCGATCGGTCCGGTCAGCATGAGGACCGGGTCGACACCGACGAGACACGTGTCGACGACTCGGGCCCGAGGGGTGAGACCGAGTTCGGTCGCCTTGTCGGCGGTCATCATCAGTACGGCGGCCGCCCCGTCGGAGATCTGGGAGGAGTTCCCGGCGGTGTGGACGCCGTCCTCGCGTGCCACGGGTGTGAGCGACGCCAGCTTGTCGAGGCTGGTCTCACGCAATCCCTCGTCGCGGGCGACGGTGTGGGTGGTGCCGGTCGGGTTGCCCTCGTCGTCGACGTCGGGTGCATCGATCTCGATGTACTGCCCGTCGAATCGTCCCTCTGCCCAGGCCCTGGCGGCGCGCTCCTGCGAGGACAGACCGAACCCGTCGGTGTCCTCACGGGTGATGCCCCACTTGTCGGCGATCCGCTCGGCGCCCTCGAACTGTGACGTCATCTCGTACTGCGCGAAGTACGGCTTCGGGATCGGTGAGCCGAGGCCGAGCTTCTTCGACGAGTTCGATCCGATCGGCACCCGGCTCATCAGCTCGACCCCGCACGCGACGGCGACGTCGACCACACCCGAACCGATCAGCGAGGTCGCCAGATTGGTGGCCTGCTGGCTGGAACCGCACTGCGTGTCGACCGTGGTCGCCGCCGTCTCGAGGGGCAGGCCGGCGGAGAGCCACGCCGTCCGGGTGATGTTGAAGCTCTGCTCCCCGACCTGGCTGACGCAGCCGCCCACCACTTGACCGACCTCGCCCGGATCGATGCCCGATCGCTCGACGAGTGCCGACTGCACGCGGGCGAGCACCTCCGCCGGGTGGAGCGACGACAGACCGCCACCACGACGCCCGATCGGGGTGCGGACGGCATCGACGATCACGACATCGCGGGCGCTGGGAGCAGTCATGAGGCGAGCATACGGCTCGCCCTCGCCGCGGGTGGGTCCGGGTCGGGCCCGCGGCTCAGTCGGACGCTGACGGCCGGCGTTCGAGCGTCGCGGCCAGATGGTGTTGCAGCGGCAGCCCGACGGCAGCCATCGACACCGTGTACTCGAGCACGTCGCCTCGGAGGTCGAACCGGCGCTCGACGGCCGTCACCGACTTGGCGGTCGACGTGAGCGCCACGGTCGTGGTCGCGAGCTGCATCGTGATGTCGGTTCCGTCGACCGCGAACGATGCCCTCCTCGACCTCGGTGATCCCGGTCGGGTGGCTGACCACGAACTCGACGCGGCCGGGTGAGGGAAACCGCCAGTACCCCGTCTCGGCGTGCAGGGGCCGACCGTGCGATCCGTCGGGCAACAGCTCACGCGTGCGCTGCGCGTAGGCGAGGAACGGTTTGCCGACCTGACCGAACGTGATCGTCTCGACGTAGTCGAACGACTCGATCGTCGGGTACTCGCCGTGCCCTCGCCCGGACCAGGTGCCGATCAGCGCGGCGACCGGCGCCAGGTCGGGATGCAGGTCGGCCATCAGCCCACCAGCATGTGCGGGCGCAGTTCGTTGCGCTGACCGGCCGTCCAGTCGGCCAACAGCGTGAACCGATCGCCTCGGATCGTGGTGACCCTCCACTCCAGTGGTTCGCCGTTGTACGTGCCGAGACGTTCGATCGAGAACACCGCCTCGCGCGCTTCCAGGTGGAGCGAGCTCCGCTCGTCGTCGGTGGGGACACCGGGGTGGATGCGCTCCCAGCCGGCGTTCGGGTGCATGCCGGCCGCACGGTCGAGTTCGTTGTACAGCGACGTGTGCGTGAAGTCTGCGTCGAGCAGCGGTTCGGCGATGTCGGCGGGCAGCCAGATCCGGTCGATGGCGAGCGGCTCGTCGCCGGCCCACCGGACTCGATCGATGAGGACGAGTGGCGTCGCCGGTTCGAGGTCGAGTTGCTCGGCCGCCTCCGCGTCGGTGACGATCTCCAGCGCCCGCACCTCGCTGCGCTGCGGCACCCCGCTCTCCTCGACCACCTGGAACAGGCTGTACAGCGAGCCGAGCGAGCGCTCGAAGGTGCGCCGGTCGACCGACGTGCCCACGCCGCGGGAACGTCGCAGGATGCCGTCGGCGCCCAATTGGCTCACCGCGTGTCGCGCGGTGTGCCGGCTGACCTCGTAGATCGACATCAACTCACGATCGGTGGGGAAGCGACGCTCGAAGTGACCGGCCTCCATCCGTCGTCGCAGCTCCTGTTCGAGCTGCGACCACAGCGGCGCGTCGGCGTGGCGGTCGATCGGCCGAGCGCCGTCGGAGAAGTCGTCAGTGATCATGTCTGGCCCCGTCACACACGATAGGCGCTGGGTTCCGGCTTGAGCGGACGTGCGTACCAGAGCGGACGTCGCAGGCCACCGGGGCCGGGAGCGGGCCGGGTCTTGGAGAGCCAGTCGTGATAGGCCTCGCGAGACTTGGCGGTGTCGACCACGACGTCGCCGTACTGGTCGTCGGCCTCGGCGGGCGTGACCCGCACACGCTGGTGCCAGCACTGCATCCCCGAGATCGGGTCGGGTTGCACGGCGAACGTGAGGTTCTGGTGCACACCGGTGTCGTTCCACCAGATCCGTTGCGTGTCGGGGTCGCCACCGCCGGGCCGGTCGCTCGAGTCGTAGGCGCTGATGCCCTGCTCGCGCACGAGCTTCCAGCTCGTGCCGACGTGATCGATGCGAGCCTTGCCGGCGCTCCACGACCGTGCTTCGTCCTCCTCGACGCGCCAGCGACCCATGTGATGGCTGGCGGCGACGACGCCGGGCCGGATGCCCTCGGTGCGCCAGGCGACGATCACGAAGTGGCCGATGCGCGTCGAGATCCGCACGAGCCCTGATTCCTCGATGCCGAGCTGTTCGGCGTCCGACGGGTGGATCCACAGGGGATGGCGGTGGCTGAGCTCGTTGAGCCACTTCGAGTTCGCCGACCGGGTGTGGATCAGCGTCGGGATGCGGAACGTGGGCAGCAGGATGCGTTCGTTGCCCGCGAGATCGAGGTCCTCCCAGTGGACGTGGCTCGGGATCCACTTCGGCGTGGCGTACTCGGGCCAGCCCCAGTCCTTGAGGGTGGTCGAGAACAGCTCGAGCTTCTTCGACGGGGTCGGGAACCCCTCCTTGAGCTCGCCGTCGACCTCGACCGCGGGGGAACCGTCGCCGAGCTTGGCGAGGTGGAGGTCGTCGAGTGCATCGTCCGAACCGTCCCAGGCTCCCGGGGTGCCGGGCTTGCGGTACACACCCTCGCCGTCTTTGGTGCAGCCGTCGACGGCCGACGGGTCGACCGGCCGCTCGTACGGCGTGATCATGTCGCCCGGTACGGCATAGGCGCCTCGATCGCGCATGTACTCGAGCGTCGACTGGCCGGCGGCGGCGGCGTCGTCGGCGAGGCCGGGAATGCCCTCGAACAGCTTGCTGTAGTACTCGTCGACGCCGACCGGCGTGCCGGGCTGTTCGGCGCTCTCGAAGAACTTCCGGACGCCGAGGTCGCCGTCGGGATCGATCCGCCACGACAGGTCGATCCAGAACTCGTTCTCCTCCCAGACCTCGCCGGTGTTGAACTCGTGGGTGCGGCGCTCGGGTCCGACCTCCTCGCCCTTGATCTCCGCGTAGCGGCGCATCACGGGTTGGCGGAAGCCGACCCAGCGGCCGGCGTGGGTCTCGAAGCTCGCCAGGTCGTGGCGCTCGGAGGCGACACCCATGGGGAGCACGTAGTCGGCGTACCAGGCGGTCTCCGACCACGTCGGCGTCAGCGCGACGTGGCATTCGACCTTGCTCTCGTCGAGCAGGGCCTCCATCCACGAGAAGCCATCGGGGTTGGTCCAGATCGGGTTGTAGACGCGGCTGAAGTACGCAGCGATCTTGCCGCGGCCCTCGTTGAGGAAGTGGGGGAGGAGGATCGACATCTCGTGGTACGCGAGCGGGAACTCCTTCGGCCAGTTCAGCTCGTTCCACTTGGTGATCGGTTGGCCGCCGAACGGGTGCGGCGGTGCCATCTTGTTCCAGCCGTTGCCGGCGGTGCCGCCCACCGTGGCGACCGACCCGGTGAGCACGTTGAGGAAGAACAACGAGCGTGCGACCTGCCAGCCGCCCAGGTTGCCGGCACCCGCCGAGCGCCAGTTGTGCGACGCCAGCTTGGTCGGGTGGGCACCGATGATCTCGGCGATCTCGCGGATGGTGTCGGCGCCCACGCCGGTCACGTGCTCGGCGCGCTCGGGGGTGTAGTCGGCGTACTCGTCGAGGAGCGCCTGCTCCAACGACTCGAACTCGCACGGCAGGTCGGGGCGGGTCTCGCGCAGGTAGGTCTCCCAGTTGACCCACCGGCGCACGAAGTCGCGCTCCCAGGTGCCGTTCTCGATGAGCAGGCGGGCGATCGCCAGCAGCATGAACGGCTCGGTCCCGGGCCACGTCGACAACCAGTAGTCGGCCTTGGCGCCGGTGTTGGAGAGTCGGGTGTCGCAGCAGATGACGGTGGCGCCCTTGTCCTTGGCCTCCATGATCCGCTGTGCGTGCGGGTTGAAGTAGTGCCCCGTCTCGAGGTGCGACGAGATGAGGAAGATCACCTCGGCGTTGGCGTAGTCGCTCGACGGCCGGTCGTGGCCCATCCACGACTGGTAGCCGATGCGCGCGTTCGACGAGCAGATGTTGGTGTGGCTGTTGTGGCCGTCGACGCCCCACGCCTTGAGCACGCGCTCGGTGTAGCCGTCCTCACCGGGGCGGCCGACGTGCCAGATCACCTCGTCGGAACGGCCGTCGGCGATCGCGTCCCGGACGTACGGTGCGATCTCGTCGAGGGCCTGGTCCCAGCTGATCCGTTCCCACTGACCGCTGCCGCGCGCGCCGACCCGCTTCATCGGGTACAGCACCCGCTCGGGGTCGTGCACCTGGTTGAGCGTGGCCGGACCCTTGGCACAGTTGCGGCCGCGGCTCGCCGGATGCTCGGGATTCCCCTCGAACTTGGCGATCTCGCCGGTCTCGTTGTCGACGAACGCCGTCAGGCCGCAGGCGGCCTCGCAGTTGAAGCAGGTGGTCGGCACGATCGTGTAGTTGCGCTTGACCTGCTTCGGCCACGCCTTCGCGTCGAGCTCGGTCCAGTCGTGCCACCGGTCGTGTGGAGGATGCGGGGAGAGGGTCATGGGCGTGGGTACTCCTCTGAAGGGTGTCGCAGAACATCCGCGACGGAGCCGGGGGAAGCGCCGGCGACGAGGCTCACGGAAGGAGTCGTCGAAGCGAAGCGGAGACCGGTCCCGACCATCATGAGAGGGGTACCGATTGGCCGGCGCGGACGAAGCTGTCCTCGTAGGCGAACATGCCGAACAGGGCGGCGGCTCCGGCACAGGCGGCGGGCCACGGGCTGGTGGTGTCGGTGGCGAGGGCGAACGTCAGCAGGCCGGCCGGCACGACGATGCCGTTGAGGATGCCGCCGAACCAGAACTGGCCGGCGTAGCGGCCCCGCGTCATCTCGAGCGTGGCGAGCTCGACGTGCCGGGAACCCTTCGACCACAGTTCGGTCGCCACGAGCAGGGCGAGTCCACCGAGTGCGGCCAGGAAGACGATCCAGATGGTGCGGGCTTCGGGAACGTCGAGGAACAGATCGAGGATCGCGAACGTCGCGCCGCCCGCGATCACGGCTTGGGCGAGCAGGATCGGCAGCAGGAGGGGGGTCTGCCAGAGATCACGACCCTCGCACTGACCGAAGAGGAATGCCGTGTATCCCGCGACCCCGGCCGCGAGCAGTGAGACCGGCAGCGCGAGCAACTGGAGTGACTCGCCCGAATCGGCCAACCCGAGCAGGCCCCACACCGCGGCGAGTGCGGCGAAGGCGCCGAGGATCCATGCGCCTCGGACGAGCCACGAGCTCGTGTTCGACCTCGTGAGGATGTAGAGGAACCTGGTCGGCTGCTTGAGGTCGGCGATCAGCAGGGCCCCGGTGATCGCGGTGAACACGCCGGCGACGATCGGGGGGACCACGCCGACGGCGGCCTGCTCGTTCCCGTGGCCCATCACGACCAGCAGCGACGCGATCAGCATGGCGCCGGCGGCGATCGCCTTGGTGACGAGGTATCCGGACACCTTCGACTTCCACGTCATGTGGTGCGCCGTCGTGTAGGCCGTGCGGGCCACGACACCGGGACCGGAGTGGTCGGCCATCGTCTGCGTGATCGTGGCGTGGCTCGGCGTCGTGTCGGCCCAGATCATGCCGTCGTCCGCGATCTTGGTGCGGGTCGGGTCGAGCGATGCCTGGTCGACCCCGCGATAGAAGACCTTCGGGTTGGTGCCCTGTTCGGGTGCGCGCACCGCGGTCTTGTCGCGGGCGACGATCTTCGACACGTCGGAGTTCGGGTCGTCGAGGTCGCCCGTCACGATCGCGTGCGTCGGGCACACCACGACACATGCCGGTTCGAGGCCGACCTCGACGCGGTGGTTGCAGTAGTTGCACTTGTGTGCGGTGTTGGTCTCGGGGTTGATGTAGAGCGCGTCGTAGGGGCAGGCGTTCATGCAGGACTTGCAGCCGATGCAGTTGTCGTCCTGGAAGTCGACGACGCCGTTCGGTGCGCGGTACAGCGCCGACGTCGGGCAGATCGTCATGCACGGGGCGTCGTCGCACTGGTTGCAGCGCATCACCGAGAACGATCGGCCGGTGTTCGGGAACTCGCCGGTCTCGATGTACTTGACCCAGGTTCGGTTCACCCCGAGCGGGACGTCGTGCTCACTCTTGCACGCCACCGTGCATGCGTGGCAGCCGATGCAGTTGTCGCTGAGCAGTGCGAAACCGAGTCGCGTCATGAAGGCTCCTGGTCGGGGCGTGGTCGTGGTTGTGGTTGTCAGGTGGTCAGGCGATGCCCTTGAGCATCAGATTCCAGTACAGGAAGGGCAGGCCGTAGCGCTTGAGATGCCAGTAGCGGCGGTACGGCTTCGACGGGTCGAACAGCCACGTCGGGAACGTCGGCGTCATCTGCATCGAATAGTCGAACTCGGCCAGCAGCATCTTCTGATTGGAGATCACGAGCGGGCACGAGGCGTAGCCGTGGTACTCGCCGCCCAACGCCTCGTTCTCGAGGTAGCTGTGGACGTTGGCCGCGACGACCGGCGCCTGCTTGCGGATCGCGGCACCGGTCTTGGAGTTGGGCGTCGACCCGGCGTCGCCGAGCGAGAACACGTTCGGAAAGCGGACGTGTTGCATCGTGTGCTTGTCGACGTCGACGTACCCAAGGCCATCCCCGGTCGACAGCGGGCTCGACTTCACCCAGTCGGGTGCCGACTGCGGCGGCGTGAAGTGCATCAGGTCGTAGCCGACGACCGTGTCGCCGGAGCCCTCGTCGCCGAGGTCCCGGATGGTCACCTTCTTCGAGTCGGGGTCGACGGCGACGACCTCGGACTGGGTGTGCAGGATGATGCCGTAGTCGGCCACGACCTTGTCGAGCGAGTCGCGCGATCTCCGGGATGCCGAACGTCCTCGGCGTCGGCAGCACGAGGTGGATCTCCATGTCCTTCAGGTCACCGTCACGGCGCCAGTGATCGGCGGCCAGGTAGGCGATCTTCTGCGGGGCGCCGGCGCACTTGATCGGGCCCGACGGCATCGTGAACACGGCGGTGCCCGAGTGGGTCTTGCGCATCATGTCCCACATCTTCTCCGCCAGGTCTGGCCGGTAGTTCGACGACACGCCGTTCTGGCCGATCGTCTCGGCGACGCCCGGGACCTTGTCCCAGTCGAGCTGGATGCCCGGGGTGACGATGAGCACGTCGTACTCGTAGGTGGACCCGTCGGTGCACGTGACCGTGTTCTGGTCGGGGTCGAACGCCTCGGCGGCCTTCTTGATCCACGAGGCCTTCTTCGGGATCACCGACGACTGTGAGCGCTCGGTGAGCGACAGGTCGGCCTGACCGGCACCGACCAGCGTCCAGAGTGGCTGGTAGTAGTGCTTCTCCGACGGTTCGATGATCGCGACGTCGTCGTATCCCTTGCGGGCGAGTCGTGCCGCGACCGAGATGCCGGCGGACCCGCCGCCGACGATCAGGATCTGGTGCCTGGCGGTGATCATGCTGTTCCCCTCGTGCACCGCGCCTCAGGCGCTCTGAACGGATTCGGTCCAGGCGGCGTAGCCACCGATCAGATCGCTGACGTCGACGAAACCTCGTTGCCGCAGCAGGCTGGCGGCGACCGACGATCGGTAGCCCCCGGCGCAGTACACGACCGTGGGTCGAGTCACGTCGAGTTCGTCGACGCGGTTCGGGAGCTGGCCGACCGGGATCTCGATCGCTCCCTGGATCGCGCCCTCGGCGACCTCGCCCGGGTTGCGAACGTCGACGACCTGGATGTCGTCGATCTCCGTCATCCGCTCGTTGAACGCGAGCGCCGTCAGCCGGGAGGCGACCTCGACGTCGTCGCGATGCTGCGACCATCGCCTCGTACGGTTCGGTCGAGGTAGCCGATGACGCGGTCGAAGCCGATGCGGGCCAGGCGGTTCTTGCCCTCGAGCTCCTGGCCGGGGTCGGTGACGAGCACGATGTCGACGTCGGACGGGACGATCGACCCGGCGAACTCGGCGTACCGGCCGGCGAGGCCGACGTTGATCGCCTGGCGCAGGTGCCCGTGCGCGAACTCCTCGGGGTCGCGGCCGTCGATGAGCATCGCGCCCGTTCGCGATGGCCGTGGTCACCTCGTCGTACGACATCGCCGTCGGCATCGGCGGTCTCGTCGAGCAGCTCGCGTTCCTGGCGGTTGAGGATCGCGTCGTACACGAAGTAGCCGGGCGCGGGCGGCTGGCCCTCGGTGACGAACTCGACGAAGGTCGCCTTGTCGGGGGCGCGCAGCGCGTAGTTGGTCTGCTTCTGATCGCCCATCGTCGACCACAGGTCGGTCGACAGGTTCTTGCCGCACGCGGAGCCGGCGCCGTGGGCCGGGTAGACCCGGGTCGCGTCGGGCAGCGTCATGAGCTTGTCGTGCAGCGAGTCGTAGAGCATGTCGGCGAGCTCGTCGCGGCTGAAGCCGATCGACGCCAGCAGATCGGGCCGTCCGACGTCGCCGATGAACAGCGTGTCGCCGGTGAGCACGCCGTAGGGTGCCTCGTCGTCGGCGTGCTCGTACACCACGATGCTGAGCGACTCGGGCGTGTGTCCCGGCGTGTGCCGGAACTCGAGCGTGACGTCGCCGAGCGAGTACCGCTCGCCGTCGGCGACGCCCATCACGTCGAACTCGGCCTCGGCGACCGAGGAGTACACGATCTTGGCGCCGGTGGCCTCGGCCAGCTCGAGGTGGCCCGACAGGAAGTCGGCGTGGAAGTGCGTCTCGATGACGAGCTCGATCGTGAGCCCGGCCGCGCTCGGCGTCGGCGAGGTACTCCGCGACGTCGCGCTGCGGGTCGACGACGACCGCTCGGCCGGTGGTCTCGTCGCCGATGAGGTAGGACGCGTGCGAGAGACATTCCAAGTAGTACTGGTGGAACTGCATGGCCCCCACTCCTTTCATGCTTCGGTTGAAGCGTAATATGTACGGACAAATCGGTCAAGGGGTTCGCGACGCGACGGGCGTCACTGGGGTCAGTCGGTCATTTCGGTCAGGACTCGGTCGAGATCGCAGACCGGCCCACGGTTGTAGTGGAGCTTCGCGAGGATCTTGCCCATCGTGCACGTGTTGCTGATCGCCGAGAAGGCGAGCCCGGCTCCGACGGCGCCGGCGAGGAAGCGGGCCTTCGGGCACCGCGAGGCTCGCGAGGACCGAGCCGAGCACGAGGCTGCCGGCGACGCCACGGACCTGACGTTCGAGCGACCACTTCTCGTCGCCGCTGGACGACGTCGCCGCCGGTCGCGAGCCAGGCGCCCATGCCGCCGTCGAGCACCCGGAGGTTGCTCTTGCCGGCCTCGGCGAGCTTCTCCTGGGCGGTGCTGGCGCGGCCGCCGGACTGGCAGACGAGCACGACCGGGTGCTCGACCTCGGCGACGTGCCGCACCTGCTCGGCGAGCAGTATCGAGTGGCACGTTGAACGAACCTTCGATGTGCGCCGACTCGAACTCGGCGCCGGTGCGGACGTCGAGGATGCGGGTCTCGGGATCCTCGGCCAGGAGGTGGCGGAGTTCGCTCGGGTGGATCGGGGTGCTGGTGGTCATGATGTGCTCCTTGCAGGAATTGGGGTGCTGGGGATGGTCGGTGGGGTCGTCGGATGGTCGTCGTTGAGATGGTCGTGGTCGAGATCGTCGTCGAGATCGATGAGCTGGCCGGTTCGGAGGTCGTGGATCGCCCCCCGCAGGACGACGCGGCCCGCCCTGACGGCGCGGCCGAGCGGGCCCCGGTCGCGATGGAGCCGGCGCACGTTGTGTCGGACGTTGGCGGTCACCGCGACGTCGATGTCGTCGCAGTCGCCGCACGCGGTGAGCATCTCGTCGATCGGGGTGACGATCGCGTCGAATGTGGACGGGGCATCGGAGGCGAGGGCCGCCTGTACGGCGCCGCAGCCCGTGTGCCCGAGCACCACGACGAGGTCGGTGTCGAGCTGCTCGACGGCATACGTGAGGCTCGCGATCGCGCCGGGCGTGGCGCTGTTGCCGGCGAGGCGAACGACGAACAGTTCCCCGGGGTGGCCGAACATGAGCGAGGGTGGGCACGCGTGCATCGGAGCATGCGAGCACGGCCGCCGCGGGGCGTCGTGGTTCGGGAGCGATCCCGACCTGTCCGGTGGCGCAGACTTCTGCGTGCCGGCGTTTCATCTCGTTCCAGGTGGTCGTCGCGTCAGGCATGCGTGTGCTCCCGTCGGGCGTCGCGCTCGTCGATACCGGCGCTCCTGAGCGACCGCGGTGGTTCGTCCCGGCTCCCGATCGTGCTCGACGGCCTGGTGGGCCGTCGCGTGGATCCGGCCGTCGAGTCGGTCCCACAGGTCGGATCTGCGGAGGACGTCGCGCACGGGCCCCTTGACGTCGCAGAGGTGGAGCGTGACCGGGCTCTCGTCGAGCTCGGTCACGATCTCGTCGAGCGCCTCGATGCCCGTGGCGTCGATGTCGTTGATGCCGGAGCAGTCGAGGATCAGCACGCGCGGTTCGACGTCGATCCGCTCGGCCTCGTCGAGGCAGAGGCGTTTGACGTGATTCGCGTTCACGAACGAGACGGCGGCGTCGATGCGGACGACCTGGATGCCGTCGTGGGTGGTGGCTTCCGGGAACCGTTCGACGTTCCGATAGCTCGTCGTGTCCGGGATGCGGCCCAGGTGGGCGGAGTGCGGTCGGGACATCCGTGCGAAGACGACCAGCATCGACGCCACGACGGCGACCAGGATGCCGAGTTCGATGCCGAGCGTGAGCGTGGCGGTGAACGCGACGATCAGTCCCACCAGGTCCGACCGCTTGACGTGGGCGATGTGTCGCATCTCCTTCACGTCGACGAGGTTGACGACGGCGACGATGATGATCGCACCGAGCGCGGCCTGGGGGAGGGCGCTGAACAACGGCGTGAGGAACACGACGGTCAGGAGCACGACGAGTGCCGTGACGATCGACGCCACCGGCGTCCGCGCGCCGGCGGTGTCGTTGACGGCGGTCCGTGAGAAGCCGCCGGTGACCGGGTAGCCGCCGAACAGCCCGGACGCCATGTTCGCCATGCCGAGCCCGACGAGCTCCTGGTTGGCGTCGAGTTCGTAGCGGTGGCGGCGGGCGTAGACCTTCGCGACGGCGATCGACTCCATGAAGCCGACGAGTGTGATGACGAACGCAGCGGTGACGAGCGAGCCGAACGTGTCGGCTCCGAGGTCGGGGAGTCCGAACGCCGGGAGCGAGCTCGGGATGTCGCCGACCGTCTTGACGCCACGGGCCTCGAGGTCGAAGAGGTGCACCGCGGCGATCGACGTCACGACCAGCACCAGCGCTCCGGGTGCTCGTCTGGCCCATCGCTTCATCGCCAGGAGCAGGCCGATGCTCGCGACGCCGACGATGACGGTGGCTCGGTTCGCCTCACCGGCCGCGAGCCAGACTTCGTGGACCGTCTCGTAGAAGTGTTCCTGGCGGGGAACGGTGATGCCGAGCACGTGCTTCACCTGCGAGAACCCGATGATGATCGCGGCGGCGGCCGTGAAACCCACGAGCACGGAGTGCGACAGGAAGTTGACCACGAAGCCCAGACGACCGACGCCGAGCAGGAGATGCACGGCGCCCACCATGAGGGCCAGCAGCGCGGCGGCGCTCACGTAGCCGGCGCTGCCTTGGTCGAACAGCGGGGCCAGTGCCGACGCCGTCATGAGCGAGACGATCGCGACCGGACCGACGGCCAGTTGGCGTGACGTGCCGAACACGGCGTAGATCAACACGGGGACGATCGACGCGTAGAGGCCGATCTCCGGGGGGAGCCCGGCGAGCAGTGCGTAGGCCATGCCCTGCGGCACGAGCATCGCGCCGATCGTCAGGCCGGCGGCGAGGTCCGACCGGACGTCGCGGCGCTCGTAGCGGGGTGCCCACGACAGGATCGGCAGGATGTGCGCCAGCGACCGACGGACCCCGCTCGGTTCGGTTGATCGACTCGTCGACGTGGTCACGGACACCTCGTTGGTTGGTGATCGCCGGGGTGGTGGCCGGCTTAAATGTACGGACAATATAAATGTACGTACATTTCGATCGAAACGCAACCCGACGATCGGACTAGCGTTTCGGTTCGTGACGACCAGCTCAGATCTCGCCGCCCGATACCGCCGGGTGCTGCCCTCGTTCCTCGCTCCGTACTACGCCGAACCGATCGCCATCGACCACGGCGAGGGGTCGTACGTGTACGACCTCGACGGCGGGCGCTATCTCGACTTCTTCGGCGGCGTCCTCACCACGATGATCGGTCATCGCCATCCGGCGGTCACCGCCGCCGTGCAGGAACAAGCCGACAAGGTGCTGCACACCTCGACGCTGTACCTCTCCGAACCGATGATCGAGTTCGCGGAGATGGTCGCCGAGGTGTCGGGCATCCCGGATGCCCGGGTCTACTTCACGCCGTCAGGGAGCGAGGCCAACGACGCGGCGCTGCTGTTCGCCACCTCGTACCGGACCTCGAACCAGATCCTCGCGATCCGCAACAGCTACCACGGTCGAGTGTTCAGCACGCAGGCGATCACGTCGCACTCGTCGTGGCGCTCGACGTCGCACTCGGGGCTCCAGGTGCAGTTCGTCCACGGTGGCTACCGGTTGCGATCGCCGTTCCGTGACCTCGACGACGATGCGTACACGGCGGCGTGCGTCGACGATCTCGTGCAGGTCCTCGACATGACCTCGGCGGGCGATGTCGCCGCGATGATCGCGGAGCCGATCCAGGGTGTCGGCGGGTTCGCTGCCGCCCCCGACGGGTTGTTCGGTGCGTTCGGCAAGGAGCTGTCGAACCGGGGCATCCTGTTCATCTCCGACGAGGTGCAGACGGGGTGGGGCCGGACCGGAGACCACTTCTGGGGGTATCAGGCGCACGACATCGTGCCCGACATGCTCACGTTCGCGAAGGGCGTCGGCAACGGCATCACGCTGGCGGGCATCGTCGCTCGAGCGGAGATCATGGACACGATCGACGTGCTGAACTTCTCGACGTTCGGGGGCAACCCGCTGTCGGCTGCGGCCGGCGCCGCCACGCTGCGGACCGTCCTCGGCGAGGGCCTCCAGGCCAATGCCAAGGCGATGGGCGAGCACTTCGAGGCGGCGATGTCACCGATCGCTGCGTCGACGCCCTGGATCGCCGAGATGCGCGGCCGGGGATTGATGTGGGCGTTCGAGGTGTGCGAGCCCGGAACGATCGAGCCCGACAAGTCCCGCACGGGCGAGTTCCACGAAGCATGCCGCCGGCACGGCCTGCTCGTGGGCAAGGGCGGGCTCTACGGCAACGTGGTCCGCCTGGCGCCGATGCTCAACGTCAGCGCCGACGAGATCGACGAGGGCGTCGCTGCCCTCCGAGCTGCGATCGCCGACGTCGCCTGACCGACTCGTTCGTTCGGGGTCAGCGCTCGACCGGCAGGTGCTCGGCCCACCACGCGAGGATGTGGTCGAACCGCTGACGCCGATGACGTGGTCGACCGCTGCGGGAGAGCTCGTGGCTCTCGGCGGGGAACAGGAGCAACTCGGTGTGCACGCCACGAAGCTTCAGTTCCGTGAACCAGCGCTGACCCTGCTCGACCGGTGTGCGCCAGTCGCTCTCCGAGTGGATCACGAGCGTCGGCGTCGTCACCCGGTCGACGTGTCGCATCGGGCTCTGTTCGGCGGTCGCTTCCGCAGAGCCGTGGTACTGGTGCGGGAAGAACCACCCGATGTCCGACGACCCGACGAACGAGGTCCCGTCGAGGTAGCCGCGCTCGACGATCGCGGCGGCGAATCGGTCGGTTCGGGTCGTGAGCAGCGCGGTCATGTAGCCGCCGTACGAGCCGCCCATCACACCGACACGCTCCCCGTCGACCGGGAAGCGTGCGTCGGTGAGGGCGTGGTCGAGGAAGGCCAGGATGTCGTCGGCATCGACGGTGCCCATCGCCCGGTGGATGGAGCGGCCGTGGTCGAAGCCATAGCCCGCCGATCCCCGTGGGTTGCACATGACCACCGCGTAGCCCGCGCCGGCGTACACCTGGGCCTCGTCGAAGAGCCCGGCGGGATACTGCGCGAACGGACCGCCGTGGATGTTCAGCAGGACCGGGTGCGGACCATCGCCGTGGAGGTCCGGGTCGGGGAGCACGATCCAACCGTGAACGGAGGTGCCGTCCGGGGCGACGGCCTCGGTCTCGACCGGTCGGACCACGCCGGCGTCGTTGCGGAGACGTGCGGAGACGTCGGTCAGCCAGGTCGCCGACCCGTCCCGGATCACCGCGAGATCGCCGACGCGCCCGTGATCGCCGGCGGACACGAAGGTCGTGCCGGCGTCGGACGCAATGGCGTGAGCGGTGACGACGTGCTCGTCGAGGAGCACCTCGGGCTCGCTGCCCGATGCTGCGTCGGCGGCGATCCGAAGGAGCCGAACGCAGCCGCGATGCTGGTCGCGGACGAACACCGAGGCTCCGTCGACCGCCAGGCCGGATGATCCGCCGTCGAGATCGAGCGCGTCGGGCTCGGTGAGTGCGCGGTGCCCGACGACGCCGCTGTCGGCCGAGACCGGGGCGTCCGTGACCCACAGTCGATTGGGCTGTCCGACGAAGTCGAGGCCGGTCGTCCCCACCTCGTTCGCGAGGACCGCCAGGCGACCGTCGGCCAGCCAGGCTGTGCCGTTCGCGGCGAGATCGCCTCCCGTCACCGCCGACGGGTCGGAGGTGCCGTCGCCTTCGGGCGGTGACGCGTCGACCACGTACACCGCCGATCGCAGATCGACCTCGCAGGTCTCGTGTCGTGCCGACACGAATGCGAGTGCCCGGCCGTCGGGACTCCACGCCGGATCGACGTCGTCGTAGTCGCCGTCCGTGAGCTGGTGCAGGTCGACGGGGAGATCCGGTGAAGACGAACCCGGTTCGGCGTGTCGTTCCGGGACGTCGGCGACGAACAGGTGCTGCCGGCGGTCCCGCGTGAAACCGAGGTGGTCGAGTCGGTAGTTGAACTCCCGAATCAGACGCGGTGGTTCGGCGTCGGAGTCACGCGTGTCACCGTCGGCGTCCTCCGTGCCGTACCGGCCGTCCTCGGGGACGCGGGCCGACCATGCCAGCCGGCGCCCGTCCGGACTCCACGCGGGAGGTCCGGCTCCGAGCGACTGGTCGGTCAGACGGATCGGCTCGCCGCCGTCGAGACCGACGAGGTGGATCTGCGGTGGTGCTCCCTCGGTCGCGCGGAGGAACGCGACCGCGCTCCCGTCCGGGCTGACCGCCGGGGCCGAGTCGCCGGGACCAGCGGTGAGCGGGTAGGAGTCGCCACCGTCGGCGGACACGACCCAGAGCTCGCTGGTCGGGCGATCGGCGTCGAGATCGGGATACGAGACCGCGACGACGGCTCGTGTTCCGTCGGGCGTCGGGCTCGGTCGACCGACGGCGTGCAGGAGATCGAGGTGTTCCGGGCGCATCCCCGCAACATAACCCCCCGGTCGGGTGCCGGCTCGCCCGGATCGGCTCTCGTTCGCGCCGGCCGCCGCGCGGTTCAGCCGCAGCGCTCGAACGTGTTCGGCAGCCCGGCCAGCCCGATCTCGCCGGCTCGCTCGCGGATGCGCCTGAACTCGTCGAACTCGCCGAAGAACGCAAGCTTGTCGACGAGGTCCCCACCGAAGTCGACGTCGAACACGTACGCCGCGAACACCTCGGCGAAGTCCTCCTCGGGGCTGCTGGCGCCGTAGGAGCCCGTGTACTCGCCACCGAGTTCGCATCGTTCCTCCCCGCCGTCCGGATCGGCTTCGCCCTCGTCGAACGTGTCCAACACGGCCGGATCCCAGAAGCGCGTCATCCAGGTCCAGAGATACGACGAGTCGGTGAGGCAACCGTTGCCGTTGTGGTACGTCTCGCACGCGTCGGGTGCCACCTCGACCTCGAGCTGTGTCGTCGGGTCCTGGGTGAACACGTGCGACAACTCGTGCAGGAGGGTGAGCGACAACTCGTCGGGATCGTCCTGTGCGGCGGTGACGTCGATCGCCATCAGGAAGAACGATCCCGCCTCGTCGAGCGCCGACACGAATGCGAGCGTGTCGCATCCCTCGCACGCCTCGTAGCCGGCCAGGAGGCTGATGTCGTCGAGGTACTCGGTCGGCGCGACCGCTGCGAGTTCCGACCACGCCCGGTCGAGCCGGTCGTCGCGGTCACCGAAACAGGGTGGTGCCGGAACCGCATCGACGACGAACTGCATCGCGGTCGTGGTGCCCACGTCGCCGGTGCCCTCGACATCGGCGAGATCGCAGAAGCCGTTCGCCTCGAGCTCCGCGAGGATGTCGTCGACCGGGACATCCTCGCCGCCTCCCGCGTCCGTCTCGACCGTCGCCACGGTTGCGTCGTCGGGGGTCTCGTCGGCGGTGTCGTCGAACTCGTTCGTGGTCGCCGGAAGGGTGCCACTCGGGGCGACGCCGACCGACTCGACGCCGTCGCCGGACGCGCAGCCGGCGACGGCGATGGCGGCGATCAGGAGTCCGGCGGTTCGCATGGTTCAACTCTGCTGCCAATCGTCCTGATTCACGAGGACGAACAACCACAACATCGCCGGCACGGCGGTGATCGCCGCGAAGCCGAACACGATGATCAGTCCGATCAGGGTGGGACGGGCGCCGGCGGCCTCTTCGATGGTCAGTTCGTCCACGAGCATCCAGTCGTACTGCGCGACCCCCCATCCGATCACGATCGACGCCACCGCGACGACCGCAGTGAGGCGAGCCAGTGCCCAGCGCCGCTGCTTGAGGAGCACGAGACTCGCCATGCCGCCCACCGCCGACAATCCCACGAGCGGGAGTCCGCGGGTGTGCAGTCCGTCGGCGAGCGTCTCGGCGTCGAGTTCGATCGCAACGGTGGCCGCCAGGGCAGCGGGTCCGGTGAGGATGCCGCACCACAGCGCGTTCGTGCCGAGGGTGTCGGCCAACTCGTGGCGTCCTCCACGGTCGGCGTCCGCGGCCAGGAACGTCGCGGCGAGGAACGACACCGTCATGACGGCGAGGAGGCCTCCGACCCACGACGTCGGGCCCGTCCACGAGCTCCAGACGTCTCCGGTCCCGTCGGCGGGGACCCGACCGCTGGCGATCGCTCCGGCGACCATGCCGAGCACGAACGGCGTGAGCACCGACGACACCGCGAACACGACGCCGTGCAGCCGGGCCTCGCGTACCGTCGACGAGAACTTCCGGAATGCGAAGGCGCCGCCTCGCAGCACGATGCCGAGCCCGACGAGCAACCACGGCACGAACAGCGTGGTCATGATCGCCCCGAAGGCGGTCGGGAAGCCGGTCCAGAGGAACACCAGGATGTAGATCAGCCAGACGTGATTGGCCTCCCACACCGGACCGATGCGCCGGTCGATCTGGGATCGGAGGTGGGCGCCCTGGCGGGCGTCGCCCGCGAGCAGGTCCCACACGCCGCTCCCGAAGTCGGCGCCGCCGAAGATCGCGTAGGCGACCACGCCGAGGAACAGCAGCGCCGCTGCCGACATCGGGCGAGACTCATCGACGACGTTCCGCTGCGACACGAGATCGCTGCCGGGCCCGTACGGCGTCGGGAGGTCGACCGTCGGATCGTCGCGCCACCGCCGGGCCATCCCCGACAACACGCGTGACGCCACGACGGTCATGCTCGTGTAGACGACCACCATCACGGCGAGGCTGATCCAGATCCCGCGTTGCCGGTGACGGCCTCGTCGACGCGCATCACGCGGTAGACGATCCACGGCTGCCGGCCGACCTCGGTCGTGACCCAGCCGGCCTCGAGGGCGAGCACGGCGATCGGGCCGGCCGCGACGGCCGCCCGCAGGAACCACGCGCGAGTCGAACACCGCGTCGGCGCCGTGCCGCCGCCGACGCCACAACCACCAGGCTGTGATGCCGATCATGGTCGTGCCGGCTGCGATCATCGTCTGGAACGCGAGGTGGACGACGTTGACCGGTGGTCGTTCGTCGTCGGGGATCTCGGTCGAAGCCGATGATCTCCGTGTCGAACGAGTTGCCGGCGAGCAGCGAGCCGAGCTTCGGGATCTCGATGCCGCCGCGCACCTCGCCGTCGACCAGACGCCGCCGATCGATCACCGGGGCGTTGGTCCTCGGTCTCGGTCGTCGAGTTCCATCGCCGCGAGCTTCGACGGCTGCTCCGTCGGCGAGCCGCTGCCCGGCGAGTGGCCGATCAGCGGCTGGCTGAGTGCTGCGATCGTGGCGAACACGAACGGCAACGGTGAACCCGAGTCGGTGCGACCGGTCGCGGCGGCCCTTGCAGCATGCCGACCGCGTAGACGGCGGCGACGAGAAAGCCCGTCACCACGTACGTCGCGACCAACATGTGCGATCGAACTGCGGCCACAGCGCGTCGTTGAACATCGCGCCGAGCGGATCGACGTCGGTGATCGTCGCCGTCGGCGGATCGCGGGTGAACCCGGCGGGATCGTTCATCCAGGCGTTGACGGCGATGATGCAGAACGTGCCGAACAGCGCCGGACGCCATGATCGGGATCAGCGTACGGAGGTGGACCTTCGGGCGGAAGTCGGTCCCAGCCGTAGAGGTAGATCCCGATGAAGATCGCCTCGAGGAAGAAGGCGATGCCCTCGAGCGCGAACGGCAGTCCGATCACGTCGCCGTACGTCCGACATCAGCCCCGGCCAGAGCAGACCCATCTCGAAGCTCAGGATCGTGCCCGACACGGCACCGACCGCGAAGAGCACCGCCGACACCTTGGCCCACTTCTTCGCGAGTACGAGCGCGTCGTGCGTCGTCGTGCCGCAGACCACGGCGGTGCAGGACGTAGATCATCGCCGGGAGCGCGACGCCGAAGCACGACAGCACGATGTGGAACCCGAGCGACAACGCCATCTGGTAGCGGGCGGCCATCAACTCGTCGGCGATCAGTGCAGTGGACATCGTCGCTCCATCTTGCCGCGCCGGCGGAGGGAGGGTTGGGGCGGGTGCATCGCCGGCCGACGCTTGATATTGTACGGACAAAGAACGCCGTCCCGGACCCCCAGGAGCATGACATGAGCCACACCGCCACCCGCCGTCGCCGGCAACGCGTCGCCGTCGTCGCCGTCGTCGCCTCGATCGGCCTGTTCTCGACCGCATGCGGGAGTGAATCTGCCGCCGAGTCGGCCGGCTCGAACTCATCCGAGGCCGAGACGGCCGCGGCGCCGGCGTTCGGGTTGGTGTCGCCGGGCGACGCGGCCCTCCTGGCCGCCGACGAGAGCGTCGAGGTGATCGACGTGCGGACACCGGAGGAATTCGCCGACGGGCACATCGAGGGGGCCGTGATGATCGACTTCTACTCGGAGTCGTTCGCCGATCAGATCACAGATCTCGACCCCGAGGCGACCTATCTCGTGTACTGCCGATCGGGCAACCGGTCCGGGCAGACGCTCGCGTTGATGGACGAACTGGGCTTCGAGCAGGTGTACGACCTCGACGGCGGCGTCCTCGCGTGGGACGCACAAGGCGGTCCACTGGTGCGGTGACATCCGGTCCGACCGATCGGGGCACGCGGCGTAGCGTGTGCTACCGAGTGTCGGATGGAGGCTCCCGGGTTCCGGCCACTCAACGTCCCACCGAGCGAACACGGAGGTGACGACCGGTTCGTGCACGTGATCGGGTCGACGGTCTTCGTCGACGATCGCCCGGCCGAGCCCGAATGGCCGTCACACTTCATCGGCCTCGTCGACGGACACGCCTGGTGGGCGGTCGACGTGCCGCGCGGTGACGACCCGAGCTACGGCGCCGCGGTCGACCTGCGTGCGTTCCATGGCCGCGCGCCGGAGCACCAGTGGCTGGCAGCGGGACGGGCGGTGCAGATCGTCGAGTGGTCACGCACGCACCGGTTCTGCGGCCGATGCGGGGAACCGACCGAACTCGACCCGGGCGAGCGGGCGATGAAGTGCCCGCGATGCAAGCTGGTGGCATTCCCGCGCCTGTCGCCGGCGATGATCACGCTGGTCACGCGGGGCCCGGCGGGCCCCGATCAGGAGATCCTGCTGGCGCGGGGCGTGCAGTGGACCGTGCCGATGTACTCGTGTCTGGCCGGCTTCGTCGAGCCGGGGGAGTCGCTGGAGGACACCGTGGTGCGCGAGGTCGCCGAGGAGGTCGCGGTCATCGTCCGCAATCCGACCTACTTCGGCAGCCAACCGTGGCCGTTCCCCAACAGCTTGATGATCGGGTTCCGGGCGGAGTACGACTCGGGCGAGATCGACTGCGACCCTCGGGAGATCACCGACGCGGGATGGTTCCGGCGCGCCGACCTCCCGATGATCCCTCCGGGCATCTCGATCGCACGGAAGCTGATCGACGCCTGGGTCGCCGAGTGACCGTTGCGGGGTGCCCAGTGGTCAGTCGGCAGCCAGCCGCTCGGCGAACCAGTCGAGGATGATCTCGGCTCGCATTCGCCGGTGCACCGGTGAGCCGGTCGCGCGACAGGTCGTGGTTCTCGCCGGGGAAGCGGTAGAACGTCACGTCGCGCTTGAGCAGCCGGAGCGTCACCCAGAGCTCCTCGGCCTGGTTGATCGGGCAGCGGAAGTCCTCTTCGGAGTGGATGATCAGCATCGGCACGTGGATGTCGTCGGCCATCGTGATCGGCGACATCCGGAGGTACTCCTCGGGGTCCTCGACCGGGTTCGGCCCGTGCTCGGACCGGAAGAACGTGGCGATGTCGGACGACCACTCCTCGGTCAGCATGTTGTTGACCGAGCGCTCGGAGCAGATGCCCCGGAACCGGTCGCCGTACCGGGCGGCCAGCGAGGTGGCCATGAAGCCGCCGTAGCTGCCACCGAGCATGCCGACGCGGTCGCGGTCGCAGAACGTGTACCGATCGAGGGCGTGCGTCGAGCACCGCCATCACGTCGTCGACGTCGACGGTGCCCCAGCCGGACCCGGTGCGGTGGGGTGCTTCGGGCCCGATGATCGCCTGACCCCACGCGGTGTGGCGGCCACTGCCGCCGCGGGGATTCGACATCAGCACGACGAAGCCGGCGGCCGCCTGCATCTGTGCCTCGTCGAAGAAGTACTCGCCGTACTGCGTGAACGGCCCGCCGTGCACGTTGAGCAGCACGGGGTACGACGCCGACTCGTCGAAGTCGTCCGGTCGCATGATCCAGGCGTCGATCTCGTCGCTGCCGTCGGCGCACGGCACGGCTGAACTTCTCCCAGCCGCGGAGGTCCGAGGTGACGTGGGTGACGCGCCGGTCGTCGCCGTCGTCGGTGAGCCACAACTCGCCGCCGTGTCGGACGGTCGACCGGGTGGTGGCGAGCACGCCGCTGTTGCACGTCGAACCCCTGCACCGACAGCGCGCCCGACGTGAGCTGTTCGGGATCTCGCCCGTCGACCCCGAGTCGGTAGAGGTGGGTCTCGCCGTGGTCCTCGGCGGCGGCGAGCAGGGTGTCGTCCGACTCCCAGACCGGCGCCTGGGCGCACGTCATCGCGAAGAACGTCCGGTCGAGGCCGGAGCTGATCCAACGGTGCTCGCCGCCGTCGATCGGCACGAGGCCGATCTTCATGTTCTGGGGGTACTCGAGCGGGTTGTCGATGCCGATGCAGGCGACCGACGCGCCGTCCGGCGACACCGCCGGAGCCGAGAAGAGGCCGGTGTGACGTGTGAGTGCACGAGCCTCGCCGTCGAGCGGGACCAGGTAGAGGTCCTCGGCGAGATCGTCGTCCCACGTGTCGTGGGCGCGGCCGCTGGTGACGATCGCCGTCCGAGTCGGGCGTCCAGGCCACCGAGCCGTACTCGTGCGTCGCCCGGGGTCAGGTTGCGCGGGGTGCCGGTGCCGTCGGCAGCGACGACGTAGACGTGCTGGGGACGGTCGAAGATCCAGTTCTGGCCGTTCAGCCGGGACAGGAACCGTTCGATCTTGCGGGGTGACTGCCACGTGACGTCCTTGGCGTCGTACCGATCGTCGCGGGTGCGGCTCGTGAAGGCGAGGTGCCGCCCGTCGGGCGACCAGGCGAGATCGCCGATGCCGTCGTCCATCGTGCAGAGCGTGCGCAGCTCGCCGGGGCCGTCGACCGGCATCACGTGCAGCGTGGTCTTCTTCGTGTCGGTGTCCCGACGTGACACGAACGCGAGCCGCGCTGCCGTCGGGCGACCACGCCGGCTGGCCGTCGGTCGGTCCGGCGGTCAGCGGTGACTCGTCGAGCCAGATGCACGTCCGGGTGGTGTTCTCGTCGAGATCGACCGTCGAGACGACCGTGGCGACGTGCGTGCCGTCGGGTGAGACCGTGGGACTCCCGACCGCCGATCGCAGGTGGATGAGATCCCGAGCGATCTCGGCGTGGGCGGAACTGTCGGGTTCGGCAGCGGGCACGGAGCCACCGTACCGGAACTGTCAGAATCTCGGAATGGCTCGACCGGACCGTCCCGTGATGCTCGTGACGGGCGGCAGCCGCGGGATCGGTGCGGCGACGTCGGTGATGGCCGCGCGCCGCGGCTACGACCTCGCCATCGGGTTCGTCAGCGACCACGACGCAGCGAACCGGGTGGTCGCCGCATGCCTGGCCGAAGGCGCACGGGCCCATCCGGTGAGGTGCGACGTCGCCGACGAGCAGGCTGTCGTTCGCATGTTCGACGAGACGGTCGACCGCCTCGGAGCGGTCTGGGCGTTCGTCAACAACGCGGGCATCCTGCATCGTGCGGCCCGACTCGACGAGATGGAGGTGGCCCGGCTGCAGGAGGTGGTGGCGGTCAACGTGGTCGGGGCGTTGGTCGCGGCGAGGGAGGCCGTCCGCCGGATGTCGACCCGCCACGGCGGCCCCGGAGGTGCGATCGTCAACGTGTCGTCGGCCGCGTCGTATCTCGGAAGCCCGAACGAGTTCATCGACTACGCCGCCACGAAGGGTGCGCTCGACTCGATGACGATCGGGCTGGCCAAGGAGGTCGCCGGCGAGGGCATCCGTGTCAACGCCGTTCGGCCCGGGTTGATCCACACCGACATCCACGAGAGTTCGGGCATCGAGAACCGGGTCGAGAAGTTGGCCGTGAACGTGCCGATGCAACGCGGCGGCCATGCGGACGAGGTGGCCGAGACCATTCTCTGGCTCGCCTCCGACGCTGCGAGCTACGTGACCGGCACGCTCGTCAACTGCTCCGGCGGCCGCTGACCTGCTTCCCCACGGGCGTCTCGGGTCGCCGCCGTCACGAGTCGAACAGGTCGAGTTGCTCCCAGGTCACGGCGACCTCGCTCACGGTCTTCCAGGCGAGCCTCCCGCGGCTCGCCGGGCGACGCACCTGCACCCGCTCGGGGCGAAGCGAGCGGGCGGCGCCGTCGGGGTCGTGCAGCGTGATGCTGCCGTCGGCCTCCATCCGGGCGACTCTGCCCTCGATCCACCGCCCGCCCTCGTTCCGTCGGAACCGGATGGGTTCCCCGAGGCGCAACCCGACGGCGTTGAGGGTGCGTTCAGGCATCGCAGGCTCCGACCCGGCTCGTCACGTCAACATCGTAGGTGCGCGCGCTCCGCCCGAAACGGAGGTACCGTGAAGGTCGATGACCGATCAGGAGATCACCGACATGCCGACACTCGAGTCCCCCGACGTTGCGCTGGCCCGCGCGGCAGTGGTCACCGAGGCGGTCACGTGTGATCGACGGCGCGCTCGCGCAGATGATGCAGCGTGAACTGGTCTCGTCGGGCGAGGTCGCCGACCTCCTGCTCGACGTCCGCACGCTGCTGACGTCCGAAGACTGACGCCGGCCTCACGCCTTCGCCAGCGACGTGAACGCCCGCTCGAGGCACGTACGGAGCAGTTCGGGGTCGTCCACGGCCGCGGTGTCGACGTTGAGCGCCATGTCGAGGCTCCCGAGGTACGACATCAGGGTGAGGTTGAACGCGACGCCGCCGAGCGGCCCGATCGGATAGATCTCGGTCAGTTGCGCCCCGGCGATGTACATGGCGAACGGTGAGCCCTTGACGTTCGACGTCGCGAAGTCGATCGTCTGCCCCTGCTGACGAGCGAGCCTCGTGATCACCGACGTGGGCAGTGCGGCCGTGACGGTGGCGAGGGTGTCGAGCCCGGCCGCCTTGCTGGCCTCACGGGCGACGTCGGTGGCTTCCTGGATCGCCCGGAACCGCTCGTCGATCGGCATCTCGCCGGTCGGGACGAGGAGCCGGGCGAGCGAGAACGCGTTCGCGCCCGATTGCTCGGTCCGTGTCGAGATCGCCATCGACGCCCGGAGTGACTCGGTCGGGGCACCCATCTCGATGTGGTACGCCGAGGCCGCGTCGGCAGCCGCGGTGAGGAACGCCGTGTTGAGCGTGCCACCCAGACGTTTGGCGGCGTCCTTGGTGGCCCGGAACGGCGCCCGTGCCGGCTCGACGCGGCGGTGGAGCGACCGGGCGGTCCACAGCGGCGAGCGGGCCTCATCGGTCTCGGAGAGTTGGGACACGATGCCCTGGAACGTCTTCGCCGCAGCGCTCGATGCGTCGGGGAGGCCGCTCGGATCGGCGAGGAGCTCGCGGACCTGCCTGGCCACACCGAGTGGGAGGCGGAGGCCCGCAGCGAGCAGTCCCTTGAGCGCTTCGTTGCCGATCGGATCGGCGTCGTCGACGTCAGTGGTCCGGTCATCGGTGTCGACGGGTCGCGCCGGTGGCGGTTCGGGCGCATCGCGTTCGAAGTCGAGGTACTGCAGCGAGAGCTCGACGCCTCGTTCGCCGTCGGTGATCGTGTGGTGCATCTTCTGGATGACGGCGGCCTTGCCGCCGCGCAGGCCCTCGACCACGGTGAACTGCCAGAGGGGCCGGGTGCGGTCGAAGGGATCGGCCACGATCAACGAGGCGAGATCGAGCACCTGGCGCAGGGTGCCCGGCTTCGGGCAGGCGATTCGGCGGACGTGGAGATCGATGTCGAAGTCGGTGTCGTCGACCCACATCGGGGGCGAGAGGTTGGCCGGGGCCGGCATCACCCGTTGACGGAGCCGCGGGATGACCACCACGGCGCGCTCCATCCGGCGTCGGAGCGAGTCGAAGTCGGGCGCCCGGTCGAGGAGCGTGACCGTGCCGAAGGTGGAGGACAGGTGCGGATCCTTCTCGAGCCGCCACATGAGACCCTCCGCGTCGCTCATGGTGCGGTCGAAGCGCAGGTCGCTCATGCGTGCAGGCTAGGCGGAGGGCCCGTGGCCGACACGTGGTTCAGTCGAGCCCGAGCCGCGCGAAGAGCCGGCGCGCGATCCATCCCATCGACGCACCGACCACGACGCCTCCGACGATGTCGGAGGCATGGTGAATCCGGACGTAGGGTCGGCTGAGGGCCACGAGTGCGGCCATCGAGCCGTAGAGCGGCGCCCAGCGCTTGCCGTCCCAGCCGACCAGCACCGTGGCGGCGAACGCGGCCGACGACGCGTGACCGCTCGGGAACGACGACGTGAGCGGTTTGCGGATCTCGAACCGTTCGTCGCCCTCGTCGGTGGGACGCCGGCGGCCGACGAGGCGCTTGAGGCCCTGGTTGACGATCAGGCTCTCGAGCCCGAGCCCGATCGCGAGGGCGACGATCTGGTCGGGGCGCCCACGGAGCAGCCCTCGGGTGGCGCTGGTCACGTGCCAGACGGCGCTGAACTCACCCGCGTGGGTGGCGAACGTCATCACGCGGTCGAGGATCGGATCGTCGCGAACCCGCTCGAACAACACGTCGGCCGCCCGGTCGAAGCGGTCGACCGCGGCGAGGAAGCCGTCCGGACCGGGCGGGCTCTCCGGGGAGCCGCGGCTGTCGCTCACGAACGCGTCGGTGCCGCGAGCACCACCGGAGCTTCGGAGCGGGCGAGCGACGGGTCGCCCCCGAACTCGGGGCACCACCGCTGGTAGGAGCAGTAGTTGCAGAGGGGGCCCTGGCGTGGGCGGAAGTCGTCGCGCTCGCACGCAGTGGCCACGGCCTTCCAGACGGCGTTCGTGCGCGTGATCAGGAACTTGGTCGACTGCGCGTTGGGCGTGGCCGTGATGGTCTCCTTCGAGCTCAGGTACATCAGGCGGATGGCGGCCGGTCGTTTGCCGAACAACGATTCGCAGAGGAACGAGTAGAAGTTGAGACCCGACAGCGACTTGCGCTCCCAGTTCGGACTCGGCGCCCGTCCGGTCTTGTAGTCGGTGACGATCAGTTCGCCGTCGGCGTCGAGTTCGAGACGATCGATGATGCCGCGCAACGTCAGGTCGCCCACCGGCGCCTCGAGCTTCAGTTCGAGACCGATTTCGCGAATCGACGTGGGATCCTCCATCTCGAAATAGTTGGCGGCCAGCGTGCGGCACTCGTGGTCGAACGTCGCCGTCTGGACGGTGTCGAGGTCGAGCAGCGTGAAGTCGGGCGAGGTCCGGTACTCGGCGATCGCGGTCTCGACGGCCCGGTCGAGGGCAGCCGGGGTGCGGTCGGACGCAGCACGGAGGAAGAGCAGCTCGAGGGCGCGGTGGACGAGCGAACCCCGGGTGCTCGCAACCGACGGCAGGTCGGGCAGCTTCTCGATGCTGCTGAACCGGAACGACAGCGGGCACGACAGGAAGGCCTCGACGCGCGACGGCGAGAGGCTCGTGGGTGCCGTCCAGGGTGGGCCGGCGACGGTGGGCGGAACTGCACTGGCCGGTTCGGCGAGATCGGTCATCGTGAGGTCAATGGTACGCGCGGGGTGTGACGCCGTTCCCGGATCATCCCCCCGGCGAACGGTCCGATCCGGCCGCGGCGAAGTCGGCGATGAGGTCGGCGATCTCCCCGGGGTGGCTGAACGGACCGAAATGAGTCTGGTGATCGAGGCACACGTAGGTTCCGTCGGTGAGGTGCCCGGCGATCGCCTCCGACTGGGACGACGGTTGCCGCTCCTCGATCCGGCCACCGAGCACGAGCGTCGGGGTCGGGATCTCCGGGAGCAGGTCCCAGACGCCGTTCCTGACGCCGGTGACGAAGATCGCCGCCTCGAGCTCGGGTGGGCATCGCAGTTCCAGCTCGGTGCGGTCGCTGCCGTCGTCGATCGGCACCCGACGGAAGCCGTGATCGACGTAGTCGTGCAGCGCATCGTCGACCATCGACGACAGTGGCGGCTTCGCCCGGAAATTCGAGTAGGCCTCGTCGAACGACGTGAAGCGGCGTCGGCGGCGGAGCGCACCGGTGACGATCGGCAGGTCGCGGATCTCGGCCTCGGTCATGCTCGCCGACGAGGCCTGGTGCGAGATCGGCTCGAAGAGCACGAGGCGTTCGAAACGATCGGGGTCGCGGTGTGCGGCCATGAGGAGCGCGGCGCCCCCCATCGAATGTCCGAAGCCGACGAGGCCACCGGCCGGAGCGACATGGCGGGCCACGGCCTCGGCGTCGTCGCCGAACCGTCGCCAGTCGACCGACCATTCGGGATCGACGTCGGTCTCTCCGTGCCCTCGATAGTCGAGACCAACGCAGTGGAAGCGGTCGACCAGCCGTGCGGCCAACGGCGTGTAGCAGTGGCTGTGGAAGCCCGTGGCGTGGGAGATCAACAGCGTCGGAGCAGTGCGGTCACCACCCAGGTCGTGGACGGCGACGCTCACGCCCTCGGACGAGGGGACGCGGATCATCGTCGGTGGTTCATCCGGAGGTGCGACGGTTGCGGGCTCGCCGCCACTGCCACGTGCCGAGCCGGTCGAGCACGATCCCGATGAGCACCGAGACGCCGATCACCGCCGACAGCGGCCACGTGAAGTCGAGCCACAGGAAGCCGATCGGGACGTCGACCCCGTTCTGGAAGAAGAACACGGCCAGGCCGGCGATGACGAGCAGCAGGACCAGCAGTTTCCACGGTGGTCCGGACCCGCCGCTCTCGGTGCCGAATTCGCCGTCGACCTGTTCGTGCGTCATGCCGGCAATCCTGCCAGACGGCCGGTCACGACAGGTGCTTGAGGTACATGCCGATCTCGTCGGCCATCTGAGTCGGCACCTCGTAGCCGTCCTGGTCGGTGACGGCGTCCCAGTTGGCCGCGATCGATTCGGGCGACAGATCGGGGTCGGTGTAGCCGGGCCCCTCGCCGATGAAGATCTCGGCGACGCGGCCGCCCGCCACCGAGAACACGCGCCCGGTCGGCTCGCAGGTCTCGTGCGCGAGGTAGGTGACGATCGGTGACACGAAACGCGGCTCCACCTGGTCGCCGAGCGGCCCGAGGAGATCTTCGGTCATGCGGGTCTTGGCGACGGGGGCGATGACGTTCGCCTTGATGTTCTTCGACGCTCCTTCGACGGCCAGCACGCGGGAGAAGCCGACGAGGGCCATCTTGGCGGCGCCGTAGTTGGCCTGCCCGAAGTTGCCGAAGATGCCGGCGCCCGACGCCGTGCTGATCACCCGTCCGTAGTTCTGCTCGCGCATGTGCGGCCAGGCGGCGGACGTGACGAAGTACGCGCCGTTCAGGTGGACGTCGACGACCGGTGCCCACAGCTCGGGCGTCATGTTGTGGAACGACTTGTCACGCAGGATGCCGGCGTTGTTCACCACGATGTCGACCCGCCCGAACGCGTCGAGCGCCGTCTGCACGATCGCCTGACCACCTTCGGCGGTCGACACCGAGTTGGTGTCGGCGACCGCCTCGCCGCCGGCGGCGCGGATCTCGTCGACGACTCGCTCGGCCGCGCCCTTGTCGCTGCCGGTGCCGTCGACGGCACCGCCGAGGTCGTTGACCACGATCGAGCGCACCGCGCGCCGCCATCATCAGGGCGTGCTCGCGGCCCAGGCCGCCGCCCGATCCCGTGATGATCGCCACCTTGCCGTCGAATCCCAACGCATCAGTCATGGCGTGCGAGGTTACCCGTCGGTAGCCGGCGACTCCCAACCGGCACCTCCAGGGAGTGCCGGCCTCAGGTCACGCGCAGCGGTGTGTCCGCGTCCACGAGCACGTCGTGTCCGTCGCTCGTGCGAATCGGAACCGGGAATCCGCTGACGTGTTCGATCGTCGCACCCTCGCGGTCGACCGTGACCCGGATCGAGCTGTCGTGACGCTGGAGCCCGAACGACATCGACGTCCAGGTGTCGGGGAGCCGTGGACGGAATTCGAGGTGGTCGCCGGTGTCGATCAGCCCGGCGAAGCCGTACACCAACCCGGCCCACACCCCGCCGGCGTTGGCGATGTGCACACCGTCGGCGGTGTTGCCGTGGGTGTCCGCGAGGTCGAGGTACAGCGACTGATGGAAGTAGTCGAGGGCGAGGTCGTCGTAGCCGACGTCGGCCGCCACGATCGACTGCACGCAGGCCGACAGCGACGAGTCGCCGGTCGTGATCGGGTCGTAGTAGTCGAAGTTGCGTCGCTTCTGATCGACATCGAAGTGTTCGCCCCGGAGGAACATCGCCAACACGACGTCGGCCTGCTTGAGCACCTGATGCCGGTAGATCACCAGCGGATGGAAGTGGAGGAGCAGCGGGTACTTCTCCGACGGCGTCACCGAGAAGTCCCATCGTTCGCGCTCGAGGAAGCCGGCGTCCTGCGGATGGATGCCGAGCTCGTCGTCGTACGGGAGGTACATCGCGTCACACGCCCGATGCCACGATGCGATCTCGGCGTCGGTCACCCCGGTGCGACGCGCGATCGCGGCGTAGGCATCGGGGTTCCACTCCTTGAGGAACGCCAGCGATCTCGCTGCGTATCGCATGGTGAAGCGAGCCATGACGTTGGTGTACAGGTTGTCGTTGACGACGGTCGTGTACTCGTCGGGTCCGGTCACCCCGTGGATGTGGAAGTGACGGGCGCCGTTGGTGGCGTAGAACCCGAGGTCCTCGTACAACCGCGCCGTCTCGACCAGGATCTCCGCGCCCTCGTCGGCGAGGAACTCGACGTCGCCGGTGGCGTTGAGGTACTTCTCGAGGGCGTACACGATGGCGGCGTTGATGTGGTACTGGGCGGTTCCGGCGGCGTAGTAGGCGGAGGCCTCCTCGCCGTTGATCGTGCGCCAGGGATAGAGCGCCCCGTCCTGGCTGAGCTCGCTGGCCCTGGCCCGGGCGGCGTCGAGCATGTGGTAGCGGAAGCGAAGGAGCTTTCGCGCCGCTTCCGGATTGGTGTAGGCCAGGAACGGCAGCACGTACACCTCGGTGTCCCAGAAGTAGTGCCCGTCGTAGCCGCCGGCGGTGACGGCCTTGGCGCCGATGCCCTGTTCGTGGGTGCGCGCGGACGCCTGGGCGAGTTGGAACAGGTTCCACCGGATCGCCTGCTGGGCCGCCGGATCGCCGTCGACCTCGACGTCGCTGTTCGACCAGAAGCTGTCGAGCCAGGTGCGCTGCTGTGCGTAGATCTGCGCGTGCCCGGCGCTGCCTGGCACGATCGAGGGTGCGGGTGCAGCGGTCGGCCAGTTCCTCGGGCGGCACTCCGCGGGAGGTGTGGTAGGCGACGTACTTGGTGATCCGGATCGTCTCGTCGGCGTGCGCATCGAAGCTGAAGTCCGTCTTCGCGAGATCGTCGCCGACCTCGGTGGTGACCGTGTAGTCGCAGGCCGATTCGACCACGTGCCGATACGCGGACGAGATCGTCATACCGCTGCTCTCGCATCGATAGCCGAGGGTCACCTGGCCGCCGGCCGGGTCGTCCGGTCGGCATGTCGGTCGAGCCTGGGCACCAGCACGCGTCGGTCGAACTTGCGGGCGCTGACGCGGGTCGATGCCCTCGCCGAGTGCCGCCGCGCGCACGTGGTACTCGTCCTCGCCGTCCTGGCGGTTGAGCAGCTGCGAGGAGATCACGATCGGCGCCGACTCGTCGAGCAGTGTGACCTCCATGTGCATGACCGCGAGGTGGCGGTGCTCGAGGCTGACGAGGCGTTCGGACCGGACCCGGACGCGCTTGCCGCCCGGCGTCCGCCAGAGCAGTTCGCGGTGCGAGACGCCCGAGCGGAAGTCGAGGACGCGCTCGTAGTGATCGAGATCGGCAGCGTCGAGCAGGAGCGGTTCGTCGTCGACGTAGAGCTTCAGCAGCTTGGCGTCGGGCACGTTCACGATCGTCTGGCCCGGTCTTGGCGAACGCAACGGCTTCCTCGGCGTGTTCGATCTGCCAGGTCTCGTGGAAGCCGTTCACGTAGGTGCCGTGCGTGTGCGCCTCGCGCCCCTCCGCGGGATTCGCCCGCATGCCGATGTAGCCGTTGCCGATCGCGAACAGCGTCTCGGTCAGCCCGAGGTCGTGCGGGCTCGGCTCGGTCTCGACGAGCCGCCACGGCTCGACCGGGAATCGGTGGCGTGGAATCGCCGAGGCGGTTGGGCGAATCTTCATCTGTCGTCCTCATCGGCAGACGGGGGATCCGTCCTGAGCAATCCGGCGACCTCGTTCACGACGGCGTCGTGGGCGACGACGTCGCGATCCATCGGCGGGAGTGTACGGCCCGGACAGAGCGTCCCCTCGGCCCACCGGCGAGCTGCGTCGGTCAGATCGAGGGCGGCCCGTCGCGGAGATGATCGAATGTCGCGAGCGCCGGTCGGGCCTGCCCGACGGCGTCCCATTGGGTCTCGAGCCACCAGGTCGCGCCCGTGTCGGCCCACGCAGCCGGAGAGTGCTCCGACCAGACCCCTTCGATCACGACGTCGTACTGGTCGTCGGGAAGCTCGGACCGGATGCCGACGAGCTCCTCGAGGGTGGCCTGGCGGGCGGATCCGTCGTCCAGCACCTGCGGGATCAGGCCGTCCCAGCGGAGGGCCCGTTCCATCGACTTCGGGTAGCCGATCGCGCCGACGCACCAGACCGGGACCCGCGGCTGCTGGACGGTGTTGCCGATCGTGGGGAACTCGGTCGGCCGCACCTGGTAGTGGCGCCCGGAGTACTCGAACGGCTGACCCTGCCAGAGGCCGCAGGCGATGTCGAGACACTCGTCCATCAGCTCGGCACGTTCGCGTCGGCCGCATTCCTCGCCGAACGCCTCCATGCCGGAGTCGGGTGCGCCGAGACCGACCGAGAGCGTGACCCGGCCGTCGCTCAGCCGATCGACGGTGGCGACCTGGCTGGCGAGCTCCCACGGACGCCGTCGGGACGGTGGCGTCAACATCGTGCCGAGCCGGATCTTCGACGTTCGTGCGGCGGCGAGACCGAGGCTGATCCACGCATCGACGCCCCACACCGGTTCCCACACGAAGACGCCGTCCCACCCGTGCTCTTCGGCCGCCACGGCCAGCTCTCCGACTTCGTCCGCATCTGCCCACGGGATCACGAAGCCGAACTTCATGCGCCGATGCTAGACGCACCGGGGACGGCGGTGTTCCCGTGGGGTCGGATCCGGCCCGACACGCCGCCTACAGTCACCCCGATGACGACCGATGTGCTGGCAGCGGCGGAGGCGACCGCCGAGGTGGCTCGTCGGGAGGCGCCGCACGCCGAAGCGGCGCGAACGCTGCCCCAGCCGACGGTGGATGCGCTGGCACGGAACGGGATGCTGACCCTGTGCCTTCCCGAACAGTACGGGGGCCCGGGCGTCGATCCGCTCACGTTCGTCGAGGCGATCGAGGTCGTGGCGCAGGGTGACGGCGCCGCCGGCTGGGCGACGATGATCGGCTCGACCACATCGTCGATGGCCGCCTACCTCGATGCCGCCACGGCGAAGGAGTTGTATCCCTCGACCGCGGCCAGGACCTGTGGCGTGTTCGCGCCGAACGGCCGGGGGGTGCGTGAGGGCGATGGGTACCGGGTGACGGGCCGGTGGCAGTGGGGAAGCGGCTCGCAACACTCGACCTGGATCATGGGTGGTGCCACGCTGCGACGACGGCACCCAGCGCTCGTGCTTCTTCCCGTCCGACCAGGTCGACTTCCACGACACCTGGTACACGTCGGGGCTCCGTGGCACGGGGTCGCTCGACTACTCGGTCGACAGTGTCTTCGTGCCCGAGCGGATGACCGTTCAGCCGGGCGTGAGCAAACCCCGGGTCGACGCCCCGACGGCCCGCTTCCCGAACTTCACGTTGCTGGCCATCGGGATCGCGGGCGCCTCGCTCGGAATCGCCCGGAACGCACTCGACGAACTGGTGACGATCGCCGCCGACAAACGCCCGCAGTTCTCGAGCAGGACGTTGGCGGCGAGCGGCTACGCCCAGACCGAGCTCGCTCGAGCCGAGTCGCAGTGGCGCGCCGCTCGGGCCTATCTGCACGACGAGGTCGGTCGTGCGTGGTCGGCGTCCCTGGCCGGTGACCCCGTACCGGTCTCGGCCCGTGTGGGAATGCGCCTCGCCGCAGCGCACGCCGCGAGTGCGTGCGCCGGCGTCGCCGACTCGGCCTTCACGATCGCCGGCGGCTCGGCGGTCTACGACACGAGCGTGCTCGGTCGGTGCCTACGCGATGCCCACGTGGTGACGCAGCACATCATGGTCGCACCCAAACTCAACGAGGTGCTCGGCAGGTTCCTGATGGGCGTCGAGTTCGACGCCCGCATGATCTAGCGGCTACCGCAACTCGACCCGGCGCAACGCACCGGGGTGGAGTTCGAACTCGTCATCTCCGATCGCGATCTTGATCGTGCGCACAGCGCCCTCGTGGGAGGTGATGCTCATCATCTTGGCCGACATCTCGCATTGCACCCATCCGCCCCGGTACTGCAGGTCGAAGCGCAGCCACTGCAGCTCGTCGGGGATGGCGGGGTCGAAGCGGAGCACGCCGTCCCGGGTGTCGAGGCCGGTGAAGCAGCGCTGCACGAGATCGACGGTGCCGGCCATCGCGCCGAGGTGGATGCCCTCGGCAGTGGTGCCGCCCTGCACGTCGGCGATGTCGCTGTGGAGCGCCTCCTGGAACGACGGCCCACGACCGCGTGCGGTCGGACCGCGCCAGCACCCACGAGTGCACGACGCGGCTCAGCGTCGAGCCGTGCGAGGTGCGCGGCGAGGTAGTAGTCGATGTTGCGCGGGATCAGGGCATCGTGCCACTCGTAGCCGAGACGGTCACGATCTCCTCGAGCTCCTCGCCGGAGAGCAGGTAGAACAGCATCAGCACGTCGGCCTGCTTGGAGACCTTGTAGCGGTTCGGCGTGTCGCCCTCGGCCTCGAGGATGCGGTCGAGCCGCTGGATGTCGCCGTAGCTGCTCGGTGTAGCCCTCCCAGTCGAACTCCTCGAGCTCGTCGTAGCCCTCGAACTGGCTGATGATGCCGTCGTCGTGGAAGGGCACGCACATCCGGCGGCACATGTCGTCCCAGCGCTCGAGCTCCTCGCGGCGAAGGGCGAGCTTCTCCCACAGCTCGCGCCGCCGGAACTCGGGCACGACGTCGAGCGCCTCCAGCGCCCGCGGCAGCAGCCAGACCACCATCACGTTGGTGTAGGCGTTGTTGTCGCAGCCCCGGCTCGTCCGACGTCGGGATACCCGTCGTGGTACTCGTCGGGGCCCATCACGCCGCGGATCTCGTAGCGGTCGCAGCGCCTTGTCGTAGGTGGCGATGCTCGCCCAGAAGCGGGCGATCTCGAGCAACATCTCGGCGCCGTGGAACGCCAGGAACTCGACGTCGTCGGTGGCCTCGAAGTACTGCCAGACGTTGTAGGCGATGGCGATGTTGACGTGGCGCTGCACGGTGGGAGTTGTCGGGATGCCAGTGGCCCGAGTGCGGGTTGAGGTGCACCGACCTGGGTCTCCTCGCGGCCGTTGCTGCCGCTCTGCCACGGGATACATGGCGCCGTCGTAGCCCGGCGGCGCGCCGCTGCGGCACGCGCCTGCGGCGAGCCGCCGGTAGCGGTACAGCAGCAGCGCCTTGGTCAGGTCGGGCATGTGCAGGTTGAGGAACGGGAAGATGAACAGCTCGTCCCAGAAGATGTGGCCGCGGTAGGCCTCGCCGTGCCAGCCGCGCGCCGGCACGCCGACGTCGAGGTCGATGGTGTGCTTCGAGGCGGTCTGCAGCAGGTGGAACATGTGCAGGTTGAGGATGCGACGCGTGTCCTCGTCGGCCTCGGATCTCGAGCTGGAAGCGCCGCCACAGGTGATCCCAGGCGAGGACGTGGGCGTCGAGCGTCTCCTGCGAAGATCCGCGACGCGCGAGATGCTCGCGTGCCTCGAGCCCCGGCTCGCTGATCGCACGGTCGCGCGACGTGTAGAGCGTGACGAGCTTCTCGACCGAGATCGACTCGCCCTGCTCGACGTCGAACGCGGACGTCCTGCCCGATCCAGCCCGCCGACTCGGACGTGTGCCCGCTCGGTCGGGCGACGGCGATCCGCCGTCGACGACACGCGTCCGCGCGGCGATCGCCGACGTCGACCCGCGACTGGGTCGTGCTCACCGTCAGCGACGATGCCGTCGTCACCGCACCGTGCGTGTCTCGAGCGGCTCGAGGTGCTCGGCTCGTCGAGGCTGCGGTAGCGCGGCACGCCGGCGTTGATCGACGGTGCCGTCGAGCGCAGACCGCACGACGATGCCACCCGACCAGTTCTCGGCGCGGAACGCCGTCTCGAGGCCGGCGACGTGTGGATCGCGCATCGAGACGAACCGGCGCTGGTGTCACCAGCGTGCGGCGGCCGCGGCCGTCCGATCCAGACGAACGATCGCGTGAGGACGCCGCGCCGCGACGTCGAGGTCCTGCTCGTAGTCCTCGACCGTGGCCGTCCTCGATCGTCGAACCAGTCGTCGTCGCCGGCCATGCGGAACTGCAGCGGCAGCCAGTTCGGCAGGTTGACCAGATCCTCGTTCTCGATGATCGCGCCCGACGATCTCGGTGCCGAGCCGGTTGTAGAGCCCGGCGAGGTAGGTGCCCGGGTAGTGGACGTCGCCGGCCGACCTCTCGGGCGCCGCGCCGCGGGTGGCGAAGTAGCCGTTGCCGAGCGTGCACAGCGCCTCGCGCAGACCCTCCTCGGCGGGTTCGAAGCCCTCGTACGTGAGCAGTCCAGCGGCGTCATGCCGTGCTCCCGATCGACTCGGCTGCGGAGCTCGTCGAGGAAGCGCGCGGACCTCGTCGGTGTCGTCGAGCGCGTACGTCGCTGCGGTCGAGCGTGCCTCGCGCCCGACGACGATCCCGAGCCCGCGGCGCTCGAGCGCGCGGAACGCGTCCTCGTCGGTGACGTCGTCGCCGATGTAGACCGGCAGCACGTCGGGCCGTCGAGGCCCAGCTCGGCGAGCAGCCAGTTCAGCGCCGTGCCCTTGTCCCACTCGATGTCGGGGCGCAGCTCGAAGATCATCTTGCCGCCGGCCACGCGCAGCGTGGGGTGCCCGGGTGCGAGCCGCGTCGACCGCGTCCGCGACGGTCCCGTGGTGCTCGTCCGGCACCTGGCGGTAGTGCACGGCGATCGCGAAGCGCTTGCGCTCGACATTGGAGCCGGGGACCTCGGCGAGCGGCTTCTCGCAGCTCGCCCTCCGCCGCATCGAGCTCGGGGAGGAAGGCGTCGAACCGGGCGAGGTCGCCGCCTGCGGCGTCGCCCGTCGGCGTCCGGATGTCGAAGCCGTGGCTCCCCGCGTAGTAGAGGCCCTCGAACGCCGACCTTGCCGATGACGTCCTCGGCGTCGCGCCCGCTGACGATCGCGACCGTGGTGGTGGCGGCGCAGCGCGCTCCAGCGTGGTCCGTCGCCTCGTCGGACAGCACGGCGAGGTCGGGGTGCTCGACGATCGGCGTCAGCGTGCCGTCGTAGTCGAGGAACACGGCGGGTTGCAGGTCACCGAGCGCTGACCACAGCTCGTCGGAACGTGCCGACGGCAGGGTGGCGACGTCTCGGAGGTGACTCCCGGTCGACCGTGACGTCGGCGAGGTCGGGGACGACGACATCGGCGCCCGAAGCAGCGAGGGCGTCGGCCTGGTCCGATCCGATCGAGCCCGATCACGAGCGCGAACCCGCCGCGACGTCCGGCTTCGACGCCGGAGATCGCGTCCTCGACGACGGCCGTGCGTTCGGGCGTGGCGCCGATGCGACGCGTCGCCTCGATGAGAACGGCGGGATCCGGCTTGCCGGGCAGGCCGAGTTCGGCCGTCAGCTCGACCTTCGACGCGCACCGCGAACAGATCGCCGAGGCCCGCCGCGTCGAGCACCGGCATTGGCGTTGCGGCTCGACGAGAAGAGCGCCGTGCGGACTCCGCGATCGTGCAGCTCCTCGGATGAACCGGACCGACGACGGGTACGGTTCGACGCCTCGCTCGGTCGACGATTCGGGTGAACTCGGCGTTCTTGCGGTTGCCCGAGCCCGCAGACCGTCTCGGCCTCGGGCGGATCGGTCGGCTCGCCCCATGGCAGCTCGATCCCACGCGAACTCGAGGAAGCTCTGGACCCCGTCGTAGCGCGGCTTGCCGTCGACGTACTCGCCGTAGTCGACCGACGTGAACGGCTCGAACCGTGCGCCGGTCGCCTCCGCACGGTCGCGCAGGTACCGGTCGAACATCTCGGCCCATGCGACCTCGTGCACCGCCGCCGTCTTGGTGATGACCCCGTCGAGGTCGAAGATGACCGCGTCGAACTCGTCGGCCCGGATGGTCACGTCGTCCACTGCGCTCTGCCCATTCGTCTGCTCCTGATGCCGGTGTGGTTGGTGATGTGCGGGTGTCGAGTCAGCCGGTCGATCGATGGAGTCGGCCGGACGGAGGCCACCCGGGTCCATCATGCTAGATGGTGCGCGGACGCCGAAATCGCCCCGTGAACGGGGCGCAGGATGCCGCCGAGCGGCCGTGACCGTGTGCCATCGTGAGGCGGATGGACCAACCTCGGAGCAGTCCGCAGCCGCCGAAGGCGGTCGCGACGGACGAGCCGATGCCACAGGGACACAGCCACGACGTTCCGCCGTCGGTCCACCCGTCCGCCGGCCGGTACCTCTGGACGGCCGTGGCGGTGTTGGGCGCGGTGACCCTGTTGGCACTGATCTTGCTGTGGCCTGACGGCGGCGCGACGACACCACAGATCCGCTGCTGCTCGATGCCGACACGATCAGCGCCACGGTCGTTGCGATCGAACTGCGACCGTGCTCGTACGGCCTGGTCGACCGGTGCCGCTGGGTCGACTTCCTGATGGGGGACGGACCGTTCGTCGGCGACATCGGGTCGATCGAGGAGGCGACCGCTGACGGCTTCCTCGAGGAGGGCGAAGCGATCCTCGTCACCTGGTTCACGGTGGGGGACGGGGATGTCGCGTTCGCCTTCTACGACTATCGGCGTGGGGGATCGATGATCTGGTTGTTGGCGCTGTTCGTGGCGTCTGTGCTGGTGCTCGGACGTTGGCGCGGACTGGGGGCGATCGCAGGGCTGGCGTTCAGCATGCTGATCATCGTCGTGTTCACCCTCCCCGCGATCCTCGACGGATCGAACGCCCTCGTCGTCGCGTTGGCGACCGCTTCGGCGATCGCTTTCGCGGCCCTGTTCCTCGCCCACGGGTTCGAACTCGCGACGACGGTCGCGCTCGTGTCCACCTTCTCCAGTCTCGCGATCACCGCGGTGCTCGCATGGGTGTTCGTGGGTGCGACGCGCCTGACCGGGCTGTCCGACGAGACGAGCGTGATGTTGGGCGGTTTGGCGGACGGCATCGACGCCCGCGGCATCCTGCTGGCCGGCATCGTGATCGGCGCACTGGGCGTGCTCGATGACGTCACGGTCACCCAGGTCGCGGCCGTCTGGGAGCTCAAACGCGCTCGGCCCGAGCTGAGCCTCAGCGAGCTCGTGCGCCCCGCGCTGCGAATCGGGCGCGACCACATCTCGTCGACGGTGAACACCCTGTTCCTCGCCTATGCGGGCGCCGCGCTCCGCTCCTGCTGTTCTTCACCGAAGCGGGCCAGGGTATTCGCGGCGTGGTCACCCGGGAGCTCGTCGCCACCGAGGTCGTTCGCGCCCTCGTCGGCTCGATCGGGCTCGTCGCGGCCGTGCCGATCTCCACCTGGCTCGCTGCGGTCGTCGTGACCGGGTCGGACTCGGATGCGCCGGCGCCCGAGGCTCCGGCGTCGACCTGATCGTCAGGCCGACTCGACGACGAAGCACGCGGTGGTCGCCGTGCTGCCGCCGATGTTGAGCGTCGCCGCTCGTCGAGCGCCGACGACCTGGTAGTCGCCGGCCGATGTCGGACACCTGCTTCGTGGCGTCGAGCAGCATGCGTGCGCCCGTCGCGCCGACCGGGTGACCACCGCCGATCAGCCCGCCCGACGGGTTGACCGGGATGCGGCCGTCGCGTTCGAGGTCGCCGTTCTCGACCGCCTGCCAGCTCTGCCCCGGCGCCGTGATGCCGAAGTGGTCGATCGCCAGGTACTCCGACGGCGTCATGCAGTCGTGCGTCTCGATCAGGTCGAGGTCGTCGACGCCCGAGACGCCCGCCCGACCGAAGGCATCGGTGATCGCGTCCCGCACGTGGGGCATCACGTACTCGGGGGTCGAGTGGGCGAACTTCTCCTCGAGGCCGAGCCCGACCGTGCGGTGGCCCCAGCCGGCGATCCGTGAGCGCGCGGCCGCCTCCGGATGCGCTGCGAGCCAGCGGTCCGACACCAGCACGATCCCGGTCGCGCCGTCGGTGATCTGTGTGCAGTCGTTGCGGCGGAGCCGGCCGTGCACCACCGGGTTGACGTGATCGTCGGTGCCACACGAGTCCGACGACAGCTGCCAGCCGCGGGTCTGCGCGTTGGGGTTGTCCTTCGCGTTGCGCAGGTTGAGCTCACCGATCGCACGCAGATGGGCGTCGTCGAGGCCGTAGCGGCGGTCGTACTCGTCGGCGACCCGGTCGAAGGCGTACGGCCAGAAGAACTCGATTCCGTCGGTCTCGTGCCCGACCCATGCCGCAGCGGACTGCACGCCGGCCGCCTGGGCGCCCGGCATGTTGCGTTCCTGCTCCACGCCGAGCACGAGCACGCAGTCGTAGCGGCCCGACTCGATCTCGGCCATCGCGGCCAGCGTCGCCATCGACGCCGACGCACAGGCGGCCTCGTGGCGCATCGCCGGCAGACCCCAGAAGTCGTCGATCACCGACGCCGGCATCGCGCCGAGGTGGCCCTGCCCGTTGTAGAGCTGGCCGAACGCGTTGCCGACGTGGATGCTCTCGACCTGCGCGGGTTCGACGCCTGCGTCGCTCAAGGTGGCCGTGACCGTGTCACGAACCAGATCGGCGACGGTCAGACCCTCCTTGGCGATGTTGCGGGCGAAGTCGGACTGGTGGCCGCCCAGGATGCTGACGCGCCCGGCCGGTTGCGAGGTTGTCGGTGCCGTCATGAGGTTCTCCCGTCGACGTGTCGTTCGGCTGTGATCGTAGGTGGAGCGGCCCAGCGCTCGCGCAGTTCGGGCTTGGTGACCTTGCCAACCGCGTTGCGTGGGAGCGCGTCGACGATCTCGCATCGCTCGGGCAGCTTGTACGAGGCGATGTCGACCTCGCGGAGGTGCGCGACGATGCCCTCCAGGTCGGGCGTCGTCTCGCCGGCCGGCACGGCGAACACGCCGACACGTTCTCCGAGGTCGGGGTCCGGATAGCCGACGACGGCGCATTCGGCGACGCCCTCGAGGCGGGAGATCATCGCCTCGAGCTCGGCCGCCGACACGTTCATCCCGCCGCGAATGATGATGTCCTTCGCACGGTCGACGAAGCGCAACAGGTGCGGCGGGTCGACCGTCGTCGGCGAGCTCGAAGATGTCCCCCGTTCGGTAGTACCCCTCGTCGTCGAACTCCTCGCCGCTCGAGTCGAGGTACCCGTCGAACACCGTCGGACCGCGGAACCGCAACTCACCGGGCCGCCCGGGCTCCCGGATCTCGTCGCCGGTGTCGAGATCGATCAGGCGCACGCTCATGCCCGGTCGGTCGGGCTGTGGGAAGTACCGGGCCCGCTCGGCGGGGTCGGGCACCTCGGCACGCGTCGACAGCAACGCAGCTCCCTCGTTGGACCCGAACACGTTGACGATCTCGATGCCGCGTTCCTGCCAGCCGGCGACCATCCAGTCGTCGAGCGGCGCCGAACCCGACGAGATCGCACGGATGTGCGACAGATCGGTGGCTGCCAGCAGCTCCTCGTTGCGGAGCAGCATGTTGAGCAACGGTGGGGGAGCGACCGTGTACGTGACCCGCTCGGCGGCCAGCTGCTGCAGGAAGACCGGCAGGTCGAGCGGTTGGTGCAGCGCGAGCAGCGCACCGCTCATCGCCCACGGCAGCAGCATGCCGCCGATGCCGGCCATGTTCACGACGGGGAACGGGCACAGGATCCGGTCGTCGGCCGTGATCGACAGCCGTTCGACCTGGAAGCTGCTCGACGCCAGCCACATCGCGTTCGTTCGGGGCACGCCCTTGGGTGTGCCCGTCGTCCCCGAGGTCCAGCAGATCGTGACCACGTCGTCCGGCTCGGAGACGGGCGATGCCGGCGTCGTCGCGCACGTCGGCGACCTCGGGGTCGATCGCGACCCGGTGTGCCGACGGCGGCACGTTCTCGGAGTCGTCGAACACGGCCAGCCGGGTGCCGGGGCGCTCGGTGAGGACGTCGGAGACGTCGTCGAGATGGTCGGGCCGATCGGGCCGGTTCGCCGTCAGGACCGCCACGACGTCCGCAGCATCGAACCCGTAGCGCAGCTCGTGACGGCGATGCTGAATCGGGAACGGCACGGCGATCGCGCCCATCCGTGCGCAGGCCAGGATGCCGAGCACCAGTTCGGCGACGTTCGGCAACTGGATCGCGACGGCGTGACCACGGCGCACACCCAGGCCGGCCAGGGACGCCGCCAGCCGATCGACCGAGCGGTCGACCTCGGCCCAGGTCAGCCGGAGCGGTTCGCCGTGGAAGAACGTCGCGCGGTTCGGAGCGTCGACGAGCGCTTCGTCGTCGGGGCGCGCGGCCGATGCACGCCGGACGAGGTCGTCGAGGGTGCCGGGCTGGTCGCCGCTGGTGCTGCCGGGCAGGCTCATCGGACACGCTCCACGCCGTCGAGTCTGACAGCCGGACACGGCACGCGTCGGGCCGAGCAGCGTCGGGCGATCCGGGCGTAGTACAACGGAGGGCGTCGCGGCACATCGTCGAACGAAAGGCCGAGAGAACATGCACGTCGAGCTGAAGCACTCGTTCGAGAGCGGGCTTCCGCCCGACGACACGCACCCGTACCGCATCGGGTGTCTGGCGCCCGCAGCACCGCGAGTACGACGCCTGGGACCTCGACGTCGTCGGGGAGATCCCGAGCGATCTGAACGGCGTGTACCTGCGCAACACCGAGAACGCGCTGTTCGAGCCGATCAAGCGGTACCACCCGTTCGACGGCGACGGCATGCTGCACTCGATCTCGTTCGAGGACGGCGACGCCCGCTACGCCAACCGCTTCGTGCGCACCGAGGCGTTCCTCGCCGAACAGGAGGCCAAGCAGAGCCTGTGGGCCGGCATCACCGAGCACCCGTCGAACGCGCTCGCCGATCACGGCTGGGGCGCCCGCACCATGATGAAGGACAACGCGTCAGCACCGACGTGATCGTGCACGGCGGCGTGGCGCTGGCGAGCTTCTACCAGTGCGGCGAGCTGTATCGGCTCGACCCGCGCACGCTCGACGACCTCGGCACGACGACGTGGGGCGGCCGGTTCCCGGCCGAGGGCGTGTCGGCCCATCCGAAGGTCGACGAGCACACCGGCGAGCTGCTGTTCTTCAACTACAGCGACCGAGGCGCCGTACATGCACTACGGCGTCGTGAGCCGCCGAGGGCGAGCTGACGACCTACATCGACGATCCCGCTGCCCGGCCCGCGACTCCCGCACGACATGGCGTTCACCGAGAACTACACGATCCTGAACGACCTGCCGCTGTTCTGGGACCCGCGATGCGCTGGCCGACGGCTACTACTCGAACACGTTCCGAGCGCGACATGCCGAGCCGGTTCGCCATCGATTCCCCGCCACGGCACGACCGACGACATCCGCTGGTTCGAGGCCGACCCGACCTTCGTGCTGCACTGGACCAACGCCTACGAGGACGGCGACGAGATCGTGCTCGACGGCTTCTTCCAGCACAATCCGACCGGCGCGGGGCGTCGAACGGTCCGGCGGCGGCCACAAGGGCTTCGAGACGCTCGACATGAACGTGCTGCAGGCGCCGAGCGCATCGCTGGCGGTTCGACCTGGTCACCGGCGAGACGACCGAGGAGCCGATCGAGCGACCGGTGCCTCGAGTTCCCGATGGTCAACGGCCGCCACGCCGGCCGGCGTCATCGCTACTCCTACAACGCCCGCTGCACCCACGGCCTGTTCGCGTTCGACGGCGCTGGTCAAGCACGACCTCGACACCGGTGCCGAAGAGCTCGTCGAGTTCGACCGACGGCGTGTTCGTCAGCGAGACCGTGATGGCGCCGCGCGACGGGTCGACGGCCGAGGACGACGGCTATCTCGTGACCTTCACCAGCGACATGGTCAACGATCGGTCGGAGTGCGTGGTGTTCGACGCCGCCCACCCCGACGAGGGGCCGGTCGCCCGGATCGGGCTGCCCGAGCGGATCTCCAGCGGCACCCACTCGACCTGGGCACCCGCGACCGACCTCTGAGGCGTCAACCGCCGGAGGGCGCGAGCGCTTCGATCGTGCGGCTCGACGACGGGAGGTCGGGAGCGGGTGGCACGATGCAGACCTCCGAGACGCCGGCGTGCTCGTAGGCGCGGCATGCGGTCGCGAATGGTCGCCTCGCCTCCGACGAGACCGACGTCGTCCAACAGATCAGGCGGCATGCGGGCGAAGATCTCCTTCGGGCCGGGGCGTGATCGGGCGAACTCGACCAGGTCGCCGTAGCCGGCCTCGACGAACATCTCGCCGTACCCCGGCGCCGCCAGGTAGCCGACGAGTCCTCGAGCCAGCCACGCCCGTTCCTCGTCGGTCGGGTCGACGGCTGCGCAGAGCCAGACCGCCGTGTTCCGATGACGCGGCGCCAATCTGGCGGCCGTTTCGACGGTCACCATGTTGAGCACCATCCGGTCGGCGGGCTGCGCGGCATCGAGGGCTCTCGGCCCGAACGCCGCCACCGTGATGCCCGGTGGTCGCACCGGCGGCTGGGGAAGTCGGTACCCGTTGACCCGCTCACCGGCGAACAGCGCCGCCACGTCCCGCCGCGTCGCCGCGAGCTGATCGGCCGCACCGACCCTCGAGCGCCCGTGCCATCGGGCGACGACGTTGCTCGACGTCCCGAGGGCCACGTTGGTCGCCCGACCGGTGGAGGCGACCGTGGTCGCCGCCATGGCGATCTGCACCGCCGACCGGACGGTCACCGCGAGTGGACCGAGCGTCAGTTCGATCTGGTCCGTTCGCCCGACGATCGACGCCGCGAACGCGGGCGAGTCGACCTTCGCCATCTCCGGCACCCACAGCTCGGAGTACCCGAGACGATCGGCCAGGAGTGCGACCTCGGTGTCGGCATCGATCGGCCGATCGAGCCATTGACCCAACACGACCGACGTCCGCACCGCGGGAACTGTATGTGCACCACCACGGGCCGCGGCAGTCCGGAGTCCACCGAGGCCCGCCGACGGTCAGTGCGTGTGGGCCGCCACCACCTCGCCGGCACCCGGCGCGACACTCCGGTTGGTGATGTAGATGTGATGGCCGTGCACGGCGACGCCTCCCGGGGAGTTGAGCCCGGGGATCGAGCGGGTCACCTCGCCCGTGTGCGCGTCGAGCACCTGCACGCTGCCGGCGTCGTCGCCGCCGAACGCGGCCAAGAGACCGTTGTCGGCCATCTGGACCACGTACACCGATCCGTCGTACCCGACGTCGATGCCGACGAGGGCGGTCAGGCCGTCGGCGAACACCTCGCAGCCGTCAGCCGGCACCGGAGCGAACGTGGAGCACACGGCCGTCCCGACGTGGTTGCGGTCGATCTTGTACACGAGCGATTCGCCCGGCGCGAACGGAAAGCCGCCCAGCGTCGTGACGAGGTAGTGCCCGTCGTGGTCGATCGCGACGTCGGTCGGGACGGCCTGCGCCGGGAACAACGCCTGATCCCCGCACGGGTTGAATTGAGGAGGGATCGGATTCGGTCCGAGCGTGAACGGCACGCAGCGGGGAGCGAACACAGCGATCGTGTCGATCGAACCGTTCTTGCGAACCTCGACCAGTGAGTTGCCGCCCGCGTCAGCGGCGACGGTCCTGCGATTTCGAACTCCCAACACGCCGTACGGGTTCGAATCCGGACCCTCCATGTCGGGATCGGTCGCAGCCTCGAACTCGGCGAGATCGGCGATCGACTTCCACCTGCGATGCTGCAACGTGCCGAGCCCGGCCGCTTCGGGGGCGGCAGCCGTCAGGAGGTCGCGAAACGTCGGGGACCCCGCCGAGACCGATCGAGTAGGCGAGATGTCGCCGACCACGGACGTCGACGCCCTGCGGTCCGGTTGCGAACGCTCCGAAGCCGGGTCCGCCGCACGCCCCGTCGATCGCTTCGGCCACCGACGGTAGCCCCGACACGATCCGGCGCACCCTGCCGTGAGCGATGCGTGTGATCGCCCCGGTGTCGCCGACGCAGACGGGCCCCTCGCTGTCACCCAGCGGTGTGTCGACGAGCGCGTCACCGCCGCGCCCGGCTTCGGCGACGTAGAGATGGCCGCCACGGTCGACCGTGATGCCACGTGGATTGTCGAGTCCGCTCGCGATCAGCTCGAGGCCCTCGGGTTGGTCGTAGGTCGCGTCGGCCGGCGAGGCGGCGACCGTGCCGACCGTTCCGAGGAGCGCCGCGACCGTGACGTGGATGATTCGAGTACGCATGTTGACCCCTATGGCTCCGCCGAGCGAGCGAGGGGCCTCGTTCGAATTCTCATCGTGCGCACGGATGTGCGCTTCGATCGGGTGTGCGCCTCATACGGCACGGTGTCAATAACAGGGTCGATATCGGGTTCGCCCTGCCGGCGTGACGATCACGCCGGAGACCGGCGATCGATGACGCCCGCGTCGGCGAGCAGGTGCCGGTTGAGCGGGTCGAGGTCGAGCGACGGGATGTCGGCGGGTTCGAACCATGCGACGCGGTGCACCTCGTCGTCTCCAGCATCGGGCTCGCCGCTCACGATGACGGCGTCGAACACGGTCGACACGTACGAGCACAGGTCGCCGTTCGGGTAGTGCACGCGGTAGCCGGGTCCGCCGAGGGCTGCCCGGATGCGTTCGAGCCGCACCTCCACCCCGGCTTCCTCCTCGGCCTCGCGGCGTGCTGCGTCCCAGGGCGACTCGTCGGGGTCGACCATGCCGCCGATCGTCTGCCACCTCCTCGTCTCCGCCTCCTGCATCAGCAGCAGTCGGCCCGCGTCGTCCCAGATCAGGATGCACACCGCCGGCAGGAGCACGAGGTCGTGCCCGACCCGCTCGCGGAGACCGCTGAGGTAGTCGGAGATCGCCACGAGGGCGGACCCTACATCGGCGGCGTTCGGCGCCGGACAGCGCCGGAAACGTCGCACGGGGAACCCCGATAGCGTGGTCAGGCCATGTCCGAGACCCCCCACACCTCATCCGACGCTTCCGCGTCCGGCGACGCCAGGACGCGCGACGATCTGCGGAATCTGGCGATCGTCGCTCACGTCGACCACGGGAAGACCACCCTCGTCGACTCGCTCCTGCAGCAGTCGGGTGCGTTCCGTGCGAACGAGAACGTCGAGGAGCGGGTCATGGACTCGAGCGATCTCGAGCGCGAGAAGGGCATCACGATTCTCGCCAAGAACACCTCGGTGCAGTGGGATGGGGTGACGCTCAACATCGTCGACACGCCCGGCCACGCCGACTTCGGCGGTGAGGTCGAACGGGCGCTCACGATGGTCGACGGCATCGTCTTGCTCGTCGACGCCGCCGAGGGACCGCTGCCGCAGACGCGCTTCGTCCTCCGCAAGGCGCTCGGGTACGACATGCCGGTGCATCCTGGTCATCAACAAGGTCGACCGACCCGACGCGCGGATCGCCGAGGTCGTCGACGAGGTCTACGAGCTGTTCATGGACCTCGACGCGAGCGACGCGCAGCTCGACTTCCCGATCGTCTACTGCTCGGGGCGCGACGGCTGGGCGTCGCTCGACCTCGACGACCGCGGCGACGACCTCGGCACCGCTCTGCGACGTGATCCTCGACACGATCCCGGCGCCGACGTACCACGAGGGTGCACCCCTCCAGGCCTGGGTCACCAACCTCGACGCCAACGCCTACCTCGGCCGGCTGGCGCTGTGCCGCGTGGTCGAGGGCACGATCGTGAAGGGCAAGCAGGTCGCATGGTGCCGTGTCGACGGTGAGATCAGCCGCATCAAGGTCGCCGAACTGTTCCTCACCGAACAGCTCACCCGTGTGCCCGTCGAGTCGGCCGGTCCGGGCGACCTGGTCGCCGTCGCCGGCATCCCCGAGATCACGATCGGCGAGACGCTCGCCGACGCCGAGCAGCCCGTGGCGCTCCCGCAGATCACCGTCGACGAGCCGGCACTCGCGATGACGATCGGCATCAACACGTCACCGCTGGCCGGTCGCGACGGCAGCAAGCTCACCGCCCGTCTCGTGAAGAACCGCCTCGACGCCGAACTGGTCGGCAACGTGAGCATCCGGGTGAACCAGACCGACCGACCCGATGCCTGGGAGGTCCAGGCCCGTGGCGAGCTGCAGCTCGCCGTGCTCGTCGAGACGATGCGCCGCGAGGGGTTCGAGCTGACCGTCGGCAAGCCGGAGGTCGTGACCAAGGAGATCGACGGCACGAAGTGCGAACCGGTCGAGCGGGTGACGATCGACATCCCCGAGGAGCACCTCGGTTCGGTCACCCAGCTGCTGGCCGCTCGCAAGGGCCGCATGGAGAACATGACCAACCACGGCATGGGATGGGTCCGGCTCGAATACCTCGTGCCGGCGCGCGGTCTGATCGGCTTCCGGACCGACTTCCTCACCGAGACGCGGGGGACCGGCGTGATCAGTCACATCTTCGACGGGTACGAGCCCTGGTTCGGTGACATCCGCGCTCGTGACCGCGGGTCGATCGTCGCCGACCGCACCGGTCCGACGACGACCTACGCCATGATCAACCTGCAGGAGCGCTCCACGATGATGGTCGGCCCCGGCACCGACGTGTACATGGGCATGATCGTCGGCGAGAACTCGCGGGCGGGCGACATGGACGTCAACATCTGCCGGGAGAAGAAGCTCACCAACGTGCGGGCGTCGTCATCGGACGAGACGGTCAAACTGACGCCGCACCGTGTGCTGTCGCTCGAACACGCGCTCGAGTTCATCACCGCCGACGAGTGCATCGAGGTCACGCCGAAGCACGTGCGCCTCCGCAAGGTGCATCTCGACCCTCAGGATCGGCACCGCGCCGCCAAGGCGCTCGCGGGCGCGGCCTCGGCCTGAACCGAACGCCGGGTGCCGGCTCAGGCGCCTGCGCTGAATGCGGTGTCGCCGGCGGCTTCGGCCGACTCGGCCGCCGCTTCTCCGAACGATCCGGGGTACATCTCCCGGAAGTCGGCGAGCATCCGGTCGAGGGGAAGATCGTCGAAGCTGCCCCGCTGCTCGACGTACTCCATGTGGCGGTTCCCGGCCCGATCGTACGGATGCATCAGGGCGTCGTCGGTGCCGTCGAACTCGAGGACCTTCGACGCCGAAGCGTTCGCACAGCTCGATGTTGAACGCCGAACTCAGCTTGAACCAGCGCTGCGAACCGTCGTCGGCCGCTCGGTCGGGGAGCAGGAGTTCCGAGTAGCCGTGCCAGGCGAACAGGTCGGTGCCCATCGACGCCGACAGCTTCTCGCTGGTGAGGTGGTTCCGGACGTCGGCGAACCCGAGCCGGGCGGGAATGCCGAGATGTCGCGCCGCTGCGGTCAGGAGCACCGACTTCGGAACGCACCAGTTCGTCGGGGCCTCGACCACCGCACTCGCCCGGAACGCCTCGGGGTCGTAGGAGATCCCGTACGGGTCGTAGCGGATGCCGTCACGGACCCGGTGGAAGAGCGCGATCGCCTGGTCGATGCGGTCGGTGGCGTCACCGACGGCGTCGTGCGCATAGTCCTGGACGGCCGGATTGCCGTGGTCGATGTACCAGGTGGTCGCCAGCTCCGGGATCATGACCCGACCCTAAGCCGCAGCGCGTGGGCGCAGCGACGGGAGGTGGCCCGCGAACCGGCGGGTCAGGGGCCGATGACGACGACGTCGTCGGGCTGGAGGAGGTCGACGGCGGTGTTGTCGTAGTGGCGCACCGTGCCGGCGTCCCAGGCCATGAGCCCGACGCGGCAACGCTCCCAGTGGTTGCCGGACACCTCGATGTCGCTCGCGCCGCGCTGGGCCAGGCATCCGCTGTCGCCGTCACTGACCGCGTTGCCGGTCACCTGGGTCAGCGTGCCGCCGTCGATGTCGATCGCACGCATCGTGTCGCGCGAACGAGTTGCCGAAGATCATGCACCCGTCCGAGTCGACCAACTGCACGCCCCACCACCGCGAACGGATCCGATTGCCTCGGACCTCGGTGCCGACGGTCGACTCCAACCGGACGGCGAGCAGGAGGTGCTGGAACTCACATCCCTCGACCACGTGACCGGAACCGCCGGTCAGGTCGATGGCACAATCCCACTCCATGCCCGAGAACGACGACCGCAGGATCTCGACGTGTTCCGCACCCTTCGAGATGACGCCGATCGACCGGCACGACGTGACACGCGCTCGGGCCCCGGTGATCTCCACATGGCCGTCGATGTGGCAACCGAGCAACGACGCCCGACTCCCCGGGATCGCGACGACGGGCTTGGGCAGCCAGACGATGCGCTCGATCGCACCGACGACCGAGCAGTGCTCGAGCCGAGCGCCGTCGCCGAGCGCGATCGCGACGCTCTCCAGTCCGTCGATGGTGGTGCGATCCGGGCCGAGTCCACGGAGCGTGACCCCGTCGGGGATCCGGGCCGGACCGATGTAGGTGCCGTCGCCCAACTGCACGATCGCACCGCGAGGAGCGTCGGCGAGCAACGGCGCGAGCTCCGTCGCCTCCGACGCCTGCTGGGCGAAGAGTTCGATCGGCGGTTCCGGGGGCGCGTCGTGATCGACCCGGTACACCACCGGCAGCCGGGCCGGGCGACGTTCGCGCCGTTCCAGCGTGACCCCTCGTTCGTCCTGTTCGAACGCCATGACGTCACCGTCGAGCGTCGAGAATCCTCGCACGACGCCGAGCTCTCGCGTCAGTGCCCCGAAGCGTCCCTTGCCGCCGACATCGACGGCGTGCAGCACGTCGTCCACCACGATGTAGCGGCAGTCGCCGTCGCCCCAGGTGTTCCACGGTCGTCCTCGATTCACGAGCTCGGCATGACGCCGGATCCAGCCGCCGGCCGCGCGCAGCCGCTCGGCGTACGGATCGGGAATCTTCCCGTGTGCGTCGGGGCCGACGGACAGCAGCAGGTGCCCGCCCTTGGCGACGACCTCGGTGAGGAGCGCCACGATGGCGCCGGCGGAGACGAGGTGCTCGTCCTGCTCGATCCGGTTGTACCCCATGCCGGTGCCGATCCCTCGACGCATCTCCCACGGCGCCGAGAGGATGTCGTCGGGGAGGCGGTACTCGAACGTGCGCACGCCGGTTTCGGACGCCCACCACCGGTCGTTGACGATCACGTCCGGATCGATCGACCGGGCGCGGGCGACGAGTTCGTCGCTTCGCCAGTGGCTCCCGCCCGCACCCCAGTGCCCGTCGCCCCAGAGCATCCGCGAGCCGTAGCGCTCGACCAGATCGAGCACGTGAGGGTGCACGACGGATTCGACGTAGTCGCAACTGGGATAGCCGTCGTTCGCCCCAGTCGAGCAGCGAGTAGGACGTGCCGAACACGAGATCCGCGCGCTCGCACGCGGCGGCGAACTCCGCCAGCACGTTGCGGCCGGGGCCGCCGGCGAGCACGGTGCGGTCGGTGCCGGGCGCGTCCCACCAGCACAGGCCGTCGTGGTGCTTCGCGACCATCACGGCGTAGCCCACGCCGGCGTCGCGGATCACCGACGTCCAGGCGTCGGGGTCGAACTCGTCGAAGGTCAGGAACGGAAGGAAGTCGTCGTAGTGCTCGACGTGTCGCCCAACGGTCGCGGTGGTGGGCGAGCGTCTCGACGAGCGGTGAGGGATGGAGCAGAACGTCGCGGACGCCGGGGTCGATGTGGGCCCGGTACCAACGCGGCGTACTCACCGATCGGGGCCCACGCCGGCACGGTCGCGAGGTTCGCCTGGATCATCAGGCCGAATCGCCGTTGCTTCCACCAGAGAGGGGCCCCCATGCCGAGGCCATCCTCGCGCACGGCGTTGCCGGACCGCATACTCGTGGCACACTCCGAGTGTGACTTCGGTACGAGGGGGCGAACGGAGCGATGTCGTCGACGCCAAGCTCGATGCGCTCGCGGATCGCCTGCGTGAGTTCGGCTCGGTGGTCGTGGCGTTCTCGGGCGGTGCCGACTCGACGTTCCTCGCCGCGGTCGCGCACCGCACGCTGGGTTCGGCGGCGCGTCACCGCGGTCACTGCGGTGTCGCCGTCGCTGGCAGGTGCGGAGGAGGCCGACTGCCGTGAGCTGGCGACCGAGTGGGGTTGGTCGTGGTCGGCGGTCGAGACCTTCGAGATGGAGCGGGCGGCCTATCGTCGCAACGACGCCGACCGGTGCTTCCACTGCAAGGCCGAGCTGATGGACGTCGTGGCGCCGATCGCAGCCGCTGCACGATGCCGTGGTGGTGCTCGGCGTCAACGTCGACGACCTCGGCGACCACCGGCCAGGGCAGCGCGCCGCCGCCGAGGCGGGCGCCGTGTTCCCGCTGGTCGACGCCGGTTTCACCAAGGCCGACGTCCGTGAGGCATCCCGCCGCCTGGGGCTGCGAACGTGGGACAAGCCGGCCGCTGCGTGCCTGGCGAGCCGCCTGCCCGTACGGCACCGAGGTGTCCGTCGGCGTCCTCGGCCGGGTCGAACGTGCAGAGGCGGTCCTGCACCGCATGGGATTCCGGCAGTGCCGCGTTCGGCACTACGACGACACCGCGCGCATCGAGGTCGAGCTCGACGAGATCCCGCGGTTGATCGCAGCGACGCGCCGAGGTGCGTCGCCGCAGTTGCAGGGCGTGCGGCTACCGGTACGTCACCGTCGACCTCGAGGGATTCCGGTCGGGCAACCTCAACGCCGCGCGTCGGCTGAGGTACGGTTGGGCCGTGCTCGTCGCCGACATCCACCACGTCTCGCTCAACGTGAGCGACGTCGAACCGATCGCTGGGGTTCTACCGAGACGTGCTGGGCTCTCCGAGGTGCCGCGGCCCGACTTCGACTTCGCCGGAGCGTGGCTCGACGCCGGCAACGGCCGCCAGATCCATCTGATCGAAGCCGACGTGCCGAACGATCTCGGCCAGCACGTCGCGTTCCGAGTCGAGGTCGCTGGAACGCGTGATCGGTCGGTTGCGGAACGCCGGCGTCGAGGTCACCGATCCCCGCCCCGTCGGCGACACCGAGATCCGACAGGCGTTCGCAGCCGACCCCGACGGCAATCGCGTGGAGTTCACGCAGCCATCGGCATGACCGACCCGCGGGCCGTGTCGAGAAGCTGCGCCGCCGATCGCTGAGCCTTCCCGGTCTCGCGATCGCCACGACCGCGATCACGATCGTCGATACCGATCTGGCTGCCGATCGCGATCGTGCGTCGACCTGGTACGCCTCCGACGGACGGTTCCCGTTGGTCGCGGCTGGTGGCGATGGCCGTGTGCTGGTCCTGGATCGAGTGTGTCGGCGTGGCGCGCGCGTTCGGGCTCTGGGTGCGTGGGCGAGGCGGTGACCACGACGCGCAACTACGCGCTGATGGGCTGGTGGGCCGGCGCACTGATGGCGGCGATGCGCACGACGACTGGGCATGCGACCCTCGCATCGAGGGCGCCGACCAGCTGGTGGCCGGCGATGCGATCGTGCTGTCGCGGCACGCCAGCCTCGGGGACTCGCTGCTGTCCGGATGGGCGCTGGCGACCGAGCTGCGACTCCAGCCGCGCTACGTGCTCAAGAAGGAGCTGCTGTTCGATCCGTGCCTCGACATCGTCGGGCTCCGGGTACCGAACCACTTCCTCGACCGCGAGGCGTCGGACGGCTCGGTCGAGCTGGACGCGCTCCGCGAGACTGGCACGCGGGGATCGGCCCGGGCGTGGTCGGCGTGATCTTCGCGGAGGGCACGCGGAGCAACGACGCGAAACGGGCAGCGGGCGCTCGAGAAGATCGCCGAGCGTGACCCCGACCGGGCCGACGCGACTCGCAGCCCTCCGTCGGCTTCTGCCACCGCGCCCGGCCGGTTCGATGGCGATGCTCGCCGGCGCTCCGGACGCCGACGTCGTGCTCGTCTGGCACACCGGGTTCGACGGACTCGACTCCTTCGGCGGCATGATTGCAGCAGGTCTCGCGCGGACTGCACGCCGGTGCGGTTCGTCGCACGCCGGGTGCCCCGCGCCGAGGTGCCCGACGGCGACGCGTTCGTGCGCTGGCTCGACGACCAGTGGCTGCGCATGGACGCCGACGTCGACGCCGCGCTCGCTGCACGCGTGATCCGGCCCGAATCGGAGACGGCACGACCGGTTGCGTAACGTCGACGCCGTGAAGCTCTCGATGTCGATCAACTACTCCGGCGACTTCCACGCGGACGTCAAGCGTGTCCAGGAACTCGAGTCGGCCGGGCTCGACATCGTGTGGGTGCCCGAGGCCTACAGCTTCGACTCCGTCAGCCAGATGGGCTTCCTCGCCGCGAAGACGAGCACGATCCACATCGGCTCCGGCATCCTCAACACGTACTCGCGGACGGCCACCTGCATCGCCCAGACGGCGGCGGGGCTCGACTACGTGAGCGACGGCCGGTTCGTGCTGGGCCTCGGCGCATCGGGTCCGCAGGTGATCGAGGGCTTCCACGGCGTCCCGTACGAGAAGCCGATGGCCCGGATCCGCGACTACATCAACATCTGTCGCATGGTCTGGCGGCGCGAGCGGGTCGAGTACGACGGCCCGGCCGTCCAGGTGCCGCTGCCCGAAGGCGAGGGCACCGGCCTCGGCAAGCCGCTCAAGTTGATCAACCACCCCGTGCGTGCCGACATCCCGATCTTCTGGGCGTCGCTGATGGGCCTGTCGGTCACGGCGACGGCCCAGTACGCCGACGGATGGCTGCCGATCTTCTTCGACCCCGAGAAGTTCCACACGGTGTGGGGCGACGAACTGAAGAAGGGCACCGCTGCGCGAGACGAGTCGCTCGGGAAGCTGCAGATCTCGGCCGGTGGCATGGTCGCGATCGGCGACGAGTTCGCCGGCGACGCCGCGCGAACGGGTGCTCGACATGGCCCGGCCGCACGTCGCGCTGTACGTCGGCGGCATGGGCGCCCGCGACAAGAACTTCTACAACACGATCTCGCAGAAGTACGGCTACGTCGACGAGGCGATCGAGATCCAGGACCTCTACCTCGACGGCAAGAAGGAGGAGGCCGCCGCCAAGGTGCCCGCCGAGATGCTGGCGAACACCAACCTGGTGGGCTCCGCCGGGCACGTGAAAGAGCGCCTCGCCGCCTACGCCGAGGCCGGCGTCACCCACCTGTCGGTCAAGCCGGTCGGCAAGCGACCCGGTGGCGACGATCGACCAGCTACGCGAACTCCTCGCCTGATCGCCCGTACGCTGTCGTCATGAGCGACGACGGCGCATCCGACGGGCCCAGCGCTGCCGACCGCGGCGACTTCCCGACGCGGGTGACGACGAGTTCATCGCGCGAGCAGGAGGAACGGCTCGCCGAGCAGCGGGCGAGCGCGATCGAGGCGGGCCGTCGCAAGGGTGGCGCCGCCGGCGCCGCGATGGCGGGGGCGATGATGGCGGTCGCCGAGATCTACGAGGGTCCGCCCAAGGAGGACGCACCGGTCACCGTCGAGGCGTCGAGCGATCCGAACGACATCGACAGCGACGGCGTCGAAGTCACCGTCGGCGAGGTCGACGTCAGCTGCGCCGCCACTCGAACGGCTCGACCCGGTCGTGGGCGACCAGCGCAAGCGTCCACAGCTCTGACGGTCCGATCTCAGCCGTCGGCGTAGGCGCCGGCCCGAGCGAGGAAGTCGCGATGCCAGCGCCGGGGTGACGTGGCGATCGCGCGTGGCTCGTCCTCGAACATCCAGCGGGCGAAGTTGCGGCGTCCCCAGTCGCCGCTGGCCCCGACGACGCGGATCGCGCCTCGTGCACCGACCGGGTGTTGCAGCACGGCGCCGAGCCGTTTCGACATGCGGTGGTCGGCGAACAGCTCTGCGGCCACGGCACGTTCGTAGTGCGATGCGGTCGCCTCCGGGTGCGAGTGCGCCCACGGTGACGATCGCCTCGGCGGCGAGCCGGCCCGTCAACAGCGCCTGGCCGATGCCCTCGCCGGTCATCACGTCGGTGGCCGCCGCGGCGTCGCCGACGAACAGCATGCGGCCGAGCGTGAGCGAGACGTCGTCGACCCGAGCCGGAATCGGCCATGCGGTGTGCCGACCCTCGAGCTCGACGTCGGCGACCGAGCGCCTCGACGACGTGCGGGCGCGCGAGCAGGTCGCGCCAGAGGTGCCGCCATGTCGCTCGACCCTGCGGTCGCCGTCGCGGAGGACGCCGAAGCCGATGTTGACCCGGTTGCCGGGCAGCGGGAACGACCAGGCGTACCCGGGCAGCAGGTCGGGTTCGAACCACACGATCAGCCGGTCGGCGGCGCGGACCGGTGACGTTGCGGGCGTACTGCCGGAAGGCGTGCCACTCGCCGCGGTAGCCGTCGATGCGTGCGCCGACCGCCTTGCGAACCGGGCTCCACATGCCGTCGGCGGCCACGACGTAGCGGCATCGAACGGTGCCGATACCCGTCGACGTCGACGTCGACGTGGTCGGCATCGGTCGCATCGAGCGCGGAGAAGCCGTGGCCGTCGAGCACGTCGACGCCCGATCCGTGCGTGCGAGTTCGACGAGCGCGTGGTCGAGCGAGATCCGTGGTGCGACCGCCGCGTAGCGCCCGCGGTCGGGAAGCGGGACCGTGACCTCTCGCCCCGACGGCGACCGCAGCCACGCCGCGTCGACGTCGTACCAGTCGTCGACGTCGTCCGGGCTCGAGACCGAGCGCTTCGAGCTCGCGGAGCGCCAGCGTCGTGAGACCGTCGCCGCAGCACTTGTCGCGGGGAAACCGTGCCTTGTCGATGACGACGACCGACCGGCCGGCGCGGTGCAGCGTGATCGCGGCGGCGATGCCGGCGGGACCCGCGCCGACGACGAGCACGTCGCAGGCGTGGGCGGGGCGACGGTTCGAGGGGGCTCGGTCACGGTGTCGAGGTTACGGGCGCGCCCGACCGGTCCCCGTCGGCACGCTCCGACGGGCGCGTGACGCGCGCTCCTACGATGCCATCGGGCCGCCGACACCGACGCCAGGGAGGCACGAGCACCCATGAACCGACTGTGTGAAGGACGCGTCGCGATCGTCACCGGTGCCGGTCGCGGCATCGGCCGCGAGCACGCGCTGATGCTGGCGCGCCACGGCGCCAAGGTCGTCGTGAACGACCTCGGCGGCGCCCGCGACGGCACCGGGCAGCGACGAGAGCCCGGCCGAGCAGGTGGTCGACGAGATCGTCGCCGCCGGCGGCGAGGCGGTCGCCAACGGCGAGAACGTCGCCGACTTCGAGGGTGCCGAGCGGATGATCCACCAGGCGATCGACACGTTCGGTGACCTGCACGTCGTGATCAACAACGCCGGCATCCTGCGCGACCGCATGCTCGCCAACATGAACGAGGCCGAGTGGGACGCCGTCATCAACGTGCACCTCAAGGGCACGTTCGCCCCGGCCCGGCACGCCGCCGCCTACTGGCGCGAGCGCTCGAAGGCCGGCGAAGCAGGTCAGCGGCCGCATCATCAACACCACGTCGGTGTCGGGCATCTACGGCAACATCGGCCAGACCAACTACGGCGCCGCCAAGGCCGGCATCGCCGTCGTTCACGAACATCGCGGCGCTCGAACTGGCCCGCTACGGCGTGACGGTCAACGCGATCGCGCCGGCCGCGCTGACCCGCATGACCGAGGACCTCGGCATGGGCCAGGCGAGCGACGAGGACAAGGAGGCGATGGCGCCGAAGTGGATCGCCCCGATCGTCACCTGGCTGGTGTCCGAGGAGTCGGCCGCGATCACCGGTCGGGTCTTCGAGGCGAGCGGCCGGGTGCTGGCCGTCGCCGAGGGCTGGGTCCGTGGCCCGCAGGTCGACCCCACCGACGATCCCGACGGCGATGGGCCCGCTCGTCGAGACGATGCTCGCCACCGCCCGGGCCAACTCGGGCATGAACGGCGAACCCGGCGGGCCGCCGCAGTCGCCGACCGCACCCAACTCGACGGGAGGTCAGTGACATGCCGCTGAATCCGGACGCCGTCGGCAGCAAGGGCGAGCCGATCGAGGTCGAGCTGGGACAGCAAGGACTGTCTGCTCTACGCGGTCGGCATCGGTGCCGGCACCGACGAGCTGGCGTTCACCACCGAGAACACGAACGGCGTCGAGCAGCAGGTGTTCCCGACGTTCCCGGTCGTGATCGGGTGGGGTCGCGGTTCGGCGATGGGCGACATCGGTTCGTTCAACCCGGCGCTGCTCGTGCACGGCCAGCAGTCGGTCACGCTGCACCGGCCGATCCCGGTCGAGGGAACGGCGACGCTGCAGAGCGAGGTCACCGCGATGTACGACAAGGGCAAGGCCGCCGTCGTCGTCACCGCGACCACGGCGACGATGGACGGCGAGCCGCTCTACACGAACACGTCGTCGGTGTTCATCCGCGGCGAAGGCGGCTGGGGCGGCGATCGTGGGCCGTCGGGTCCGCAGAACGTGCCGCCCGATCGTGCGCCCGACCACGAGGTCACCTACGAGACGTCGCCCGACCAGGCGCTCGTCTACCGGCTGTCGGGCGACCGCAACCCGCTGCACAGCGACCCGTCGTTCGCGGCGATGGGCGGCTTCGACCGGCCGATCCTGCACGGCCTGTGCACCTACGGGTTCACCGGTCGCGCCCTGCTGCACACGCTGTGCGGCAGCGACCCGGCACGGTTCGATCACGTCGAGGGCCGGTTCACCTCACCGGTCTTGCCGGGCGAGGCGCTGACCGTCGCGATGTGGGAGACGGGCGACGGCGAGGCGGTGTTCACGACGTCGGTCGGCGACCGAGCCGTGATCGACCAGGGCCTGCTCCGTCACTCCTGACCGTCGACCCGGAGCGGGCAGCCGTTCGGCCGGCCCGCTCCCCGAGAACCCCCATCTGCAGCCGGCGCGGCGGAGACCTGGCAACATGAGAGGTGAGATCCGACGCCACCGATCCACCGGTGGAGGCGCGAACCGGAGGTGACCATGGTCAGCGACGAGGTGAACGTACGGTCCGGTCGTGTGCCGCTCGCCGAGGCGCTCCGTCAGCTTCGGCGGGCGGACGAACTCACCGACGCCGGATTCACCGACGGGCTTCGAGACACACTGGTGCGCTTCGCGGAGTTGTTCGACGACGTGTGGGACTCGGACCCCACGTTCCGGGAACGATGGAGGCCGCGCGTGACCACGGCTGCGTCAGATCTTCAGCGGTCGCTATCTCGACAAACGCTTGCACGAGGCGGCAGGTGAGGCAGGGATCGAGATCGCTCGGCAGGTGAGCGAGCACGGCGGTCACTGGGACTTCCTCGGCACGACCCGGTACAAACCGCCCAAGGGAGGCCGTTCGCTGAAGTTGCGGGGAGCGTTCGAGCCCGACAGCGCAGCGCGCTGCCGGGCGTGTGTCGGAACGTGTGACGAGCGCTACCACAAGGGACAGGGCACCTACAGCATCGCTGAGCTGATCATCTCCCCCGACGGCGAACTCGTGATGCTGGAACGAGACGTCACCGGCGGCGCCCGGCATCTCTGGGCGTACTACGTCGACGGATTCAAGAACCGAGGGGCGGCCGAGGACGAACGCGTGACGAGTCCCGACATCATGGACGCCCGCATGCTGCGAGGCGCAGCTGCCGGTGCGTGGGAGCACCGCACGGGCAGGATCCGGGTGCACCGCACACGGCTCCGGACGGGCTACACCGCAGCCTGGCAGGCGGACGCCCCGTGGCTCGAGGGCGATCCGGAGTCCGGGGTCGTCGTCGTGCCACCTGCGCAGCGTCGCGTGACGGGCTGACACCTGCTCGGTGGGTCGCAGCCGCCGTCCGGGGTGGCGTGACGACATGAGTTCGGCCAGGATCTGGACATGACGGAGCTCTACCGACAACTGCACGAAGCGAGCGACCACGTGAGCGAGCTGACCGGGCGTCACCATCGGGTGGCGATCACGCTCGGCTCGGGTCTCGGCGGCTACGCGGACGGCCTGCCGAACGCGGTGGCGATTCCGTACGCTGACATCCCGCACTTCCCCGTCCCCACCGTGACCGGCCACGGTGGCAAGCTCGTCTCGGCGGTGTTCGGCGACACGGGCGTGCTGATCCTCGCGGGCGGGTGCACCACTACGAGGGTCGTCCCCTCGGCGACATCGTGTTCGGCACACGGCTCGCGGTCGTCAACGGATGCGCAACCGTCATCTTGACCAACGCCGCCGGCGGTTGCGGCGACGGCCTCGAAGCCGGCGACCTCGTGCTGCTGCGCGACCACATCAACCTGACGGGCCAGAACCCGCTGATCGGCCCCAACGACGAGCGGCTGGGTCCCCGATTCCCCGACATGAGCGCGGTGTACCCCGACGAGTTGCGCGACCGCGCCCACGCAGCGGCCGCCGCCGTGGGGACGTCGCTCAAGGAAGGGGTGTACGCCTGGTTCACCGGTCCGGCCTACGAGACACCGGCCGAAGTGCAAATGGCCCGCCGGCTCGGTGCCGACCTCGTCGGCATGTCGACCGTGCCCGAGGCGGTGGCGGCGCGACACCTCGGCGCCGACGTCATCGGGATCTCGCTGGTGACCAACCTCGCGGCCGGCATCGTGGAGCATCCGCTCTCACACGACGAGGTCACCGAGGCCGGCCGCGACGCGCAGCAACGCTTCACCGCCGTCGTCAACCACCTGCTCCACGATCTGTCGAACACGGCCGACTGACGACACGTCACCCTCACGGCGTGCGGACGGTGGCGATCGGGTCGTTCAGCGCGAGCTGTTCTCCCCTGGACATCCCAACGGACATGGCGGAGACTCGTGACGGGGCTTCGCACCGCGCGGTGGTTGCACGACGCCCGAACCGAGCAGCAGAGGAGTTGGTGTGCGATGGTCGACTGCATCCACTACAGGAGCGGGTACGAGTACCAGTTGAAGAAGACGGTGACCCTGTCCACCAGGATCCGTCCGGATCAGGAAGTGGTCATCGATGGTTTCGTCAGACTCGGCGTGGACGGCGCGCTCGAGATCCGGAACGGCTACGCCTGGGACGGGCCGTCCGGTCCGACGATCGACACGAGGAATTTCATGCGAGGTTCGCTCGTCCACGACGCCCTCTATCAACTCATGCGGGAGGCGGACCTCGACAAGGCGACGTGGCGCAAGACCGCCGATGAAGAGCTCGTGCGCTTCTGTGGCCTGGACGGCATGAGTCGTGTGCGTCGGTGGTGGGTACTCAAGGCGGTGCGTCGATTCGCCGATCTTGCCGCTTCGCCGGCAAGCCGCAAGCCGATCAGCAGGGCACCGCGCGGTTGCATCGACACTCCGTAGCCGATCGTCGCCACACCCATCGACTCCCACCCGGGCGGGGTGAATCGCGGCACGCGACACGACCACCCCCTTGCCACGAATGGGGACGCACTGCCACGTCTCCCAACGCACCTGTTCGTGATCGTCAGGACCCGGCGGTGACGCGTTCGACCCAGGCGACGACGGCCGAGGTGATCTCGTCACGGTTGGTTTCGTTGAACACCTCGTGGCGGGCGTCGGGATACACGGCAACGGTGACGTCGGCGACGCCGGCGTCCCGGTAGCGGCCGGCGACGAGCTCGATGAGGTCACCGCCGCCGGCGAGGGGATCCGCCGATCCCGAGACGAGGTAGAGCGGGAGGTCGGATCGGATGGCCGCCAACCGCTCGGCGTCGGAACAGACCGTGAGCGAGGCCAACATGCTCGCCGCGCCGGCAGCGTCGACACCGAAGCCACAGAAGTCGTCGGCGATGTACAGATCGACCTCGTCGGGATCACGGCTCAGCCAGTCGTAGTCGGTGCGGGCCGGCTCGAACGGGGCGTTGAAGGCCGAGAGATCGACCTCCTGCGTGGGATCGATCCCGGCCGCGATCACATCGATCGCGGAGGTGCCCGACAGCACCGCGCCCGCCAACTCGGTGCTGTGATCGAGCAGGTACTGCTGGAGCGCGAACGATCCCATGCTGTGACCGACCATCACCAGGGGCAGACCGGCGAACTCGCCACGCGCCATGCCGGCGAGCTGGTCGATGTCGGCCATCAAGCCGGGCCAGCCGCCCGGACCGAAGTCGCCGAGCCGCTCGACCGAGCCGGCCGTGCGACCGTGCCCGCGGTGGTCTCCGGCGGACACGACGTAGCCCGCACCGGTGAGCGCGCGTGCCAGTCGACGGTACCGGCCCGCGTGCTCGCCCATGCCGTGGGCGATCTGCACGATGCCGCGCGGGTCGCGTTCGCCGGTCCAGCGGTACGCGGCCACCTCCGTGCCATCGTGGGCGGTGAAGGAAAGCAGCGTCTCGTCCATCACGCCATCATCCCAGACTGCACGCGGCGCGCCGGCTACTGGCTGCCGCCGGCGATCTCGCCGATGAGCGTCTCGGGCCGCACGTTGGTGTAGTTGGGCACGTCGCCCATGACCTTGGCCCCGTGCTCCTTCATGGCCGAGTTGAACGACGCCTGGTCGGTGACCACCATCCACCCCATCGCGGCGTACTTGCCGTCGGCGATCGTGGCGGCGCCCCAGCCGGTGCATGCGTCGCCGACCGACTCGGCGAACATCGGCATGTGCGACGACGTGTAGTACTCCATGTCGAACGTGAAGTCGTCGGTGCGCGGATAGAGAATCGTGATTGCCAGCATCTGTCGAGTCTCGCAGAACGGCGCGCAGCCCTCGACACCGGAGCTGGTTGACTGTCGACCGTGCAATCCTCGCGGCTCCTGACGCTGCTCCTCGACGTGGATCGCCTCGCGATCGCGGGGGCGCTGGCGGTGCGTCCGCAGTCGACCGACGAGTTGGTGGAGACGACATCACTCGACCGCAAGGTCGTCCTGGCCGTGATCGGCGACCTCCGCTCGGTCGGCCTCGTCACGGCCGACGAACACGGCGTCTACTCGCTCGACGACCGGGCGATCCGCTTGGCGGCCCGGCAGGCAGCTGAGATCGAGATCCCGATGGATCCGATCATGGGGTACGGCATGAGCGACGACGAACGACAGGTGCTCGAACGGTTCTTCTCGGGCCGGATTCTCAACGAGATCCCGACGCAGCGGGCGAAGCGTCTGATCGTGCTCCAGCGGCTCGCACTGGAGTTCGACGTCGGGCGTCGCTACACCGAGTTCGAGGTCAACGAGGTGCTCGGGGCATTCCATGCCGACTGGTCGGCCCTCCGCCGTGGCCTGGTCGACGAAGATCTCCTCGATCGCGAGCCGGCAGCAGGCGGCAACCTGTACTGGCGGAGCGGTGGTCGTGTGACCGACCTGCCGCCCGGCTGACTCGGCCCTCTAGCCTGCCCGACGTGGGTATGTACGACACCTTCCGTTCGACCGTTCGCTTCCGGAAGTTCGAGGCCGACCCGGTCGAGCGGCGCCTCCGGACCGCCGTCACGGTCGAGGACCTGCGACGGGTCGCGAAGCGCCGACTCCCACGCGGCGTGTTCGACTACATCGACGGCGGCGCCGAGGACGAGCGCACCATGGCCAACAATGCCGGCGGGTTCGCCCGTCTCGAGTTCCGACCGAACGTGCTCCGCGACGTCAGCGCGATCGACACCCACACGACGATCCTCGGGCACCACGTACCGCTCCCGTTGATCCTCGCACCCACCGGCTACAGCCGCATCGCCGATCCCCAGGGTGAACTGGCGGTGGCGAGGGCCTCGGCCCGTGCCGGCCTCCCGTACTCCCTGTCGACCATGAGCACCCGCACGATCGAAGAAGTGGCGGCGGTCAGCGACGGCCCCAAGTGGTTCCAGGTGTACACCTGGAAGGACCGCGGTCTCGTCAAGGAGCTGGTCGAGCGGGCGGCTGATGCCGGCTACGAGGCACTCTGGCTGACGGTCGACACGGCAGTGTTGGGCCGACGCGAGCGCGACGTGCGCAACGGCTACGCGTTTCCTCCCGAGCTGGGCCCGAAGACGATCGTCGACGGGATCCTGCACCCGGCGTGGACGTTGAACTTCCTGCGCAACGAGCCGATGGTCTTCGCCAACGTCGCACACCACGCCGAACACGGCACCCGCGACGCGATCCCGATGGCCGAGCACGTGATGAAGAACTTCGACCAACGCCTCTCGTGGGCCGACGTCGAGTGGCTGCAGTCGATCTGGGCCGGCCCGATCATCCTGAAGGGCATCCAGACGGTCGACGACGCACGTCGGGCGGTCGCCGCCGGCGTGCAGGGCATCGGTCTGTCGAACCACGGCGGCCGTCAGCTCGACGGCGCTCCGGCGCCGATCGAGCTGGTCGAACCGGTGGCCCAGGAGATCCAGGGCGCCGCAGCCGTCATCTGCGACGGCGGGATCCGCCGGGGGAGCGACATCGTCAAGGCGATCGCGCTCGGCGCCGACGCCTGCTCGATCGGGCGGCCGTACCTGTACGGGCTCGGTGCCGGCGGCGAGCGCGGCGTCGACCACGTCCTGCGCTTCTTCCGTGAGGGGGTCGAGCGCACGATGGCACTGACCGGCCGGACATCGATCGCCGAGATCGACCGGGACCTCGTTCGCTGGAGAGACCGATGACCGATCCCCATGTCCTGCACCCCGACCATGCCCCGACGCCGTTCACGGCGGACGAGATCCGTTCGGCCACACCGGCGGGCTACACGGTCGAGACGGTGACCGAGCAGGCCGGCGCTGTCTCGCGTCGACGCACGGAGTTCACCGCCGTCGACACCGATCACGCGACCATGGTCATGACGCCGATCGACGAGCGTGGCGAGTCGACCGGCGATCCACGAGAGGTCGTGGCGACCTGGACCGACCTCCAGGCGCACGCCTCCTTCCCGGCCGAGATCACCGAGCTCAGCCGCGACACGATCGAGACGCCGCTCGGCACGATCAGCTGCCTCCGCTACGACGTCTCGTCCGACGATCACACGAACACGTTCTGGTTCTCGCCCGAGCACCCCGGCATGCCGATCCGCCTGACGAGCGATGCCCAGAACGCTCCGACCACGACGGTCGTGTCGATCATCCGACCCGCGTGACGCCCTCGCGAGAGCGAGACCTGGCGGCGCACCCGACGGCACGAGATCACGCGGTGCCGACCTCCGGTGCGCTAGCGTCGAACCTGTGTTCGCTCGTGAACCACGGACCACGGAGGATCGCGTACTGCGCGTGCTCGGCATCGACCCCGGCCTGACCCGGTGCGGCTACGCGGTCGTCGACGGTCGCGGTCCGAGTGCCGCACAGGCCGTCACGATGGGTGTGATCCGCACCTCGGCATCCGAGGAGCTGCCGTACCGGTTGGCCGCCCTGCGCGGTGAGCTCGTCGGGCTGATCGCCGAGTTCGCGCCCGACGTGGTGTCGGTCGAGCGGGTCTTCTTCCAGACCAACGTGCGTACCGCCATGAGCGTCGGACAGGCGAGCGGACTGGCACTCTGCGAGGCGGCCGCTGCCGGCTGCGTCGTGGTGCAGTACACGCCCAACGAGGTGAAGAACACGGTTGCCGGATTCGGCGGCGGCGTCGAAGCAGCAGGTGCAGAAGATGGTCCAGGCGCGCCTGAAGCTGACACAGCTGCCGAGGCCGGCCGACGCCGCCGACGCCGCAGCGCTGGCCCTCTGCCACCTGGCGTTCGCCCCGATGTCGCAGCGGGTCGCCCGCGCGACGAACGGCGCCGGTGAGGTTCGGGGATGATCGGTTCGCTGCGCGGCGAGATCCTCGAACGCGACCTCGATGGCTCGGTGTTGATCGAGGTGGCCGGCGTCGGCTACGTCGTGCACGTGTCACAGCGTGCCCTCGCCGAACTCGAGCCGTCGTCGAGCGCCTTCCTGCACGTGCACCACCACATCCGCGAAGCCGATCAGCAACTCTTCGGGTTTCTCACCGCGAGGAGCGCACCACGTTCCAGACCCTGATCGGCACGCACGGCGTCGGCCCGGCGCTCGGGATGGCGATCATCGCCACCCATCCACCGGTGGCACTGGTCGACATCGTCGCCAACCAGGACGTCGCCTCGCTCACGCTGGTGCCGGGCGTCGGCAAGAAGACCGCCGAGCGGTTGCTGGTCGAGCTCAAGTCGCGGCTCAGCGTTCCGGTGCTCGACGGCGCCGGCGGCTCCGACGCAGGCGGTACGGCGATGGCCGACGTCCGCGAGGCGCTCGCGGGCCTCGGGTACGGCGACGCGCGAGATCCGCGACACGCTGCGCGAGCTGCCGCCGAGCGACGATGCCGCCGAGCTGTTGCGCGACGCGCTGAAGGCGCTGGGAGCCCGACGTGCGTGACGAGTTCAGCGACCCCGGCATCAGCCTCCGACGTCGAGGAGTCGGTCGAGGCCGGGCTGCGGCCGCGGGCGCTCGACGAGTTCGTCGGGCAGCGTGAGCTCAAGGAGCACCTGTCGATCGTGCTCGAGGCGGCCCGCAAGCGCGGACAGTCGGTCGACCACCTGCTGTTCGCCGGCCCGCCCGGCCTCGGCAAGACCACGCTGGCCGGCATCGTGGCGACCGAGATGGGAGTCGCACCTGCACATCACGTCGGGTCCGGCGCTCGAACGTGCCGGCGACCTGGCGGCGATCCTCACCAAGCTCGAGGACGGCGACGTGCTGTTCATCGACGAGATCCATCGGCTGTCGCGCGCCGTCGAGGAGATCCTGTATCCGGCGATGGAGGACTTCCAGCTCGACATCGTCGTCGGCAAGGGGCCGGCCGCGTCGAGCATCCGCTTGACGATGCCGCCGTTCACCCTCGTCGGTGCCACCACGCGCACCGGCATGATCACCGGCCCGCTGCGCGACCGGTTCGGGCTCGTCGCCCGGCTCGACTACTACGAGGACGACGAGCTCCAGCAGATCGTCGACGCGAGCCGCCGGCATCCTCGACGTCGTGATCGACACCGACGGTGCCTGGGAGATCGCCCGCCGCTCACGCGGCACGCCCCGAATCGCCAACCGGCTCCTCCGCCGGGTCCGCGACTTCGCCGAGGTGCGCCACGACGGCTCGATCACGGCCGACATCGCACGCGAGGGCCTGGCACTGTTCGGCGTCGACGACCTCGGTCTCGACAAGGTCGATCGAGCGATCCTGAAGGCGATGTGCGAGCAGTTCAACGGCGGCCCGGTCGGCCTGTCGACGGTGGCGATCAGCGTGGGCGAGCAGCCCGACACCGTCGAGGACGTGTACGAGCCGTTCCTGATCCAGCAGGGCATGATCGCCCGCACCCCGCGCGGGCGGGTTGCCATGCCGGCCGCCTACGCACACCTGGGTCTGCCCACGCCGTCGCCGCGGCCCGGCCAACCCGGCCTGTTCGACCGCTGAGCCGGGCTGCCTCACCCGACCGGGAGGTGTCCGCCGAGGAACGCCATCGTCTTGGCCCAGGCCGCTTGCGCGGCCGACTCCGTCCAGAACATCTCGCTCTCGTGGTTGTCGAACGCGTGCCCGGCATTCTCGACGTTGAGCACGAACCCTGACCGGCCGTCGATCGCCGCGTTGATCGCTTCGACGCCCTCGCTCGGGATGTACGGGTCGGCGTTCCCGAAGTGGAACAGCGTGGGGCAGCTCACCGAGTCGATCAGGTCGAGCATGCCGGGCACCCCCGAGCCGTAGTAGCTCACGCATGCGGCTGGCTGCGCCGCCGCAGCGACGGCCCACGCCAGCGTGCCGCCGAGGCAGAACCCCATCACTCCCGGCGCGCCCGACGTCTCGTCGAGGCCATGGAGCACCGCGAGCGCTGCGGCACAGTCGTCGGCCGCTTCGGCGGCATCGAGTCGTCCGGCCTGTTCGAGCGAGGCCGCCAGCCCGGCCTGATCGTGGCCCGATTCCCAACCCGGCGCGAACCGCCAGAACACCTCGGGAGCGCCGACGACGTAGCCGGCTTCACCGAGTCGAGCGGCGACGGCGCGGATGTACGGCCCGACGCCGAAGATCTCCTGGATCAGCAGGATGGCGGGCCCCGATCCGGCCGTCGGTGTCCAGAGATGCATCGGCATGTCGCCGGCCTCACCACGGGGGACGGGAACGATGCGAGAGGTCGGCATCTGCCCATGCTCGCACAGAGGTCCGTAGCCTTCGCCACCGATGCATCTCGCCGACTTCGACTACGAGTTGCCGCCGGAGCGGATCGCCCAGACCCCGGTCGAGCCACGAGACTCGGCGCGCCTGCTCGTCGATCGTGGCGTCGACGCGCCCTCCCACCGGCACGTCCGCGACCTGGACGACATCCTGCGACCCGGTGACCTCCTCGTCGTCAACGACACGAAGGTGATGCCCGCACGGTTGCCGCTGCGGCGAGCCACCGGGGGAGCGGCCGAGGTGTTGATGCTGGAGCCCCTGGACGGGTCTCGGACGACCTGGGAGGCGCTGATCCGACCGGCCAAGCGCCTCAAGCCCGGCGAGGTGCTGCACTCGCCGTCCGGCACTCCGATCGTGGAGATCGGTGAACGCACCGAGGCGGGCGACACGTTCGTGGTGCACCTGGTCGGATCGGACGACTCGTTCGAGATCCTCGACCTCCACGGCGAGATGCCGTTGCCGCCGTACATCACCGAACGACTGGCCGATCCCGACCGCTATCAGACCATCTACGCCCGGGAACCGGGCAGCGCGGCAGCGCCGACGGCCGGGCTGCACTTCACCGACGATCTGCTGTCCCGCCTCGGGTCGAAGGGTGTGGAGACGGCCCGGGTCGAACTGGTCGTCGGCCTGGACACGTTCCGCCCGATCACCGAGGACGACCCGCTCAGGCACCGCATGCACACCGAGCGCTACCGGGTTCCGCCGGTCACGATGGAGCGGTGCCGGGCGGCGACGCGCGTGGTCGCGGTCGGGAACGACTGCGGTCAGGGCGCTCGAGTCGGCCGCCGCGACCGGCGAGCTCGACGGGCGTACCGACCTCTTCATCCACCGCGGGTTCGACTGGCAGGTCGTCGACCTGATGCTGACGAACTTCCACCTGCCACGAACGACGTTGCTGATGATGATCGACGCCTTCGTCGGTGACCGGTGGAGGCAGCCTCTACGACGAGGCGCTGCGCGAGCGGTATCGCTTCCTCAGCTTCGGCGACGCGATGCTGCTCGATCGCACTCGGACGGACCGACCGCTTCGTCGAGACGCTCGAAGTCCGGCAGTCGACACCGTCCCGAACGGCCGGTCAGGGTTCGTGCCAGACCCTTCGGATTCCGACGGGCTCGGCTGAGCAGGTCCCACCAGTGGTCGGACCGCATCCCTCGTGGAGGGAGCTGCGGGGGCGCCAGCAGGCGCCAACCGTCACGCCACGTCTGGGTCCAGAAGTACACGGCGGTGAGGCTGACTTCGTCGAAGTTCTGGATGCTGTGCCACCAGTGGATCGGGATGTAGAGCACGTCACCGGGTCGCACCACGACCTCGAGATACTCGGCGTCGGTGAACTCCGGGAAGCGGCCGCGGTCGTAGTCGGGCGGGTCGTCGCCGAGGCTGCGGATCAGGACCTCGCTGAAGTTCCTGCGGTCCACCTTGTACATGTGGTCGGTCTGGTCGGGGGCGAACAGGCGCACGACCTTTGACCCGTGGAGGCACATCAGCATGGCGCTCCCCGCCGTGTGGAAGTGCGTCTGGGAGTGCACGAGGCGTCCGAGGTACATCACGCGGGCGCTGAACCGCTCACCCGGCAGTACCGGAGGAGTCACGAGGTCGTCTCGCGAGCTCGGGGAAGTAGTCGTCGTACGGTAGTTCTGCCAGATAGGGGATCGGCGGCGCCCGGTTCGGGATCGTCGATCGCGCGGAGATAGTCGCGAACCGTCATCGAGCGTTGTGTCGACGAGATGTAGTCACCGCCGATGATCTCCCTGACCGGGACCTCCGTCGATCCGACCCGTTCGGCGATCAGGTCCGGCGACCAGGGTTCGGGCGTGGGCTCGATCCCGGTGACGAGCACCGGTCGCTGATCGCGGCCGATCGGAGCAGCCGCCAGATCGGTGATGCTCACGGAATCGATCGCAGGGGCGGGCAGAGTGCCGGATGGTCGACGAGAGTTCATGGTGGGGGCCTCGGGGCGGTGGAGGGGTGGAAGGGGCCATCTTGGCTCGTGGCCCCGCCGGGTGACGAACCGATGCGTCCCCCGTCGCGTCGTCGCCACCGCAGAGCCCCTCGACGGCGGTGGGCACCCCCGCCGGCACCGCTCGGTAGCCTCGCTCCGCGTGCATGCCGTCGAGTTCGTGACCGAGGCGACCGACGGCGGCGGCGCGTGCCGGTACGGCGACGACCCCGGGCGGGAGCTACACGACGCCACTGTTCATGCCGGTCGGGACACGTGGTGCCGATCAAGTACCTCAGCGCCGACGACTACTCGGCACTCGGCGCCCAGATCGTGCTGGGCAACACGTACCACCTGATGCTCCGGCCGGGCGCCGAGACGGTCGCCCAGCTTCGGCGGGCTCGCACGGCTTCGCCGGTTGGGACGGGCTCACCCTGACCGACTCCGGCGGCTTCCAGGTCTTCTCGCTCGGACCGAAGGTCGACGACGACGGCGTGACGTTCCAGAGCACCTACGACGGCACGCACCCACCGGTTCACGCCCGAGATCGGCCGTCGACGCCCAGGAACTGCTCGGTGCCGACATCCAGATGGTGCTCGACGTGTGCCCGCCGCTGCCGAGTCCGCCCGACGTCGTGCGCTCGGCCGTCGAGCGCACCGCGGCGTGGGCCGACACGGCGCCGCGGCGTCCACACCCGTGCCGACCAGTCGCTGTTCGGCATCGTGCAGGGCGGCGTCGAGCGAGACGATGCGGGCCGAGAGCGCCCAGCGGACCGTCGCGCTCGGCTTCGACGGCTACGGCATCGGCGGTCTGTCGGTGGGGGAGACCCGCGAGGAGATGCTGCCGGCGCTGGCTGCCGCGCATCGAGCACCTGCCGGCCGACCGGCCGCGCTACCTGATGGGCGTCGGCGATCCGGCCTCGCATCGTCGAGGCGGTCGCCCTGGGTGTCGACCTGTTCGACTGCGTGATGCAGACCCGTCTCGGTCGCCACGGCACCGCGCTCACCTCGGCCGGCCGGCTCAACGTCAAGCGGCACGAGTTCGCCGCCAGCGACGAGCCGCTCGACGCCGACTGTCCGTGCGACGGTGTGCGCGCGGCACAGCCGCGGCTACCTGCGCCACCTGTTCAAGGTCGGCGAGCCGACGGCGGCGCGCCTGGTCGAGCCTGCACAACGTGGCCTGGACGATCGAGCTGATGGACCGGATGCGGGCGGCGATCGTCGACGGCAGCTTCGATGTCGCTCCGCGACGAGGTGCTCGACATCTGGTCATGATGTGCGCCGTCGGACGGTGCACGCTCGTGGCTAGGCTTGCCGACCGCTATGCACTGCACTCTCGATCCTGGCCCAGGAATCCGACGGAGGCGGCAGCGGCATCGTCCGCTGCTCGTCCTGTTGCTGATCCCGTTCGCCATGTACTTCCTGCTCATCCGGCCGCAACGCAAGCGGATGAAGGATGCAGCGCGTTGCAGTCGCTCGCTCGGTGTCGGCGACGAGGTCATCACCAGCTCCGGTGTCTACGGCTTCATCACCGGTGAGGAGGACGACCTCTTCTGGCTCGAGATCGACGACGACGTCCAGATCCGGATCGCCAAGGCGGCGATCCAGGGCAAGGCCGGTCCGGCCAAGGACGAGTCGAAGCGACGACGACAGCGACGACGACGCGGACGACACGGATGACTCCGCGTCGTCCGATGCGGATGACGAGGCGGACAGCACCTCGTGAAGAAGTCGAGGCTGTGGGCGTCGATCATCATCTTCGTCGGCCTGGTCGGCGGTCTGCTCGCGTTCAACCTCTCGATCGGCAATACGCCGATCCTGGGGCTCGACCTCAAGGGTGGTCTCTCGGTCATCTACGCGACCTCGGAGCCGGCCGATGACGAGCAGCTCGTCATCGTGCGAGACCTCATGCGGGGTCAACTCGAGGACTTCGGCATCGCCGAACCCGACGTTCGTGTCGAGGGTGAGAACATCATCGTCGACCTCCCAGGGGTCAGTGACCAGGAGTCGGCGTTCGACGCCCTCCAGATCTCGGGCATCGTGACCCTGCGCCCCGTCATCGCGTGTGGCCCGGGCGTGCCGGCCGACACGTCGCTCGGGCAGGATTCACTCCCTCGTGCCGACGGGACCGGTGACTGCGTCGTCGGGGTGGTCGGCGGCACGGGCGAAGTGTTCTCACAGGGCAGCGCCAGCGCCGCCCTCGACCAGCAGGGCGGCTGGGTCGTCAACGTCGACCTGCGCTCCGACGGCCAGGCCGTGTGGAACTCCCTGGCGCAACAGTGCTTCTCGGGTGCCGGCGACTGCCCGAGTCGGCAGCTGGCGATCGTGCTCGACGACGTGATCCAGTCGGCGCCCGTCGTCCAGACGCCCGACTTCCCCGGGTCGGTGCAGATCTCCGGCGACTTCAGCGAGGACGAGGTCCGCGCACTCGCTCGGGTGCTCAACCGAGGTGCGTTCCCGGTGCCGGTCGAGCAGCAGCGGGTCGAGACCGTGTCGGCCACCGCCGGCCAGGATTCGCTGAACGCAGCCGTCATCGCCGGCCTGCTCGGCCTGGCGGCCGTGCTGGTGTTCATGGTCGCCTACTACCGCAAGCTGGCGGTCGTGATCATCGCTGGCCTGATCGTGTGGGGCATGACCGTGTTCACCTTGGCGACGCTCGTGTCACAGGCGACGAACTACGCGCTCACACTGGCCGGCGCGACCGGCATCATCGTGGCGGTCGGCGTCACGGTCGACACCTATGTCGTCTTCTTCGAGCGGCTGAAGGACGAGGTGCGTCACGGGCGCACGATGCGCAACGCCGCCCCGCGCAGCTTCGACGCCACCTGGCGAACCATCGTGTCGGCCGACCTGGTGTCGCTGATGGCGTCGCTGATCCTGTTCTGGCTGAGCGTCGGTTCCGTCAAGGGCTTCGCGCTGTACCTCGGCCTCACCACGATCTGCGACCTCCTGGTCTTCTACTTCTTCACACGTCCGTCGGTGTTCCTGCTGTCGATGACGAACTGGTTCGACGACAACGCCGAGCGCGAGTCGATCAGCGTGTCGACGGCGGAGCGACGGCATGACCGGCACGATGCGCGACGTCACCGCGATCGACCGGCCGCCGATCAAGTCGTCGGCCCTCGGTCGGCTGTTCGAGGGGCAGACCGTCGATCGACTTCGTCGGCAAGCGCAAGGTCGGCGCTCGCCATCTCGGTGCGCTGCTGATCGCGACCCTTCATCTCGCTGCTCACGCAAGGCCTCAACCTCGGGCATCGACTTCGAAGGCGGCATCTCGTGGGACGTCCCGGCCGCCGAGTTCACCGTCGACGACGCCGAAGACGTGCTCGGCGACACCGGTCTGTCGACCGAGGGTGCTCGACTCCAGGAGCGTTCGTCCGAGTCGGGCGCCTTCATCAAGGTGCAGGTCGGCGACCAGCCCGAAGAGGTCGGCGCCGCAGCTCGCGAGCCGACTTCGCCGCGCGGCGAACGTGCCCGCTCGACGAGGTCAACGTCAACCTCGTGAGTTCGTCGTGGGGCGCCGAGATCACGACCAAGGCGCTCGAGGCGCTTGCTGATCTTCCTCGTGATCGTGGCGATCTTCATCTCGATCCGGTTCGAGTGGCGGATGGCGCTGGCGGCGATCGTCGCGATGGTGCACGACGTGTTGATCAGCGTCGGCATCTACTCGATCTTCCAGTTCATCGTCACGCCGCCGACCGTGATCGCCTTCCTGACGATCCTCGGCTACTCGCTCTACGACACGATCGTCGTGTTCGACCGGGTCCAGGAGAACGAGGCGCGGTTCGCCGCCCAGAAGCCGCCGTACGACGACATCATCAACGTGTCGATGAACCAGGTGTTGATGCGCTCGCTCACCACGAGCTTCTCGTCGATCGTGCCGGTCGATCTCGCTGCTGCTGATCGGTGCCGGCGTGCTCGGGCAGAGCACGCTCGCCGAATTCGCACTCGCCCTGTTCGTCGGCATGGTCACCGGTGCGTACTCGTCGATCTTCGTCGCCGCACCGTTGCTGGGCGTGCTGAAGCGATCCGACGCGAGCTGGGAGGGCCGCAACATCGACCGGGCGGTCGGCGAGGCGCTGCGCGACATGGTGATGGGCGGCAACGTCGGAAGTCGCCAGACCCGAGCCGACGCCGCGAAGGGCCGAGTCGCCGGTCGAAGCCGACCGGTACGCGCCCGTCGCAGCGCGCGGTGACGACGCGGATACCGGCGCCGGGCTCCGACCCGAAGGCGCTCCAGAGTGCCACGGCGACCGAGGCGAAGCAGGTGCTCTCGCACCCGCCACGTCCACGCAAGAAGAAGCGCCGTTGACGCGCCGACCGGCACGGTCCGGTCGGTAACCTCGGTTCATGGCAGCCGACGCAGCTGTGGATTCGTGACCACATCCGGGCGATCGCCGACTACCCCGAGCCGGGCGTGACGTTCCGTGACATCACGCCGCTGCTCGGCGACGCGGCGGCGTTCGGGCGAGCGGTCGACGACCTCGTCACCCGATTCCACGACGTCGAGGTCGACCGGGTCGTCGGTGTCGAGTCGCGTGGCTTCATCCTGGCCGCGCCGGTCGCCTATCGGCTCCGGGCCGGGTTCGTGCCCGGTGCGCAAGCCGGGCAAGCTGCCGTGGGCGGTCGCCCGGGAGGAGTACGACCTCGAATACGGCACGCGACAAGCTCGAGATCCACCGCGACGCGATCCATCCGGGCGAGAACGATCCTCGATCGTCGACGACGTGCTCGCCACCGGCGGAACCGCGCCGGCGACCGGCCGGCTCGTCGAGACGCTCGGCGGCAACATCGTCGGGTTCGGATTCCTGCTCGAGCTCGAGCGAGCTCGGGGGCCGAGCGAAGTTCGACGGTCAACGAGTCGAGAGCCTGACGGCGTACTAGGCGGCGACATGGCAACGGTCGATCGAGTCCTGCCCTGGCGACGACACCACGAGACCGCCGCGTCGACGGAGCTGACGCCGCTGCTGGCGAGCTACCGGCGGCACCACCCCAAGGCTCGGGTCGACACGATCAACCGGGCCTACCACATGGCCGCCGAGGCCCACCGCTCCCAGACCCGATCGAGCGGCGAGAGCTACATCAACCACCCGCTCGCGGTCGCCAAGATCGTCGCCGACATCGGTCTCGACGAGACGTCGATCGTCGCCGCGCTGCTGCACGACGCCGTCGAGGACACCGAGATCACCCTCGACGACGTCGAGCAGCAGTTCGGCGAGCGAGGTCGCCTGGATCGTCGACGGTGTCACCAAGCTCGAGCGGATCCGGTTCGACTCGCGTGAGGCGCAGCAGGCAGCCACGATGCGCAAGATGCTGGTGGCGATGGCCAAGGACCTCCGGGTGCTCGTCATCAAGCTCGCCGACCGGCTGCACAACATGCGCACGCTCGGCGGCGTGCGCCGTCGAGAAGCAGCAGCGGATCGCCCAGGAGACGCTCGACATCTACGCGCCGCTGGCGCACCGGCTCGGCATCCAGGAGATCAAGCAGCAGCTCGAAGACCTCTCGTTCGCGGCGCTGCACCCGAAGCGCTACGCCGAGCTCGACCATCTCGTCGCCACCCGGACGCCCGAGCGCGACGTGTACCTCGCCCAGGCGATCGCCGAGGTGCGTGCCCGGCTGGCGGAGCTCGGCATCGACGCCGAGATCACCGGGCGCGGCAAGCACCTCTGGAGCATCTACGAGAAGATGGTCGTCAAGGGCCGCGAGTTCGACGAGATCTTCGACATCGTCGCGGTCCGGGTGATCGTCGACTCGATCAAGGACTGCTACGCCGCGCTCGGCAGCATCCACGGCCGCTGGCGGCCGGTGGTCGGTCGCTTCAAGGACTACATCGCGATGCCCAAGTTCAACCTCTACCAGAGCTTGCACACCACGGTGATCGGGCCGGCAGGGCCGCCCGATCGAGGTGCAGATCCGCACCCGCGAGATGCACCAGCGCGCCGAGCTCGGCGTCGCCGCGCACTGGGCGTACAAGGGCGACGGCAACGCCAACGACATCGACTGGCTCAACCGGATCATCGACTGGCAGGCCGAGGTCACCGATCCCGCCCAGTTCATGCAGAACCTGAAGACCGACCTCGAGCAGGACGAGGTCTTCGTGTTCACGCCGAAGGGCAAGGTCATCACGCTGCCGGTCGGGTCGACGCCGGTCGACTTCGCCTACGCCGTGCACACCGAGGTCGGGCATCGCGTGCATCGGCGCCAAGGTCAACGGCCGGCTCGTCTCGCTCGACGACACGCTCGAGCAGCGGTGACACGTGCGAGATCTTCACGTCGAAGGTCGAGACGGCCGGCCCGTCGCAGGACTGGCTCGGCTTCGTCGCCTCGCACCGGGCGCAGAACAAGATCCGGCAGTGGTTCAGCCGCGAGCGCCGCGACGACATGATCGCACAGGGTCGCGACGACCTCGCCGACGAGTTCCGGCGTGAGGGCCTGCCCGGTGCAGAAGATCTGGAACTCCGAGCAGTTCGCCGAGGTGATCGTCGAGCACAGCTACACCGACGTCGACACGTTCCTCGCGGCGATCGGCGAGCACCACGTGTCGGCGCGCAGCGTCGCGCAGCGGATCGTCGCGCCTGTTCCGCACGCGGCGATCTGCCCGAGCAGCTGCCGACGACGGTGTTCGAGCCGCGTCGCCACCACGACGACGGCAGCGGCGACGCGCCGGCGTCCACGTCGAGGGGCTCGACGACGTCATGGTCCGGCTCGCCAACTGCTGCACGCCGGTGCCCGGCGACGAGATCATCGGCTTCGTCACCCGCGGTCGCGGGGTGTCAGCGTGCACCGTCACGACTGCGCCAACGCCATGTCGCTGGCGCAGGATCAGGCGGCCCGCATGATCGAGGTCGAGTGGGACGGCGATCGCCGCGAGGAGCTCGTACACCGCCGGCGTCGAGGTCGTCGCGCTCGACCGTTCACGGCTGCTGCGCGACGTCGCGAACGCGCGTCGGCGAGCAGGGCGTCAACATCACCGTCGTGCGAGACGATCGTCGGCGACGATCGTGTCGCCAAGATGCGCTTCGAGTTCGAGATGTCGAGCGCAGCCCAGCTCGGCTCGGTGCTCAACACGATCAAGCGGATCGACGCGGTGTACGACGTGCACCGCATCGTCCCCGGCGGCAGCGATCGTCAGCTGAACCGGGGGCTCGGTCGCCGGAGTCGCACCGCTAGCCTGGCTCGCCGTGCCGACGTTCCAGACCAGCCCAGGGATGCGTGACATCCTCGCGCCCGAGTCGGCTCGTTGGCGCCGTCTCAACGACGTGTTCGCCGAGGTCGTCGAGGCGGCGGGCTACGAGCAGGTGATCCCGCCGATGTTGGAGGACCTCGGCGTGTTCACCCGGATCGGTGAGGCCACCGACGTCGTCACCAAGGAGATGTACGACTTCGTCGACAAGGGCGACCGCCACGTCGCGCTGCGGCCCGAGCTGACCGCCAGCGTCTGCCGGGCCTATCGTCGAGCACCGGCCGACGACGCCGTGGAAGATCTGGTACACCGGCTCCAACTTCCGCTACGAGAAGCCGCAGCGCGGCCGCTACCGCCAGTTCGACCAGGTCGGCATCGAAGTGCTCGGCGTCGACGACCCGCACCTCGACGTCGAGGTGATCGCGCTCGGCTGGGAGTTCTACCGCCGGCTCGGGCTGCGACAGGTCACGCTGCTGCGTCAACTCGCTCGGCGAGCCCGACGACCGTGCCCGCTACGTCGAGGCGCTCGCGAGCACTTCGAGGCGCCGGCCGACGACCTGTCCGAGCAGAGCCGGGTGACGCTCGCAACGAACCCGCTGCGGGTGCTCGACTCGAAGCGCGAGCGAGGACGCAGCCGATCATCGCCGCGGCACCGACGATCGTCGACTTCTGGTCGGACGACGCCGCCGAGCACTTCGCCGCGGTGCAGGCCGGGCTGCGCGCGCTCGACATCCCGTTCGACGCTCGAACTCAAGCTCGTCCGCGGGCTCGACTACTACCGCCGCACGACGTTCGAGTTCGCGGGCGGCACGCTCGACTCCGCCCAGAACGCCCTCGGTGGCGGCGGTCGCTACGACGGCCTCGTCGAGGCGCTCGGTGGCCCGCCCACCGCCGGCATCGGGTTCGCGCTCGGCGTCGACCGCATCCTGCTCGCCTGCGACGACGAAGGTGTCTTCGCGGCACCCGACACCGAGCGTCGACGTGTTCGTCGTCGACACGACGGGTGGCGAGCACGCGCTCGCGATCACCGACCGAGCTCCGGGCCGCCGGCGTGTCCGCGCGATCGGGCGTACGAGCAGCCGCAGCATGAAGGCCCAGATGAAGGCCGCCGACCGCAGTCGGTGCCGCGCTTCGCCGTCATCGTCGGCGACGACGAGCTCGACGCCGGCGTCGTCGTCGTTCGCCGACTCCGATACGAGGCGACGGCGCAGCACGCCGGTCGCCCGTCGACGCCGACCTCGATCGCCGACTCTCCAGCAACGTCTCCAGAGAAGGCCAACCATGACCAGCACCGTCCATGCGCACCCACAGTGCGGCGAACTCCGCGCCGAGCACATCGGCCAGACCGTCTCGCTGCGCGGTTGGGTCGACCGCCGCCGCGAGCACGGCGAGCACCTCGCCTTCGTCGACCTGCGCGACCACACCGGCATCATGCAGTGCGTCGTCGACGACGACGTCGACGTGCGCAGTCCGAGTACGTGCGTGCGCATCACCGGCGTGGTCCGGGCGCGACCCGAGGGCACGGTCAACGACGAGCCTGCCGACCGGCGAGATCGAGGTCGGCGACTGCGAGGTCGAGATCCTCCGCAAGGCCGACGCCGCCGCCGTTCCCGCTCGACGACCGCGCCGACGACGTCGACGAGACCATCCGCCTGCAGTACCGCTACCTCGACCTGCGTCGCGAGCGGATGCAGAAGAACCTGCGGATCCGCTCGGCGGTCAACGCGGCGATGCGCACGGCGATGGAGCGCCAGGGCTTCGTCGAGGTCGAGACGCCGATGCTCATGCCGTCGACCCCCGAGGGCGCTCGCGACTTCGTCGTGCCCGTCGCGCAAGGAGCCCGGCTCGTTCTACGCCCTGCCGCAGTCGCCGCAGCTGTTCAAGCAGCTGCTGCATGGTCGGCGGCATCGACCGCTACTACCAGATCGCCCGCTGCCTGCGCGACGAGGACCTCCGTGCCGACCGTCAGTTCGAGTTCATGCAGCTCGACGTCGAGATGAGCTTCGTCGACCAGGACGACGTGCTCGACGCGGTCTCGCGAGGCGGTGCTCGACGCCGCCGAGGCGGTCGACGGGCGAGCGGCCCGACCCGATCGAGCGCATCACCTGGCACGACGCCATGGACCGCTTCGGCATCGACAAGCCCGACCTGCGCTTCGGCATGGAGCTGGTCGAGCTCACCGACGTGTTCGCCGGCACCGAGTTCAAGGCGTTCGCCGGCGCCGGCGCGATCAAGGGCATCCACGTGCCGACGGTGCGGCCGGCGACTACGGCCGCAACCAGCTCGACAAGCTCACCGACCGGGCCAAGTCGCTCGGGGCCAAGGGCCTCGTCTGGATCAAGACGCACGGCCGACGGCTTCGACTCGCCGGTCGCCAAGTTCCTGTCCGACGACGAGTCAGCGGCGATCACGGCGCACGATGGGCGCCGACGACGGGCGACCTCGTCCTGATCGTCGCCGACGAGTGGATGACCACGTGCGAGGTGCTCGGCCTGCTGCGCATCGAGCTCGGGCGTCCGCCGGTGCACGAGGGTCCGTACAAGTTCGTCTGGGTCGTCGACTTCCCGCTGTTCGACGGCGTCGACAAGGAGACGGGCCGGCCCAAGCCGGGCCACCACCCGTTCACGATGCCGCACCCCGACGACGTCGACAAGCTCGACACCGACCCGATGGCGGTCCGCTCGATCGCCTACGACCTGGTGCTCAACGGCTGGGAGCTCGGTTCCGGCTGCGATCCGAATCCACGAGCCCGAGCTGCAGCGCCGGGTCTTCGCCGCGCTCGGCATCAGCGAGGAGGAGGCCGAGCGCAAGTTCGGGTTCCTGCTCGACCCGTTCGACTACGGCGCGCCGCCCCACGGCGGGTTCGCGTTCGGCATCGACCGCCTGGTGGCGATCCTGGCGGGCGAGGAGAACATCCGCGAGGTCATCGCCTTCCCGAAGACGCAGTCGCGGCGCCGACCCGATGACCAACAGCCCCATCCCCGGCGACCCCGAACAGATCGCCGAACTGGGCCTGCGAATGATCCCCCGAGTCGACTGAACCCCCACTGCGATTGGGCTAGGCCGCCCCTGGGCGGGCGTGGGCAGCTTGCGCTCGGAGTCGCTCTCGTTGCTCGGGATGGACCCAGCCGAGGCCGATCCAGTTCCAGTCGAATCTGCCGGTGAGTGGTGGGTCGTACCCGTTGTGCGGCCTCGGCGGGGGATGGACCTGAACGATCGGCGGATCGACCCCGCCGATCACCTTGCCGTTCGAGTCGGTGAACACCACCCGGTCGAAGCGGTCGGCGTTGCCGCTGACCCCGAGACCGCCCTGATGGTGCATGCGGTGATGCTTCGGGCACAGGCTGATCAGGTTGGGCGTGTCGGTTCGGCCACCGGCCGACCAGTGCACGATGTGGTGGACCTCGACGAAGCGATCGGCGGTGCACCCGGGCACTCGGCAGCCGCGGTCACGGCGCTCGACGATGTGACGCGTGCGGTCGGGCACGATGCGCTGAGCACGGCCCACCGAGAACGGGGAACCGTCTCGCTCCCACACGGGTTGCACGACGCCGTCGCAGAGGACGTGTTCCCGGATCGCCATCGGCACCTGCCAGCCGTCGGTGGTCGTCATCGCGCCATCGGACACGTCGATGTGGAACCAGGTGCGATAGTGCTCACGCCGAGCGATCGACTCGACCGAACCGAGCGATCGGTCGAAACACGACACGAACGCCTCGGGCCACGTGACCGTCTCGTCGCCTGCTCCGAACAGCGCATCCTTGCGTTCGGCCAGGGCCGCCTCGACACGACGGCCCTCGTCGGCGCCGAGTTCGCCGCGGATCCTCCAGCGGCCGTCGCGACCGACGCCGAACGACACTCGGTCGCACGCCGGGATCGGCTCGGCGTCCGGCTCGTCGGGATGACCCTCGAACATGTTCGAGCGCATCGCCCGTCGCAGCTTGGACACCGGAGCGATCGACACGAAGCCGGCGACGAGCGAGTCGGCCCAGGCCGGTGCCTTGACCGCTTCCACCACCTGCTCGAGCGAGAGCTCGCCACGCTCGAACGCCGCCATCACGACGGGGAACTCGGATCGCCGTTCGGCCACCCGGACGATGGCCTTCGCCCGCTCGGGCGACAGGCCTGCCCTGAGCGCGAGGTACTCGGCGGGGGAGCGCATGCCGGTTTCCTGCCAGACACGATCGATGACGACTCGCTCGCCGAGGCGCACGAGTGTCGCGTTCTCGAGGTTCAGCCGACCTGCCACCTCGGCCAGCTCGGATTCGATCGACATACCAGTATCGTACAGGTGTTCGATCGACGGCCCATCATGCCTGGTCACAGTTGTTTCCGATCGCGAGATCCAGGTGCATCGGTGAGAGCGATCGGACCGCGGATCCGCGGGTCCGCATTCGCTCCGGTGACGGGGTCAGAACGACGCCGGCTTGGGCCGGTACGGCGCCTCCAGCAGCGAACGTTCGTCGTCGGTCAACTCGACCTCGAGCGCCGCCACCGCATCTTCGATGTGGTGCACCTTCGTGGCGCCGACGATCGGCGACGACACGACCGGGTTGGCCATCACCCAGGCCATGGCGACCTGCGCCATCGGCAGGCCTCTGGCGTCCGCGACCTCGGCGACCCGGTCGACGATCGGGCGGTCGACCTCCTCGCTGAAGCGCGCGTCGATGAGCCCGTCGGACTCGCGGCGTGTCGTCGTCACGTCCCACCGACGTGCCAGCAACCCGCGCGCCAGCGGGCTCCACGGGATCGACGCCGACGCCCTGATCGGCGCACAGCGGCAGCATCTCCCGCTCCTCCTCGCGTTGCAGCAGGTTGTACTGGTTCTGCATCGACACGAACCGCGTCAGCCGAGGCGCTCGGCGGTGTACTGCATCTTGGCGAACTGCCACGCCCACATCGACGACGCGCCGATGTAGCGGACCTTGCCGCTCGTCACGACGTCGTGCAGCGCCGTCATCGTCTCCTCGACCGGCGTGTGCTCGTCGAAGCGGTGGATCTGGTAGAGGTCGATGTAGTCGGTGCCGAGACGGCGCAGGCTGTGGTCGACCTCGGCCATGATCGCCTTGCGCGACAGCCCCAGCGAGTTGCGGCGTCCGTCCGCGCATCGGGAAGTACACCTTGGTGGCGATCACCACGTCGTCGCGGTCGGCGATGTCGCGCAGCGCCGAGCCGACGATCTCCTCGCTGGAGCCGACCGAGTAGACGTTCGCGGTGTCGAAGAAGTTGATCCCGAGCTCGAGCGCCCGTTCGATCATGGGGCGGCTCGCCGCCTCGTCGACCGCCCACTCGTGCACCCGGCCCGACGCCTCGCCGAACCCCATGCACCCGAGGCACAACCTCGACACCTCCAACCCCGACGACCCCAAGCGCGTGTACTCCATGTGGGCCATCGTGGCATGGAGCCGTAACGACAGCGACAGCGGACGCGACCCGACCGCCAGGATCGTCGTGGTGTCGGCCACGACCGTCGAGGGCAGCCCGTCGATCAGCCCGTGTCGACGGCCGCAGCGCCGGTGAGCAGGAACACGGCGAAGGTCGGGACCCAGTGCGAGATCATGAGGTCGTCGTGCGTCGCCGTCGCGAGGCCGGCCTCGGTGTGGGCCGAGGACGCGCCCCGCAGCCCCGGAACGAACGGATGGTCAAGCGGTAGGGCGTCGGCGATGGACGCCATCATCCAGCTACGACTCAGGTTGAGGCCCGCCCAGTGCGCGAGCTGGCCGTTCGACGGGTCGACGACCTCGACCGGCGTCAGGGCGTCGAAGCCCTCGGGCGCGAACATCTCGAGCCACCCGACGAACTCGTCCCCCGGGAGCACGCGGCGCATCAGATCCGCCTCACTCAACACCGGTGACAGGAAGTCGGCGGCCGACGGCTCGTACCGCAGGTCGATCGCGGTGTCGGAACCGAAGAAGCGGCGTGCGGCGTCGGCGACCGCGTCCCGCATCGCTCCGTCGCCGGCGCTGTCCCACACCAGTCCGAGCGAGAACGCGGACTGCGAGTGGAGCCCGCCGCGCATCGGTACGGTCAGCGTCGCGCAGTACCGCTCGAACCGGCCGAGTGCGTGGGCCTCCAGCGTGGCGAGCGCCCTCGACCACCGGCGGGCCCGGTCGTCGTCCCACCCACGGAGCTCACGGCACAGACGGAGCGCCCACGCCATCCCGTACGGCATCTCGAACGACGGTCGATCCGAGATCCACGACATCTCCACCGCGACGTTCTCTGCCGTGAGTGTCCGGTCGAGCACGGCCGTCGCATCCCCCTCGAACCACGCCCCCGGCATCGCGGTGGAGCGCACGCACGACCTGCCAGTGCGAATGGACCGAGGAGTGCCAGTCGTAGCAGCCGTAGAACGCCGGGTGGACGCCCCTGGGAGTGATCGCCCGTGCGGGCGCGGCCGGCAGATCGACCCGCATGACGTTCGGGTACTCGGTCTCGAGCAACACGATCGTGCGGGTGACGAGTTCGGAGATCAGCTCGGCGCGGTCACCGGGCGGAGTCCGGGAAGGTGTCACGTGACCGCACCGGCCGGCGCCATGAGCCGCTTCGAGTGGCGCCAGCGGGGTGCCACGAACACCCGCAGCAGAGCGAGCGACACGAGCGCCATCAGACCGGTGAACAAGAAGGCGGCCTGATAGCTCACCCCGGCGACGATGAGGCCCAGCAACGGCCCGATGACCGCCCCGGCGATGTCGTAGAAGCCCGTGAACGTGGCCATCGCCGACCCTCGTTCGCGGTCGGGCACGTTCACGATGGCGAGCGGGATGAACGACGGCGACTGCAGCGACAGGCCACCGGCCAGCAGCACCGCCCCGGCGAACGCTCCGGCCGGCTCCTGCCAGAACGCCAGCACCAACGTCGCGACGAAGGTCAACAGCAATGCCCCGGTTCCGGCACGGATCGGCCCGATCCGATCGGGGATGTGCCCGGCGAACAGACGCACGACGACGATGGTGCCCGATGCCGCGGTGAACAGCAGTGCGATGTCCTGCACGCCGACCTCACGTCCGTAGAGCGAGGCGAACGTCAGGAATCCGTTGAACGCGAACACCCCGAAGAACGTGACCACGCCGGGGAGCAGCGCGGCGCGGTGGATGAACGGCGCCGGAGCGGCATGAGGGTCGCCCGGGTGGGCGCCGAGCTGCGAGACGACCACGGCACTCAGCAGCGCGGCCAGGCCGACAACGGCCCAGACCCGGTCGTAGTTCCACCGGTCGAGGATGTACAGACCCAGGATCGGGCCGACCCCGAGACCGGCATGGACCGACACGAGCATCAGGCTGGCGGCCTGGCCCTGCCGCAGGGGTGGGGCGAGCGTGACCGCCAGCAGCGTGGACCCGGTGAACATGGCCGACATGCCCGCGCCGAGCACGAGCCGCGATGCGACGACGACCTCCAGAGATTCCGGCCCGAGCCGCAGGATGGCCATTGCGACCGCGGACAGAAGGGTGCCCATCAGCAGGATGCGACGGGCCCCGTGGCGGTCGGCGATGCGACCGAAGATCGGTCGGGTCAGCAGCGACGTGATCGCGATCGATCCCATCACGGTCCCGGCCGTGGCCTCGGTGCCGTTCAGTTCGTCGACGACGTAGGTGGGAACGAGTGCATTCAGGATCCCGACGCCGCCGAAGTACAGCACCGATGCCACCATCAACACACCGAACTCCGGCGTCAGCAGACGACTGGGACTCGCCGGTGAGGCGCCGTCAGGGTGGGGTGGGGGCACCGGCCGACTCTGCCACGACGCACAGGTGAGTGCCGTATCGGCAGCCCGGCACCGACCTCGGTAACGCGATGGTCGTCATGTGCCGTTCAGTGACTCGCGGGTGATCGTGGCCGACCTGACGCCGTCGACCTCGACGGTGATCGACGTCCCCGACGTCGAACACGCGTCGTCGGCGCTGCTGCCGTCGTATCGGAACGTGAACCGGGTGCCGTCGGCGAACTCGCAGACGTAGTCGCCCTCGTCCGGGAACCCGATGAGGGCGAAGCTCGCGATGAGACAGTCGGGTCCGAAGCGGCAGTCGGCGACGCGTCCGGTGATGTCCACCCGTCGCGGGTCGCCCGGCACGGTCGTCGTGGGAGCCGTGGTGGTCGACGTCGTCGTCGACGAGGTGGTCGACGAGGTGGTCGATGTGGTGCTCGATGTGGTGCTCGACGTCGTCGATGACGTGGTGCTCGATGTCGGCGACGGAACCGTGGTGCCGGCCGGCGGCGGTGCCGTACCGGCGGGCGTGGCCGAGGTGGTCGGCGTCGCGGCCGTGGCAGGCACCGCGGTGATCAGCGACGTCGCGGGTGCCGACGGCTCCATCGTGGTGGGCGTCTCGACCGAAGCCGGCGCCGGTGAGGTGTCCGGCGGGGCAGAGCGTCGCCGAGGAGACTCCGTCCGGGGGATCGGCGAGACGCCACGCAGCGAGCAGCGTTCCCGCACACAGGAGCACGGCGATCACGCCGTAGACCACCCTCAGACCTCGCACCGGGCCGGCGACCGGAACCACCGCATGCACGGGGGGCGGGAACGCGTTCGGGTCGATCGTGAAGGTCCGCCGGTCCTGTACGTCGTCGCCGAGATGATGCAGCGTCCATGCGACCACCACGTCGTACGCGACGGCCGTGTCGGGCACCACCGTCGGCAGTGTCGTGGAGCGGCCGGGGGAGAGTCGGATCGGCTCGACGATCGGCTCGCTCACCCAGGGATCCTCCGAGCCCGTTCGGCGGAACGTCACGATCTCGATCGTGGCGTTGAGAATCGCGTGTCGGTTGGCCACACGCCACCGTGCCGCGTCGCCGATCGTGTCGAGCTTGACGGCGATCGGTGGAGGCGGGGACGGGTGTCGGAGGCGGTCGGCCCGATGGCTCTGTTTCCGGCGCGGCCAGGCCAGCACGACCACGACCAACCCGACCAGGCACGCGATCAGGGTCAGCACATCGCTCCATCGCTCGACCGCCACGCCCACCATCGTCGCGCCCGGGCCCTCGTGGCACACAACGTGCCGTCACGGCACCGGTCGCGGGAGCCCGTTCGTTGTCACGGGTTCGTCACAGACCCGACCTAGTGTGGTACCCATGTTGCTCGCCGTCCTCGACTTGGGCATCGACCTCGACGTGTGGCCGTGGATCTGGCTCGGCGTCGCCGTGATGTTCGCGCTCATCGAACTCGTCGTCGTCGGCGGTTCGTTCATCGTCCTGCCGTGGGCGGGATCGGCGTTCATCGCGGCGATCCTGGCGTTCTACGACGTGTCGATCGAGATCCAGTGGGCGGTCTTCGTCTTCGGCGGCGCGATCCTGTTCGCGATCCTCTATCGCTGGGCTCAGCGGTTCATGAAGGAACACACGATGGACCCGGGCGTCGGCGCCGACCGTCTCGTCGGCCTCACGGCGATCGTCACGACGCCGATCGAACCCGACGACACCACGCAGCAGGCCGCGTCAGCGTCGACGGCGAGGTGTGGGGCGCTGTCACCGACGGCGCATACCGGCTCGCGCAGGGCGCGAAGGTGCGGGTGCTCGCGATGAAGGGCACCCGCGTCGTCGTCGCACCACTCGCCCCCGATTCATCGACCTAACCGCCCCGCCGCCCGGCGGAGACGGGCAGGAACCATCCGACCCTGCCGTCGCCGCCGGCCGAGGCCTTCTCCCAGAAGAAGGAGCAGACATGACCGTTGCCGTCATCCTGATCGTGGTCATCGCGATCATCGGCTCTGGCCGCGCTCGTCGCCGCCGTGAAGATCGTTCGGCCGTACCAGCGCGGTCTCGTCGAGCGCCTCGGCAAGTACAAGACGACCCACGATCCGGGCCTCACGCTGATCGTGCCGTTCATCGAGACGATGCAGCTCATCGACATGCGCGAGCAGGTCGTCGACGTGCCGCCGCAGGAGGTCATCACCGCCGACAACGTCGTCGTGTCGGTCGACGCCGTCGTCTACTACGAGGCCACCGACCCGCAGCGGCTCGTCTACAACGTGGCCGACTTCTTCACCGCCATCACCAAGCTGGCCCAGACGAACCTGCGTAACCTGATCGGCGACCTCGAGCTCGACAAGGCGCTCACCTCGCGCGACACGATCAACACCCAGTTGCGCGAGGTGCTCGACGACGCCACCGACAAGTGGGGTGTCCGGGTCGTCCGGGTCGAGATCCAGCGGATCGATCCGCCGCCGGACATCGTCTCGGCGATGCACGCGCAGATGCGCGCCGAGCGCGACCGTCGTGCCACGGTCACCGAGGCCACAGGGCTATCAGGAGGCGGCGATCGCCCGTGCCGACGGTGAGAAGCAGGCGGCGGTGCTCGCCGCCGCAGGGTCGCAAGGAAGCTGCTGTGCTCGACGCCGAGGGCGATGCCGAGGCGATCGAGCTGCGTGCCGTGGCCGACAAGTTGCGCCTGCAGATGCTCGGTCGAGGGTGAGGGTGCTGCTGCCAACGCCCGGCTGACCGGCATCAAGGAGGCGGACGCCGACAACAACGTGCTGACCGTCGAGTACCTCCAGGCGCTCGAGACGATCGGCGACGGCCGGGCGACCAAGCTGGTGATCCCGGCCGAGTTCTCGGGGCTGCTCGGCACGGTCGCGGCGCTCACCGAGACGATC